>DITU01000091.1:20941-22639 GCA_002422905.1 Verrucomicrobia bacterium UBA6176
ATTGGGCCATCACCGGGCAGACCGCGGCTGAGATCGTTCACGGTCGCGTCGATGCGGCGAAGCCCAACCTCGGTCTGACCAACTGGAGGGGAGCCGTGATCCGCAAACAGGATGTCTCCATCGCCAAGAACTACCTCAGCGAACCGGAGTTGGAGGCGTTGAACAACCTCGTCGAGCAATACCTGATCTTTGCCCAAGGTCAGGCCATGCGGCGGGTGCCCATGCACATGGCGGACTGGATCGAGAAGTTGAATGGGTTCCTGACCCTGAACGACCGCGACATCCTCACCCATGCCGGGCGAATCTCGCACGAGATGGCTCAGGCCAAGGCCGAGTTGGAATACGACAAGTTCAAGGCACTCACCGCCTGTGCCCCCCGCCCAGTGGATGCGGACTTTGAGCAGGCCACGAAGGATTTGAAGAAGCTGGTGAAGCCGAAGAAGCCCAGGCCACCGAGAAAATGAGCCTCACCGAATCCATGGTCCCGCAGTCGCGGGACGCCGCCCTCGAAGGGTTCCTCCTTCGCCAAGGCTCCGGGGGACCACTCGGTGAGGGATGTCTTGTTCCGACAACCCTCACCCCGGCCTTCTCCCAGCGGGAGAAGGAGGAAGACGCCGAGGGGATGCTTTTGGAGTCCTTGCGCGGGACCACACAGCAGGTCTCGGCCGTGCAGATTCCGTTCACGCGGAGCCGGGAGAGCGCGGAGGAAGCAGACTGGAGTTCCGGAGGCCATACCGTCCCTCTCTCTCCGCGTCTCCGCGTGAACCCTTCCCAGCCCTGCGTCTTGGATGTTGGCCCCGGGCGATCCCCTTTCGGCCCGTTGGGGCGGTCCGCGAAACTGGGAATGGCAGGCGGTTTTGCAGACCACGATTTGGAGGAGCATCCAGTGTTTCGAGGTTTTCGAATCACTTCCGCCTACGGCAAAGCCCACGCGACGGGTCACCACCGTTTCCCGGCGGTCATCGCCGCCCCCGAGGACACGGCCTGGAGACGGATCTTGGCGACCGTGCAGGACTCGGAAACCCGGCTCAAGGGGGCATCTTAGCGATGAATTTAGCAGTCCAATTTCCTGGTTCACCGATCGACTGGAGAGCTTTGGATTCCAAAGGTTTAGCCATCTTAGCAGCCGGCTTAACTCCATGACCCTCACCGAATCCATGGTCGAACAGGCCGCCCTCGAATGGTTCGGGGAACTGGGCTACTCCTGCCTCGGGGCAGAAGCCCTCACCCCGGCCCATGGGGAGCGGGAGTCCTACGGCGAAGTGGTGCTGGTGGGTCGACTGCGTGAGGCGATCCGGCGGTTGAACCCCGCCATCCCCGAGGACGCGCGGGACGAGGCCCTGCGCAAGGTCCTGCGGATGGCGACACCTTCGCTGGTTCAGACCAATCGGGCTTTTCACAAGCTGCTGCGGGACGGGGTCGATGTTGAGTACACACGACCCGATGGCAGCACGAAGCACGACACGGTCCGGTTGGTTCACTTCTCCGATGTCGTTTCGAACGACTGGCTGGCGGTGAACCAGTTCACGGTGATCGAAGGCGGCGGCTCCTCTCCTGCTGGGAGAGGCAAGGGTGAGGGAGCCGCAGGCTTGCACAACCGGCGTCCGGATATCGTGGTCTTCGTCAATGGCCTGCCATTGGCCCTGATCGAACTGAAGAACGCGGCGGATGAAGACGCAACGATCTGGAGCGCCTACG
>DITU01000091.1:22697-22844 GCA_002422905.1 Verrucomicrobia bacterium UBA6176
CGGCGAACCAGGAGTGGTTCAAGGTTTGGCGCACGATTGATGGCGAGGGTGACGCACCGAAGACGGCGCTGGAGTTGGAGGTGTTGGTGCGTGGGGTGTTCGAGCGGCAGCGGTTCCTCGATCTGCTGCACCATTTCATCGTCTTCG
>DITU01000054.1:0-31760 GCA_002422905.1 Verrucomicrobia bacterium UBA6176
GTACCCCTTCTTCAATCGGGGCATTCAAGGCCACCCCCGAACGGATCGCCTCCACGAAGTTCGTGAAGTGCGGCACATCACTCGTCCGACCCGGCACCTTCCTCACTTCCTTCCCATCCGGTTCCACCACCCGATACCCCCCCGCTGCATCCACCAACAAGGTCCCGCGATCCCCATAGAACGTGACAAAGGCCGCGCCGTCCGCCTTGCGCCCGTGACAACTCGATCCATCCCAGGAAATNNCCGCACGTCCCGAAATCAAAGTGCGCCGTCAACGTGTCCGGGGTCTCCTGGTCATCCTCGAAATGGTGCCGCCCGCCATTCGCCGTGACCCGCGTCGGATGCACCACGCCCAACCCCCATCGGGCAATGTCCAACGCATGCGGACCGTTGTTCGCCAGTTCTCCTCCGCCCCAGTGCCAACGCCAGTGCCAGTTGTAATGCACCAGGTTGTCCACGTACGGCCGCTCCGGGATCGGCCCCTGCCAGAGCTCGTAATCCAACCACTCCGGTACCGGCACCTCCTTGCCCCGTCCAATCCCCACCCGCGCCGCGTCATAACGACACCGCGCCATCCGCACCGGCCCGATCACTCCCGCCGCCAACTCCGCCATCGCCTCACGCACCGTCGCCGTGCTGCGTCGCTGGGTCCCCATCTGGACCACCCGCCCCGTCTCCCGCGCCACCGCCACCATCCGCTCTCCCTCATGCGCATTGTGGCTCCCCGGCTTCTCCACATACACATGCTTGNNNNCTTCCCCAGACTCCAACATCCTCCTGAAATCCGTCACCGCCTTCGGCCGTACCCCCGTCTTCTCCTCCACCTTCTTCGCCGCCGCATCCCGTCGACGCTCATCCACGTCACACACGAACGTCACCTCCGCCCCCGGCACCTGCATCAGTGCCGTCACATGATCCATCCCCCGGTTCAATCCCATCACCCCCACCCGGACCCGGCCCGATGCCGCGTCGGCACGACCCACTCCCGGTGCCACCCCCGCCGCCAGGGCCACCCCCAAAAGCCCGGTGCCCTGGATGAATCGACGGCGCCCCATCGGCGCTCCGCCTCGATCGGAATTGTTTTGCATGGACCCACTCACAACGGACGGCGTCCCGAATCAAGTCGGAACCTCCCCATCAACCTCCAACCATCCACCTCCGCGTTTGAATCCACCGCGCTTCTCGCGGAAGGTCCCCGGCCTGCGGCATGGGCAAGTACCTCCACGTTTTCCTGATCGGGATCCAGAACACCCTCGTGTACCGGGTGAACTTCCTGTTCCGGGCCGCCGCCGGCCTCATCCCCCTCTCCGGCACCCTCTACCTCTGGAAAGCCGTCTACGCCGGCAAGACCGATGGCGCTGACGTCGCCGGTTACGCCCTGTCCCAGATGATCAGCTACTACCTGATCGTCACCCTCGTCGACGCCTTCACCGCCGTCGCCGAAGACGACTGGCAGATCGCCGCCGACATCAAGGACGGTCACATCAGCCAATTCCTCGTCCGCCCCATCAGCTACCTCGCCTACCGCTTCTCCCTCTACCTTTCCGGCCGCGCCATCTACACCGTCGTGGCCCTCATCCCCGTCGGGCTCTTCCTCTTCTTCCTCCGCGAACACCTCTCCCTGCCCGCCTCCCCATTCACCTTCTTCGCCTTCACCCTCTCCGTCGTCCTCGCCGGCCTGCTCCAGTTCATCATCGCCTGCATGATGGCCCTGCTCGCCTTCTGGGTCCTGGATGTCTCCACCTTCATCTTCATCCAGTTCGCCTTCGAATACATCGCCAGCGGTCACCTGTTTCCCCTCGACATCCTCCCCCGCTGGCTCGAACAGATCATCCTCCTCACCCCGTACCCCTACCTCCTCTACTTCCCGGTCGCCGTCTGGCTCGGTCGGGTCGAAGGCGATGATCTCACCCGGGGCCTCCTGATCCAGGGCGCCTGGGTGGTCGTGGGCTACCTCCTCCTCCAATGGATCTGGGGCCGTGGCATCCGACGTTATTCCGCCGTCGGTGGTTGATCTCATGGAACCGCTCCGACCCATGCCCTCCTGGTGGCGGCGTTATCCGGCGCTGTTCGTCGCCCTGTGGCGCTACAGCATCACCCGCGAGATGCAGTTCAAGACGAACTTCATCCTCTGGATCATTGTCGAAGGCCTCTGGTTCGCCCTCCAGATCGGGTTCATGTCCGTCGTCTACAGCCACACCGAAGCCATCGCCGGCTGGTCCCGCTGGCAGGTCATCCTCCTCGTCGGTTGTTCCCATTTCATCCAGCAGATCTTCACCGCCTTCTTCCTCACCAACCTCTCCGACATCTCCGAACACATCCGGACCGGTCGCCTCGACTTCATGCTGCTCCTGCCGGTCAACACCCGGTTCCTCATCTCCTTCCGCAAGGTCGATCTAGGCGCCTTCATCAACGCCGCCTCCGCCGTCGGTGTCATCATCTGGGCCCTCCGCAATCTCGGGCACGTCCCGCGCCCCACCGAGATCCTCGGTTTCCTCCTCCTCAGCGGCGCCGGTCTCGCCATCCATTATTCCCTCATGTTCCTGCTCGCCTCCGTCGCGTTCTTCACCGTCCGCGCCCAGGGCATCGTCTGGGGCTATTACAACCTGTTCAACCTCGCCCGCATCCCCGAAGGCGCCTTCCCTCCCGGCATCTATCGGCGCGTCTTCACCTTCGTCCTCCCCATGATCCTCGTCTCCAACGTCCCCTCCCAGGTCCTCCTCGGCACCCTCCATTCCCCCTTCAACGCCTTCGTCCTCACCGCCCTCAGCCTCGTCACCTTCCTCATCTCCGAAGCCGTCTGGCGCTTCTGCCTCCGCCGCTACTCCAGCGCCAGCGCCTGACAGTCCAACCGCTCCTCACATCGCCAACTGCACCACCCGCTCCTGCAACTGGTCCGTCCAGCGCGACACATAACTCATCGCCCGGTAAATCTGCTCCAACCGCTCCATCGGCAATGCCCCGACCCTTCCCGCCTCCCCCACCGCCGGTGCCGTAGCCCAAACCACGTTCATCCCCGCCAACTCAACCCCCAACCCCTCACCCACCGCCCGCACCTTCCCCTGCAATTCCCCCAACCGATCCGCCCACTCCAAGCCCGCCTGCATCAACTGCAACCGCAACATCGGTGACGTCGCCCCACCCTTCTTCACCAGGTACCCGTCGCAGTCCCTGCACATCTGCCCCACCTCCACAAACAGTTCCATCGTCCCCGGCGGTATCCGCTGGATGTCCCGCGGACGCTCTCCGGTCTCCAGCTCGATCAGGTGCAGCAACCGGTCCCGCGGCTCCCTCAAGACCGAATACGCGGCGTTCAATTCCGCATACCGCTTCCCCATCGCCTCCCGTTCCCCCTCCGCCGCCCCATGATGCCGATCCGGATGCAACGGCCCGGACATTTCATGGAATCGGCGCTTCAAAACCTCCGGATCCAGCCACGGACGACGATCCTCGCCCATCAGCGCATACGCGTCGGTCATGGTTCACGCGCTGAAACTCTCACCGCACGAACAGCTCGTCGCCGCATTCGGGTTCTTTACCTTGAACCCCCCCTCCTGCAACGCATCGGTGTAATCCAACTCCGATCCCGTCACATACAGCGCACTCTTCGGATCCACCACCACCCGGACCCCGGCGCTTTCCACCAGGATATCCCGGTTCTGCGGCGCATCCTGGAGATCCATCTTGTATTGCAACCCCGAACAACCCCCGCCCACCACCGCCACCCGCAACACCCCCTGCGGCCGCCCCTGTTTCTGCAACAACCCACTCACCTTGCTCCCCGCCGCCCCAGTCAACCGGATCAAACGCTCGTCACCCGTTCGAACCGTCGGCTGCATCACCGTTCCCGCCCCGATCTTCCCAGCTATCATGGCCTCAAAACTATGAATCCCGCCCTCCCCAGTCAACGCGCCCGATCCCCAACCCTCCAGCCACATTCCACCCAACGGAGCGGCGACGTCCGGTCGCCGTCAACAATCATCCCTCCCCGCCACCCTTCTTCGCGTTCTTCGCGCCTTTGCGTGAAACCCGTCCGAATGCCCCCTTTCCCCCTTCCCCGTCATTGCCGCCCGTCGCCCCCCAATCCACACTCTCCACCTCGCGCCATGCTGACGACGTTGCGGATCCGAAATCTCGCCCTCGTGGCCGACCTCACCCTCGAGCTCCAACCCGGCCTCAATGTCCTCACCGGCGAAACCGGTGCCGGCAAATCCGTCATCCTCGGCGCCCTCCAACTCGTCCTCGGGCAACGCGCCGATCGCGGCGCCCTCCGGGCCGGTGCCGACCTCTGCTCCGTCGAAGCCGTCCTCCAACTCGGTGCTCTCCACGTCCCCATCGGCGCCCTCCTCACCAACCTCGGCATCGATCCCTGCGAAGCCGGTGTCCTCGTCCTGAAACGCTCCTTCACCTCCAGCGGCACCAATCGCCAGTTCATCAACGGTTCCCCCACCACCCTCGCCGCCCTCGCCACCCTCGGCGAACAACTCGTCGACCTCCACGGCCCGCACGAACATCAATCCCTCCTCCAACCCACCCGCCAACTCGCCATCCTCGACGCCTTCTCCAACCTCGACCCGCGACGCGCCGCCTTCTCCCAACTTCTCCAGCAACGCGCCGATCTCCTCGCCGCCCGCTCCCAACTCGTCGTCGATGACCAATCCTACGCCCGCCAACTCGATCTCCTCCGCTTCCAGGTCCGCGAAATCGACGATGCCCGGCTCCAGCCCGATGAAGAGGAATCCCTCGCCGCTGAACATTCCCGCGCCCTGAACTCCGCCCGCCTCACCGAACTCGCCCAGGGCTCCCTCAGCCTTCTTGCCGATGACGACGATTCCCTCCTCCAACGCCTCAGCTCCCTCGGCCGTTCACTCCAGGACATCGTCCGCATCGATCCCTCCGCCCAATCCCTCGCCGATCAACACGCCCTCCTCGCCGAACAACTCCGCGACCTCCATCACGACCTCGACCGCTACTCCAGCCGCATCGAGGTCGATCCCGCACGCCTCGCCCAACTCCAGGACCGCGTCGATCTCCTCCAATCACTCCGACGCAAGTACGGCTCCACCATTCCCGATATCCTCGCCTTCGCCGACCGCGCCCGGACCGAACTCCAGACCCTCGAAAGCCGCGATGTCGAACTCGACCGGATCCGCTCGGGGATCGAGGCCATCGATGCCCGCCTGATCACCCTCGGAACCCAGCTCGGCAACGAACGACGTCGCCTCGCTCCACGCCTCGCCAAGGCCGCCCAACAGGAACTCGTCGCCCTCGGATTCCGCCAGGCCGGCTTCGAAATCCGCATCCAACCCGCCCCCGGACACGATACCCCCGCCACCGCCGCCCCCTCCGGTTTCGACCAGTGCGAATTCCTCTTCGCACCCAACCCCGGCGAACCGGCACGTCCCCTCCGTTCCATCGCATCCAGCGGCGAACTAGCCCGCGTCATGCTCGCCCTCAAGACCGTCCTCGCCGCCCAGGATGAAGTCCCGGTGCTCGTCTTCGATGAAGTCGATGCCAACGTCGGCGGCGAAACCGCCCACGTCGTCGGACAGAAAATGCGGCACATCGCCCGCAATCATCAGCTCCTCTGCATCACCCACCTCGCCCCCGTCGCCGCCCACGCCAACGCCCATTACCTCGTCAGCAAGGACATCCACGACGGCCGTACCGAATCCCGCATCCAGCTCCTCGACGAATCCCACCGCATCGATGAACTCGGTCGCATGCTCGGCGGCGGCCCCGCCGCCCGCCGCCACGCCGTCGATCTCCTCGCCCAGTGCTCCCCCCCGCAAGACTGACGGAGCGGCGAAGTTCGGTCGCCGACCTTCATCATCCCAGCGCCCCACCCCTTCCCCTTTTCTCGTTCCCTGCGTTCCTTGCGGCTCCGCGCGAACCCTCCCCAACCTCCCACCGTTTTTCCCTCTCCGCGTTCTCCGCGCCTTCGCGTGAAACCTCCCTCCCGGACCGGCGACGTCCGGTCGCCGTTGATCACCCCGCGCGAGACCCCGGAACAACCCCAACCATCACCTCGTACGCGTACTCGTACTCGCACTCGAACCCCAATAGCCCACCCAGACCGCCTCAAGAAGTTGCCGACGGTCCGAATCCGAATCCGAGTACGAGCAGCACCCGTCCTCCCTCCGCGTCTCCGCGTCTCTGCGGGAAAGCGCCCCCCTCCCAATCCTCAACGCCCCTTCCTCTTCCTCCCCAACGCCACCCGCAGTTCCTCCAATCCCAGCGTGTTGATCACGTCCCCGCGCGTCAGCCAACCCTTGCGCGCCACCCCCGCCCCCAGTCGCAGGAACCCGAAATGTTCCAACCGATGCGCATCGCAATTCACCACGCACTTCACCCCGCGGGACTTCGCGTACGGCCATAGCCGCCAATCCATATCCAACCGATACGGACTCGCGTTCAGCTCGATCCACGTCCCCGTCTCCCCGCACGCATCGATCACCGCCATCAGATCCACCTTGTAAGGATCCCGCTCCAGCAACAGGCGCCCAGTCGGATGTCCCAGCATGTGAACCCACGGATTCCGCGCCGCCGCAATCAGGCGTCGGGTGTTCTCCGCCTCGTCACTCGCCGGCACATGCAGGCTCGCCACCACCACGTCCAACTCCGCCAACAAATCGTCCGGCAAATCCAACCCGTCCTTCAACACATCCACCTCGATCCCCGTCAACAACCGGAAATCGTCGCCCTCATCCGCCAGTTTCCGGTTCACCTCCGCCACCGCCTTCAACTGCTGGCGTACCCGGTTCGCATCCAGTCCGTTCGCCTGGAACGACGCCCGCGAATGATCCGTGATCGCCCAATATCCCAACCCCAGGTCCCGCGCCTGGCTCACGATGTCCTCCAACGAATTGCGTCCATCACTCCAGGTCGAGTGGTTGTGCAATGACCCCTTCAACTCCGTCCACTCCAGCAACCGCGGAAATCCCCCCTTCTCTCCCGCGGCAAATTCTCCGTGATCCTCCCGCAATTCCGGCGGCACATATTCCAGGCCCAAGGCTTCAAAAATCTCCTCCTCGCTCCGGCAATCCACCCGCAACGCCGGATCCCGCGTCTCTTCCTGCGACCGGAACAAGCCGTACTCGTTGAGCCGCAATCCACGCGCGATCGCCCGCTGCCGCATCACGATGTTGTGCTCCTTGCTCCCCGTGAAATACGCCAGCGCAAACGCATACTCCACGTCCGCCACCACCCGAAGGTCCGCCTGCAACCCTTCCCCCAGGATCACGCTCGCCTTCGTATCCCCACGCGCCAGCACCGTCGTCACCTCCGGCAATCCCGTGAACAGGTCCAGCACCGACGCCGGATCCTTCGATGACACCACGAAATCAATGTCCCCGATCACTTCCTTCCACCGACGCAGACTCCCCGCCGTGCTGCACCGGATGACGTCGGGATGACCCCGCAACGTCTCCAGGATCGGCTCCGCCGCCGCCAGTGCATCGATGAGATGATGCTTGGATGCGAACTTCGCCTTGAACGCGATCGCTTCGAGGATCTTCGCCTGGGATTTCTCTCCGAACCCTTCCAGCGCCGCCACCTTCCCCGCTTCACACGCCGCCACCAAGGTCGCCACCGAGTCCACCCCCAACTCCTCGTGCAGCTTGCGCACCTTTTTCGGACCCAACCCCTGCAGGTCCAGCAACTCCAACAACCCGGAGGGAACCGACGCCCGCAACTCCTCGTGGTAAGGCAATCGTCCGGTCGTCACCAACGTCGTGATCTTCTCCTGCAACGCCTCCCCGATCCCCTTCAATTCCCCCAACCGCCCCTCCGCCACCACCCGCGACAACGACTCGTTCAACCCCTCCAACATCCGCGCCGCGTTGTGATACGCCCGCGTCTTGAACGGGTTTTCACCCTTCAACTCCAGCAACGTCCCGATCTCCGTCAACACCACCGCCACCTGATCCTTGTCCACGGCCCAAGGATGCCCGGCCCCACCCCCGATTGCCAACCTCCCATGGCTCCCCACCTCACCCATTCCCCGCCGGCACCCGCCGCTTCAAAACCCCGCGCTGCAACTCCGGTCGCGCATCCTTCCGATGCCACGGGATCCGCTTCCACCACAGTCGCAACGCATGCCAGTGGATCAGCGTGATCACCCGCGCCGTCACCAGCGGATACCGCAGCGTCAACCGCACCAACTCCCCATCCGTCATCGGCCGACGTCTCCCCGACAACGCACTGACCAGCATCGTGCGGCCCTCTCCATCCACGTCGTTCACCACGATCGCCAGTTCTTCCCCCGGATCCTGCAACCGGAAATCGAAGTTCAACTCCAACCCGCTGAACGGCGACACATAGAAATGCTTCGGCACCACCACCCGGAACCGATCCGCGTCACCCACCCCCCGCACTCCATCCAACGGCACCACATATGGCTTCTGTTCGCCAAACGTGTTCCCCACCTCCGCCACCGCACACATCGGTGAACCGTCCGCCCGATGGATGAAGTAAAAGCTCACCGGATTGAACACATACCCCAACACCCGCGGAAACGTCAGCAACCGCACCCGCGCATCCGGTGGCAATTCCAACCCCTCGCCCTTCAACCACCCCGCCAACTGTTCCCGCACCGTCCCACCCGCCCCACCCCCGTTCTCCAACCGCAGATGATCCGTGTCCCGGAATTGGTAAAGGTTGAACCGGTTCCGGCTGAACCACCGCATCCGATCCGACATCCCGTCCAACTCATCCAGATCCAGACACGCCAAAAAGATCCCGTACTCAAACCGGTGCACCCTCGGATGCAACCGATGATGCAGGATCCGGCATTCGTACAGGCACGAACCCGATCCATCCGCCTTGTCATCCCTCAACACACCCCAAGAGGAGCACAGATCCCCACCCACTGCACCCCACGAACTCTGCCGGAGCGGCAAGCTCTGTTCGCCGTCTCATTCCCTTTCATCGACCCACCGTCGCCGCCCCATTCCTGGTCCCCGTTCGCCGTCCTCATGCCCCTCCACGATCCTTGCCCCCTTGCGTGGGCTCACCCGATCTCCACAACAACCCCAACGGAATCACCGCCACCAACGGCAGCAATCCCGCCAGCGCAAATCCCAGGTCAAAGGAACCCGTCCGATCCGCCAACACCCCGAACCACCGCTGCGCCTGCGCCGGTATCAACCACGCCGCCACCCCCGCAATCCCCGTGATCTTCCCCTGATGCTCCGCCGGCAGGTCCTGCGTGAAGGCGTGATACAACGGGAACACCCCCAACGCACCCGCCGCCGACATCGCCAACACCCCCAGCAACGGCGCCCCCTTCGACAACCACGGCACCAGCGCCGTTCCCGCACACAACAATCCGCAGCCCGCGAACACCCACACCCGCGCCGGATGCACCGGCATCCCCCGATGCGCCAACCGCGCCGCCAACGCACCCGCCGCCAGGCATCCGATGTCCGCCGCCCCGAACCACGCCGAATTGAAATACAACGCACCCGCCTCGGTATAACCCCGTCCTTCCTGCAGGAACTTCATCAGCCACGCCCGATACACCTGCCACGTCGTGTTGATGCACGCGATGGTCCCAAACAGGATCCACATCCGACGCCCCATCAACACCGTCATCAAGGATGTCCCCGCCGCACCCACCGCTCCGCCCACGTGCCCCCGAAGTTCTCCCGGCCGGATCAGCAGGAACCACGGGATCACCCACAACATCCCCACCACCCCCACCACCAGGAACGGCGTCCGCCATCCCCCCACCTCATCCCCCATCAACATCCGCAGGATCAACGGCGTCACAATCGCCCCCAAAGACGCCCCGCTCTGCAGCATGCCGTTGCCCATCGACCGCTCCCGTTCATCCAACAACATCCGCGTCGTCCGGATCGCACACGGCCAATGGCCCGCCTCAAAAAATCCCAGCAACGCCCGGCACCACATCAACTGACCCGCATCCGTCACCATCCCCGTGGCCAACCCCGCCAAAGACCACATCACCAACACCCCCGCATACAACCCCCGGATCCCCATCCGATCCGCCATCCAACCGAACACCAGTGATCCCGCCGCGAACGCATATCCGAACACCGCCTCCACCTGCCCATAGCCGGCCTGCGTCAGGCCGAACTCCCGACTGATCCGCACCGACGCCCCGGCCAGCGTCTGTCGATCCATGTAATTGATCGCCGAAGCCAGCAGCAGCAGCCCGCACACAAGCCACTTCCACGAAGCCGGTCGGAGGGGAGCGGTGGAGGTCACGTTGCAGAAGCCTTACCCGGACCCATCCACCATCACAAGAAACCCGTCCCCTCACTCCCCGGTTCACTCCCACGAATGCCCATCCCAACAGATCACCCGCTCCAGCAATCCCACCACATCCGCCGAAAACACCCGAAACAACCGCTCCCCCTTCTCCGACGTCGCCTTGTCCGGCCACCCGATGTACCCCGGCCCACTCCGATCCGGTGTCGTCCAGGCCCGCGACGCCGGCCCGAAAGCCGTGCCCGGTTCCACCGGCACCAATCCCTCATGCTCCCCCACCAACTCCGGCGCCAGCCACAGCATCATCGAAGTCTCCCATTCACACGCATGCCCCATCTCCCGTTGATGCAACGTGTCATCCTCTTCCCACGGTTTCGCCCCCAGGTTCCAGTAGGTCCCCAGCAACAACAGCAGATCCTTCCGCTCCCGAAACCGTTGCCGTACCTCGAACAACGCCTGGCGCCCCGGCACATCGTTCCCACCGTGCCCGTTCAACAACACGATCCTCCGGAACCCATGCCGGATGAAGTCCTCCACCAACCCCGTCAACACATCCAGATACACCCGCGGCCGCGCCGAAACCGTTCCCGGAAAATCCAGGTGATGATCCGAGTTCCCCAGCCACATCAACGGCGCAAACAACACCCGATCCGACATCGGCTCCTTCACCCGTCGCACCACCTCCCCCAGCAACAGACTGTCCGTGAACAACGGCAGATGTCCCCCATGCTGCTCCAATGCCGCTATCGGGATCACCACCGGCATGTCCCGGGACAACGCACCCACCGCCGGCGAAGACAGATTCGAAAGCTCCACACACCGAGCCTTCCGATTTGCCCACCCCGCTTCAACCGAGAACCCAACCATCCCGCCTCCCACCCATCATCTGCGCCATCTGCGCCATCTGCGGACACCCCTCCCCATTTCATCTGCGCCATCTGCGCCATCTGCGGACACCCCTCCCCCTCCCTCTGCGAAATCTGCGAAATCTGCGAAATCTGCGGCTAAACTTCCCCATTCCCCTGTGGTTTGATCTGCCCATGTTTCGCGGCGCGTCCTTCCTCCGTCTCCTCCTCTCCACCCTTCCCGCTGCCCTCGCCACCGCCGCCGAACCCGTCGCCAATCCCGATCAACTTCCCCGCATCCCCCCCACCCCGTCCCATCTCGCTCTCCAATCCTTCCACATCCGTCCCGGCTTCACCGCCCAACTCGTCGCCGCCGAACCCTTGGTCGCCGATCCCGTCGCCCTCGCCTTCGACGAAGCCGGCGCCGCCTGGGTCGTCGAGATGCGCGATTACTCCGAGCGCCGCGACGAAAGCCTCGGCTCGATCCGCAAACTCACCGATGACGATCTCGACGGTCGCATCGATTCCGCCTCCCTCTTCGCCACCGGTCTGCCCTGGCCCACCGCCATCGCCTGCTGGGACGGCGGCGTCTTCGTCGGGGCCACTCCCGACATCTGGTACCTGAAGGACACCGACGGCGATGGCCGCGCCGATGTGCAGGAACGGATCTTTACCGGGTTCGGCTCCGACGGCACCGCCCTGGATCCCGCCAAACTCAATGTCCAGGCGATGCTCAATTCGTTCCATTGGGGCCTCGACCAACGCATCCACGGCGTCACCAGCCTCGCCGCCGGTCGCGTGCAACGCATCGATTCCCCCTTCACCCGCGCCTGGCTCGAACGTTACGGCATCCAGGATTCCCCTCCCGCCGCCATCTCCCTGCGCGGTCGCGATTTCGCCTTCGATCCCCGAACCCTCCGTCTCGAAGCCACCCCCGGCGGCGGTCAACACGGCATGACCTTTGACCCCACCGGTCGCCGCTTCGTCTGCTCCAATTCCGATCACCTCCAACAGATCGTCTATGACGATTCCAACCTCACCAACGATCCCCTCGATCCCCTCCCCGCCACCCGGGTGAGCATCGCCGCCGATGGCCCCGCCGCCCCCGTCTTCCGTCGTTCCCCCGATGAACCCTGGCGCGTCCTGCGCACCCGTTGGCGCGTCGCCGGCCTCGTCGAGGGCCCCATCGAAGGCGGTGGCCGACCCTCCGGCTACTTCACCGGCGCCACCGGCACCACCGTCCATCGCGGCGATGCCTACCCTCCCGATGTCGCCGGCGATGTCTTCATCGCCGATTGCGGATCCAATCTCATCCATCGGAAAAAACTGAGACCCGGTCCCGACGGCCTCCAGTGGATCGGCGAACGCGATCCCTCCGAATCAGATTCCGAATTCCTCGCCTCCACCGACAACTGGTTTCGCCCCGTCCAGTTCGTCAACGCCCCCGACGGTTGCCTCTGGGTCCTCGACATGTATCGCGAGACCATCGAACACCCGTGGTCGCTTCCCGACGGTCTCAAACGTCATCTGGACCTCAACTCCGGCAATGACCGCGGCCGGCTCTGGCGCCTCGCTCCCTCCAACTTCAATCCCGTTCCCGCCACCCAACGCATCCGCAACCTCGCCTCCGCTCCCGTCGCTCGCTGGGTCGAACTCCTCTCCCATCCCAACGGTTGGCATCGCGAAACCGCCGCCCGTCTCCTCCACCAGAAACAGGATCCCGCCGCAACCCCGCTCCTTCGCAAAACCCTCACCCAATCCAACCACCCCCTCGCCCGACTCCACGCCCTCCACATCCTCGCCGCCAAATCCCAACTCGATCCCGCCCTCCTCAAATCCGCCTTCGCCGACTCCCTCGATGTCGTCCGCGCCGATGCCATCGAACTCGCCCAACGTCATCTGCCCAACAGCGATCTCCCCTGGGCAAAGCTCGCCGCCGATCCCTCCCCACGCGTCCGCCTCGCCTGCGCACGCCAGGCACGACTCATTCCTTCCTCCGTCCGCGATTCCATCGTCGCCACCCTGCTCGTCCAGGGCCCCGATCTCATCCGCTCCATCGCCCTTCCTGCCGCCGATCCCCGCGTGCTCTGGCCCTTGGTCGAATCCCAACAACCCAACCTGCTCCCACGCATCGCACGTCGCATCGGGCGTCAGGCAACTCCCGCCGACCTCCAACTCCTCTTCACCCGTCTCCCGGCCCTCTCCCCACGTTCCCTCCGACTCCAGACCGTGTCCGCCCTGGCCGATGGTCTCGCCGCCGACGGACGGTCACTCCGCCTGTCCGATCCCGAACATCGCCTCGCCCCGATCTGGTCCGATGCCCTTTCCCTCGCCACCAACCGGGCCGCGTCCCGCATCCGTACCCTCGGCAATTCAACCGGTCCCTTCATCGGCCTCAATCCCGATGACCCCGACGCCCGCCTCGCCGCCTTGCGTCTGCTGCGCCATGCACCCGAAGCCGACGCCGCCCCAGCCCTGACCGGGCGCCTCGTCTCCGAATCCGATCCCGTCTTCTCCATGGCCATCGATTCCCTCCAGGCCTTCCGCAGCGTCGCCACCGCCCATGCCGTCGCCGCCCCTCTCAACAACGTCGAACCTTCCCGCCGCCCACGCATCCTCCAGTTGCTGGCCCGCCGTTCAGAAGGCCGCGCCGCCATCCTGCAGGCGCTCGAACACCAACGCCTCAAGGTCACCGAGCTCGACGCCGACACCCTCGCCACCCTCCGCCGTGCCAATGATCCGGAGCTGCGATCCGACCTCGAACGCTGGCTCGGAAAGGCCGCTCCCGACCGCAAATCCGTCGTCGACCGTTACCTCCCCGCCCTCGCCCTCACCGGCAATCCCGACCGTGGCGGAATCGTCCTCCGCGAACGCTGCACCGTCTGCCACGTCTGGCAGGGCACCGGCAACAACCTCGGCCCCGACCTCGCCTCCGTTGCTTCCGCCGGTCCCGAAAAACTTTTGGTCGCCATCCTCGACCCCAATCGCGAAGTCGCCCCGTCCCACACCGCCTGGCACGTCGTCACCGTCGAGGACGAAGACCTCACCGGCATCCTCCTGCGCGATGACCCCGCCGGCATCGTCCTCCGTCAGGCGGGTGGCACCGAAATCTCCCTCCCGCGCGATCGCCTCAAGCAGATCGAAAACACCGGGCGCTCCCTCATGCCCGAAGGCCTCGAGGAAGGGCTCGACGCCCAGCAACTGGCCGATCTCCTCGCGCATCTCGCCGCGCCGAAACCCTGATCGCGCCATGAAGCTCCTGTTCTCCGAGACCGCACCCGATTACGCCCATTACCTGTATCCCTACGTGGTCTGGGCCTTCCTCGAACCCGGAGAAACCCCGGCCGATGCCTTCCACGCCGGATTCCTCCCGGCCAACCCGGCCCTGGACCGATTCTACCTCGTGCGCCAGGTCCGGCTTCCCCTGTCCGATTGGAACCCCAACTCGGAAAACCGGCGTCTGCTGCGCAAGTCTTCCCACCTCACGGTCCAACTCTTCTCCAAGCCCGACTTTCCCGACACCCCGGAACGACGCGCCCGTTGGCTGGCCTATGCCGAACAGCGGTTCGGCCCCGGAATCATGCCGCCTGAACGTCTCCAACGGCTCATGGATGGCCCCGTCATCAGTCATCTCCTCCACTTCACCGATCCCGCCGGAACCGAACTCGGCACCGTCCTGCTCCATCTCCAGGCCCCGCGTGTCGCCTATTACTACTACGCATTCCTCAACCTCGACTCCTCCGGCACCAACCCCGGCATGCTCCTGATGACCCGTGCCGCCGAATGGTTCGCCCAGGCCGGCTTCCACCACCTCTACCTCGGCACCTGCGTCACCCCCCGCGCCCGATACAAACTCCAGTTCGATGGCATGGAGTTCTTCAACGGCTTCCGCTGGTCACCCAACATGGCCGAACTCCGGCACCTCCTCGATCAACCCATCCCCGGTCGGCACCGCCTCGACACCCCCGACTTCCTCGATTTCCAACCCGGCCCACTCCCCGCCCTCGCCGCCCAATCCCCCTTCCGTTCCACCACCCCCCCGTAGCCGTCGACGTCAGGAGACTCCAACCCCTCCCTCTTCCCCCCGACCATTGCGCCCGCCCATCCCTCTCCGGTAGCGTCTCGCCATGACTTTGACCGAGAAGATCCTGGCGCGCGCTGCCGGGAAGTCGCGGGTGTCCGCGGGCGACAACGTCTGGGTGAATGCCGACGTCCTCATGACCCACGATGTCTGCGGACCCGGCACCATCGGCGTTTTCAAGCGGGAATTCGGCAAGGACGCCCGCGTCTGGGACCGCAAACGCGTCGTCATCATCCCCGACCACTACATCTTCACCGCCGACTCCAAATCCAACCGCAACGTCGACATCCTCCGCGACTTCGCCCGCGAACAGGAACTGCCCTATTTCTACGACGTCATCGATGACGCCGATGGCCAGTGGAAGTTCGACGCCTCCAAGGGTCTGCTGAAGCGTCAGTACGGGTCCCAGTACGCCGGCGTCTGCCACACCGCCCTCCCCCAGAAGGGACACACCCGCCCCGGCGAAATCCTGTTCGGCACCGATTCCCACACCTGCATGGCGGGTGCCTTCAACCAGTTCGCCACCGGCATCGGCAATACCGACGCCGGCTTCGTCATGGGCACCGGCAAACTCCTCCTCAAGGTCCCCGAGACCATGCGCTTCCGTTTCGAAGGCCGCCTCCGTCCCGGTGTCATGGCCAAGGACATCATCCTCCACATCATCGGCGAAATCGGCTTCGACGGCGCCACCTACCGCGCCATGCAGTTCGATGGCCCCGGCATCTCCAGCCTGTCCATGGATGACCGCATGACCATCGCCAACATGGCCATCGAAGCCGGAGGCAAGAACGGCATCTTCCCCTTCGACGCCCGCACCGCCGAATACGTCGAGCAACGCACCCGCCTCAATGGCACCCGCCAGGCCTACGAACCCGTCGAGCCCGATGCCGACCAGAAGTTCATCTACGAGTCCGTCATCAACCTCGACCAACTCGAACCCACCGTCGCCTGTCACCCCGACCCCGGCCAACGCAAGAAGGTCTCTGAACTCGCCGATGTCCGCCTCGACCGCGCCTACATCGGCTCCTGCACCGGCGGCAAAACCAGCGACTTCGTCGAGTTCGCCCGCATCATCCAGGGCAAACGCGTCGCCATCGACACCTTCGGCGTCCCCGCCACCCCCGAGATCGTCCATGACCTCCAGAGCACCCGCTGGGGCGGTGTCACCATCTGGAACATCCTCGTCGGTGCCGGCGTCCAGATGACCGAAAATGCCGGGTGCGCCGCCTGCCTCGGCGGTCCCGTCGATACCTTCGGCCGCATGAACACCCCGCTGAAATGCATCAGCGCCACCAACCGCAATTTCCCCGGTCGCATGGGTCACAAGGAATCCCAGGTGTTCCTCGCCAGCCCAGCCACCGTCGCCGCCAGTGCCCTCGCCGGTCGTATCGCTGACCCCCGCGATTACCTCTCGAACTAGGCCGGATCGAGGCGAGGAATCAGACCTCGCACAACCGTCCCGAATCGGGGATGCCGGCAATCCGCCCGCATCCCCGATTCATTTTGAACGTGGGACATACTTCCTGATCCCCTCCCGGAACCGCACCGGCTCAAACCCGAAATCCCGGATCATTGGTGCCTCATCCCCGACCGTATCCCGTCGCAGCATCCGCAGTTGATCCCGGTTCAACGGCGAACCCTTTCCCAGCACCCGCGGGAATACCCATTCCAACACCCGCGCCTGCAACTCCCCCAACCACCACGGCACCGGCATCAACCACCGTCGCCGACCCGTCGCCTTCAGGATCTCCTCCAGGATCTCCCGCAGCGTGAACCGTTCCCGCCCACCCACCTCGTAAACCTTTCCCACCGTCTCCGGCCGATCCAACGCCCCAACAAAACACCGCGCCACATCCTCCACCGCCACCGGTTGGAATCGCATCCGTCCCCCGCCCATCAATGGCAGCACCGGCGACCATCGACTCATACCCGCAAACAGGTTCACGAACCCGTCACCCGCCCCATACACAATCGAGGGCTGAAAGATCGTCCACGCCATCCCTCCACCCCGCACCAACCCTTCCGCCGCCCATTTGCTCCGATGATACCGCGCCTCCGATTCCGGCCCGGCTCCCATCGCACTCATGTGGATCCAGCGCCTTACCCCCGCCGCAGTCGCCGCCGACAACAGGTTCTGGGTCCCCCGCACATGCACCGCTTCGTACGTCTGTTCCTTCAACTCCGTGATGATCCCCACCAGATGGATCACCGCATCGCACCCCTCGCACGCCCTCCTCAATCCCACCGGTTCAAGGATCGTTCCCGCCACCGTCTCCACCCCTTCCACCCCACCACGCGTACCCCGAGCCAACACCCTCACCCGATGCCCCCGCTCCAGGAGCTGCCGTACCACCTCGCGCCCCACGAATCCGCTTCCACCTGTGACCAACACCTGCATGCCAGAGGCTACCCCACATCCAACCCACCACCAATGCAGCAGCCAATTTGCTCAACCCATACGACGTATAAGTCGTAGAGGTCCCATCCCCACCTTCCTCCCCCCTCACCCCCGCCGCGCCCACTCCGCCAATCCATCCCACCAACGCGGCCACACCAACCGCACGGCGCACCGCCACAACACCCCGCGCACTTCCGACCGACCCACCTTGATCCGACGCGTCGGATCCAACACCCCGCCACCCTTCAACTTCTCCAACGTCCGGATCCCCAGCAGCACCGGCACCGCACACGCCATCCGCAGCCGCAACTCCCCCCGGGGCAAGGTCGTCGTGTAATCCCACCCCGCAGCCAGGTGCGCCTCCGCCCGCTTCAACCACCGCCCATATACCGGCGCCAGACGCCCCTCCTTCGACGGATCCCGCAACTCCTCCGGCCTCAACCCCACCGCCGCCAGCTCATCCAACGGCAGATAACATCGACCCTGCTTCAAGTCCCGTGGCAGATCCCTCAGGATGTTCACCAACTGCAACCCCTGCCCAAACCGGACGCCATCGGCCATCAACTTCGCCTCATCCAGTTTCACCCGGGGAAAAAGCCGCGCCCGACACATCCGCGTCCAGAACTCCCCCACACATCCCGCCACCCGATACGTGTAATCCTCCAGCGCCGCCGCATCTGGCAACGCCACCACCTTCGCCTCTCCAGCCCCCACGAACCGTTGCAGGTCCAGTTGCTGACCTCCCGCAATCACCTCCAACACCCAGCGCACCCGTTCCCGATCCTCCGCCGCCAACCCCTCCAACACGCTGATCCCCTCCTCGATCCGCTCCAGCAGGATCCGCTCGGCCGGACTGGCCCCCGCCTGTTGCGCACCGGCAAGGCGGCTCAGATCCAGCGCCTCTCCAGCCTCTCCACGGATCCTTCTCCGCACCCGATCCAACGCCTCCAGACGCTCCGTCACCGGCACCAACTCCGTGTCCGCGATCGTGTCCGTCGCCCGCGCCAACAGGTATCCCAACCCGATCGGTCGCCGGATCGCTCCCGGCAGAAGCCACAACGTCAGATAAAAACTGCGCGAAACATCGCGCAGCAAATCGGTCAGCAGGTCACTCGATCCGGTTCCGGACACCGGCCGACTCAAACACGCCACCCCATCCGTCATCCAGCCCCAACGCCAACGGCGTCCCTGCAAACCCATCCGCCGTCCGGAATCGAGTACGAGTACGAGTACGCCTCACGAGCCGTGGGCCATCCCCGATTCCAATTCCATAACCCCGCGCTCGTCCCCGTACTCGTCCCCGTCCCCGTACTCGTACTCGTACTCGAAATCCCCCTCCGCGCCTCCGCACCTCCGCGGGATCAATTCCCAAGGGCGGGGCTCCCCACCCCCAGCCCCATTTTCCGGACGTGCCAGCCGGCCGATGCTCCGTCTATCGTCGCTCCCATGTCCGAGTCGTCCGTTCCTCTTGCCGCCAAATGGCCATTCCTGCTGGGAGACCTTTGCCTCCTCGGTGCCGCCGCCGGTGTCGCCTGGCTCGCCCACCTCGGGCGCATCGATTGGAGCCTCGGCCTCGCCGCCCTCCTCACCGTCGCCGTCGCCGTCGGCGCATGGATCCTGGTCACCCCATTCCTCCGCGATCAGGAAGCCGCCCTCCGACTTCAGGAACAGGAAAACCTCGCCGACACCCTCCGTCAGGTTCAACAGCTCGAAAAAGCCGCGAGCTCCATCGCCTCCGGGACCGCCCAACTCCAGTCCGGCCAGCAATCCCTCGACCGCGCCCAGACCGCCGCCGCCGCCCTGGCCCAGCAGCTCACCACCGACCGCAAGACCTTCGTCGAAGCCCAGCAACGCACCCACGACCAGGAACGCCAGAATCTCCGGCTCGAAGTCGACAAACTCCGCCGCAGCGAAGAGGAATGCATGCGCGTGGTCTGCCATCTCCTCGACCACAACTTCGCCGTCTACCAGGCCGGACTCCGCTCACCCCAACCCGGTGTCGCCCATCAACTCTCCCAATACCGCGCCGCCTGTCTCGACGCCGTCCGCCGCCTCGGCATCGTCGCCCACGAGGCCAATCCCGGTGAACCCTTCAATCCCGAGTTCCACCAGACCCTCGACGGCCAACCCGCCCCCGCCGCCAGCCTCATCCAATCCACCCTCGCCTGCGGCTACAGCATCCGCGGCACCCCCGTCCGTCCCATCATCGTCGCACTCCAACCCGCATCCGACACCCTCCCCGACGAATCCCCGGCCACCCTCACCGACACTCCGCAGTCGACCCTTCCCCCCTCCGACCCCGTCCTTGGAGCCCGTCTGGAAACTCCCGGGGACGATGCGACGAGAGATTTGGATGAAAGCCGAGGCGTGAGCGACGAGCATCTCCGGGGTGATCTGTAAGGAGCGAACAACGAAGGATTTCAGCCAAAGATCCGTCGCCCGAAGGGTTCCTGCGCAGGAGGCCGTTGGCGAAGCCAAACGAAGGTCTCAGTTCGGCTTGGCTGGCCATCCCAAGTTTGAAAATCGGAGCTCCTGCGCGGGAACAGCGCTCCCGGGAGTTTTCAGACGGGCTCCTAAGGCTTCACAACCCCCATCGCCTCCGACAGACGCCGACTCAGGTCCCTTGCCGGGTTGATCCCCTGCAACCGCAGTTTGGTCTGGAAGGCCGCCACCTCCACCAACCGCGCCAGGTCGCGCCCGGGACGCACCGGAATCTCCATCCGCGGAATCGGCACCCCCAACAGGGTCACCGTCCGTTCATCCAACCCCAACCGGTCCACGTCCTCCGCCGGATCCCACTCCTTCAACGTCACCACCAGATCCACCTGCTTCTCGAACCGGATCGCCGCCACCCCGAACATCGCCGCCACATCGATGATCCCGATGCCCCGCACCTCCATCAGGTTCCTCGTCAGTTCCTTTCCACTGCCAAAAACGTGGCGTCCATCCACCAGATGCAGCCGCGTGATGTCGTCGCTGACCAGGCTGTAGCCGCGTTCGAGCAGGCCCAGCACCGCCTCGCTTTTCCCGATGCCGCTCTTGCCCTCGATGATCACCCCGATGCCCTGGATATCGACGAAGCTGCCATGAACCTGGGTGCGCGGGGCGAACAGCGACTCCAACGACAACGTGGCCAGGTTGATGAACTTCATCGTCACCAACGCGGTCTGGAGCACCGGGATGCCCGCCTTCGCCGCGCACTCGAGGAAATCCGGGTCCGGCTTCAATCCCCGGCACAACACCACGCACGGAATCCGTGAAGCGAACAGGTCCCGATACCGTTTCCATCGCAGTTCCGGATCCAGCGTCTTGAGATAGGCCGTCTCCACATTGCCCACCACCTGGACACGACGCGGTGCGAAATACTTCTTGAACCCCGCCAGCGCCAACCCCGGCCGGTTCACCGTCGGTTCCCGGATCACCCGGTCCAAACCCTTGCCGTCCCCCAGCAACGTCAACCCCAGACGGCCCGCGGTGTCGTTGTAGAATCGCTCGACCGTGACCGGGGCAGTGTTCATGGGTTTGTCAGAGGTTGAAGTCCGGCCCGAGATAGATTTCACGGGCCTTGGGATCGTTGACCAATTGCTCGGCCGGGCCTTCATAGACCACGCGCCCCTGATGGATCAGGTACGCCCGATCCACCAGCTTGAGAGTCTCCCGCACGTTGTGGTCGGTGATCAGGATGCCCAATCCCCGCTCCTTCAACCGCCGCACGATCTTCTGCACTTCATACACCGCGATCGGATCAATCCCGGCGAAGGGTTCATCCATCAACAGCAGTTTCGGACTGGTCACCAACGCACGGGTGATCTCCAACCGCCGCTTCTCCCCACCGCTCAACTGGTAGGCCATGCTCCCCGCCAACCGCGTCAGGTCCAGTTCATCCAACAGGTACTTCAACCGCGTCGCCCGCTCCGACCGCGTGCCTTCCACCGTCTCCAGGATCGCCCTCAGGTTGTCCTCCACCGACAACTTCCGGAACACGCTCGGTTCCTGTGTCAGGTAGCCCACCCCCAACCGGGCCCGCAGATGCATCGCCATACGCGTGATGTCCCGGTCCCCGAACTGCACCCGCCCCTCGTCCGGTTTCACCAACCCCACCACCATGTTGAAACTCGTCGTCTTGCCCGCCCCGTTCGGCCCCAGCAATCCCACGATCTCCCCCGCATTCACAAAGATCGACACCCCATCCACCACCCGCCGCGTCCCGTACTCCTTCACCAAACCTTCCACCGTCAGAAGCCGGGACTGCCCTCCGGTCTCGGATGACGTGTCGGGCGCGGGAGCCATCGCCTGGGGAGTAATCGCCATGGAAACCTTCGGGTCAGCTCACTTCACGGGAACGGCGTTGGTGGACGGCGCGTTGGTTCCGCGCCGAAACAGGCCGCTCGACTTGAAAAGGTCCGGATTCAATTCGGTCCGATGATTCCCCAAGGCCCGCACCCGATCCCGGCCCAGTTCGTAGATCACCGTGTCACCCCACGTGATCCCTTGCGGAGCCTCCACCCGAGGCGATCCACCGGTCAACGTCACGGTCTCGTTGGTCGCCGTGTACACCGCCCGATCCCCAAACGCCCGGATCACCATCGGGGCGTCCCCGGGCTTCCGTCCCGGTCGGACCACCTCGATGACCACGTTGGTGGTGGCAACCAGGGTGTCGATGCGTTCACCGCCCGCCGCCTGGGTGGCCAGCAGATCCTCACAGCTCAGTTTCAACAGCCCGGGAACATCCAACCGGACATCTCCCATGTAATGATAGGCGCCCACCCCGTAATCGATCTCGAACGACTTCGACTCGATCGGCACCCGGGCATCCTGCGCCATCATCACCGTCGCCAGGATCCCTCCCAGCAACCCCGCCATCTTCGTTCCATACTTCATTCGTCGCCTCTCATCCCTTCACTTCGATTCCATCACTTCTCCCCCCGCGGCCGCGGCAACCGCACCAGCACCGTCGTGCGCACCCGGTTGGAGATCACCAGATGCTGGGCGCCGTGGTCCCATCGGAAGCCCTCGCCCGAAAGTTCAAACCGTCCGTCCACCTGCTCCACCTGCAACCGGCCCGCCGACGTCGCCAGGAATGCGTCATTGGTCAATTGGACCCGGCACTCCGGCGCCTTCGCCCGCAGATCGGGTTCGCCATCCTTGCGGAAGGTATTCACCTCGATCCCCTGCACCTCGAACACCCGATCCGCCACCGGCAATGCCGTCTCACCCCGGAACGTTCCCTGGGTCGGTCCACCCGGCTTCCTCAACGTGAACGTCCAGTCCCGGATCGGCTTCAAGCCGGGTGCCTGCGCCCATACCACCGCGCCCAGGCAAAGCCCGATCAACCCTCCCGTCACCCGTGTGTTCCGGATCGTTCGCAAGTCGTCGCAGGATGAAAGCCACCCCCCCGGATTAGGAAGTGAATTTCGCAATCATCCCGTCCCAACGCCCCTGCGCCTTCATCACCAGATCCACCACCTCCCGCACCGCCCCGCGTCCCCCCTCCCTCCGACACACATAATGCGCCAACGCCCGCGCCTCCTCGATCCCATCGGCCGGCACCGCCGCAAATCCCACCCGTTTCAAAGCTGCCAGGTCCACCACGTCATCCCCCATGTACAACGTCTCCTCCCAGCCCACCCCGGCATCCCGCTGGATCTCCTCGATCAACAGGACCTTGGGCGTGCTCGATTGCCGCAGGTAATCGATCTTCAGATCGTTCGCCCGCTCGGTCGTCGCCCCGGACGGTCGCGCACTCACCCAACCCACCCGCACCCCTTCCGCCTGCAACAGGCGCAACCCCAGACCGTCCCGGATGTGGAACACCTTCCTCTCCCCACCCACCCCACCCATCTGCACCGTTCCTTCCGTCAACACCCCGTCGACATCGCACAGGAACAATTTCACCCGCATCAACCGCTCTTTCAGGACCACCGGAATCTCCATCCGCCGATCCTACCCGGGCCGGCCCCATGAAATAAAGAACCTGACCCTTTTTCGGTCGTCTTTTGCGTTGCGCCGCTCTCCACCCCCGCGTTCACTACGCGCCATCTTCCGCCTCCACGACCCGGTTGCCCGGGTCGTCAAATGATATTTTGAGGCGGATCCATGCCGTCATGCAACAACCTCTGAGCCCTGTGTTCGGTGTCGGAATCCCGTCCGGTGGACGGTTCCCTTCCACCCGTTCCAACTCAGGCGTCACCCGCATCGGCACCCCACGGTCAACCAACCAACGAGACACACTATGAGCAGTTCCAACGAGGGCATCGCGCCCAATGCCAGCCGCCTGTTGTGGGCCGGTTTCCTGGCCATCCTTGCCGCCGGCATCGGTTTCGGCGTCCGCGGCGGCATCCTTGCCAACTGGGCCGCCGACTTCGGCTTCACCGGCGCCCAACTCGGGGCCATCGGCGGCGCCGGATTCACCGGATTCTGCTTCGGCATCATCATCGGCGGCGTGGTGGTCGACAAGATCGGCTACGGCAAGCTGGTCTTTGCGGCCTTCCTCTTCCACGTCCTGTCCGCCTTCATCACCTTTGGCGCGTCCAAGGGACAGGCCCAGGAACTCGCCTACAACTTCCTTTACTGGGGCACCTTCGTCTTCGCCCTCGCCAACGGCACCCTCGAAGCCGTCGCCAACCCGTTGGTCGCCACCTTGTTCCCCAAGAACCGCACCCACTATCTCAACATCCTTCACGCCTCCTGGCCGGCCGGACTTGTGATCGGCGGGTTGATCGGCTGGACCCTCGGCGAGAATGGCGTCAACTGGAAGATCCAGCTGGGTCTGTTCCTCATCCCCACCGCCCTCTACGGCATCGCCTTCTTCGGCCAAACCTTCCCGAAATCAGAGGCCGCCGCCAAAGGACTCAAGGTGGGCGAAATGCTCAAGGAAGTCGGAATCCTCGGCTCGGCCGTCGCCGCCTACCTGCTGGTGTTGTTCTTCCAGGATGCCCTCAAGCTCCCCAATGCCGCCGCGTGGGGTATCGGCGGTGTCCTGCTGATCGCCGTTGCCGTGCTCACCCAGTTCTCCATCGGGTCGTTCCTCCTCTTCATCCTCTTCATCACCCACGCCCTCGTCGGCGCCGTCGAACTCGGCACCGACGGTTGGATCCAGAACATCACCGGCAACATCCTCTCTCCCGCCCAGGGCAAGATCCTGTTCGTGTTCACCTCCCTTCTCATGTTCGCCCTGCGGTTCACCGCCCATTTCATCGAGAAGAACCTCAAGATCTCGCCGATCGGACTCCTGTTCATCTGCGCCATCCTCGGGGTGGTCGGCCTCCAGTTGGTGAGCGGAATCACGACGTTCGTCGGCGCCATGATGGCCCTGGCGGTCTATGCCGTCGGAAAAACCTTCTTCTGGCCAACCATGCTCGCCGTGGTGGGCGACCGCTTCCCGCGCACCGGTGCCATCGCCATGTCGATCATGGGCGGCATCGGCATGATGTCCGCCGGCCTCCTCGGCGGCCCCGGCCTCGGCTACGCCAAGGACCGTTTCACCGCCGAACATCTCCAGCAGAACAGCCCCGCCCTCTATCAGGAATACAAGGCGCCCAAATCGAGCAAGTTCCTGTTCTTCGACGAAGTCACGGGCCTCGACGGCACCAAGTTGTCCGACGCCCAGACCGCGAAGCCACGGACGGCCGACCAGCAGACGATCGTCGACGGCAGCATCGCGGGTGATCGCAAGACCCTGAAGGCCGACTCCCTGATCCCGGCCGCCATGGCCGCCATCTATCTCCTGTTGTTCATCTACTTCAAGGCGATCGGCGGATACAAACCCGTGGCCATCGACGGCACCGCTGCCCCGACCAAGGCCTAAAGCCGGGAATCTTCCCAACCCACACAAAAGGCGGTCCCGCTCACGCGGGACCGCCTTTTTCATTTTATCGAGAGCCCCGAATTCCGGGCCGCTCCAGAATGCCAGCAGCGATCAGTTCGCCGGCTTCTCGATCCCCAACAACTCCACGTCGAAGATCAACGCCGAGTTCGGCCCGATCTTGCCGCCCGCGCCCCGCTCGCCATAGGCCAGCTTCGACGGAATATAGATCTGCCACTTGTCGCCCACCTTCATCAACTGCAACGCCTCGACCCAACCCGGGATCACGCCGGTCACCGGAAACGAGATCGGTTCACCACGCTCCACCGAACTGTCGAACACCGTCCCGTCGATCAGCGTGCCGTGATAGTGGACCTTGACCTCGTCGGTCGGCTTCGGCGTCGCACCCGTTCCCGCCGTCATCACCTTGTACTGCAATCCCGAGGCCGTCGTCTTCACGCCGTCCTTCTTGCCGTTCGCCACCAGGAAAGCCTCGCCCTCCTTCAGGTTCTTCTCCCCCGACACCTTCGCCTTGGCCTCAGCCCCGGCCATCATCTGCTTGCGCAACAGGTCCAGCGTCTCGCGCACCTCGGCATCCGTCAGCCCGGGCTTGCCGCCCAACGCATCCGAAATCCCCGCCGCCAACGCCTTCGCGTCCAGATCCAGCTCCTGACGCTTCAGGTTGGATCCAATGTCCGTCCCCAACGCATAGCTCGTCCGCAGCTTCGGATCCTTCAGGTCCGGCTTTTCCTGGCCATACAGACTCCCCGCGATCATCGCCGCGGCCGCCACACTCGTCACTCGTTGCAAACTCATGGATGTTTTCTTGAAAATCCCGGAACCAAACCGGAAACGCCCGGGACCCTCCGCTCAACCCCATTGAAGTCAAGATTCCCCTCCCAGCCCCGCGCCCTCCACCCGTCCCGTGCTTCGCTCAAATTGATTGGTGGGCAGGCGCAACATCGGAGCGGCGAGGGTTGCTCGCCGTCGGATTGGAACAGCAACCGGAGATCGCCGCTCCATGGCTTTCACGCGAAGCCGCAAAGAACGCGAAGAATGCAGGGGTTGCGCCCCGTGTGCCGATGGGTTGGTACTCGTAATCGTACTCGTACTCGTACTCGCACTCGAAATCTCCCCATCCCCACCCCGACAACCTCGGAATGCACGGTGCAACATCGGAGCGGCGAGGGTTGCCCGCCGTCTGATTGGAACGACGACCGGAGATCGCCGCTCCGTCGTCTGATCCTCCCCCAAAGCCGAATGCAGACGCACCGGATCCGGATCAGAATTCGTATCCGACCGACAACCCGAAGGCCATGCCTCGACGGAAGGTTTGGAAGATCGGGCTGTCCGCCGATTCGCCATAAGTCCGGTCAAACTGCGGATTGAGAACATTGCGGGCGGTGAACCGCAGCTTGAAATGTTCCCCGATCCGCTGCGTGACCACGAAGTCCAGTTGGGGCGCGGGTTGTTCGTAGACATCCGGGGTGGCCAGACCCGCGATGGTGATGCGGGGACCGAACATACTGGCCACCGCGGTCACCGTGGTTCCCCAACGCTTCTGTTCCCAGGTGATATCCGCATTTGCGATATAGGGCGACTGATCAAACAATGGCCGGGTCTCGGAAGCATCACCGAGGAACGACGTCCGGTTGGAGATCTCCGCCGGGGTCAGTTGCACGGCGGACTCGATATAGGACGCATTCATCCCGACGCTGATCCCCTCCAGATGATCGCTCAGGAATCCGAGGCCATGCCGGGCCTCGATCTCGATGCCGCGCACCTCGGCCTCGGACCGGTTGGAGAAGGAGATGATCTCGCCATCGACGGTGATGAACTGGCGTTCAATGGCATTGCGGATGGACTTGTAAAAGAGACTGGCGGAAAGGACGGCGCCGGGTTCGGGAAACCATTCCCAGCGCAGATCATAGTTGTCGACCGAACTCATCGAGAGCAACGGATTGCCTTCGAGGAGTTCATTGAGAACCGGATCATACTGCCGATACGATGCCAGTTCCCGGAAGGACGGACGGGCAACGGTCCGGCCGAAATTGAGCCGGACATTCATGTTGGTGATCGGAGTCCAAGTGAGACCGGCGGCAGGAAGCCAGTCGACCTGGCGGATGCTGGTGGCGTTGGTCTGTTGCCCCGTCAATGCACTGCGCAATGCGCCCACGGACAACACATCGATCTCGGTGCTCTCCAGACGGACACCACCGGTGAACTTCAGGCTGGCGACTATCGGCACCTCCATCATCAGATAAGCCGCACGGACACTCTGCTCGGCGTCGTACCGGCTTTGACGTCCCTGCACCACCCGATGCCAGGTATAACGTTGACTGCCGTTGGCGTTGGTCCGGATGTCCGGGGTGAAGACTCCCTCCGGGAAGAAGGCGTTGGGATCTCCCAGGAACGGATAACGGGCGCCCGCACCATACCCGCCCGGATTGGACTGCGGTTGGTAGAAGAACTCGCGATCAACGAATCCCCGCTCCGACTCTGAATCGAACAATCCCGCGCGGAAGTATCCTTCCAGGTCCCGCCAGAAGGTCAGCGGCCGCTTCACATCCAGCTTCCCGTTCAGATTGCTTTCGTCCAACGCACGGAAATACCGGGTGGGCTGCGTCGGCGTCGGGAGGAAGTTTCCTTCGGCAAAGAAATCGCGACCCGCCCGGGCATAGTTGAAGAAGCGGGCATCCGGTTCATCCTGGGTGGTGGTGGAATAGGCACCCAACCAGCTGACTTCCAGATCCGATGCCTCGGGCATCACATGGTTCCCGCGCAGTTGAAAGGTGGTGAGATTGCGCTCGGTCCAGATCAGGCGGTTCTGGACGAAGGGAAAGAAGTTGCTGGAATCATTGTCGAACCCGACCTGCTGCCGCACCAGGTCTTCGGCGTTCTGGTTATACAGGAAGTTGAATCCCACCTCGTGCCCTTCGCTGAACTCATACGCGACGTTCGCGATGGCCGCCCAATTGATCTCTTCGATGCTCCGGATGTCCGTTGATCCACGGCGCTGCACCAGTTCACCCGGGGTGCCCGACGGCACGAACCGGTTCGCTTCCCCGATCAGGTGCTGGAAGTTGTGCCGATAACTCATTCCACCGAACAGCCCCAACCGCCGGTCCTTCACCATCACGGTGTCCCCGACCGAAAAGCTCAGGTTCTGATTGGGCGCGGGAGCCTTGTAAGTCGGGCCAAACTCCGCGGGGCCCAACGTGCTGCTGATTTCAATCAACCTGGCCAGCACCTCCTGTTGCTGGGCATATCCCGCCTGATTCGGTCGCAGGGTTGTCGTCACCACCAACGGCACCGGCGCCAGCAACGAATCCGCCAGTTCCCGCGTTCCGTCATCCATCCCCAACCAGTCCAGGCCGCCACCCTTATAGGTCATGTACTCGTCCGAAAACGTGGACTGCGTATTGTACTCAACCCCGACACTGGCAGTGAGGATGAAGCCCTCCGGAAACGAACGCGTGATCAGATCAATCCCACCACCCGTTGAATTGCCGGTCAGATCCGGCGTGAAACTCTTGGCCACCACCACCCGGTCGATCAGGCCGGCCGGGAACAGATCCAGGGACACCGACTTCCTGTACGGATCCGCCGAGGGCACCTCGGCGCCGTTGAGGGTGATCCCGACATAGCGCTCGTTCAATCCACGCACCACCGGACTCTTGCCGTCGGTCACCGTGATCCCCGGCACCTTGGAAACAATGTCCGCCGCATCACTCGCCCCCACCCGGGTGAATTGCTCGGATCCGATCGCATCCAGGAGCCCTGCTGCATCCCGTCGGTCGGAGAGGATCTGAAAGGTCTGCTCATTGAACTCCTCGGCCGTGACCTCGAACTCCTCGAACTCATAGAACTCGGGTCGAAGGTTGCCGTTCACCGTGGTGACCTGTCCGGGAAGGATCCGGACATCCGTCACGGTCGCACCGGCATGACCGGCCTTCGTAAAGCGCAGGACCTGATCCCCGATGGGAATCCCGCGGATCTCATACCGACCGGAGGGATCGGTCTGACCGGCGAGGGTGGTACCCCGGACGGTGACGGTGACCAATTGAAGGGGGCGTCCATCCCAACTGCTGACCACGACGCCGGCTGCTCCGCCGACGTCCTGGGCATGGGCGGCGAAGACCAGCCACGGACCGCAGAAGGCGAGCCAGGCGAGACGTTGGAGATCCTGCCTGTTCACGACCCGGAACCTTTTGACCGAAGCGCGAGCTGTTCGACCCGTTCCAGATAGCGTTGGACCGTATCCCGGGGCCGGGCCTTCTGGGCCTTGCGAAGCAGATCGACCGCCTGGACATAGTGCTGTGCCTGCACCTGTACCTGCGCCTGTTTCACCAATCCTTCTGCCTCGAATCCTTCAATCTTCGCCGCGTTCTCATACCGGATCAGTGCCCGGTCCCGATCGCCGACGCGCAGGTAATGGTCACCCGCCAACAACAGGGCCTCACCATCCAGCGGATTCTTTTCCAGCAGGGTTTCAAGCGAGGCGATCGCCTTGTCGCCCGCCCCTTCCGCAAACGCCATGCGCGCCTCCAACTTCAACATCCGAAGGCCATCGGCCGACTCCAACTCCGCGCCCGCACTGCTCCTCACGCCCTCGACCAACGCCCGCGCATCCTTCAAGGCTCCGCGCCCGACCAGGATCTCCGCCGCACGCAGCGCCCGACCGGCGTTCTTCCCCGCCCCACCGGCAACTCCGGCCACATAGGCATCCAGCGCCAACGACGTCGCCTCCTGCGCCATATAGAGATCTCCCAACAGCAACAACTGGGCGGGAGTGGCGCGTCCGAGCCGCCGCAACATCTCCAGGTTCACCGCAGCCCGATCCGGTTGCTCCTTCTGGATGAAGACATTGGCCTGCAAGGCCCAGAGGTTGTCGCGATCCGGGAATTGCTGGAGCAATTCGTCCAGCATCGCCGCCGCCGCATCGTATTGGGACAACGCGATGAACGCCTTCACCACCCCCAGCTTGAAATCCAGGTTCTCCGGCTCATAGAGCAACGCCTGCTTGTAGGCGGCTTCGGCCGAGACCCATCGGGACTCATTCATGTGGGCAAAGCCCAGCAGGCCGAACACCTTGCCGTCCGCCCCACCCAACGAAGCCGTCCGTGCCAGCGGCCGGATCGCCTCCGAATAACGCCCGGCCCGAACCAACGCGAATGCCAGGTTCTTCTGGGCGCGCAGGAAGTCCGGATGCTTGGCCAGCGCCTTCTCGAAATTGACGATGGCGTTGGTCAGGTCCTCGGATTGGAACTGCACGTTGCCGAGGGTGAAATCAAAGAGGGCCGACGCTCCGGGTTGGGCGGCTTCAGTCAGTGCCGGGATCGCCTTGAGCGGATCCTCGCGCAGCAGGGGAACGATCTTTTCGCGATAGAGGACCTGTTCCTCCGGGGAAAGCCGGGGTTCGCGGTCGCTCTGGAACCCATAACTCCCCAGCAGGCGTCGGGTGAACTCAGGATCGTTCCAGGTCGCCGCCAACGGATGATCCTCGGGCATGGGAGCGAACGTCACCGGGGCCGTGGCCGGCGGGAGTTCGGCGTTCTCGGCGGCGTTGCGGTCACGCCGACGCGACGACCTCGGTTCGGCGCCCTGGACAGCTTCGGTGATCAGGCCGGCCAGGATCAGCGCGGCGAACCCGGTACGAAGGATGGGATTGGGAACGTTCATTGCGGGGGCGTAAATCGAAAGGGTTGCTTGGCGTAGGTGCGGACGGCCTGGCCATCCTTCATTCCGGGCCGGAATCGCCATTTGCGGATGGCATCCAGGGCGGGACGTTCGAATTCAGGGCGGCTGGAATTCTCCACCCGCGGATCTTCCACCCGCCCTTCCTCGGTGATCACGAAGACGACGGTCACATTGCCATCAATGCGTGCCTTTCTAAGGTCGGCCGGATAGACGGGGCCCGCCTGGGAAACAGGTTCGGGCCGCTTTTCCAGGTCAGCCACATCGAAGGTGTCCGATCCCTCATCCGCGGCAGCAAGCGAACGGAGATCCCCAAACCCGGCCAACGCCCCGCCGGAACCGACCGCCAGGTCGAGATTGGCGAGGAGCGGGATGGGCTGCGGTGTCTCAGCGGTGGGTGGAGGAGGTTCAGGCGGCTTCTCCTCCTTCGGCGGTGGTGGAGGCGGTTCGACCTCGGACGCAGGCGGCGGCGCCGCGAGATCCGCGGGCCGCAACATGAGTTGGCGTTGACGCATCCCGGAAATCGCCGTGGTGAACGGCAGCACCCCAAAGACCAACGCCGTCAATCCCACTGCGGCCAGGAAGGTCCACAATCGGTCCTGACCGAACCGGGGCGATGGATAAACCTTGGGCATTCCTCGGGGGAACAAAGGCTAACTGCCCTGCTCCGTCGCCAGGCTGATGTTCTTCGCCTTGCCCAGC
>DITU01000054.1:31833-49806 GCA_002422905.1 Verrucomicrobia bacterium UBA6176
GCCAGGATGATGCTGTTCTTGTCCAGGCTCGCCGCCGAAGCCGCCTGCGGCTTGTCCACCTCGATCCCCGACTCCTCAACGAAGGTGGTGGTGACGATGAAAAAGATCAGGAGGATGAACACCATGTCCATCATGGAGGACATGTTGATCTCGGCCGTCTCGTCCGATTCCACCAACGCCCGACGATACTTCATGTCAGGGAAGGCTGGATGTCGGGTGCGTCATCCGCATCCGCTTCGGGCTTCGGCGCCAACGCGCGGGTCTGGGTCCCGAGGGACAACGTGTCGCGACGGAACACATGGGTCATGCCGGACATCTGGCGCAGTCGGAAATGACGCAGGGTCAGGCTTTCAAGCCGCGCCAGAAAGGCGAGGTATTCATTCCGACGCCGCCGGACGACATAGGAAAGGACCATGCCGGGAAGGGCGACCAACAATCCCATCTCGGTGGTGATGAGCGCCTCGGAAATGCCCTGGGCAATGGTGTCGACCATCTTGCCACCACCCGCCGCAATGCCCTCGAACGTGGTGAGCATGCCCAGCACGGTGCCCAGCAATCCGAGCAGCGGCGCGGCCGCGATATAGACCTGCATCAATTGCATGCGCCGTTCCACTTCCGGGATCTCGCACGCGGTCACCTCGCTAAAACGGGCGCTGATCGTCTCCAGCGAGTGGGAATCCGTGGTCGCATGACGCAGTACATCGCCGAGATTGCCGGGCGCTCCCGAAGCGTCGGAGATCCATCGGTTGAGGTCGGTGTCGCGGAGGCCGGACGGCACGCGGCGCCCAAGATGCCGGATGAGTTGGAAGGCGATGCCGTACAGGGCGAAGGCAACCATGGCGATGGGGACCATGGTCCAGCCACCGTCTGCCCAGGACTTGAGGATGCGTTGAAGGAACTCGGGGTTCATGGCGTGGAATGAAATGGGTTGAGGGCAACCGAACTGTTCTCGGGGAGTCCGTTGATGAAGCGCATGGAGGTCTGTTCCATGGAACCCAGCACCCCCTTCACACGCCGGTTCAAGAAGGCATGCAGCAGGAGGGCGGGGATTGAAATGATGAGCCCGAACTCGGTGGTGATCAGTGCCTCGGAAATGCCGGAGGACATCGTCCGCGGATCGCCCGTGCCGAACAGGGAGATGAGGTTGAAGGTGGAGATCATGCCGGTGACCGTTCCCAGCAATCCCAACAGGGGCGCCGCAGCAGCCGTGAGCGAGATGAAGGGCAGGTACGATTCCAGGACCGGCTTGGCCGCCAGCATCCGCTCGTACAACACCTCTTCGATGTACTCCTTCTTCTCGTCGGCATGCTCGATCGCGGTCCGCAACAATTCACCCGCCGGACCCGAGATCCGCGAGGCATGCGCAAGAGCCGCCTTTTGGTCCCCCGCCACCAACTTCGACAGCACCACTTCGATATCCGCCGGGCTGGCCACCCGGAACCGGGAAATCTGCACCCACTTGTAAAGAGCCACGACCAGGGCCGCGAATGCCAGCGCCAGCATCGGCCAGATGATCACGCCGCCCTTCTTGGTGTGTTCCCAGACGGACTCCTTGATCGACGCCATCCGCACCGCGTTGCCCAGGGACGAATCCAACAGCAATGTTCCCTCGCCCGTGGTCGCCAGTGCCCGGATGCCCGCCCCGTCCAGGTTGCCGAGCGGAAACAGCGTAGGATCCGCCTTGTTCAACTCCTGCTGCACCAAGCCCACCGACTCCGGCGCGGTCCCCGCATAAAGCGCCACCGGCCCGATCAAGGCCACCGACCCCTTCTCCAGCCGACCGCCCGCAGTCATGACCTCGGCCTCCATCCGTTCACCCCCGGCCGCCGCCTTCAATCGGGTGATCGACGCCGTGATCAACGCCGCCTTCTTCTCCAGTTTCTCCGCCACCTCAAGATCCGCCGAGGCACCCGCCTGATCCACCGCCACCAGAAGCGGGGCGAACCGGGCCTCTTCCACCAGATGGATCCGCGTCCGGAAAGTCCTCGCGTACTCGCCCAACAACGATTCCAGAAACTTCACTTCCTCGGTCCGCGCCCTCACCTGGGCCTTCAAGGCGTTCAGCTCCACCAACTGGTTTTCCTGGAATCGTTCCAACCGCTGCGCTTCCACCCGCCGATCCAGCAACTGCTGCTCCAGTCCGTTCACTTCACGCACCAACGGCAGTTTCTCCGCCTCGATCCGCGACCGCAGCGTCGCCAATTCCGCCAACGCCTTCTCCAGATCGGCTCGGGATCCTCCCGCCACCCCCTCCAACCCCTGTCCCCACAGCGTCGTCATCCCCATCCCCAACAACGCCAGAATCAGATATCGCTTCATGTGTCGCTCCTTTCCCAAGCCTCAACGGATCACCATCGGCAACCCCACGAAGGCCGCCGGTTTCTGTGAGCGATACATCGCGATCACATCCCGCACCGACCCGCCAATCCCAGGCCGGATCTCCCATTTCCAACCGGTCGGATCCGGTATCCCCACCCCCGCCAATTCCCCGCTCGCATCCACATAATAGGCCGCCCCCAATCCCACATAGATCACATCCACACTGATCAGATCCCCCTTCGCATCCGGCCGCTTCTCGTTCGCCACCGCGATTGCGTTCTGGAACTTGTCCACCTCGTTCAACAACGACACCACCGTCTGCATCCGTTCCGTCACCTGTGCCCGGGTCGATGCCGGATCTTCGGGCAATCGATCCACAAGGGGTTGCACATTGGCCCGCAATGGAGCCGGCAACAGCGGCAACAAGGTCTTCACTTCGCCCTCCAGTCGCGCCACCACCTCCCGCGCCCGATCCAACCCGGACGTCATCCGCTTCAACTCGGCGTCCGCCACCTCCCGCTCCCGGTCTGCCACCGTCGAGTTGGTCGATACCCGCCCCAATTGCGCCCGCACCGACGCCAACTCCCGCTCAAACAGCGCGCGGGTCTGTTCCAGCATCTCCTTCTCAGCCCCCCACTCGACCTCCGTCCGCGAAATCAACTGCCGCGTCTGTACCCATTGCCCCAGCACGTCCCGCACCGATGCCACCGTGGCCTCGGCCCCGCACAGAACCGATCCCGTCAGCATGACCCCCAGTCCCGCCAGGGTCGTTTTCCCGCGCTGCTTCCAACTCCTCATGTGCCGGCAGGCTCCAACCGCCCGGCGACATACCGATGTCTGAAATGTGACAATCAGGCCACGATATGCCCCGGAGAGGGTATGATCGACGGCCACTGTCTTCAGACCGTCATCCTGTCGTCATCGGATCACCCGGAACCACCGCCAGCGTCACGGTGTCCGTCCAGTCCAACCCGCCCGGTAAATCCAACCGCACGTCCATCGTCCAGGTCACCTGATTGTCCGACTCCCGGAAAGTGGGCGATGCATCCGGCGGAATCAGCACGTCCACGGTCCACCGCGAGACCACGCCGGCGATCAGTGGGCCGAAATCACCCGCCATGTCCTGCGTGCCCTGGTGAAGCTCATGATGGGTGATCCGCCGATTCTTGCCCGAACCCCGCACCACCCGTTCACGTCCACGAAGCGTCACATGGGCGGCATCCACCCTCGCGCCGGGCTTGGCGACGACTTCAACGGTGAGCCGGACCGTTTCACCGGCACGTGGGCGGACGGGTTGTGCGTGAACCTTCACCTGGCCCAGTTTTGCAGCGGCAATGCGGCGGAAAAGGCGCAACCCTTTGAACAGCGCGACGGTTCCGATGACGAGGAAGAAGCTGCCGAACAAGATGAGACCCGCCTCCCGCTTCAGTATCCCGAGGAGAAGGAAGAACACGCCGACCAGGTCGAATGCGATCAGGAGCCAGGCCACCACACCCAGGCCTGAACCAGGGGTCCGGGCGCTGTCCGGACCGATATCCAGCTCGGCATTCCCGTGAATGTACGGTTCTGAAGATCCAATTGCCGGGGAGAGGACAAAGGTCACCTCGGACTTGGGATCCAGGGCCCAATCAATGTCCACCTGCGCCCGGGCAAACCAGGTGATCTCCAGGAGTTGACCGCGATGGGAGACAGGCCCGTTGGGAACCCTGGCCTCGAAGGGAAGGATTTCTTCGCCCAGGAACTGACCGGAGAGCAACGGGAGGGAATGGACCACCTGCCGACCGGAGTTCCCCTTGCCGTGAACACGCCACCCGATCTCGAGGGTGACGCCTTTGCTGCGGACAATCTCCGTAGCATGAAGCCGGACGGATCCCCGGATCACCTCACCGGCCCGGAAGGAGTTCGTCGGATCCAACCGGACTTCGACATCGCATTTTGCCATCGATGGGTTTCATGAAGCCCGACGGGAAACAGGGCGGCAAGCGTCCCTTGACTCAGGGAACGGACACGACCACGGTGCGGCCGTCTGTTTCGGAGGGGGCGTACTGGTTTCGACCTGGGAATCCCGTCCGGGGTGGCATGCCGAGGATGGTTCGTTGGCCTCGTAAATCATCGGACCAAAACACAACTGCTAACGAAGAGTTGGCCCTCGCGGCTTAAAGCGCCGTGACGTTCGTCCCGTGACGCCCGCTGGCGGGAACGAACGCATTTAGCGGGTGGGGTCCCTGGGTGGAGTTCGCGCATCCAGGGCCGACATTTTCATGCGAGCTGGATCGTCCGGGTGGCCGTCTGCCCCTCACCGTACGATTGAGATAAAACGGTGGACTAAGCATGTAGTCATTCCGGGTTGGCTTGCCAGGGACGGGGGTTCAACTCCCCCCGCCTCCACCATCCCTCATTTTCCCTCCGCGGTTGGGTCCAGGATACCAACGGACCTGACTGGGTACCGCCGGTGGAAAACCCCCGTCTCGTGCTGGTCCCTGTCCGGTTCACTGAAGTCCTCTGCCGCCGCAAACCCTTGAAACACTGAACCACCGGATGATTGGCATCGGGGTCGGAATCGGTATCGGCATCGAGATGCTGCGACTCGGATTCCGACGCCGATTCCGACGGAGCCTGTCCCTCCGGCTTCGTTTCATCCCGGAGGGATGCCCAGCCATTAGCCCGGGGTCGCGAAGCGCACCCCGGGTTCAGACGCCAAACCGAAAACAACCCCGGGAGGGGTTGCAGAAGGATCTCAGCTCCGTCCAGATCAAAGCCCATGCAAACTTAGGACCCAGGATTGCGCTTCGCTGTGTGAGTGCCATTCCATAAATCGATCTAAGGCCAATGGCTTGAAATCCGACGCCACTGCCAACCTCTTCAGATGCGGGTGGTGGCCTTTGCGTCCCTTCTAGTTCCTTTCGGCAAGAACCTCCGCGCGTCAGGATGTTGAAAAGGCAGGATGGCCGAAAAGACCAAAAGAAGTCGAAAAAGGGGAATGAGACTCCGGGCCAGTCTTTCGAGGTGTCGGTGTACCCCAGCAATTCGGTCCGCTGAAGCGTCTGCGGGTTCGGGATCGCACCCTCATTGTCGCGATCAGCTCCCGCCCAGGATAAGTCCGCACTTACAATATAACCCTACCGTGATCACTCGGCCTCACCCGGCATCCAGCAGCAGGTCCTTCATGCCTTTTGCCGGTCGATGCGCTTATGGCGGGCGGTTGCCGCTTTGGCCAGACCGTCCGATTCGCTCTCGTCGGCAACCGGCGGACCGCCCGGCTTCAGGCACCCAGCCAGTTCGCGGATGGAATGAACCCGCCGTCCAACCAGCTTGTCGCCCTCGATCTCCCAGGCAATCCGCTGCCCCACCTTCAGGGGAAGCTCCCTGCGAACACCCTCCGGAATGGTGACCTGCCACTTGGAGGTAATGGTGGAGGTGACAGCTTTCATGTCCCCGCGGCATACCTCAACCGCCCTTCCTTGCGCAAGCGACGTCCCTCAGGGAAGGGGTCAGTCCTCACTATTGACGCCAACGGGAGTCCCTTGGGGTTCTGACTCTTGGCTTCGGCGCGGCATTCTGCAGGGTTGAGATGCCGGTCCGGGTCATCGTGGACGATCAGTTCCCGCCGATGTCCGAGGATCATCACCGGGTCCATCGCGTCCTCAAACCCGATCGGCAGACTGCGCGGCATGGGTTCAGGCGGTTCGAAACCCGGGTGCCGTGTGTCAATGGTGAGGACTGACCCCTGCCTCACGCGGAAACGCAGGGAACGCCGAGGAATCCGGGGGACTGGCAGGGAAGGTCTCACGCAACGGCGCAAAGCCCGCAACGCAACGGACGGACTTCGTTGGGTCACAGTTGGGCGGCTGTCGTGCGGGAACGTTGCGGCCTTTGCGTCGTTGCGTGAGACAATCCGGAAAACGGGGATTTCACCGGGAGGACCGACTCCCTTGAGAAGGATTGATCGTGCAGCACTAGGCCCGCTGGAAATGTCGCATCCGGTTTGGCGCACTGAACACTGGAAGAGGAGCTCAGTTTGCTTCTCCCAGCCCATCCGTGTTCATCGGTGCAATCCGTGGCTCAAGCACTCCGGTTTCAAATCCCTGGAAATATTTCGCGCGGAGACGCAGGGAACGCCGAGGAGTCCGGGGGACTGGCAGGGAAGGTCTCACGCAACGGCGCAAAGCCCGCAACGCAACGGACGGACTTCGTTGGGTCACAGTTGGGCGGCTGTCGTGCGGGAACGTTGCGGCCTTTGCGGCGTTGCGTGAGGCAATCCGGAAAACGGGGATTTCACCGGGAGGACCGACTCCCTTGAGAAGGATTGATCGTGCAGCAATGGGCTCGGTGGAAAGGTCGTATCCGGTTTGGCGACCAAACACTGGTCGGGGAGTTCAGTTTGTTGCTCCCAGCCCATCCGTGTTCATCGGTGTAATCCGTGGCTCAAGCACTCCGGTTTCAAATCCCGGGAAATATTTCGCGCGGAAACGCAGGGAACGCCGAGGAATCCGGGGGACTGGCAGGGAAGGTCTCACGCAACGGCGCAAAGCCCGCAACGCAACGGACGGACTTCGTTGGGTCACAGTTGGGCGGCTGTCGTGCGGGAACGTTGCGGCCTTTGCGTCGTTGCGTGAGACAATCCGGAAAACGGGGATTTCACCGGGAGGACCGACTCCCTTGAGAAGGATTGATCGTGCAGCACTAGGCCCGCTGGAAATGTCGCATCCGGTTTGGCGCACTGAACACTGGCCGAGGAGCTCAGTTTGCTTCTCCCAGCCCATCCGTGTTCATCGGTGCAATCCGTGGCTCAAGCACTCCGGTTTCAAATCCCTGGAAATATTTCGCGCAGAGACGCAGGGAACGCCGAGGAATCCGGGGGACTGGCAGGGAAGGTCTCACGCAACGGCGCAAAGCCCGCAACGCAACGGACGGACTTCGTTGGGTCACGGCTGGGCGGCTGTCGTGCGGGAACGTTGCGGCCTTTGCGACGTTGCGTGAGAAAATCCGGGAATGGGTGTTTCACCGTGGATGGGGTCGGTCCTCACTATTGGCACGAACGGAATTCCCCTGGGGTTCTGACTCCTGGCTTCGGCGCTGCCCTCTGCAGGTTTGAGACGCCGGTCCGGGTCATCGCAGACGATCTACTCCTGCCGATCACCGCGGATCATCACCGGGTCCATCACGTCCTCAAACCCGATCCGCAGACTGCGCGGCATGGGTTCAGGCTGTTCGAAACCCGGGTGCCGTGTGTCAATAGTGAGGACTGACCCCTGACCCGGGAGGTGGAGTTCCATCATTGCCATTCCCACGGGGGTTGGAGAGCTTTGCCCACATGATCCCCCAATTCGCGATTGGAACCGCGTGCCCCAAATGAAGCCATTGCACCGATGGATGGCCCTCGGCGGTCTCGCCGCCGCCGGGGGGATCGCCTGGATCGCGATCCAGACATGGAGCGCGTCCCAGCCGGAGCGGGTGGAGTTCGCCGATGAGATTGCGAGGCAGACGGGTGACCTCCCGGAACCGGCGATCATCCCGCAGCCAGCCGACGGCCCCCTTCGGGTGGCGATCGGGCCATTGGGAATCGGAGATGCCGCGCATGAATCGGAGGTGGCGGACCTTCTGCTGGCAGCCGTTCAACCCGAGGCCCGGATCGAATGGGTCGAACGTAGGGAGTTCAGTCGCATCCGGAAGGAGATCGAGCTCGGGGCCTCCGGCCGGGTGAACCCGGAACAGGCGATCCGGCTGGGCCGGCTGGTCCGGGCGGATTGGCTGGTACTCGGGACCGCGTTCCGGTCGGACTCCGGCTCCAACGCCGTGGTCCGGTTGGTGGACGGTGCCACCGGAATGCTGCGCGACGTGGTGGTGCTTTCCGTGGGACGTGACTCGGACTCCGACGCCAGGATCCTGGCCGGATGGCTGGAACGGGCGCGGGACGTCCGGAATGGTGGGGACGCCGGCCCCGAATACGTGACGGTGGGCGGCTTCGAGGACGTTGGCGTCGGATCCCGGCACCCGGACGTGGAGGCCACACTGCACGGCCAGCTCACCGCGGCCTTGGCCGAGGGGCGGCGGGTGGTCCTGGAGCGCGAGTTGACGCGCCCCCTCCTGGACGAGATGCGCATGCAACGGGCGGGATGGATCGCCGGCTCCAACCCGCCCCCGGCATTCCACAGCACCTTCTGGATGGTGGACGGCTATTGGCAGTCCGTCGGAACCACGGGTGACGAAATTGAACTGTCGTTGCGGGTATCACGGATCGGCGGGCAGGTGCTGCGCCGTGCCTTGCGCGGCAGGATCGGTGACGAGATTGGGAACCGGGTCGTCGCCGCGGTGGCCGACCTGATGCGGACAGCGCCGGAACCCGAACGGGCCCCGACCCGCAAGGGCGAGATCCGGGCGCAACTGGCGCGGGGGATGGAGCGATCGGGCCTGACGGAAACCGACCTGGACCCGCGCCTTGGCAGGATCGCCCTGATGAACACCCGCTGGGAGCCCGCGGAAGCCCGGGCCCGTCGCGGTGAGAACTATCGGGTTGCCATGCAGGCCTTCGAATCCGCCCTGCTGCTGGACCCCGAGCACGTCGAGGCGAAGCTGTTCCTGGCGCGGTGCCTCCTCGACTGGTCGATCAATCAACCCGAGGAAGCCTGCGACCTTTATCGGGAGCTTTTGAACCACCACAGCGCCGGAACCGCCCGACGGGCCCAGGCGTGGCTCGGCCAGGCGTGGATGTTCAACGGCCAGGTCCCCCGGGCGATGCACTGGTTCCAGGAACAGATGGACCGATCCGACGAGGCGGGGCGGCCCTACTGGCAGCATTGGCTGGATGATGTTCGAAGGCAGCAGTTGGAGGCCGCTTGGAATGGGACGGGCCAGGCCCCCGCTTCCGACCTCACCGCGGCGGAGGCCCGCCTCCTGAAGGACGTGCAGGGTTGGCGCACGGCGGCCACGGCAGGCAGGCCTTTCCCCGTCCATGCCCAACTCGCCACCTTCATCGACACGGCTGGAAGCAATCACGAGGAGGGACAGCAGCGTCTGGTCGGCTTCGTTCCCCAACTCCTGGAGGCGGTGCCCGAACTGGCACCGCATGTACTGATCCGTGCCCTGGCAACCGTGGCCGTGACCAACAGCCCGCTCCTCCCGCTCCTCGACCGGGAACTCCAACGCGCCACCGCCAATCCCACGGGGATGCTCCGGCCGGAGGTGTTCTACGACGAGCTCCGGCAACGCCTGAGCTGGGTCCGAGTGCCGGAGCTGACCAACCGGGTGGCGATGATCTCCGACGCCCTCGACTCGGCACGTGACGCCGGGATCAAGGTGGAGATGAATCCGACCCTGGTTGTGAAGGCGGGATACGCCCTGGTGGCGGTGGGGCGATGGGAGGACGCATTGGTGAAGTTCCAAAGCCTGACCCATACGCCAGTCATCGACATGGATCACGCCGGTCCCTGGGGCGGTTATCCCTCACAGGTCGCGCCCTTCAACCGGGTGCGTGCCTGCCTTCATGCTCTCGGACGACCCGAACCGGAGGATCCGCTGGGCATTCCCCTTCCCGATCCGGTGACCGTCCGGGACAGTCCGTTTGTTTTCCTGCCCGATGGCGAACGCCTGTGGATCGCCTGTTGCGACCAGTTGGTGGCGTTCTCCGTACGGGACGGAACGGCCGTCACCAAGCACCTCGGCAACGACCTCCAGCAGCCGCCCCGAGTGATGGCCCAGTCCGCGGACACGCTATGGATCGGGACGGCCGGAGCCGGCCTGCTGAGGGTGGACAAGGCCACCCGGAGTATCCGACGACTGACCCGGGCCGATGGGCTGCTCTCCGACACCATCACCGGGCTGCACCTCGGGGCGGGACGCCTGTGGGTCGGCTGCGAGTCGGGGCGGTTCGGCGGCCTGTCCTGGGTGGATCCCTCCACTGGAAAGGCCGGGACGATGACGCCGGCACTGGTGAAGGCGGAGAAGGTCCATGGCGAGGAACCGTGGAATGCGGAGCCCGACTGGACCGCCGCACCGCGACGGGCAGTCAAGGCGTTGGGATCCCTCGGGTCGGGAGAAGTCTGGGTGGGGGTGCACGGACTGGGGTTGCTCCGGCACGACCTGGGCCGTGGGACGTGGACGACGGTGGTGCGTCGGGAGGAGTTTCCCTCGGTGTCCTGCCTCGCGGTGTCGGACGACTGGGTGGCGGTGGGCGAGGCACCGCGTCCGCGTCAACAGCGTGACACCCATCTGCTGACGGTGGGGCCAAGGGCGGGTGGTGCGCCGGTGCATCTCGGGGTGGCGGATGGCCTGCCGTATCCGTCGGTGACCACCATGGCGCTGGATGGGGACCGTCTTTGGCTCGGTGGACCATCCTACCTGGCGATCCTCGACCTGAAGACCCGACGCATCGCGCGAAGAACGTTGTTCAGCAATGCCGAGGTGTTGCAGATGACGATTCAGGGCGACGAGGTGTGGGTGCGGATGAACCGGGGGATCTACCGGTATGGCCTGTCGGTTGGCCGGACGCGATAGATCGCCTCTGCGGTGCTTGAGTCCACGGCATCTGCCAGGCTTCCGGAGGTCAGGAAGGGGTCGGTCCTCACTATTGGCACGACCGGGAGTCCCTTGGGGTTCTGACTCCTGGCTTCGACACTGCCCTCTGCGGGTCTGAGACGCCGGTCCGGGTCATGGCGGATCACCACCGGACCCATCGCGTCCTCAAACCCGATCGGCAGACTTCGCGGCACGGGTTGATGCGGTTCAAAACCCGGGTGCCGTGTGTCAATGCCGAGGACTGACCGGAAGGGTCTCACGCAACGGCGCAAAGCCCGCAACGCAGCGACCGAACTTCGTTGGGTCACGGTTGGGCGACTATCGTGCGGGAACGTGGCGGCCTTTGCGGCGTTGCGTGAGACAATCCGGAAACGGGGATTTCACCGGGATGACCGACTCCCCTGAGGTTGATCGTGCAGCAATAGGCTCGCTGGAAAGGTCGCATCCGGTTTGGCGCACCAAACGCTGGTCGAGGAACTCCGCTTGCTGCTCCCAGCCCATCCGTGTTCATCCGTGTACTCCGTGGTTCAAGCACTCCGGTTTTGAATCCAGGGAAAAATTTCACGCGGAGACGCAGGGAATGCCGAGGAAGGAATCCGGAAGGACCGGCAGGGAAGGTCTCACGCAACGGCGCAAAGCCCGCAACGCAGCGACCGAACTTCGTTGGGTCACGGTTGGGCAGCTGTCGTGCGGGAACGTGGCGGCCTTTGCGGCGTTGCGTGAGGAACTCGGGTTCCCGCAGGGTGCTCAGAACCGCGGCCGTGGTCGGCAGATGGACCACCGACTGTCCTGCCCCCTCGATGCGCATGAGGTCGGTGGCGATCCGGGCGGTGAGGGCGAACTTCGGTTCAATGGGCATCCGGGTGTCCTCTCGGGTTCTACCGCGTGCCTGAAAGCCAGAGCAGCGGGTTCATGGTTGGCAGCGCTGTCCCGGGTTGAATACCGTCTTGGGTGCCAAGGCTCCCCGCATGATCTGGATCGCCCCATCCGAAAAGGACACCGACAACGCCGCCCTGGAAAAACGCCTCTGGGACACTGCGGACCAGTTCCGCGCCAATTCCGGCCTCAAGGCCCAGGAATACTCCGGCCCGATCCTCGGCATCATCTTCCTCCGCTTCGCCGAAGTCCGCTTCGCAAAGCAGCGCGAGAAACTGGAAAAGTTGGGCACCAGCTCCCGCCGCGGATCACGGCTGGATGAACCCGCCGCCTACCACGCCGAAGGCATCCTCTACCTCGCGCCCTGCGCCCGCTTCGACTTCCTGCTGAATCTGCCCGAAGCCAGGGACATCGGCGCGAAGGTCAACGACGCCATGCGCGACATCGAGAAGCACAACCCGCAGCTCGCCGGTGTCCTGCCCAAGACCTACAACCTCTTCACCAGCACCCTCCTCAAGGAACTGCTGAAACGCGTCTCAGAGATCCCCGCCTCCGTGGACTACGACGCCTTCGGGCGCATCTACGAATACTTCCTCGGCGAGTTCGCCCGCACCGAGGGCCAGAAAGGCGGCGAATTCTATACCCCGTCCTGCATCGTCCGCCTCCTCACCGAAGTCATCGAGCCCTACCACGGGCGCATCCTCGACCCCGCGTGCGGCTCGGGCGGCATGTTCATCGACGCCCGCCACATCTACCGGCAGGTGGACCGTGCGCACCGCGAATGGACGCCCGCCCAGATTGGCTTCCTCGCCAACCTCGTCCGCCTCTATCGCGGTGAACCCCTCGACTTCACCCTCGGCGGCGACGAAGCCCGCGCGAAGATTGGGGAAGTGTTCGGATCTCCCTCTACCTCTGGGAAAGGGAAAAAGGGCGAGGGTGACTGCAAGGCCGCGTATCGCGACGTTGCAGGCTTATGCCGCGCGGCCACGCTCAAGGAAATCGAGGCGCAAGGCTGGTCGCTCAACCCCGGCCGCTACGTGGGCGTCGCCCCGGGCGAAGCCGTGAGCGACGAGGACTTCAAGGAACAACTCGAAACGCTGAACGAGGAACTGGAAACCTTGCACGCCCAGGCCAGAGACCTCGAAGCCACCATCGCCAGGAACGTGTCCGAAATTCTCGAAACATGAACGCCGACATCATCCAGACCCTGACGGCCACCTTCGAGGCCAACGCCCAGCAGACCGAAACCGGCGTCGAGTACTGGCTCGCGCGCGACCTCCAGCACCTGCTCGGGTACACCAAGTGGGACAACTTTCTCAACGTCGTCCACAAGGCCAAAACCGCCTGCGAAGTCTCAGGGCATCAGGTGCCTGACCATTTTGCCGACGTCGGGAAAATGGTCGATCTCGGCTCCGGGAGCCAGCGCGAGGTCGATGACATCCTGCTGACGCGCTATGCGTGCTACCTGATCGCCCAGAATGGCGACCCCAAGAAGCAGGAGATCGCCTTCGCCCAGACTTACTTCGCCATCCAGACCCGGCGGGCTGAAATCATCCAGCAGCGGTTGCTGGACGCCGAACGGGTTCAGGCCCGAAAAAAGCTGAGCGAGTCCGAGAAGGAACTGTCCGCCGTCACCTTCGAGCAGACCGGCGGCAACGAGGACTTCGCGCTCATCCGCAGCAAGGGCGATCAAGCCCTCTTTGGGAGGAGTACCCAGGCCATGAAGGCCCATTGGAAGGTCCCCGACAATCGTCCTCTCGCCGACTTCGCTCCCACCCTCATTTTGAAAGCCAAGGATTTCGCCGCTGAAATCACAATCTTCAATGCCCGCCAGCACGCGATGGACAGCGAGTCCGCCATCTCCCGGGAACACATCACCAACAACGATGCCGTCCGAAGGACGCTGATCGAACGCGGCATCCGTCCCGAATCACTGCCACCCGCCGAGGATGTGAAGAAGGTCGAACGCCGGCTTGCCTCGGAGGAAAGGAAGTCGCTTGGGAATCCGGATGGCTTGGGCAACGCAACAAACGAACCAGGGAAATGAGGATTGGGACATACAATGGCAGGGGGCGCGGGCTCCAACATAGCATTGTCCGCAGATTGGTGGAGATTCTGGAGGCGTGATGAGGGCTAACGAATGGCGAACTGGGAAGCTGGGTGAGTTGGTTACCTTCAAAACAGGCAAGCTCGACTCAAACGCTGCCGTTCCCAATGGTGACTATCCGTTCTTCACCTGTTCACAGGTAACTCTGCGAACGAACACCTTCGCCTTTGACACCGAGTGCGTGCTTCTCGCGGGAAACAATGCCAACGGCATTTATCCGCTGAAATACTTCAACGGAAAGTTTGATGCCTATCAGCGGACGTATGTTGTGAGGCCACGCGACACGGCAGTACTGACCACCAAGTTTCTCTACTACGCACTCAGGCCAAAGCTGTCGGAGTTGCGCAGTTTCTCAACCGGGGCGGCAACCAAGTTTCTGACGCTGACAATCTTAGACGACACTGAAATTCAACTTCCCCCAATCCCGGCACAACGGCAGATCACGGGCATCCTGTCGGCCTACGACGAGCTCATCGAGAACAGCCAGCGGCGCATCCGGATTTTGGAGGCGATGGCCCGCGCCCTCTACCGCGAGTGGTTCGTCCACTTCCACTTCCCCGGCCACGATGGGAACTCCTCTCGCTCTGGGAGAGGTAAGGGTGAGGGTCGAACGCAGTTCGTTACATCCCCCCTCGGTGAGATTCCCCAAGGCTGGGAGGTGAAGAAGCTCGGCGACAGATTCAAAACCGTGCTCGGTGGAACTCCCTCTCGCGTGAAGCCGGAGTTCTGGGAAGGCGGCACGATTCCGTGGATCAACTCTGGCAAGGTGAATGACCTTCGCATCACCGCGCCATCGGAACTCATCACCGAACTCGCCCTTGAACGCTCTGCCGCGAAGCTAATGCCGAAGGGAACGACTGTCCTCGCAATCACCGGGGCGACGCTTGGCCAAGTCAGCTATCTCGAAATTGAAACAGCGGCGAACCAGTCAGTCGTCGGAGTCGTTGACCCTTCCGGCCTCTACTCGGAATGGATTTATCTCACGGTGACTGACCGAATCGAAGGCATCATCAACCACGCCAGCGGCGGCGCTCAACAGCACATCAACAAGGAGGTGGTGAACGACGTTCTTGTTGCGCCGCCTCCCGCTCCGCTGGCCAAGGAGTTCAAACGGCTCGTCGGGCCGATATTCCGCGAAGTGGCAACGCTCCTATTCAAAATCCAAAACCTCCGCCGGACGCGCGACCTGCTGCTGCCCCGTCTGCTGTCGGGGCAGATTTCTGTTGCAATACCGCCCATTACGAACTGACCCACCGGACGAAAGCTATGTATATCGATCACATCGAAATCGAGAACTTCCGGACCTTTCGGAAGAGCCGAATCACATTTTGCCACGCGGACCGGGACTTCGAAGCGGCCAGGATGCCGAGGCCGCAATTGCCGAACTTGAACTTGCTGCTCGCCAACAACGGCTACGGCAAGACTTCTCTGCTAAAAGCCATCGCATTGGCCGCACTCGGCCCGGCAGTCGGGCGATCCGGGATTTATCCTTACCATCTGATCCGCCGCGAGGCAGGGCAGACTGGACGGAAGCGCGCGGTGCTCGAGGCGAGTTTCAAGACCCACCCACAAGACCACGCTCCATTCAGCGAAATCGACTCCCGCGTTGAAGTGATTCCCGAGGGTGACTTGGAACTGCTCGAATGGACGCACACAGATCCCAAGCCGTGGCATCCTGTGTTCAGTTCAGACTCCGATGCCTTTTTCATGGTGGGCTACGGCGCTACTCGGCGAGTTTCAAAAGCAACGCGAGTTGAGCAAAGCGGTAAGTCATCGCCTCGCGCAGCAAGGGTGATGGGGTTGTTCGAGGACGATTACTCGCTGCGCCCGCTGAATACCTGGCTGCCGAAATACGAGAGCAGCCCACAACTCCGCGGTCGTTACGTTCAGGTTGTGAATTTACTCAACCGGTTGGTGGGAAATGGCGGCTGGGAGTTCACCGGAAAGCAGGACAAGGAAGGTGAATATCTCTTTGGGAAGAAAGGCGCTGAAGTGCCATTCCCGGCCTTGTCGGACGGCTATCGTGCGTTTCATGGGTGGCTGGGCGATCTGCTGTATCACGTCTGCGAAACCTGCCCGTCGGGGAAGAAGCTGACAGAGAATCGAGGGATCGTGATGGTGGATGAGATCGACCTGCACCTGCATCCGAAATGGCAGATGACCGTCTTGCAAACACTCGCGAAGGAACTTCCCAACATTCAGTTCATCGTCACATCCCACAGTCCGTTGATTGTCGGCTCATTGGAATGGATGAACATCATCGTGATGAAACCCGGCCCGAAGCAGTCGAGTGCTGCGGAGCGGATTGAATGGGCAGTGCATGGGCTGGATGCAGACCAAGTGCTATTGACTGATTTCTTCGGGATGACTTCCACGCGCGCGCCGGGGAAGAAGCGGACGCTCAAGGAACTGACTTTGAAAGCACGCGCCGGGGATACTGAAGCCGCAAAGGAATTGCTCGAACAAATGAGCCGTGGCGCGGAGGTGGCCAAATGATTGCGTATCCGGTCACGAAAGCGCAACTGGAGGCGCTGATCGAGGCGGAGGTGCCTGGCTGGCTGCAAAAGGCAGCGACGCGAACATCCGGGTTTCGTCAGAAGGGTTACTACGAGGAAAGCAGTTCCATCTGGAGCGAAGTGAAGGTGATTTACATGCGGCTACAGGGCGACTGCAAATGCGCCTATTGTGAACGCAAGCTGGAAGCCATCGATTTCGGAAAGATCGAGCAGGACGTTGAGCATTTCCGGCCCAAAGGAGGTGTGCGGGCGTGGAAGCTGCCCAAGGCTCTCAAGGACCAGGGCATCATGGCTACCGCCGTGCCCGATGAAGATCGTGGATACTTCCTGCTGCCTTATCACCCTTTCAACTACTCAGCGGCGTGTAAGCCCTGTAACTCTGCGCTCAAGAAAGACTGTTTCCCCATCGCTGGCCAATACGACCTGACGGGTGACGACCCTGCAAAACTCACCAAAGAAAAGCCGTTCCTCATCTGCCCGGTCGGTGATTTCGATGATGCGCCGGAAGACTTGATTCGGTTTCACGGAGTTTCACCTCAACCTGTCGCAGCCAGCGGGCACAACCGTGAGCGAGCATTGGTCACAATTGATTTCTTCAAACTTGATGACGAAGCCAAGCGAAAGAACCTCTTGCGCGAGCGAGTGTTCGTCATCATTGGATTGCACCCGCAGTTGGAAAAGGCGGCTGACGGAGCAACGGCAAAGGCCAAAGCTGAAGCGCAAGCAGTCGTGGACGGATTCACCTCTTCGAATTCCCCGCATACGAATTGCGCACGGAGCTTTAGAGAGCTCTTTCAAAGCGATAGGGCCGAGGCCAAGGCGGTGTTTGACGGGGCATGCAGGCTCATCACCTCAATCTCGTGAGCCATTCCCCACGCCTCCACCGAAGACCTACTTGTCGAGCAGCCCGCCATGCGGCTGCCTGCTGAATCGGGCTGGAGTGTAGCGCAGCCGCACCCTCACCTCGGTCCTCTCCCAGGGGGAGAGAAAGCGCCCGCTTGGGATGAGAAGATCGGTTTGCTCGTACGCGAAACCAAAGGCGAGGTGGTGCTTGTTCCCCGGTTGTGCGCGGCGTTGGTGCTGTTGAATCCCACACTGCCGCCCGAGGCCATCGCCCCCGCCGAGTTGAACTGGACACCAATACTTGACCCATACTGGACCCACGCTGGGCTGATGATTGACCCATCGGCAGACCATTCCGCATGAGCTACCAACCGCAGTTCACCATTACAACGAGCCTGCTGGCGCGGGCGGAGAGTATCGCTGCCCTGCGGGAACGCATCCAAAGCGCGACGGTGCAAGTGCCGTGGATTCCGGCGCTGCAGAAAGACACCCGGGCGCGGAATACGCACAGCTCGACGGCCATCGAGGGCAATCCCCTGACGCTGGAAGAGGTCCGAGCCCTGGAGGAACGGACGATTGTGGCCGCGCCGGTGCGGGCGGCGTTGGAGCGGCTCAATCCCGCGCTGCCGCCTGAGGCCATCACCGCCGCCATGGATGAATTGAGCCGCGACCGGTTAGCCATGTTGCAGCATCCAATCCAGAACCTTCGCCGGACGCGCGACCTGCTGCTGCCGCGTCTGCTCTCAGGGCAAGCTGAGCTCCCTCACCCGGCCTTGCGCATTCCGATCGATCCGGACA
>DITU01000031.1 GCA_002422905.1 Verrucomicrobia bacterium UBA6176
GGAATCCTCGCGGGGAACTCACCCCGGTTGCTCAACCCTCCTTCTTCCTCCCCCAACGATCTGCCAGCACGCCGCACACGATGAGTTGCAGGGGGTGATAGAGCAGGATGGGCAACAGGATGAGGCCGAGGCCCGGGTGCGCTCCGAAGATGGCCTTCGCCAGCGGGATTCCCGAAGCGATCGTTTTCTGGGGCGCACAGAACGATGCAGCGATCCGGTCGCCCCGATCCAATCCCGTCGCGCGGGACAATCCCTCCACCAACGCCATGGCGAGGGCGAAGATCAGGATCACCCCGAGAGCGGTGCCCAGCAGCAGGCCGCCGCCCAACCCGTTCCAGAACCGGGCCTGGACCGAATTGCAGAACGCGGCGAACACCAGGAACAGGATCAGTCCGCTGGACGCATTCCCCAGCCGTTTCTTGTTCCGATCCGCCCACGCGGACAGTTTCCATCGGAGGAGTTGTCCGATCACCAACGGCAACAGCAGCAGGAGGACGATTTCCTTCACCACGCCGCCGAGTTCGCGTCCCTGACCGCCGGCCTTCATCAGCCAGGCCACCCACAGCGGGGTGATCACGACGCCGATCACATTCGACAGGGCGGCGTTGAAGATGGCCCCGACGGTGTTGCCTCCGGCGATGCCGGTGAGGACCACGGAGGTCGAGACGGTCGAGGGCAGGACGCAGAGGAACAGGAAACCGAGGCGGAGATCCGGGGGCAATCGGCTGCCGACGAGGAGATCCAGTGCGATGCCCAGGAGCGGGAAGAGGACGAAGGTGAAGCCCTGGATCAGGAGGTGCAGGCGCCATCGGGAAGCGCCCTGGCGCAGGGCGGCGGTGGGCAGGACCAGGCCCTGGAACAGGAAGATCAAGGCCACCCCGATCCGGGTGGTCACCTCGCTCCGCAGCCATCCGCCGGTGGCTCCGGCTTCGGGCACGACCCACGCCAGGAGCACCGTCACCGGCAGCGCCATCACGAACCAGTTTCGAACCAGGAATGCTCTCACGGCTGGGCGTCAGCCTGCCTCAACCCGACCACCGGGACAGCGACTTTCGGGTCGTCGAGATCATGAACGACTTTGATTTGACCCAGGGAATGGGAGGGGAAGGGAGGGCAGGGGTGGGTTGGGGGGGCAGGTGGATACGGTCCAATTGAATCCCTGCCCTGGTCAGTGGAGTATCCTTGGGTGAGTGCGCTTCTCTCGAGAATCACCATCGATCCTGCCATCTGCCATGGCCGGCCCGTCATCCGTGGGCTCCGTTATCCGGTGGAGGCGATGCTGGAATACCTCGCTGCTGGCGACACCTTGGAGGACCTGTTGAAGGAGTTCCCTGATTTACAGCGCGAAGATCTCCTGGCCTGTTTCGACTTCGCAGCCCAATCCCTCAAGCTCAAGAGTCAGCACATCCTCCTGGCATGAAGTTTCCGGTGGATGCGCACCTTCCGCCGGGTCTGTGTCGGTTTCTCAACGAGGCTGGACATGACGCCCTCCATACATCGGATCTGCCCGGGCATAATCTGACATCCGATGAACGAATCCCAACGGGATTCCGGCCGTAGCCCAGGGTTGCCGAGCTGGCGAGGCCACCCTGGGTCTTCCGCGTGAAATCCAGCTCAACCGCAAGGCGGTTGTGGCGATGTTGGTCGCGAAGTCAGGCACAACCGCGTTGCGGTTGAATCCGGGGGGGCGGCGTTCCCAGGGTAGGTCCTCGTTCCTCGGACCAACCCTGGGCTTGGAGCCCCAACGCCCTTGGCGTTGATCGGGTGCGGAGGCCAGCCCGGACCTGCCCGGGCCATCCCTCAGCCGGCCGGAAGGCGTCAGGGGCTTTCAGGGAGCCGCGTCTGTTCCTCAACGATGACGGCGGTGGCGAGGTCGGCGGCGACGTTGAGGGTGGTGCGGCACATGTCGAGGAGACGATCGACACCGAGGACCAGCGCGATGCCTTCGGGTGGGATGTTGAAGTTGCCCAGGAGGCCGACGATGAGGGGGAGCGAGGCGCCGGGGATGCCGGCGACGGCGACGGCGCTGAGGACGGTGAGCAACAGGAGGAGGAGCTGTTGACCGAGGGCGAGTTCGACGCCGTAGACCTGGGCGATGAAGAGGACGACGCATCCTTCATACAGGGCGGTGCCGCTCATGTTCATGGTGGCGCCGAGGGGAAGGACGAATCCGGCGACGGGCGGTGAGACGCCAAGTCGTTCCTGGCTGATCTGGATGGAGGTGGGGAGGGTGGCGTTGCTGGAACTGGTGGAGAAGGCGGTGACCAGGATGGTCTTGGTGGCGCGGAAGAATTCGATGGGCGAACGCTTGGCGAGAACCTTGAGCAGGAGGGACAGGGTGCCGAAGCAATGCAGCGCCATCACGGCCACCAACAGGCCGGTGAACAGGAGCAGGGCGCGGAGGAAATCCAGGCCCACGGTGATGACGACGCTGCAGATCATCGCCGCCACGGCATACGGGGCGAGTTTGAGGGCCCATCCGACGATGCGGATCATGAGGCCGGCGATGGTTTCGAGGGTGAGCTTGAGGGCGTCGCGATTCCTTTCGGCAAGGGTGGTGCCGGCCGCGCCAACCAGCAGGGCGAAGAGGATGAGGGGAAGGACTTCACCGATCCGGTTGCGGGCGGACCCCGTGATGGCGTGGAGCAGGTTGGGGGGCATGAAGGTGTCGACGAGCCACGCCAGGGGGCGTTGGGTGGGTTCGGCGGTGACTTCGGTGGAACGGCTCTTCTGCTTCTCGATGTCCTGGGCGAAGGAGGCTTCCACCCGGGCCTTGGTCTCCGGCGACAATCTCTTGCCGGGCTGAACCAGGTTCATCACCAGCAATCCAAGCCCGACCCCAACCGCCATGTTGAGCCCGAACAGGGCGAAGGTGCGGCCGGCCAGCGGACCGAGCCGGTCAAGTCGACCCAACTGGACAATGCCCAGCGCGAGCGACGCGAAAACGAGCGGGACGATCACGAAGAACAGGAGTCGGAGGAACACCTGGCCGAACGGGTCGAGCAACTGGGTGGTGACCCATCGCGCCCGGGTTTCAAGACCGTCAATGTGCGGAAAAAGGAGTCGGACAATGGCGCCAATGACGACCCCGATGAGCATCCCCAGGAGGATCCGGTTGGCGAGTTTGTCGGCGGATTGACTCATGTGGGATTGACCCTGCGGGAACGGGTGGATGCGGACAATGCCCGGGTTGGGGCGGATGGGGTTTTCCCCCCGGGAGCGCGGGATACATCCCGCATGCTTGGGCAGGGAAACCGAGTGCGAGTACGAGTACGAGTACGCGCCCCCTTGCCTCCGCGGGACTCCATCCCCATCCGTGTCCATCGGTGGAATCCGTGGTTTGAAAACCGGTCTTTCTGATCCCCCCTTCGGCGTTCCTTGCGTCCTATGCGGCTGATCCCCCCGGGAGCGCGGGATACATCCCGCATGCTCGATGGCTCCAACGTATGCGGACAGGGATGTCCGGGCTCCGGGGCCGGAGGCTTGCGGGAAGAAGGGCGGCGGGGTGAGACTTGGGGAATGAGATCCCTGTGGAGAGTGAGCGTTGTCCTGGGAGTGTTGATGACGATGGGTTGGGTGCAGGCGGCGGATCGGACCGTCCTGTTGGTGGCGGGTCGACCGAGTCATCCGCCGGGGATGCACGAGTTCCGGGCGGGCATGTTGTTGTTCGAGAAATGTCTGGGTCAGGTGCCGGGATTGAAGGTGCGGGTGGCTTCCAATGGCTGGCCGACGCGGGTGGAAGGCGACAAGCGGGTGGATGACGAGGCGGCATTCGAGGGTGTGGATGCGGTGGTGATCTATGCGGATGGCGGCGGTGGCCATCCGGCGATCCAGGGCAATCGGGTGGCCTTGTTCGACCGGTTGGCGAAGCAGGGGGTCGGTCTCGGTTTTGCGCATTACGGCGTTGAAGTGCCCAAGGGTGATCCGGGCGAGGCGATGCATCGGTGGGTGGGCGGCTATTACGAACATCAGTTCAGCGTGAACCCGATGTGGAAGCCGGAGTTTGTGACGTTGCCGGGGCATCCGGTCACGCGCGGGGTGAAACCGTTCGCCACCCATGACGAGTGGTATTTCAACATGCGCTGGGTGCCCGGCGAGAAAGGGGTGACCCCCATCCTGGTCGCCACCCCGACCGACAAGGTCCGCAAGGGACCCTATGTGCATCCGGCCGGTCCCTATGATCACATCGTGGGTTCGAGCGGTCGGAGCGAGACGATGATGTGGGTCCATGAACGCGACGATGGCGGCCGCGGGTTCGGTTTCACGGGCGGCCATACCCACGGCAATTGGTCGGACCCCAACCAACGCAAGGTCCTGCTCAACGCCGTCCTATGGATCGCCAAGGTCAACATCCCGACCAACGGCGTGGAGTCCGATGTCTCGGATGCCGATCTGGCGGCGAACCTGGATCCGAAGAAGCGATGAGGATTTCGGGGGTGGCGTGGCGGTGGGTGGATGGACGGGTGGCGGCATTGCTGTTGGCGTTGCTCCTGTTCCTGTCGCCGCGCCGTTCCCTGGCGGAAAACCGGTTTGAGTATCGGTATGAGGATTACTCGGAGGACCGGGGTCGGATGCAGGTGCAGACGCATTCGGTGTGGTTCGAGTATGATCTGCACGAGAAGGTGGTGGCCCGGGGATCCTATGTGAACGATGCGTTGGCCGGGGCGACGCCGACGGGTGGGCCGGGATATCCGGGCCAGGAATTCGAGACGGTGCGCATGAAGGATCGGCGGGACGCCGGCTTCATCGAAACAGCGGTCCGGGCGGGTCGGACGCTGACCACGCCGCAGATTTCCTACAGTGAGGAAAGTGATTACCGGTCGATCGGCCTGTCATTGACCGAGGCCATCGATTTCAACCAGCGCAACACGACGCTGGTGTTGGGGGTGGCGCGGAATTTCGATGAGGTGAGCGGGTTCTGGCAGCGGCAATCGCGCTACAAGGGGACGCTGGATTTCCTCATCGGGGTGAACCAGGTGCTGGGTCCACGCACGGTGGCGACATTGAACCTCACCCTGGGTTATGCGGACGGGTACCTCACGGATCCGTACAAGGGCATCAACTTCTTTCAGGATCTGCCCCCGTTCGGTCCCTATGACCCGCAGGATCCCAATCTCGATCCGGTTCCCTATGGTGCCTCGGCTCCGGAACGGCGCCCTTCCCACAAGTTCAGGCAGGTGGTCCTGGGCAGTCTCACCCATTACTTCGCCGCGGTGAATGCCGGGACCGAAGCGAGCTACCGGTTTCATCACGATGACTGGGGGGTGATCGCCCATACCTTGCAGGGCGTGTGGAACCAGAAGGTCGGCAAGCGCGTCGTCCTGTCGCCCCTCGTCCGATATCATCGACAGTCCGCCGCGGATTTCTATCGGCTCCGGGTCAACTCCGATCCCGGCTTCGGAGCGGGTCGCCTGGCCTTCACCCCGGACAACTTCTTCTATGCCCAGGAAGGCGACGGGGTGTTCGAGTCGGATGTCCTGACGGATCCGGATTCCTTCCTGATCGTGACGGTTCCAGCGGCGCCGGATGCCTATTCGGCGGATTACCGGTTGAGCGAGCTGGAGACCTGGACGGTGGGGATGGGGATGACGGTGCAACTGCATGACCGCGTCGCGTTGCAGTTGGCCTACAAGCGTTACGTGATGAAGGGCCGGGATGGCGTCACACCCGCCGGGATCTATCCCGACGCCCATATCATGACGGTGGGGTTGAGCGCGAATTTCTGATCGGACAGGGCATCAACCCGGCCATGATTCCAACCGCTCAAGATCAGGTCCGGGACGGGCAACCGGTCCGTGTACCCACCCCTCCGCCGGTGGCCGCGGTGCGGGAACGGATCCGGTCGGGAGCGCGTCTCTCGGTGGTGAACGGGGTGAACGAGCTGGAATTCGGTGCGATGGGAACGCGGTGCCGGGTGGCGTTCGGGGGAGGAGGTGCGGGTGCGTCGGTGGTGGCGGGTGCGGTGGTGGACTGGGTGGCGACATTCGAGGCGCGCTACAGCCGTTTCCTCCCGGAAAGCCTGGTTTCGCAGGTGAACGCGGCGGCGGGCGGGCCGTGGGTGGCATTGGATGAGGCGGCGATGCAGTTGCTCGGGTTGTGCGGGCAATTGGTGTATCTGAGCCGGGGCGTGCTGGATCCGACCAGCCTGCCGCTGGTGTCGTTGTGGGATTGGAAACGGGGCCGTGTCCCGACCGATGAAGAGGTCGAAGCAGCGCGATTACTGGTGGGTTGGCGTCGGGTGCAACTGGTGCCGGGACGGATCCGGTTGCCGAAGCCAGGGATGGCCCTGGACCTGGGTGGAGTGGGCAAGGAATACGCGGTGGATCAGGTGATCCTGATGCTGGCGGGGATGGGGGTGACGTCGGCGCTGGTGGATTTCGGGGCCGACATCCGGTTGTTGGGACGGCCGGTGGATGGGCGGGCGGGTTGGAAGATTGGGTTGGAAGACCCGTTGGATCCGGGGAAAGCGCGGTTGCAGGTGGTGGTGCGGGAAGGAGCGGTGGCGACGTCCGGCGGTTATCTGCGCGGATTCGAGGTCGGAGGTCGACGGTTCGGCCACATTCTCGATCCGCGGACGGGACGGCCGGTGGACAATGGGGTGCTTTCGGTCACGGTCTTGGCCCCAAGCTGTACCCAGGCAGGAATGCTGAGCACGGCACTGTATGTGCTGGGATTGGATGAGGGACGACGATTGTTGGATTCCACGCCCGGGGTGGAAGGGTGCATGATGACCCCGGATGGCTTGGTCAGTTCAACGCGATTTTATGAACACATCACGACGTGACTTCATGGGGGCCGGAGCAGCGCTGCTGCTGACGGCGGTGGTACCGGCAGGAATGCTGGCGGCGGAACTCAAGGCCGGGGACACCTTTCCGGACCTGACCAAGGAAGGGTTGGAGGGAACCCTGCCGGAGTTGGCGGGCAAGGTCCTGCTGGTGGATTTCTGGGCCAGTTGGTGCGGGCCGTGCCGCAAGGCCTTGCCGGTGCTGTCCGATCTCCACAAGGAATACGGTCCGAAGGGCGTGGTGTTCATCGCGATCAGCCTGGACGAGGACAAGAAGGACATGGACGCGTACCTGAAGAAGAGCCCGATTCCCTTCACGGTGGTCCGGGATCCGAAGGGCAAGCTGGCCACCAAACTTTCCATCGAGGGCATTCCCACCTCCCTGCTGGTGGGCAAGAACGGCAAGGTGCACGCGGTGCACGTCGGTTTCGAAGGCGACAAGGTCCGCAAGAAGTACGCGGCCCAGCTCGACACCCTGTTGGCCTCGTGACGTGAGGCGCCAGATGAACGGGTTGTTCAAGCGGTTGGGGCGAGGGCGGGCATGGTTGTGCGCGGCCGGGTTGCTGGCGTTGACCGGCTGTCAGTCGGTCAAACCCTGGCAACGGGGAACGTTGGGCGATGCCGTCATGCGTCCCGACCGGGATCCGCTGGGTCTGGCGCTCTCTGAACACGTCTGGTTTTCGCGTGAAGCGGCCATGGGCGGCCGCGGAATTGGCGGTGGTGGTTGTGGCTGCAATTGAAAGGGGCATGGGATGGAGATGGGCGAAAAGCTGAAGCAATGGCCGTCGTTGTTGGTGGCGTTGTTCCTCCAGATCTCACCGCTGGTGCGGGGGCTGGAACCGGCAGTCGCCGGGGTGTTGCAACCGGTGCTCCTGCTGATGCGCTGGGTGTCCACTGCGGCAGCCGTGGCGGGTGGAGCCCACGCATTGTCCGGTGCCACCGGACTGTTGACCGCATCCGAGGTCCAGGGAACGGAAGGGACCCCGATGAATTATCGGGCGCAGATCACCAGCACCGAGCATGGGACCGCGAAATCCTATACCGCGACGGGCCTGCCCCCGGGCCTGGTGGTGACGAGTCGGACTGTCGGGATCATCTCGGGTACTCCAAGTCTCGCGGGGGTCTATACGGCGAGTATCACCGGTTGGGAAAACAGCAATGCCACGGGCCGCAGCTATTCGACGCCTGTGCTGTTCAACATCGTGACCGTGCCGCCCCGGATCGAAACCCCGCCGGAGTCGTTCACCGTGGATGAAGGAGGACGCGCCACCTTCTCGGTGACGGCCGTCGGACCCAACCTCACTTATCAATGGATCCAGGGTGATCTGGAGGTTCCCAATGCCAAGGAAGCCACCCTGGTCCTGGATCCGGTCAAGCTGTCGGATGCCGGTGATTATGTGGTGCGGGTGCGCAATTCCGGCGGATCAATTCTAAGTGATCCGGTGAAATTGACGGTGATCCCGCAGTCGAATCCGCCCCAGATCACGAAGATATCGGCGGATCGCACGGTGCATGCGGGAGAGGATGTCATGTTGTCAGTGACGGCGACGGCGGTGGGGGCGACGCCGACGGCTTTCTGGTTGCGGGAAGGGCAGCCGGTGCCGGACGGGGAAGGCAACGTGTTGAACTTGCCCGGCATCACGGCCGGTCTGGGGGGTGGCTATCAGGCCGTGGTGACCGCCAATGGCCTGTCGGTGACTTCGGCGCCGGTGACGGTGCAGGTGATGCCGGAGTTGAGGATCGGATCGGTGAATTCGAGCGGTGGTGAAGTGGTGGTGACCGCGCCGGCCATCCCGGGCCGGATCTATGAATTGCAGGCGGCACCGGATCCCGCGGCGACCGTTTGGCAGACCGTCATGCTCCGGGAGGCGCTGGGTGATTCAGTCAAGCTGACGGAGCCGTTGGCGGAACTGGGGCTGCGCGTTTTCCGGGTGCGGGTCAGACCTTGATTTGCATCCAAGCAGGATGGGAGGGAGATGGGGGTGTGCTTTGGTTTTCAACCACACAGAGCACAGAGTTCATAGAGGGTCATAGTTTAAAGCGTTCGATACCGTCGGTCAGACGTTGCGTGTTGAAGTTGATGAGCAACCCAGTCCTGATTCCTGAGAGTTTCATATAGGTCAGGAGTTGAGCCCTGTGGATGCCGCCGACCGTTTCCGCTGCCTTCAGTTCGAGGATCAACTGGTCGTCGACCAGCAGGTCGATGCGGTAGCCGCAGTCAAGCCTTACTCCCCTGTACTCGACTGGCATCGGATGCTCGAGGCGGAATGGAATCCCGTTCAGGTGCAGTTCATGGGCGAGGCACTGCTGATAGGTCGATTCCAATAGTCCGGGGCCGAGTGCGCGGTGCACGTCAATGGCAAAGCCAATTACTCGACCGGTCAATTGATCCTTCTCCATATGTTCTCTGTGTCCTCTGTGCTCTCTGTGGTGAAAATTGGGATTGGAAGGGGGCGAACTTCAGGATGAGGAGATTGGATGGGTTCCATTCGGGGGATTGCCTGTTTCGGTTTTCAACCACAGAGAGCACAGAGTTCACAGAGGGGAAAAGCTGTAGCTGTTGGATCTGGTCCGCCAAGGGGCCAGCACGGTGGAGTTTATGATTCGCCGAGATTTCCTGCCCCGGTTGGCGAATCCACCGCCTCCTCTGTGTCCTCTGTGCTCTCTGTGGTGAAAATTGGGATTGGAAGGGGTCGAACTTGAAGTGAGGAGATTGGATGGGTTCCATTCGGGGGATTGCCTGTCTCGGTTTTCAACCACAGAGAGCACAGAGTTCACAGAGGGGAAAAGCGGTAGCTGTTGGATCTGGTCCGCCAAGGGGCCAGCACGGTGGAGTTTATGATTCGCCGAGATTTCCTGCCCCGGTTGGCGAATCCAGCGCCCCCTCTGTGTCCTCTGTGCTCTCTGTGGTGAAAATTGGGATTGGAAGGGGTCGAACTTCAGGATGAGGAGATTGGATGGGTTCCGTTCGGGGGATTGCCTGTTTCGGTTTTCAACCACAGAGGGCACAGAGTTCACAGAGGGGAAAAGCGGTAGCTGTTGGATCTGGTCCGCCAAGGGGCCAGCACGGTGGAGTTTATGATTCGCCGAGATTTCCTGGCCCGGTTGGCGAATCCAGCGCCCCCTCTGTGTCCTCTGTGGTGAAAACTGGGGTTGGGGACGGCGACGTGAACGACAGGGTGGCGGCGGGCTGGGCCAGCGGATACAACGGGGGCATGTCCTCGGAGGGAGCAGACAGGCCGAAGGGAACGCCGTTGGCCGGATCGCAATGTGGTGGGGTGGATCATGTGCTGCATCGGCGCCGGTTCCTGACCGGGATGGCGGCAGCGGGGGCGAGTTCTGTCTTCAGTTGGAACGGCCTGTTTTCCGTACCCGCCTTTGCTGCCCACGCGAAGCGAACGGCCAAACGTTGCATCCTGCTCTGGCTCTGCGGCGCACCGAGCCAGTTCGAGACCTGGGATCCCAAACCGGGTCGGCCCACCGGCGGACCGTTCCGGTCCATTCCCACCCAATTGCCGGGGATCCAGTTCGGCGAGTTGATGCCGAGATGTGCGTCGATAGCCGGGAAGCTGGCGGTGATCCGCTCCATGAAGACTGATCAGAGCGAACACCTGCAGGGGATCGATCTGTTGAATCGCGGTGCCGGGCCGCGTCCCCCCTTCATCCGGCCCACCCTGGGTGCGGTGTTGTCCCAGCAACTCGGGCATCTGGACAATCCGATCCCCAATTTCGTCCTGCTGGATCCGTGCCCGGAAGGCAATGAGTTCAAGCAGTTCAAGGCGGGCAACTGGGCAGGTTGGCTGGGTGCGGAATACGGGCCCGTCCGGGTGGGTGGAGATTTCAAGCTGGAGAACGTGAATCGATTGGCGGACCTCACGGCCGACGATCACGAGGCGCGCAATGCCCTGAGGCGGTTCCTCACGAAGAAGTTCGAAAACGAACGACGCAGCGCCGCGGCGTCCTCGCAGAATGCGGTGTTCGAGCGCGTGAAAGGCCTGATGAGCTGTGCGGATCTCTTCGACCTGGAACGGTTGCCGGCCCGGGATCGGGAACGGTACGGCCCGGCGGCTTTCGGCATGCATGCGTTGCTCGCAAGACATCTCGTCGAGAACGGGGCGCCGTTTGTGATGGTGGCCAACGGCATGCCCTGGGACAGCCACGTGTTCCACAACGAGATCTATCAGATGCTGGTGCCGGAGTTGGACCGGGTCCTGTTCCATCTGGTGAACGATCTGGAAGAGCGCGGGATGCTCGACTCGACCCTGGTGGTGGCGATGGGTGAGTTCGGTCGGACACCGTGGCTGAACCAGGCCCGGGGCCGTGATCATTATCCCAATGCCTGGAGCCTCATGCTCACCGGATGCGGGATCAAACGCGGGGTGGTGGTGGGCGCCACCGATGTCGATGGCGTGGATGTCGATGGGCAGGCCTATAACGAAAAGAACCTGTTCGCCACCCTGTTCACCGCCCTGGGGATTGATCCATACGCGCCCTATGAACTCCCGGATCTGCCCTTGTTCCATCGGGTGGAAGATCGCGCGGAACCGATCCGTGGCGTGCTCAAGGATTCAGCCTGAAGAGAATCTGTCCCCACCCCTGCATGCCGCCCTCGCCACTGCGCAGCGTTTGGCGGAAGCCGGGATGGGAATTGACTCGGCCATCAAGATGGCCAACTTCAAGGCCATGAATGCAACCTTCGTGAATGTGGGGGAATTCAAGGACCGGCTCACCGAGTACCTCGCCAAGGCGGAGGCTGGGGAAGAGATCGTGGTCTGTCGCCGCAATGTTCCCATGGTGAAGCTCGAACCGATCAGCGCGAGGTCGAAGCATGCAAACCGTAGCACGCCCGGTTCCATGAAGGGGACAGTGCAGATTCTTGGAGATCTCACCGAACCCTTCATTCCTGAAAGCGATTGGGAGATGCTCAAGTAGTGGGAGATGAAGCTGTTGCTGGATACCTGCGCGCTGGTTTTCTTCGTCGAAGATTCCGGCCACCTCTCGGCCGAGGCCATGCGCCAGATTACGGCTGACGGTTGCGAGGTGTGCGTATCTGCCGTTTCTGTGGCGGAACTCGCATGTGGACAGGAGCGGGGGCGCCTCAAGCTCACGATGCATTGGAAGCAGTGGTGGGCCGAGACTCTGCGACGCAACGGCTGGGAATGCCTGTCCATCACTCCAGAAATCATGGCCGAGGCCTGGAGCCTGCCGGGTATCGTTCATGGTGACCCAGCGGACCGCCTCTTGCTCGCCACTGCACGAATCGAACGTCTGACACTGGTGACCACCGACCGAAAGCTGCTCGCCTATCCGCACGTCCACTCACTGGGCTGAACCGGACCAAGCAGCGGATTTTGCATTCCGGGGACAACGCCTCGGCGGATAGCCGCCCCCACGTTTCCGGATTCAGCCGGTTGCATCGGAACGGGAAGCTGGTACTTCAATGTCCCGCGGAAATTCCGAATCCTGAAAAATCATGAGCGACGTGAATGTGTTGAGGGTGGGCCAGACGGTTCCCCTGTTTGAATTGGAAACCTATGAACCGGCCAAGGGCGATTTCGGGAAGTTTTCCCTGGGAGCCGTGCAGGCGGCGGGCAAGTGGACGGTCCTGGTGTTTTACCCGGCGGATTTCACCTTCGTCTGTCCGACGGAGCTCGCGGATCTGGCGGCGAAACATCCGCAGTTGGCGGCGTTGGGTGCGGAAGTGGTGGGGGTATCGACCGACACCAAGTTTGCGCATCTGGCCTGGTTGGGTTCGGAGCGGTTGTTGGCGGATGTGAAGTACACGATGGCCGCGGATCCCACCGGCCGGATCTCGAAGATGTTCGGGGTGTACGACGAGGGCTCCGGCCTGGCATTGCGGGGCACCTTCGTGATCAACCCCGACGGACTGTTGGTCAGCAGCGAGGTCAATTTCTACAATGTCGGACGCGATGCCGATGAACTGCTGCGCAAGCTCGAAGCCAACACCTACCTCGCGAAGCATCCGTCTGAAGCGTGTCCCGCCAAGTGGAAGCCCGGCAGCAAGACGTTGACCCCGGGCAAGGACATGGTCGGCAAGGTGTACGAAGCACTGAACAGCTGAACGCTCCGGAGCGGCGTGCCCCCCCGGAGCGCGGAATTCATTCCGCAAACGAGGGAGGGCATCGAGGTGCGGGATGAATCCCGCGCTCCCGGGGGGCGGTGTCTCCCCCATCCATCCCCGGAGATTCCGGTTGCGGGGAACCCGGTCTGTCCGTGAAATCGACCCGGTTCTTTTCACGAATCCGGCAGCGATGCCGGATTCCATGCCAGACACGTCGGTGATGCGGGAACCCCGTTGGATTCGGGGACGGTTCCGCCACGGTATCGGGTTACAGACTCCCAGGTCGAAAGACAGCCACTGCAACGGTTCGCTCAAAGGCGTTCCGAAGTGGGAAGGCGGGAGCGAGGTTTGAAGCCCGGAGTCCGGATATCGCACCCGATGTGCTCGTCCGGGCCCTCCCTTTCCGCCTGTCGCGGATCGTGGATGGCCCCACTTCGCCGGCAAAGCGAAGGATGAGGCCAGGTCCCGACGTTGGTTGCGTCGGGACAAGCGAGATTTTTTGCTGCCTTCATTCTCACCCTGCCGGGAATGGAGGCTTTTTGCTTTTGACCGGCATCGCCCGGTCAACACGAGCGCCCCGTTCCCGGACTGGTCTCCCAACCGCATCGGGGAATCCCTTCTCTGGCAGGATTCCCCAAGAGAATCAGGAGACTTGTCATGTCGAAATCCGTCCGTGTCCGTCGTCACGCGCCGCCCATCGTCGCGTTGACCCTCGCCTGCATCACCGTCACCGGAACCCTCACGCCCACTGTCCGCGCACAGCATGTCGCCGAGGTGATCCGATACGAACCCGGGACCGGGTTCGCCACCGAGTTCGGTACGGATCTGGCTTATACCCTGACCAGTGCCGTCTTGGGTGAACCCAGCCGGTTCACCCCGGGAATGTTCGGTGGCCCGGCTGATCCCTTCAGCCCACCTTACCTCCGGGAGCAACTCCTCTCCGTCGGAGCCGGCGGCCTGCTCGAAGTCCGACTCGACTCCCCCATCCTCGCCCGTCCGGTCAACCCGTTCGGTATCGATTTCCTCGTCTTCGGCGGCCAGGGAATGGTCATCATCAACGGCGACTATTCCGGCGGAGGGATCACCGACGGCTCCATCTTCGGCAGTAATGCCGCCCAGGCCCGCGTATCGGTCAGCGCCGATGGCGTCCAATGGTTCACGCTGGACGACAGCCTGACGCCGGTGTTGGAAACGTTGTTTCCCACCGATGGCCTCGGGGATTTCACCGTGCCGGTGGATCCGTCCCTGACGGCGTCGGATTTCAATGACCTGGGCCTGGCCGGGATCCGCGCGTTGTATGGCGGGAGCGGCGGTGGAACCGGGTTTTCGCTGAGCTGGGCCCGGGATGAAATGGGGGCGGCCGTGGAACTCGATTCCGCTTCCTACCTCCGGTTTGAAGTCCTGTCCGGACGCGCCGAATTCGATGCCGTGTCCGTTGTCCGCGCCGTTCCCGAACCGGGCACCGGCTGGCTCGTCGGACTTGGCGCCGTCAGCGTGCTCGGTCTTCAATGGCGTCGTCGGATCACCCCCTGACTTCCGATGCCCAATCCCATCCCAGCCACCTGTCCTCCGGATCGTTGTCCCCTGTGCGGGGAGGTCAACGGTTGTCCGATGGCAGGTGGCGCTTCCTGTGCAAGCGCCTGCTGGTGTCGGGTCGTCGACATTCCACCCGCGCTGTTGGAACGCGTCCCCGATCACGCCCGGGACATGGCCTGCATCTGTCACGCCTGTGTCGCCCGGGAACGTCGACGCGAACCCAAGGCTTCCCTGGCACGGCCCGGTGAATCGTATTTCACCGACGACGGCCGGTTCGTGTTCACGGCCCGATACCATCTGCGTCGCGGCTACTGCTGTGGGAATGGATGTCGCCATTGTCCCTACGACGCCACAGGGCGACCCCGGCGCGACGTTGTGGAGGCCCTCGCGTGAATCGGTTCTTCACGGGTGTCGTTGCCGGTTGGCTCGCGATGTTCGTCGCGTCGGCCCGGGACGGTTTTGTGGAGTCGTTCGACACCGATCCTTCGGCCCGGGGCTGGACGGTGCACGGCGATGGCGCGCTGTTCGGTTGGGATGCCGTCGGGCAACGGTTGGCGGTGACCTGGGATTCGTCCCGGACCAACAGTTTCTTTGCGCGGCAACTGCCCGCGCCGGTGGGGGGCGGCGATGACTTCGCCTTCGGATTCGAGCTCGAACTGGCGGAGCATGCGGTGGGGGTGGATCCCGACCGACCGGGGACGTTCCAGATCGCGTTGGGTCTGCTCCGGCTTTCCGAGGCCACGGCGCCCGGGTTTCAACGCGGCGTGTTCCTGCGCAGCTCCAATCTCGTCGAGTGGACCTGGTTCGCCCCGGATCCCAACGGAACCATTTCCGCTTCGGTCTCACCAGTGGTGGTTCCCCGGGACGGACGACTTCCGTGGGGATATCGCGACAGCTACCTGGGGTTGGAAACCGGGGTGAAGTACGGGTTCGAATACCGTTACACCGCCACCAATCGCACCCTGCGCAGCACCGTCACCGTCGATGGGCAGCCCGGGCCGGATCTCGATCCGGTGGTGTTACCCGCCGCCTTCACCGGGTTCCATGTCGATGCCCTGTCGGTGAACAGTTACAGCCATGCCGGTCAGGATCCGCGCTATGCCGGATCGGTGTTCGCGCGGGGTTGGATCAGCCGGATGCATTACCAGGGGCCGGGTGCGGTGACGGAGACGCTGGAGTTGAAGTGGGATTCCACCGGAAGACGGCTTTCGGTTCCGACCCGTTCCGGCTGGATGTATCAACTGCATCACAGCCCCGATCTCCGGTCCTGGAATCCGGTCGGCCAGATGCAACCGGGCACAGGTGGGGAAGTGGGCTTTGAATTCCTGAGCCCGGCCGATTCGCCCGCGGGATTCTTCCAGATGAAGGCGCACCTGCCGTGAAGCTGGAAATTGGAATCAGGCTCTCCGCCGATGGCGCCAACTGCGCCGATGGAAGGGCAGTCGAAGCGCAGCCGAAACGGCAGTCGCGGGGCTTTACCCTGATCGAACTGTTGGTGGTGATCGGGATCATCGCGCTGTTGGCCGGTCTGCTGGTCCCGGCCCTGGGCCGGGCGCGTCAGGCGGCGGACATGGCCCGGTGCACCGGCAACCTCCGGCAACTCGGCCTGGCTTCCCAACTCTACTGGGATGACCACTCCGGGCGCGCCTATCCCGAGCGGAGCCGTCGGCAGGACGACGGATGGATCTATTGGTTCGGTTGGTTGCAGGATGGCGCCGAGGGCGGGCGCCGGTTCGATCCGCAACCCGGGGCATTGTGGCCGTATCTCACCGGACGCGGTGTGGAAGTCTGTGCCTCCCTCGATCGCACCGGGCCCCGATTCAAGCGCAAGGCCCAGGGTGCGGCATTTGGTTATGCCTACAACCTGTTGCTCGGACCGCGCGACCGCTCGCCGTTGGCCATGCAGCAGGTGTCGGATCCGAGCGGTCTCGCCGTGCTGGCCGATGCCGCGCAGGTGAATGACTTCCAACTGCCGGCCTCGCCCGACAACCCCATGCTGGAGGAGTTCTACTACTTCTCGACCCATCGCCTCGAGGCCACCATCCACTTCCGCCACGGACGTCGTGCCCAGGTGGTGTTTGCCGATGGACATGTCGCCATGGAAGAACCGGAACCCGGCTCCCTCGACACCCGCCTGCCGTCCCATCGCATCGGACGGCTCCGGGACATCCGGGTGCGTCCCTGACCTGGGAAGGGAAGGAATGGGTCGGAAGATCCCGCCCGAAAGGGTCACCACAGAGGACACAGAGGGCACAGAGGGAATCGTAGATAGAGCCTGTCCCCAAACCACCATGGCTTCGGCACACCGGGGACAGGCTCTATTTAATCCACAATGCCCGCCCCGTCGGACGGCGTTCAGTCCATCAACGCTTCGACCTGCCATTCCGATCCGGTCCAGGCCAGGCGCAATGGGACGGCGTCGCGCACGCTGATGTCCCATTCCACGCGGCTCCACGCGCCGGAATCCCACCAATGCCCGGACGAACGCCAGGGACCCATCGAGACCGTCACCCGACCCTGGGCGACGGCGCAGCGGAGGTTCCAGGGGCGACCGGGCTCGGTGTCGACCGGCTCGGGCGGTTGGGCTTCATGCACACCGATGGATCCGGGAAAGGGCAGCACCGTTCCTCCACCGGCGGCAGTGGTTTCCACGGGTTGCGCGGGAGGAACGGCGGGATCGGGTGGCGACTGCTTGAACAGGGGATCCAGCCACGCCGCCACCTGACCCGACGACAACATGGGCGGACCGTCCGGGCGGGTCTCCACCACGGCGGGCAGGGCAGGGCGCAGGCGTCGCATCGGGGTTGGCCTCAGCAGTTCGGGCAGGCGTCGACCGTTCAACGAGGGAGCGTTCTCGAAATCGGGCGGCACCAACTGGAAGGAATCGGGCCGATGCCCCTCGCGTCGCAGGGGAGATCCGACGCGGTCGGCTCCGACAAGGGCGCTGAGGCGGGCGAGGGTTTCCTGGAACTGATGGGGATCGCGGAGGGCGGCATCGAAGAGGCTGAACTGATGTTGGGAAGGGCGTGCAGGTTCGGCTTCGAGATGGAGTGCGGCGATGGCGGCCTGGGTGCGGACGCCTTCGAGATGGGTGTGAAGGGTCCTGAAGAGGACATCGGCGCGGGCGGTGGGTTGGGGCAACCGCAGACGACGTTCAAGGATGTCGCCGGATTCCTGTTTCAACCGCAGCACCAAACCTCCGGCGGCGCATCCGGCGGCCTGGAGGCGCACCTGGAGGGAATCGACAAACCGGCGCAGCAGGAACAGCAGGGGTTCGAGCGTTTCAACCGGCGGTTCGAGTTCCCTGCCTTCGGTGAATTCCTCACGCACCCGGGCCAACCGCAGGGGACGGGTGGCGGTGGCGGAAGCGGCTGCCCACAGCGCGAACGCTTCCAATCCGAGGCGTTCCGCCAGTTCCCCCTGGCCCAGCGCGCGAAACTCTCCCACCGACCGGATTCCCCACTGCGCCAATTGCGCCGCCACATGCGGGGTCGGCTCCAGCACCGTCACCGGCAGGCACGCGATGAACCGTTCCGCCTCGGCCGCCAACACCACGCGCACCGGGTCCGTCCCCGGTTCCACCGCGGCATGCCGGGCCACGCCCGGGGTCGGCCCCACCCCGATCCGTCCCGTCAACCCCAACGCCGCCGTCGCCAACCGCCAGCGTTCGCCCCAGGCCACCAGACGGTCCTCGGCCGGGTCCTTTCCCAATTCGCCCAACCCACGCAGGTCCAGCGTAACCCAACCCGGGCCGGTCCACTCCAGGTTGGGCGAGAATCCATGGCTGGTCTGGATGACCGCCGCTTCCGTCTCCTCCTCCACGCGGACCGACCGATGCCGCACGTGCAAACCCGGGCAACGGGCAATGGCTTGCGGCGCTGTCATTCCCGATTCCACCCCGGCGTCCAATGCCGGCCCGGTCAGTTCCACCACCCGCGGCGTGGACAACGTTGGATCCACCAACGCCACTGCCTGTGCCCAGCCTTCCGGTTCGTGCCTCAACACGGACTGGAGCGCGAACCGGGGAAGATGAAGCACGGCGTACATGTCGGATGAAATCAGGAAGACGCCGCCGCGGATTCCTGTCGCAACAGGTTGAACTCAAGTTGTTCCAGCACCGCCCCGGGGCCCGTCGCATGGGCCGAGGGATCCAGGCGCGCCGCCACTTCCACCCGGGCCGCCGCCCCACCCACCAGTGCGAAGGGCGTCACCACCAACACCGTCGTCCCGTTCTGCTCGGCCAACCGCGAGAACCGATGCCACACGCTTCCCGGAATCCGTTTCAATTGCGTCACCGGATTCAATTTCAGGTCCAGCACCACCACCGGGAGATTGCGGTCGCGCAGCACGAAATCCGTTGCCTTCAACGCCGCGTCCGCATCCACGCACCGCACCCACAACATCCGCGCCAACACCTCCGGTTCCTCCGCATCCACATCGAAACTGTCCCCGCCATCAATCAACGCCAGGAATCGGCCATCCCCCGCCAACCGCCTCAACAACGCATGCAACACCTGCACCGATCCCGATCCGTGCCCCGTCCCCACCAACTCGGTCAGGTCGCCCGACACCAATCCTCCCCCCAACACCGCGTCCAGCGACCGCACCCCCGTCGACACCGGTGTTCCGCGTCGGCGCACCCCCACTTCCAGCCGGGTGTTCGGGATCCGTTCCCGCAACAACTGCCGCAACTCCGTCACACTGGTGGTCGTCCGCATGCGCTCGTCTCCGGAACTTCCGGGAACACAACGCTACCCGGCTGTGCCCCGGACGAAACCCAAACTTTGAACCCCATGCTGGCCCCGCACCCCGGACAACCGCAGTCCGACCCGCCCCCCGGGAGCGACGACATTCGGTCGCCGTGGATATGGGATGAATCCCGCGCCCCCAGGAGGGCGGCGCCGCGTACTCGTACTCGTACTCGACTTTCCCGGTCCCATCCGGCCGGGCGAAGCCTGTTCCCGGAGAATTGATCCCGCTGGGACCCAGAGACGCAGAGGCGCGGAGATGGGGGAGCCGCCAACGCAGGGAACAAAAAAGGAGCCCCCGGATCCGGGTTCGTCGCGCTCGATCACATCAATCGCAGGCTGCGCGCCACCCGACATGCCACTGCCACCGGCAATCCCCGCAACGCCCAATGCCCGAACGCCACCGCGTTCAAGACCATTCCGGTAGGCGTCCGATAATCGAACCAGTCCGACGGCTCCTCCAACTGTCCCCGATACTGCCGCGCGTGATGCACATAGGGCGATGTCTCCTGCAACAGGCGACGCAACCACGCGAACGAGCCCGGCTCCCGATGTTCCATCCGCAACAACACCCACGGCTTGATCCCGATGGCGTGCAACAGCACCGGTTCCCTGCGGAACAGGCACGCCATGCGTTCCCCCAGCGTGAAGGCCAGTGCTCCGCCCGTGTGCAACACCTCCAGCCCATGCCGCAACATCCGCACCTCCAAACCCGCAAACTCCGCCGACCCCAACACCGCATTCAACACGTCCTGATCGCTCCACAGATGCACCGGCTTCTCCTTCAACCCCAACTTCGATGCCGCCACATATCGTTCATCCGCCAACAATTCCTGCCATCGCTCCAGCAACCTCCGATGCCCCGCCGTCACCCGCACCAGGCAACTGTTGAACGTGCACGGATGCTCCCGACCCACCGGCAATCCCCAACCCTCCGTCCGGATCCGACTCCCCTGATCCGCCGCACTCTGCGGTTCCTGCGTCACCACCAATGTCCCCGGCGCCACCCCCGACAACACCTCCCGCACATCCGACGTGATCAACAGGTCTGAATCCAGCCACACCCACTGCGTGTCGGTGTCCGCCTCCGACCCCATCAACGCCAGCAACGCCTGCGGCTTGCAGTTCCAACTGTTCGCCCCTTCCAACCGACGCGCCTCCAGGCGCACCTCCGGGAACTTCCCCAGCCATTCCTCAAACCCTGGCGCCGATTTCTCCCGGAAGATCACCACCCGACTTCCCGGGCAATGACGCGCCAGCCCCAGGACCACGAGTTTCAAACCCACCTCGGTCCCCTCCCGATCTTCCGCCAGGCAAAATACCGTCTTCACGCAGATCTATCCGCAGATTTCACAGTGCCGCACAGCACAGCCGCAGATTTCGCAGATTCCGCAGATCCGGAAAGAATGGAATCCCGATCCGGATAGCCCAACCAACCGGATCCTTCCTCTCCCCCTTTTCATCATCCGCGTCATCTGCGAAATCTGCGGCCGACCCTCCCTTCCCATCATCTGCGCCATCTGCGCCATCTGCGGATGACTTCCCTTCCCCTCATCTGCGGAATTTTTTCCCCAAGACCAACGCATATTCCATGCTGTCTTCCAGCGCCTTCAACGACGCCGAGATGATGTTCTCGCTGACCCCCACCGTTCCCCATTCCCGCGTGCCATCGCTCGACGTGATCAATACCCGCGTCCGTGCCGCCGTACCCGCCACGCCGTCCAGGATGCGCACCTTGTAATCCGTCAACCGCACTGTCGCCAGGCGCGGAAACGACTGCACCAACGCCGCCCGCAACGCCCCGTCCAACGCATTCACCGGTCCGTCGCCATCCGCCACCGTATGATGCACCGTGTCTCCCACCCGCACCTTCACGGTCGCCTCGCACACCGATGTCCCGGCCGCCCCGCGCATCGACACATGATACGCCTCCACCGTGAATTGCAGTTCCGGCCGGCCTTCCAGCAATCCGCGGATCAACAACGCCAGCGACGCCTCCGCCGCCTCGAACTCGAAGCCCACATGCTCCAGTTCCTTCACCCGTTGCAGGATCTCCTTCACCTCCGGCTTGCTCTCGTCCAACTCAAATCCCAGGTCGCGCGCCTTCAACAGGATGTTGCTCCGGCCCGACAGATCGCTCACCAGGATGTTCCGCGTGTTGCCCACCAGCGCCGGGTCGATGTGTTCATAACTCGATGCCAGCTTCTGCACCGCGTTCACATGGGTGCCCCCCTTGTGTGAAAACGCCGCCGAACCCACCCACGGCGCCCGCGGACTGTGCCGCAGGTTCGCGATCTCATCCACGAACTGCGACAGCTCCTTCAGCTTCCGCAACGACGTCACCGGCAATGCCCGCCTCCCCATCTTCAACTGCAGACACGGGATCGCCGTGATCAGGTTGCAGTTGCCCGTCCGTTCCCCATAACCGTTCACCGTCCCCTGCATGTGCACCGCCCCCGCCTCCACTGACGCCAGGGCGTTCGCCACCCCGAGCCCGATGTCATCATGGGTGTGGATCCCCACCCGACAGTTCAACCGACCCACCGCCATCCGCGTGATCTCGGCCACCTCCGACGGCAGGCAACCACCGTTGGTATCGCACAACACGACCAGATCCGCCCCGGCCTTCTCGGCCGTCTGCCACGTCGCCAACGCGTATTCCCCATCCAGCTTGTATCCGTCGAAACAATGTTCCGCGTCATAGATCACCGTCCGCCCGTGATCCTTCAGATACCGGACCGTGTCCGCGATCATCCCGAGATTCTCCGTGGGCATGCAGCGCAGTACCTCCTTCACGTGCAACAGCGAGGTCTTCCCGTACAACGTCACCACCGGCGTCTCCGCCTCCAGCAACAACCGCACCTGCTCGTCGTCTTCCACCGCCACCCCCTTGCGTCGCGTCGATCCAAACGCCGCCAGCTTCGCCTTCTTGAACTTGCGACGACGCGCCTGCTCGAAGAACTCGATGTCCTTCGGATTCGACCCCGGCCACCCGCCCTCGATGTAATGCACCCCGAACTGATCCAACCGCTCCGCAATCCGCAGCTTGTCAGCCACCGAAAAGTTCACGCCTTCGCCCTGCGATCCATCCCGCAGGGTCGTGTCATAGATTTCCACCAAGGGTTTCATTGCTCGTTCTTTCACTGCCAACCGCCCGACGCGATTCCGTCCGGACCCCGATACGACAAAACCCCGGTCCGCATCGCGGAACGGGGTTTTGCCAAGGCGAAATGCACGCTCAGCGACACCCCACGGTGCCGCCAATAATCATTCCGCCATCAAGCCCGGACTTCCTGTTCACTTGAAAACAATCCCCAACTCCCCCCACCCCTGACAAGCCCGCATTTCAATGCCTCCACCCCGTGGAAGTCGAGGTCACGAGACTCCAATCAATCCCCATCCCCGCATTTTCGAGTACGAGTACGCGCACGATCACGGGATTCGAAGTTCGCACTCCCGACGTACTCGTACTCGACCCCGACTGCGTCCCCAACGGGGACCGGGAATTCAACCCCGGTCTGGGGTCATTGCGTCCCCAAAGGGGACCGGGAATCCAGCCCAGGGCTGAGGGAGCCTGGCGACCGATGCCCTGGGGCACCGGAACCGTCCCATCTCACCCCACCCACAAATCGGATTTCCCGCGCCCCTTCAGGGCGCATGGGATTTTCCAACGCCCCACCCGGGGCATCGGTCGTCAAACTCCCTCAGCCCCGGGCTGTGTTCCTCCGGCCCTTCAGGCCGGCCGGACCGGCATGCATCCCCTTAATCCCACAGGTAACGCTCATCGAATTCGATCTCGTGCTTTCGCAACATGGCGCGGAACTCGTCCTGAAACGTTTGCACGCGATGATGTTCCCGTTGGTTGAGAACATACGCCCGGACCCTTTCCAGATCCGACTGACTCACCGAAAAGGCTCCGTATCCGGACTGCCAATGGAACCCTTGATATTCCGGGGACTGTCGGCGCAACCATTCCGTGGCACTCTTCTTGAGTCCACCGACCACATCGCTCAGGACCGTGGTTCTGCTTTGCAGGAACAGGACATGTGCATGGTCGGGTTCCGTGTTGATTTGCACGGGCGAACAACCAAGCGCCTTCAAGGAGCCACCCATGAAGGCATGGAGATCGGGTCGCACGGGATCCCGAATGACGCGTTCCCGATGCTTGGTTGAGAAGACGAGGTGGACATGGATCTTTGAGAGGGTTTGCGGCATGGCGGTTGTCCAAATACACAACGTCACGGATCGCATGGAGTTTCCCGCGCCCCTTCAGGGCGCATGAACCTTTCGCCACATCACCCGGGGCATCGGTCGTCAAACTCCCTCAGCCCCGGGCTCTGTTCCTCCGGCCCTTCAGGCCGACGGGACCGGCCCGCGTCCCTTCCCTTCGTACTCGTACTCGTACTCGTACTCGTACTCGTACTCGACCCGGCATGTGAGGTTGCTTCGATTCCTCGGAC
>DITU01000127.1:0-5436 GCA_002422905.1 Verrucomicrobia bacterium UBA6176
ATCAACATGCTGCGCTGCATCTTCTGTGGATTGTGCCAGGAGGTGTGTCCGGAGGAGGCCATCTTCCTGCAGCAGGATTACTCACTGACCGGCCTGAGCCGGGAGGAGATGATTTACAACAAGGAGAAACTCCTGAAACTCGGGGGAGTCCACGCCGGCATCCAGAAGTGGAAACACAAGCTGGAGGAGGCCCGCGAACAGGAAACCTTCCCGGTTGCGGTGGACTGATCCCGAACGGAGCAACGCCACGTCCATGCCCCAGTTATCTGATCTACTCTTTTACGTCTTCGCCGGGTTGACCCTGTTGTTTGGGTTCCTGTGCGTGGCGAATCCGCTGAGCCGCAATCCGGTGACCAGCGCGATGTTCCTGGTCCTGACCATTCTTTCCATGGCGGGTCTGTTCGTGTTGTTGAACGCCTTCTTCCTCGCGGCGGTACAGATCCTGGTCTATGCCGGCGCGGTGATGGTCCTGTTCCTCTTTGTCATCATGCTGCTCGACATGAAGGAGGAGGAACGACGACGCCTGAACAAGGCGGTGGTGGGGTTGGGTTCGCTGGCCGTGCTGGTCCTGGCCGGCATCCTGGTCCGGGCAATTGTCTCCGGGAGCAAGGGTGCGGCGGTGGAGGGGGCACCGCTGGAGGGTTCCACCCGGGCCCTGGGCCGGATCCTGTTTGAATCCTATCTGTTGCCCTTCGAGATCCTGTCGATCCTGCTGCTGGTGGCGATGGTGGGAGCGATCCTGCTGAGCAAGAGGGACCTCAAGTGAAGGTGTGTTTCAACTGAACTGCACATGATTCCCGGACTTTCCCATTACCTGATCGTCAGTGCGCTCCTGTTCTCTCTGGGACTGCTGGGCGTGTTGGCACGCCGCAATCTCGTGGTGATCTACATGAGCCTCGAGTTGATGCTCAATGCAGCCAATCTCGCGCTGGTCTCCTTCTCCCATTTCAACAAGAACCTCAACGGGCAGGTGATCGTGTTCTTCATCATCGCCGTTGCCGCCGCCGAAGTCGCGGTGGGCCTTGCCCTCATCGTGGCCCTTTTCCGGAAGCGCCAGACCGCCCACGTCGAGGATCTCGTTTCCCTCAAGCTCTGACCCGTCCATGGACGCCAACGTTGTCGAACATGCCGCCGCAGCCGGCGCCAAATATCACGATCTCGCCTGGATGGTGCTGGCAGCGCCGTTGATCTGCGGTGTGGGGTCGTGGTTCCTGACCCGGCGTCTGCGCGGGTTGACCGCCGGATTCAACATCGCAGGAGTGCTGCTGAGCTTCCTGTTGGGTGTGGTCCTGCTGTCGATTGCCGGGGATCATCCGGTCCTGGCCACACCGTTCCACTGGCTTCCTGTCCCGGGCCTGGACTTCAGCATCGGGCTGCAAGTGGACCGGTTGTCGACCCTGATGTCCCTCGTGGTAACCGGGGTGGGGGCGTTGGTGATGATCTATTCGACCGGCTACATGAAGGATGACGGGTCCTATAGCCGGTTCTTCTGCACGCTGAGCCTGTTCGTCTTCTCCATGCTGGGAATCGTGCTGGCGGACAACCTCGTCATGCTCTTCGTCTTCTGGGAGTTGGTCGGTGTCTCCTCCTACCTGCTCATTGGATTCTGGCATCAACGGCCGGCTGCGGGTGATGCGGCCAAGAAAGCCTTCCTGACGAATCGCCTGGGTGATTTCGGATTCATGCTGGGCATCCTGGTGGTCTGGGCTTCCACCGGCACGGTGAGCCTTACGGAGTTGTCGGCGAAGTTCGCGGTGGAACCGGGATTGATGGGGTCGATGGCCGGGATTGCCGGATTGCTGGTGTTCCTTGGAGCGATGGGCAAGAGCGCCCAGTTCCCGTTGCATGTGTGGCTGCCTGACGCGATGGAGGGACCGACGCCGGTTTCGGCACTGATCCATGCGGCGACCATGGTGGCGGCCGGTGTCTACATGCTGTGCCGGGTATTCTTCCTGTACACGGTCCCGGCCGGTTGGCCGGCCTGGCTGGGTTTCATGGGAGATGTGGGGGCAGGGACGATCATCGGGATGATCGGTGGATTCACGGCGTTGCTGGCGGCGCTCATCGCGGTCCAACAGAACGACATCAAGCGCATCCTGGCCTATTCCACGCTGTCGCAGTTGGGGTACATGGTGATGGCGGTGGGACTGGGTGCCCAGGCGGGAACCCCGGCGTCGGGGATGTTCCACCTCGTCACGCATGCCTTCTTCAAGGCGATGCTGTTCCTGGGGGCCGGGTCGGTGATCCATGCGTGTCATCATGAGCAGGACATCTGGAAGATGGGGGGGTTGAGGAAGCGGATGCCCATCACCTTCTGGACCTTCCTGATTGGAACAGCGGCCCTCGCCGGCCTTCCGCCCTTCAGCGGATTTTATTCGAAGGACGAGATCCTGGTGACGGCATTGGAGACCTGTCCGCCCCTGTTCGTGGTGGCGGTCGTGGTGGCCATCCTCACCACGTTCTATATGAGCCGGCTCGTGCTGGTGGCGTTTTTTGGCGAAGCCCGATCCGACTCGGCGTCGCATGCCCATGAGTCACCGCGCAACATGACCTGGCCATTGCTGGTTCTGGCGGTGCCGAGCGTTGGAATCGCCTGGCTTCCGGTGGGAGAGTTCATCGGGTCGATCTTTGGCTCCCACGGACATGGGGCGGCGGAGGTGGTGGCGGCGGAAAGTGCGATTGGTCTAGGTCCCTTGTTGGAGCGGATGTCGGGCGGGATCAATCATGCGTTGTTCGGTCCGTTCAATCACAACACGCTGGCGGCCACCTTTGGGCTTTTTGCGGTATTGCTCGGGGGCAGTCTGGCGTGGGCCTGTTACGGAAGGGGTGGGGCGGATCCGCTGCCTCGCCTGTTGGGCGGTTGGGCGCGCGTGCTGCGCAACCGATTCTACTTCGATGAGATCTACTCGGGATTGGTGATCCCGGTGCACGATGCCGCCGCCTGGGTGGCGGACTGGATTGACCGGTGGTTGATCGCCGGGTTGGGCATCCGGGGATTGGCGGGGTCGGTGGAACTGGTCGGACGCGCGCTGCGCCTGGTGCAGAGCGGCAATCTTCAAACCTATACCTTTGTGTTCGCGGCCGGCCTCGCGGTCGTGGCCTGGTTCATTCTCCGCTGAAAGCCATGACCCTGACGAGTTCACTCCTGCTCACGCCCCTGGCAACCGCGCTCCTCGTGCTGTTGGTGCCGGGCAACTACCGGTTCGTCATCCGAGCACTATCCCTGTTGGGCGGGTTGGTGACCGCGGTCCTGGGGGTGGTGCTGTTCTGCCGGTTCGACCCGGCGGGAGCCCCGTATCAGTTTGAAAGCCTGGTGAACTGGGTTTCCTCGCCGACGCTGCGCATCCAGTACCATGTGGGGGTGGATGGCATTGCGGCGGCGATGCTGTTGGTGACGGCGCTGGTGGGATTCAGTGCACTTGCCGTCTCGTGGGAGATCGAGCGGCAGACCAAGCTGTTCCATGTCCTGCTGTTGGTGATGATCGGGGGTGCGCTGGGTGCGTTTGCGTCGCTGGACCTCTTCTTCTTCTACTTTTTCAACGAACTCGCCCTGGTTCCGACCTTCATCATGATTGGAGTCTGGGGTACCGGAGAGAATCGGAACCGGGCGGCATTCAAGATCACCATGTACCTGACGGCGGGTGCGATGGTCGGGTTGATCGGATTGATCGGATTATATTCGGCATCGGGTGCGGGTTCGCTCGACCTGGTCGAGTTGCAGAAGCAGGTTGCCCAGACGCCGATCTCTCCAGCCGCGCAGGCCTTCATCTTCCCCTGCCTGTTGTTCGGGTTCGGGACATTGGTGGGGCTATGGCCATTCCATACGTGGGCACCATTGGGGTATGCTAGTGCGCCGACTGCGACTGCGATGATGCATGCGGGGATCCTGAAGAAGGCGGGTTTGTTTGTGATCCTGCGGGCTGCGCTGCCCTTGTTGCCCGAGGGAGTGAAGTTCTGGATGCCGATTCTGGCGGTGCTGTGCGTGGGAAACCTACTGCACTGCGGATTCGTCGCCCTGCGACAGAAGGACATCAACCTCCTGATCGGGAATTCGAGCCTGGCCCACATGGGTTTTGCGTTCCTGGGGATTGCGTCGGTGAGTGTCATCGGGTTGAGCGGTGCGGTGCTGGTCATGGTGTCCCACGCGCTGTTGGCGGCCTTGAGCTTTGCGTTGTCGGGTTGGCTCCGGATCCAGACGGGAACAACCGACATGGCTCGGATGGGGGGATTGCTGCAGCGAATGCCCTTCATCGGTTCGGTGTTGGTGCTGTGTTTCATGGCGGGCTGCGGCGTGCCGGGGTTTGCCAATTTCGCAGGTGAACTGTCCGTGTTGTTCGGGGCCTGGAAGACGATGCCATGGCTGGTGGTGGCAGCAGCCTGGGGCGGCCTGGTGATCGGCGGTGTCTATATGTTGCGGGCATTGCGCTCGATCCTCCATGGGGACCTGAGGACTGAACTGAAAGGGGTGATCGATGCCCCGGGAATGTGGCGGCGCCTCCCGTTCGTGATCCTGGCCGGCGGACTCCTGTTGTTCGGCATTTTTCCCGGGTTGGTGACCGCCCGGATCCAACCTTCCATCCAACGGATCGCCGAGGCGGCCCGACCGGCGGTGCCGGCCGAGGTGCCGCCCGCCACGGCCCTGGTGGTTCCGTGACCTGACGCATTTCCTGACGATCCATCCGTCCGATGAACTACTCGCTGATCTCGGTTGAAATCCTGGTGGCCCTGCTGGGTCTGGGTGTCCTGCTGGCGGATTTGTGGCTGCCGCCGGAGCGGCGGCGGATGCTGGGGTGGACGGCGGCGGCCGGGGTGGTGGTGATCTTCGTGATTGGACTGACGGATGCAGCGGAAGCGACCTATGCGTTTACGGCGCCGGGGGCGAAGACAGGAATGTATGTGCAGGACAGTTTGTCGGTGTTCTTCCGGCAATTCTTCCTGTTGGCGGCGGTATTGGTGTTGTTGATGGCGGTGGAGTATTCCGGCCGGTTCACCTCAGGCATCTCGGAATTCTATTCGCTGATCCTCTTCGCATTGCTGGGGATGCTGTTCTGCGCTTCGGCCAACGACTTCGTGCTGATGTTCGTGGCGTTGGAGTTGATCACGATCACCTTTGTGGTCCTCAACAGCTTCCANNCGAAACCGACTCGCCTCGATCGAGGCGGGATTGAAGTACCTGATCCTGGGAGCCGTGGCTTCGGCGTTCATGGTGTTCGGGATTGCGTTGGTGTTCGGCACGGCTGGCACCACCAACTTCAACGAGATTTNNCCTCCAACAGACCGCGCTGGGCATGAATCCCCTTTTCCTCGTCGGGATGGCCATGGTCCTGGCGGGTTTGGGATTCAAGATTGCGGCCGTTCCCTTCCAGGTGTGGGCGCCCGATGTCTACCAGGGCTCACCGGCGCCCGCGACGGCTTTTCTGGCGGTGGGATCCAAGG
>DITU01000127.1:5561-23318 GCA_002422905.1 Verrucomicrobia bacterium UBA6176
GCCGGGTTCCTGCTGCTGGGTGTGGCGGCGATGAGCAAGGCGGGGGCGACGGGCATCCTTTATTACCTGGCGGGCTATCTCTTCACCGTTCTCGCGGCGTTCACGGTGCTGTGCGTGATCCTGGCCCGGACGGAATCCGATGACATCAGCTGCCTGTCCGGTCTGGGCAAGCGTTCGCCTTTGTTGGCGGCGGCTTTGACAATGTCGATGGCATCGCTGGCGGGGATTCCGCCGATGGCGGGCTTCATTGGAAAGTTCCTGCTGTTGAAGTCCATCGTCCCGCTTGGGGCCACGGATCCGTTCTATTACGGACTGCTGGTGGTGGCGGTGATCGGGGTGGTGATCTCGATCTACTATTATTTCGGATTGATCCGTGCGGTGTACTGGGGCGGGCCGGCGGCCGAGATGACGCCTTTGCCGACCAGTTGGGGAGTTCGTGGGGCGCTGGCGATCTGTATATTGGGGATACTTTGGTTGGGGATCCTGCCCGACACCCTGATGCAGATTTCGACGCCGGCGGTGGAAACATTGCGGCCGGCAGGCGCTGCGGTGGTCTCGGTGGGACGCTGAATCGCACCCCGGACGCGGGTGGGAATTGGGTTGGGTCTGGGCAAGCGGCGGCTGTGAACTTGACCTTTTGATGGGGGTGGGCATCCTCCGCGGCTCCGGTTCCCTGGGGACCCAGTCTATGCAGCACATCCGTAACATTGCGNNCGTTGACCATGGCAAGACCACTTTGGTGGATTGCCTCCTGAAGCAGTCCGGTACCTACCGCGCCAACCAGGCGGAGACCCAGGTGGAACGCCTGATGGACTCGATGGATCTGGAAAAGGAAAAGGGCATTACGATCCGGGCCAAGAACGCCGCCTTCAAGTATAAGAATTACCACATCAACATCGTGGACACCCCGGGCCACGCTGATTTCGGCGGTGAGGTGGAGCGGATCATGAACATGATCGACGGGGTTCTGCTGGTGGTGGATTCGGCGGAGGGTCCGCAGGCGCAGACCCGGTTCGTGTTGAGGAAGGCCCTGGAAGCCGGAGCGAAACCCATTGTTGTCATCAACAAGATTGATCGCGACAACGCCAATCCCAAGAAGGTGTTGGATCAGGTGTTCGAGCTGTTCATGTCGCTCAACGCCACGGATGAGCAGTTGGATTTCCCGTTCGTGTACTGCTCGGCGAAGATGGGTTACGCCAAGCTCGAACTCGATCATGTCACCGGCACCATGGAACCGCTGTTCGATGCCGTGGTGAAGCACATCCCGCCGCCCCGGGCGCTGGCGGGTGAGGGATTCCAGTTGTTGGTCGCCAATCTCGACTACAGCGATTACCTCGGCCGTATCGCCTTCGGGAAGATCTACTCGGGCAAGATCACCGTCGGTGAACCCGCCATCTGCCGACATGGCAATGGCAAGATCAGCAAGAGCAAGATCACCATGATCTATCACTTCGAAGGCATGAAGCGGATCGAGGTGAAGGAAGCTCACGCCGGCGACATCGTCGGGGTGACCGGGTTTGAGGAGGTTTACATCGGTGAATCCATCTGTGACTCCGAGGCTCGGCTTGGGTTGCCGTACATTCCGGTGGATCCCCCGACGATCCAGATGGAGTTCGCCGTCAATGACGGGCCGTTGGCGGGCCAGGACGGCAAGTTGGTGACGGCGCGTCACCTGTGGGAGCGGTTGGTGCGCGAGATCCGGACCAACGTCGCCCTGCGCATCTCGCAGACCTCGGATCCCAAGATGTTCTCGGTGGCAGGTCGCGGTGAGATGCAGATCGCCATCCTGGTCGAGCAGATGCGGCGCGAGGGCCATGAAGTGCTGGTGTCGCGGCCTGAGGTGCTGTGGAAGAAGGGTCCGGACGGAAAGGCGTTGGAGCCGATCGAGAAGCTGTTTGTCGAGGTGCCCTCAGAGAACCTCGGTGGGGTGATGGAGAACCTGGCGTTCCGCAAGGCGCAGATCACCGACATGGCGCATGTGGGTGCGGTGGTTTCGGTGGAGGCACTGATCCCGATGCGTGGGCTGATCGGTTTCGAGACCGACCTCGTGAACCTGACCCGCGGCATGGGTGTGATGAGCCATTTGTTCCATGAGTACGGTGAAGACCGCGGTGAGATCGCGGCCCGAAAGAACGGTTCGTTGGTGTCCATGGATACCGGTGAAGCGACCTCGTATGCCTTGAACATGGTCCAGGAGCGTGGTCGCTTGCTCGTGAAGCCGGGTGATGCCGTTTACGTGGGAATGATCATCGGCGAGAACGCCCGCGAGGCGGACATCCCGGTGAATCCGGTGCGGGAAAAGAAGCTGACCAACATGCGGTCACAGGGTGACGGCAAGGGCATCCAGTTGAACGCCCCGTTGCAGCTCACCCTGGAGCGTGCGTTGGAATACATCGACGTCGACGAGTACGTCGAGGCCACGCCGCATCACCTGCGGTTGCGCAAGAAGGTGTTGGACGAGAACCAGCGCAAGCGGTCGGAGAAGTCCCGCGCGCTCAAGTTCGTGGAGGAATAGGCCATGTCAGACGCCGGGAAGGCCAAACTGGGCATTCTGATTTCGGCAGGGCCGGACCGGCCCTCGTTCCATCAGGGTGTCCGGTTTGCCGAGGCGGCGCTGGGGCGGGGGCACGATGTCTATCTGTACTGCCTGGACGACGCCGTAGCAGGCGTGCGTGACGCCGGGTTGCAGGGGTTGAAGGCGCAGGGATTGAAGCTCTACGCCTGTGCCTATGGGGCCCATCAGCGCCACCTGCCGGTGGATGATTCCGCTGCCTATGCGGGGTTGACGGTGGTCAGTGACCTGGTGGCCGGCACTGACCGGTTCGTGAGTTTCAATTGAGGCTTCCAGGTATCCCAGGCGCTCCATGGAACCCCCCGTCCGATCTCAATCGCTTCCGCTGGTGTTGTTCGTGGTGGCCACGGATCCCCGGGTGAGTGCACGCCCGGCGGAAGCGATCCGGGTGGCAGCCGGTTTGGGGGCGTGGAAGAAGGCGGAGGTGCGGGTCTATCTGCACGGTCCCGCAATCCGCGCCCTGGCCGAGTGGGTGGACGAGTTGAAGGACGAGGACAATTACACCCGTTACCTACCCATGCTGGCGGATCCGACGAGGCCCGTGCTGGTGGAGGCGGGGGCAGTGGATGCGGCGGAACTCGGGGAAGCGACCGTGCCTTTCGAAGAGATCGACGCGGCCGGGTTGGCGGGTTGGTGTGGCCGGGCGACAACGGTGATGAGGTTCTGATGAAACCGGTGCTGCATCTATTGACGGGGCCACCGGATGAGTTGGTGGCGCGGGTGTTGGAGGAACAACGTCGCGCGGGGATCCCGGTGGAAGTGATCCGCCTGGACGAAGTGACCGACTGGGGACAGGTGGTGGATCGGGTGCTGGAAGCCGATGCCGTTGCCACCTGGTGATATGCCGGGTCAGAGGTGGGCGTGGTCGCGGCGTTTCATCCAAGGGCGACGACTGTCTGGATGACGTCCTTCGGCAAGCCTCGTCTTACATCCTCGAGGCGATCCTCGAAAATGAGCTGGATCGCGTCCCGCAAGTTCACCCTCGCCTCCTCAACACTTTCGCCTTGACCGTTGGCGCCCGGAACTTCCGGGCACACGGCCCAGAAGCCTCCGTCAGGCGCAGCCTCGATGATGGCTGTGAATTCCCACTTCATAGTGAAAAACCGTATGCGCATGTCCGGCGAACATCAACCTCCGGCCGTGCGCTGCATCTGGCCCAACAACCAAATCCAGCCGAGTCAACCGATCCTCCTGTCTTGATATGGCTGAGGTTTCAGGCGTCATGGAATTGATTCCGATGGGACAATGGAAGCCACGCAAAGCGCCGGTCGCGTGCCCGCCCCAGTGATTGCGGAATGACTGGCTCCGGTTCCGTTTTTCCATGGGTGGAACGTGCCGCAGATGTGTTCGGTGCACGCCTGGTTCGGCTTCACTGCCGGCTATTCTGCTACTTCGTTTCCTGGCGGGGCGGCATCCGTCAGGCGTTCCAGCCCTTCGATGACTGGCATCAGAAAGGATTCCGTTCCGGCGAAGTCCGGTTCCCGGCCGGTGATGGCCACCACCCGTTGATATTCCCCTACGAGCTGCTGGATGAGTGGCGCAATGGCCTCGGGCAACTGCTGAAAGGCAGGCGTCAACAGTTCCACGCCTTCCTGGAACGAGGCCAGTGCCGCCGCCAGGTTGTAGTTGGCTTCCTGCACCTGTCCCATCATGCCGAGCGACATCGCCAGATCCGGGGTGAAGGCGTCGGGCTGCTGGAGGGCGAGGGCGCGGCGCAGGTGCACAGCCTCCTGGGCAGGGGCGAGGGCGTCGGCGCGTCGGCCCAGTTCCCTCAACCGGTTCGCGAGGTTGTTTAGCGAACTCGCCAGATCCGGGATGAAGGCTTCGGGCTGCATACAGGCCACAGCGCGATAGAGAGCCACGGATTCCTCGGCAGGGGAAAGTGCGTCGACGTGTAGGCCAAGGTCACTTAACCGGATCGCGAGGTTATTCAGTGACATCGCCAGATCTGGATTAAAGACGTCAGGCTCACGGTGGGCCAAGGCGCGTCTGAGGTTCACGGCCTCCTGGGCGGGGGCGAGGGCGTCGGTTCGTCGGTTCAGCCTACCCAAAATATTCGCGAGGTTGATTAGCGAACTTGCCAGAGGCGGGTTGAAGGCGTCTGGCTGTTGGTGGGCAAGTGCGCGGTAAAGGTCAACGGACTCCTTGGCTGGGGCGAGGGCGTGGGCGCGTCGGCTCAGTTCACTCAAGCATTTCGCGAGGTTGCTCAGCGACATCGCAAGAACTGGGTTAAAGGCGTCTGGCTGGTGAATGGAGAGATCGCGGTACAGATTCACGGACTCTTGGGCTGGGGTGAGGGCGTCGGCGTAGTGGCCCAGTTTGCTCAACTGAATCGCGAGGGTGTTCAGCGACCCTGCAAGATTCCGGTTAAAGGCGTTTGGCTGTTGGCGGGCGAGGGCGTGGTAAAGGTTCACGGCCTCCCGGGCGGGGGCGATGGCTTCGGCCCGTCGACCTAGGTCACCCAAGCAGATCGCTAGGTTTTGAAGCGACATCGCCAAAGTCGGGTTGAAGGCGTCTGGCTGCTTGCGAGCCAGAGCGCGGTACAGGTCCGCGGACTCATGGGCGGGCGCGAAGGCGTCGGACCGTCGCCCCAGATCACCCAGAATGGTCGCAAGGTTGTTCAGCGAACTCGCCAGATCCGGGTTGAAGGCGTCTGGCTGTTGGCGGGCCAGATCGCGGTACCGGTCTACGGCCTCCTGGGCGGGGGTCAGGGCATCGGCGCGTCGGCCCAGTTCAATCAAACGATTCGCGAGGTTGCTCAGCGACATCGCCAGATCCGGGTTAAAGGCGTCGGGCTGCTGGCACGCCAGTGTGCGGTTGATGTCTACGGCCTCCTGGGCGGGGGTCAGGGCATCGGCGTTTCGGCCCAGTCCGCCCAACATATTGGCGAGGTTGTTTAGCGAACCCGCCAGACCCCGATTAAAGGCGTCAGGCTGCTGGCGGGCGAGGGCGCGGTGATGGTCCACGGCTTCCTCGGCGGGGGCGAGGCCTTCGGCGTGTCGGCCAAGATCACCCAGAATGATCGCAAGGTTGGTAAGCGAATACCCCAGAGCTGGATTGAAGGCCTCGGGCTGCTTGCCCGCGAGGATGCTGTAAAGGTCCACGGCCTCCTGGGCGGGGGCGAGGGCGTCTGCAGGTTGGCCAAGATCTTTCAACCGGATCGCGAGGTTGTTGGCCAAGCGGGCAACTTCCGGCGTGAGGTCATCGCGACCGAGTTGCCTGGCCGTCTTGAGGCGATCATAGAGATGCCGGGTGACATCAGCGGCGCGTGAACGCAGGTCCACCGTTTGGTAAGGCATCGCCCCCTCCAGACCAAGCAGGAGCCCCGACTCCGTATCGGCCAGACCGGCATGGATGAGCGCATCGGCGGCGGCCAGGAGCGGTTCACCATGGCGGAGTTGGTGGCCGAAGTTTTGGAATGCGTGAAGCAGCGTGGCCGGAGTGTTGCGCGCGTCACGTCGAAAGCAGCGTTCCACGACCTCGCACCAGTCGCGCCATCGGCCAGGCCCGGTGCCGTCGGCCCTGGCCAGAGCTGCCAGCACCAGCGCCTCGCCAACGAAGTCGGGTTCCACCGGGGCCACGGCAAGGTGTTCGCCAGGCAGGGCTCGACGGAGGCAGTCGGCCAGGTCGCCGGGGCCTTCCGGCCATTGGATTTGCAGCGCGGCCAGCTCGGTCGGCACGGCATGGTTCAGTTCCTCGCGGGTGAATCCGCGTTCCAACGTGGCGCAGGCGGCCAGATGGCGAAGCGCGCGCCTTTGGGCAACGCTGTTTGGGTCCCGCGCGAAACGCCCGATACGGATCAGCTCCCTTTCCGCGAGATGCTCCGCCAGATCAATCCGTTCGCGCCTCAACGCCGTGAGCAGGCCCAGTTCACCCGCGACCAGCGCGGCGAGCATCAGGTTCAGCGGTTGATCGAACAGCGGGCGGGCGAGTGATTGCTCGAAGTCGGGAGTGCCGGGCGGCGGCAGGGACGGAGTCGGTTTGCCAGCAAGTTGGGCTGCCTTTCCGAGCGTTTGACAGAGCACATCGCGACGCAGCGCACCCGGGGGCAGCGACGTCAGCGAAACCGGTTCCGCCGAATGAAACAGACGGCCGACGCGGCACGGCATTACGCCGTCTTCGTGTCGCAGCAGATCGTCGAACCAGTCGCCCGGCTGACGTTCGAGGAGGAGCAGGCGAAGGGGCGGCGGGCCGGAGCGCTTGTAGGTGAGCGCCTGGAGGAGTTCACGCAGCGGCGCGGCGAGTGTCTGGGCGTAGTCCACCACGAGCAGGGTGGGCGCAGGCCAGTTGAAATCGGTCGAGTGGATCCTCTCGACCAGCCGGCGCAGATCCGTGCCGCCGAGAAGCCCGGCCTGCCAGCCAGGGAGCGCCGCGCCGACGCGCAGCAACAGCTCAAAGCCCAGACGGGTCTTGCCCGTGCCCGCGCCGCCCACGAGGAGGCGGGCGGAAATCGTCTCGCCGCTTTCCACCCATTCGCAGAGGGATGCGAGGTCGGTGTCGCGCCCGAGCAGGGGCACGATGCGGTGCTTGGCGAGGAGTAGGTCCAGCTCGCGGGTAGGCGGATCGGGCAGCAGAAAGCGTTGGATGGGCAGGCCGCCAATGAAGTAGTCGAGTCTGCCCTCCAGGCGGGTGAGGTGAGTGGAGAGTTCGGTTAACACCGCCTTGGCCCCAGCCTGTCCGCGCGCCACCTCGGAACGTAAAACGGTCAGCTCGACGAGCATTTCGCCCTGACTCTCCCTGAGTTCGCCCTGCCCGCGGGCGAGGGCATCCAACTGATCCTTGAGATCGGCGAGGAGTTCCTTGAGATCGCCGAGTTGCGGGGTGAGCCAGGCCTCGAACTGGGAGAAGACGGGCGGCTGAGCGGCGAGCTTCTGGACGGCCTCGCGGAGGTGTTTGAGTTCTGCGAGGCGGGTGGTTGCCTCGGCGATCTGCTGCTGGGTGTGCCCGGCGGCTTGGTTCAGCCGCTCCAATTCCCCGGCGAGTTTCTCGCCTTGCTGCCCGAGTCTGGTGCTGAGGGCATTCAGCGTGTCCGCGGTGAAGATGTTGAAGACCTTGGGATCGGCCTTGAGGTGTTCGCGGAAGAAGAGGCAGTAGGCGTGGGCGAGGGTGATGCGGCGGGGCTGCCCTTGGTGGATCTCCCAGCCGTCACGAATAAGGGAGCCAAACTCCGGTGGCGGCTGTCCGGCGTCGATTTCCCGTCCCAGCCAAGCGATGAGCTGTTCCGGCAGTGCCCGTCCCAGAGAATTGCAAATCTCCCCTTCGCGGAAGCTGTCGCGCACTTGGTCGTTACTGAGTTGAATCTGATCGTGAAACACGTCCAATGAATTGCCCCGAACCTTGGTTAGGGCGTGTTCCAGCCAAGTCCATTGCGGATCAGTGCGGGCTTTGACGAGCGGAACGGAGCCGAGTTTGCCGTCCTTGAGGTGTTGCTGGATGGCCTGACACCACGGCTTCTTTGGATCCAGCCGGCCGGCCAGCTCCATCAGCAGCACCTGCACGGCACCGCGGAGGGATTCGCGGCTGGCACGGTTGAGGTCGTGGTTGCGCGGGAGTCCGGTGTCGGGATCGATGGCGGTTTCGAGCCACTGTCGGTAGAGGCGGTGGGCCTCATTGCCGGCAATTCCCGAGACGACCGTGCCTGCCACGGTGGCGAGCAGACCTGGGAGGAATGTCAGCGGCTCCAGCATGACCGCCAGCCGTGTAACCCAGGCGCACGCGCATGGCCAGCACGGTTACCCGGTTGAGAATGATCGGCGGCGCCTGCGCATGGAGGACCCTTCAATTCCCTGCAAGGACGAGGCCGAAGGGGATGAAGGGGCGGAAGTCGGCGGTGTTCAGGGTGGCGAGGGGTTGCCGTGCCAGCATGGCGGTCGCGGCAATGAGGCAGTCCGGCAACGAGCGGGCACGACGTCCGGTTCCGTTGAAGAGCCGGGCTCCGAGGATGGCCGTGGCTTCGTCCACGGGATGGATGCGGTGAAGGATCGCCCGGGAGGCCTGTTCCTCGGTCGGGAGCAAGGGGCCACTGAGGTACTCCGCCCATGCCATGGCTGAGGCGTGGAGGGGTTCTCCCTGGATGATCCATCGCTCGACCTGGAGGGCTGCGGGAGTACCTGCCCGGGTGCCTGCGATCAGGAAGTGGGTGTCGAGGAACATGGTCGGAACCGGCGGATCAACGTCTCGACTCCCGGGCGGTCTGCATCCAGGACTCGGTGTCCACGTCGCGGGATTCGACGCTCAGTTGCAGGCTTCGGAGGGCTTGCAGCCGTTGGGCCGCCTCGGGTGGCAGGCGGGCGAGGATTTCCTTCCATGTTCCTTCGTGGGACTGGGGAGGGATGGGATCCGGCGTGGAGGCGGTTTCACGAATGGCCTCCTCCAGGACCCGGATGGTTTCGCTGTTGAGGGACCGTCGATGGGCGGCCGCGCGCTTCTTGAGCTGCGCATGAAGTCGCGGAGGGATGTTCTTGATGAGGAGCGATGCCATGGTAGCGAAACGGTATCAAGCCGTGTGGACGGGTCAAATCACGCCGGGTGGGGGATTGTCGGTCGGCGCCTCACCCCTCTGTTGAAAACGGGTTCGCGGCTGATCCGAAGCACGGTCCGGCGTCGCGAGCGCTGAAGATCATCTGTTACCTTTTCGAGCGGGTGCCGATTCTCCGGAAAGATGAACGGCACGAAACTGCTGGCCAGCTATCGGAGAACCGGCTCGGAAACGGCCTTTGCCGACCTGCTTCGCCGTTACACCAACCTGGTTTATTCCGTTGCCAAACGGCGGCTGTCGGATGAATCGCTCGCCGAGGAGGTGACGCAGATGGTTTTCATTCGTCTCGCCAAGGCGCCTCCGGATCTCAAGCACGACGGTGAACTCGCATCCTGGCTCCACCGGACTGCGGTTCATGTCGCCATTGATGTGTGGCGTTCTGAGACCCGCCGTCGCGCTCGTGAACAACAATCTGTTGCCATGCTCTCCCCCACCCATGAGGAAGCCAGGATATGGAAGGAGATCACCCCGCACCTGGATGAAGCGCTCAACCAACTCCCTGAAGAGGATCGACAGGCGGTGCTGTTGCGATTCTTCGACCGGAAGCCGATGCGGGACATCGGCAGCACTCTTGGCGTCAGCGAGGACGCCGCGAAGATGCGCGTGAGTCGTGCGCTCAACCGCTTGCGGGCACAACTCGTGCCCCATGGCATTACATGCAGTGTGGCGGCGCTTGGTCTCTTGATTGCTGCACGCTCCACCGAAGCTGCACCGGCGAATCTGGCGGCGCGGATTGTCTCCGCCTCTCATACCGCCGTGGGCGGGCACACAGCGTCGTTTTCATTTGTTGGCGCACTTAAGCTCGTAGGTGCTGCAACTCTCATTGTCACCGTTGCATTGCTTTTCGTGGCCCGCGGACGCCGGGATGCGGAAACTGGAGTGGGCGCTTCCATGGCAGTTCAGGCACCCACCACGCCCGGTCAAGAGCCCATGCGTTTTCAACGTTCCACCGCCGGCGCTTCAACGGGGAACGTTTCGGTGTCCGAGAAGATTCACCTGCGGCTTCAAGTGGTCGCGGGCGACACGGGCGAGGGGTTGGAAGGCGCGGAAGTGCGCGCTGCATACTTTTATGCAGGCGGTCGAGGAGAGCGGCATGATCTGCTGACGGATTCAAATGGCGAGGCCTTGATCCCTGAGGCGAGAGAAGGAGGCAATCCCGGCATGAATGTGTTCGTCAGCATTCCCGGCTATGTCCCGGTAGCGATCGGCTTTGGGAAGATCGCCGCCTCGGAATATGTATTGAAGGTCGAGCCCGCCGCACTTGTTGCGGGTGTGGTGGTGGATGAAGAAGGGCGGGCCGTTTCCGGTGTGAGGCTGCAGGCATTCCGCAAGGAGGACTATAAGGACGACCAACCCAACACCGACTTCCAAACGACGAGAGTTGAGACGGATTCCGTCGGTCTCTTCCAGTATCCCTATCTGCCCCGAAGTTATGACGAGGTTCGCCTTACCCTCACGGCAGACGGTTATGCAGCGACGGAAGTTGTGGTTCCAGTGGGGAAACCCGAATCGGTGAATGCCACCCTTGTCATCCAGCGCGGTTTTGTGGTCATGGGACGTGTGACCGACGATCAGGGGGCTCCAATTCCTGGCGCAACGGTTAGAGAGTACCATGAGTTTGGAAGACGGAGGGTCTCCACAGAAACAGATTGGAATGGCGAGTTCCAGTTGCCTGGCATCTCGAACCAGTACACCTCTACGACTGAAGTTACGGTCGAGGCCAAGGGCCTGACTCCGCAACTCCGCAAGGTCGATCTGCTCCAAACCACCAACATTGCAAATTTTTCGCTATCGAAGGCGACGCTGTTCCGTGGCCGGGTCCTAGATCAGTTCGGTCAACCCCTCGCGGGCGTTGCCTGCCGCACCGACTCCGGCAGAGAGGGGCGACAGCCGTTTGAATGGTTCACCCATACCGATGCGGAGGGACGCTTCGAATGGGACTCGGCGCCTTCCGAGCCAACCTTGTTCTGGTTCGAGATGGACGGATATGAGGTGATCCGCGACCGCACGCTCACGGCTGGCACCGATCACGACATCACTTTGGTTCCAAGGGCCGACTAGGCGGATGCATTGTACCTCTCCCGCCGCAATCTGCTCGGCATCCAACTCGTCGGAGTTCCGCGGTTGCAATGGGTCACTTGGATATAGGAGGCGCATGCTGCAGAGGGTGATGAATTCTGCTGTGCCTTGACCGGGAGCCAGGTTTCGCGTGTGGGTATCGAACGTTGAATCTCACCGGGCGCGGTTGGGAGCGTTGGGGAACGATTCTGGGGAAGCAAATGGTTGTGCCTTCTACCCTGTGTGCGTAAACGTCTCTGCGAGGAGGAAAAATGGCCCGGCGATACCTGCTACGACATGAGCGAGCACGACGATATCAACACAGAACAGTCCGCACATGGTATTGAGAGCAACAAGACCGCTGATCCTCCCCATTTGAGTGACTATAGCGGTCAAGACAGCAACCAGTGCCACGGCAGCGAAAACGTGGGGTGCAAAATAGCTTCTTTCTGTGAACGCAGGAATCGCATCTCCGAACGCCGCTTCGAAGAACTCCCACAACCATGACTTGAGGGCTACGGCACCCCATGCCAACAGCCCGTTCAGAATCGCCAACGCCGTAAGCCATAATTTAATGGGTGTAGTGGTCATNNNTTGGTTACCGTTCGCTGGACTGTCCGATTGAATACGGCTCATGTCTTTGAAGGGTTCGCTGCAATGCTCGGGTGAGGCGGCCTTATTTGCATAAGCTGTCTGATCTACTCGACGGAGCATCCACAACAGCAATGCAGCAAGTGCGGCGGCAGCACCGCAAGTGATCAGCCAATAAAATGCGACATCACCGCGAGCTCGTGCGCTCGACTCCATGCTTTCAACGACTCGGTCAAATGACTGGCCACGAATTTCGGAAGGCTGATGAAAGTCCGGCGACTGTCTGGCCTTTTCCAACTCAACTTTGTAGCCATGCGTCCATGCGATACTCATGGCTCCCCAGTGAACGTAAGCGAATGCTACGTAACCGCCCACCAAACCCAGCGTGAGTTGAATCCAGAGAAGAGTCTTGATGGCGGTCATGCGCGAGGTTCCGTCTAACTTCAATCAACTGCGCCAAAGGTTGTGAATCCCTGTTTGGCTCAGCATCCTGGAATCGGGGTGCAAAACCATAGCTGTTCGTTCCAATAGGGATTCGACAATCTTTGGGATTTTGGGAGGGGTCATGGGTGGAGAAGCTTAGGGGCGACCCGCCCAAGCTCCGACTTTCATATCAGGGCAGGTGAGGCCGGCAAGGTGGATTTCACCCGTTCGATTTCCGACAGCGCAACTGGATGAAGTGCTCCGGTGAATTCCGAGTGGAGGATGGAGAACGAGGTCAGAGTTCTTGGCCTGGGTTTGATCGGGTTGTGGTGGGTTGGAGAGGGAAGGTAATCGGTTTCGCGGGTGTGAGGTCCGGAAGGTCCTGCAGTGCGCCTTGGTTCGGCGGTTTACCTGCACTCCCAGTTCCATTGGGCGGCGGGCGTGTTCGGGGGTTGAAGGCGGTAGGGGACGACCGAACTCCAGGACGCTTTGCGTTCGGGGGGCGTGGAGGGAGTTCCGGGCGCGTGAATCGGGTAGTCGGATGGGATGGTTCAGGGATGGGTACGGGCAGGAAGTCACTTCCGAGGGCATCGAGGGGATTGCAGGTGTTGAGCCGACTGGTGGTTGGCGTGTGAAATGGGACCGGAGCCTTTCCTCGGGGAGTTCTGCCCTTTCATGGCGGGGAGGTCTTGTTGGGGGCCATACCCAGCTTGTTGCGCTGGGCTGTGGAGTTGTTGCCCCTTGGGGGCGGGGGACGATGGCCGCTGCTTGTGGTCTGTTGCGGTTCATATCGTCTTTTCCCTCCTACGGAGTTCCGGCGACCGAACGTCGCCGCTCCGGTTCCAGCAGAATGGTTGCTTGCGATGTCGAGCAGCTGGTCTTAACTGGCGGGGTCCGCCGGCCGGTTGCTGGGGGCGCCAATCCATGGACAAGCTTTTGCTGATAGATGATGAGGTGGACGTCCAATACTCGTTCCGACGGATCTTCGATTCGCCCGAGCTGGAGCTGCACACCGCGTCGAGTGGGGAAGAGGGACTGAAGATGATCTCGCAGGTCCGTCCCGACCTGGTCATCACCGATATCCGGATGGCCGGGATCAACGGGCTGGAGACGCTTCGACGCATCCGTCAGCTGGATCCCAAGCTGCCGGTGATCCTGATGACGGCCTACGGGACGACCCAGACGGCGATCGAGGCCATGAAGCTCGGGGCCTTCGATTACATGCTGAAGCCGTTCGATGTACCGCGGCTCAAGCAGTTGGTGGGGGATGCGTTGAAGGCATCGCGCGACATGCGGCAGACGGTGTCGGTGGCGCCGCAGATGGATCAACAGGACTACGATCTCGGGGTGATCGGCCGTTCGGAGCCGATGCAGTCGGTGTTCAAGCTGATCGGGCAGGTGGCATTGACGGATGCGACGGTGTTGATCACGGGGGAGAGCGGGACGGGCAAGGAACTGGTGGCGCGTGCGNNGCGCCGCGATCCCGGAGAACCTGCTGGAGAGCGAGTTGTTCGGGCATGAAAAGGGGTCCTTCACCGGAGCAACCCAGCAGCGGATCGGCAAGTTCGAGCAGTGCCACGGCGGAACCCTGTTTCTGGATGAGATCGGGGACATGACCCCGGCCACGCAGACCAAGATCCTGCGGGTGTTGCAGAACGGGACGTTTGAACGGGTGGGCGGCAATTCAGCGATCCGATCGGATGTCCGGATCATTGCGGCGACGAACAAGCCGTTGGAAGACGCGGTGGCGAACCGTCAGTTCCGGGAAGATCTGTTCTATCGGTTGAACGTGGTGCGGATCCAGATGCCGCCGTTGCGGGATCGGCGCGATGACGTGCGATTGCTGGTGGATTACTTCCTGCGGAAACTGGCGGGTGCGGGTGCGCCGAAGAGCATCAGTCCGAATGCGGTGGCGGCGCTGGAAGCGTATCACTGGCCGGGCAATGTGCGGGAACTCGAGAACATCATCCGCCGCGCCACCGTGGTGGCCAAGGGACCGGCGATCCTGTTCAGCGATTTGCCGACCGAAGTCACCACGTTGGTGCGGCAAGTATCGGCGCCGTCCACCGTGTCCCTGGCCCCCACGGGTTCTCCGTCGACGGGCGGGGTCGCAGCCACGCCGGTGTCGACGGCTGTTCCGGGCGTGTCGTCGCCGCCGGTGGCGCGTTTGGAGCCACCCACCATTCCCGAGATGGCGCAGATCCTGTTCCGCTATGCGCGGGCGGATCCGAAGCTGCGGGTATTGCCGGCGGTGGAGCGGGAGTTGGTGATCCAGGCATTGCGCGAGACCAGTGGCAATCAGGTGCAGGCGGCGAAGCTGCTGGGCATCACCCGGGCCACACTCCGCAAGCGGGTGGAGAAGTTCGGCATTCGACGGGAACTGAACGTGGCCTGATTTCGGTGAGGGATTGAAGTCGATGAAGGCGAATGGCCCGGTGCCGATCCTGAGCGTGACGGGCATGCGGGCCTGGGAACAGGCGACATGGGATGCAGGGATCCAGCCTGAGACCGTGATCGGCCAGGTGGGAAAGGCGTTGGCGGCATGGATCCGGCGTGAGGCGCGGAGTCATGCGCGGGCTCATGACAACTTGTTGCTGTTGGGTGGAGTGGGGCACAACGGCGACGATGTCCGGGAGGCCCAGATGCATCTGCAGGATCTCCCGTTCACCTATTTGACGGTGCGCGATCCGGTGGCGGATCTGCCGGAGGTGATGCAGGCGTTGGCGGGCCGGCCGGCCCTGGTGGTGGACGGGTTGTTCGGCATTGGACTCAACCGGGATCTGGGGCCGGATTGGGTGCGGTTGATCCGGGCCATTGCGGAGTCGGGATGTCGGGTGTTGGCGGTGGATGTGCCGTCGGGATTGGATGCCGATACCGGGGAGATGCGTGGGGCGGTGTTGCCGGCGTCGGTGACGTGGACGGTGGGAGCGCCGAAGCGTGGATTGCTGGAGGATGGGGCGGCGAAGTGGGTGGGGCGGTTGGAGATTTCCGGGGAAGTGGGTTTGATCCCGTGGCAGGCGGGATTGGGGGGTGTNNCGGGGTGTCGTCGGGTGGTGGGGACGTGGGGAGGAGTTTGAATCGGGTTTACCGGCGCGGGAGGCGGGATCGCACAAGGGGGATTTTGGGCATGTGGTGATGATGGCGGGGAGTCCGGGGTATGCCGGGGCGGCGGTATTGGCGGCGCGTGCGGCGCTGAGGGCGCGGCCGGGTCTGGTCAGCGTGGTGACGTCTGCGGAGACGCTGATCCCGGTTTCGAGTCAACTGGCGGCGGCCATGGTGCATGCATGGAAACCGGGATGGGAAATGCCGGGTCGGGTTTCGGCTTTGGTGCTGGGTCCGGGACTTTCGGCTTTCATACCAGAGGATTGGAAACGGTGGATGCAGCAGGCCTGGAAGGAGAGTCCGATTCCAGTGGTGGCGGATGCCGGGGCATTGGAATGGGTGGGGGAATTGCGGGGACCGACGGGTGCATTGCGGGTGATCACGCCGCATCCGGGCGAAGCGGCGCGGTTGCTGGGATGCACTGCCGCGGAGGTGCAGCGGGATCGTTGGCGGAGCTTGCGTCGGTTGTCAGGGGCGGTGCCGGGGCGCCGGGTAATCCTCAAGGGTCGGGGCACATTGGTGGGAGATGCGGAAGGGGTCGGTTGGTGGAATCCATCGGGCAATCCGGGCATGGCGCAGGGTGGGAGCGGCGATGTACTGGCCGGGTTCATCGGGGGATTGTTGGCGCAGACCGGATTTGCTTCTGAACCGGACTGGGCGTTGCGGGGAGCGGTATTCCATCATGGAACAGCCGCGGACCGGTTGGAGGCGACGGGCCGACCGTGGGATGCGGAGGAGCTGGCCCGGGAGATCCGATGGGGCTGGGAGGGAACTGGGCGTCGCGACGAGGGATAAAAAATGGCGGTGACAGCCCGAGAGCTATCACCGCCATGAAAGGACTCGAATCCGGTCAGACGCGGCTGGGGACTTCGAAGCCCTTCCGGTACTCGCGGGTGAGGAGGATGTTGCCTTGGCGGGAGTTGGTGAAGCGTTCGGTACGGGTGTCCATGTTGAGGTGTGCACCGTAGATCGCGGGGGTGGCGGCGAGATCGACGCCATTGGCGATGAGATGGTCGGCGAGGCGCTCGAAGGTCTCGGCTGCGGCGGGATTGTCGCGAAGCCGTTCACGGATGGCTTCGGGCCGGAGTTTTTCGCCGAGCAGATAACTGACATTGCCGGTGTGGCAGAGGGCGCTGGAAAGGTGGCCTTCCTCGATGTCGGCGGTGAGGTCGGAGGATTTCCGGCTGCGGACGGCGGCGATGAAGTTGGCGTAGTGATCGGCGCCCTGCTTCCAGCGACGGATTTCCTTCCCCTGCCTGTCATAGGCGATGGCGGAATCGTAGGTGGGAATGGAGACGTGCCCGCCCTCGCAGTCGATGACGACACCGACCTGTGCGCCCTTGTAATCGGGCATGTTTTTGCCCCAGGTGTTGTTCTGGAACTCGCGTGATTTCGGGAGACCGCGCACCTCGAAGATGAGGGGGGCGCGACGGTACTGATGGAAGACGTATTGGGAGTTGGGGGTGTTGCCGTCGTCTTCGTAGGCGAACCGGCCGCCGATGGAGAACACGGTGGGCGACAGGGTGTTTTCCCGGAGGACCCAGCGGGCGATGTCCATCTGATGGATGCCCTGGTTCCCGAGGTCGCCGTTGCCGGTGACGAATTGCCAGTGCCAATCGTAGTGGAGCTTCTCCCGCATCAAGGGTGAGAGGGGAGCAGGGCCGCACCAGAGGTCGTAATCAATGTGTTCGGGGACCTGGGTGGGGCCGGAGACGCGGCCGATGGATTGGCGGGGTTTGTAACAGAGACCGCGGGCGAGGGTGACCTGGCCGAGGTTGCCGGCATGGATCCAGTCGACGGCCTCGCGGAGACCGGGGTTGGAACGGCTCTGGGTGCCGGTCTGGACGATGCGTCCGTATTTGCGGGCGGCCTTGACGATCTGGCGTCCTTCCCAGGCGTTGTGGGAGACGGGTTTCTCCACGTAGACATCCTTGCCGGCCTGACAGGCCCAGACAGAGAGCAGGGCATGCCAGTGGTTGGGGGTGGCGGTGGAGATGCAGTCGATGTCGTCCTGTTCCAACAGCTTCCGCACGTCGGTATAGGTCGCCACCGGTTCACCGCGATCCGCGAATTTCTTCGCCTCCGCATCCAGGACTTTCCGGTCGACGTCGCACAGGGCCACGATCTTGACCCCCGGCAGGCGGAGGAATCCCGCGATGTGATCCTTGCCCCGACCGTTGAAGCCCACCACGGCGACCCGGATGGTGTCATTGGGTCCAATGACGCGGGAACGGGGGGTGGATCGGGTGGCGGTGGCGCAACCGGGCAAGGCCAGTGCGGCGGCGGCGACGGATGAGGAGGCAAGGAACTGGCGACGATTCATGACGGACGTTTTTTTTGGCTCAGGTGGGGTTCATTGTTCCGGGGCAACGAGAACGGTGCCATCGGGACGGAAAGTGACGAGGTAACGGACCTGTTCTCCGCAGCGGTTGAGGGTCCAGCGTTCAACGAATTCCGAGTAGGCGACCTCGAC
>DITU01000127.1:23327-37983 GCA_002422905.1 Verrucomicrobia bacterium UBA6176
GGGGTGGCGACCACGGCGGGGCGGGTCACGACTTCGGTGTCCACCACCGACCGGGTCTGACAAGCCGACGCCGCGGCGGCATCGGCGGAGAGGACCTTGGTTTCGGCGGTGCGGTAGAGGGCTCCGGTGGCCAAACCATTGCCGCGGCCGACCATGGAGGGTCTGGAGGAGTGGTTGGAGGAGGCGCATCCGGCCAGAAGCAGGAGCGCGGCGGAGATCAGCGAGACACGTTGGATCCGTCCGAGATAAGTTTTCATGGTGCAACCTTGAAGGTACGCACGTACTCGTCGTAACGCGATGCGACATTTGCCGTACCGGAATCGCCGGCATGGAACATCACCCGGTAGTGGAACGTCACCGATCCACCCGCCGGTATCTTGAGGTTGCCTGCCCCCTTGGCGCGTTTCTCAAAGTCGTGCACGCCGAATGGGTTCGCAGCAAACAGGCCATAATCACGGGCGTGCCACCAGGTCGGGTGCCGTGGGTTGGCGGGGTGATCGAATATCGCCACACCCAGGGTCTTGCCGTTGACCGGGCCCCAGTAATCCACCCATTCCGCCCGTTTACCCCACACTTCACCATCCCTATGGCCCCGTGAACTCAGCAGGTGGCCTTCGCCCGGTTGGTTCTTGGGCTGTTTGTTGCGCATCGATTCAGCCACGCGGATGGCAAAGGTGCCTTCCTTGGTGTCGCCCAAGGTCATCGGGCCATGGGAAGCGACGATGGTGATGGAGAAATCCAGGTAACGTTCGGAGCCGGGTCCGCGTGAGAAGCGATGGGTGCGGACGTCGTGCCCGAGGACCTTGCCATCCTTGTCCCGCCATTCGTTGCGGGTGGTGAGCAATCCGGCGTTCCGACCGGAGGCGATCTTGACGATGGAATCCTGGACGGTGCGACCGGCCTTGGCGGATTCGGACCAGAGATCGACGCCATTGACGTCGCCATGGCTGTACCAGAGGGAATGATGATGGGGATGATCGCGTTCCTCGTTGGGAACCTCTTCCTGGGGCCAGCGACGGGTGTAGTGATCTCCGGCGGGGGTGAGGATCGGGTAGAAGAAAGGCCGGGAGACGTCGCGAAACCGGTACTCGGTAAAGAGTTGGCCATCGATCTCGACCCGGACGACGTTGTTGGTCTCGAAGACGCGGACGTCGTCGGTGATGCCGGTGTTGGGGGCGGGTTTGGGTTTATGGCCCGGGTTGGAATCCCGAGCTGGGAACTCGATGGCAACACAACCGGAAAGGAAGGTGACCAACGCGGCAGCGCCCAGCGATGGCAAGGCGCGAAATAAGAGCCGGGGGATCATGTGCTACTTCGATACTTCCGGCATGCCGGCTGCGGCAACGATTTTTCCGGGGAAGATGGGGGACGAGGCGATCAGGCGGGCAGCGACGGCAGGGATTTGAAGGACCGAAGGGATGGGGCGGGGGCGAATGGAAGTCAGGGATGGTCGCCTTCCTTGAGAAAATCCTGTTCCAGGCGCCTGAGTTGTTGGTCCAGCAGGTAGCAGGTCACCTTGATGAGGCCGGCAATCACATTGGCGCAGATCGCGGGGTCGGGATGTTCGATGCCCCTTCTGAAGGTTTCGAAGCTGGCGCCGGGGATGCGGTTGAGTCGGCGCAGGCGCAGGGCGTAGGGGTGGTTGGGCGCCCATTCGGCGATGCCGTGGTTGCGCATGAAGTCGCGGTAGTCCTCGAGCAATTCCTTCTGGCTGGCGCGAGCCACGTCGGTGAGCTTGATCTCGGTTTCCTTCGATGTGGCGCTGGCCTCGCTGCCTTCGAGGATGTTTTGCTTACCGGATCGGGCGGCCTGCACCATCTGGTCTCAAGAATCCGGTTTTCAATCTGGCGGAGCGTCCGTAGCGTGACCGGCCCGGGGCCAAGAACGGCCTTGGAAACCACGAAGCACAAGCGCCATGGCCGCCGACAATTCCGTAGTAGCAAAGGTTGAACTCCCGCCGTTGAAACCGCAGGCCCTCCGCAGCCGGTTGGCCCCCACGCCCAGCTCGGCGCCGAAGTATCCGGTGACGATCCGCAATGCCAGCGGCCAGGAAGTGGTGGTGGGTTGTCCCAAGGCGACCCGTGGGTTGGTGGCCCTGATGAATGTCCACGCGGTGAATGGCGGTGCCGCCTGTCACTGGGGCGGGCCGGCAGCCTTCGCGGAGATCAATTCCGCCATCCACGGCCTCATGTTTTCCGTCGCGGACCGGCCCTGGCATGAGGTGTTCAATTTCGTGAATGACGCCGGCCATGCGGAGAACGGCATCTACGCCCTGCGCGCCAATCTCGGTTTCGACAACCTCACCTTCGATTGCCTCAAGGGTTTCCGCTCCATTGCATCCAAGCTCACCGGTCATGGGGAATCGCATCTGAACCCCGAGGGAGTGCTGCTTTCCAACGGGCCTTTGGGATCCGCCTTGCCGCAGGCGCAGGGTCTGGCGATTGCCGACCGGTTGGCTGGGACCGATCGGGTGACGATTGCCGTGGTGTCCGATGGCGCGTCGATGGAAGGCGAGGCGAAGGAGGCGTTTGCGGCCATCCCGGGCCTGGCGTTGAAGGGTCGGTTGAACCCGTTCGTGATGGTGGTCTCGGACAACGACACGAAGCTTTCGGGTCGGATCACGGCTGATTCGTTTTCGATGCTCCCGAGTTTCGAGGCGATGGACGACCTGGGCTGGGATGTCCGTCGGATCGCGAACGGCCATGATCTGGCGGCGGTTTACCTGGCGGTGGAACAGGCGGTGGCGGATGCCCGGGCGAATGCGTTGCGTCCGGTGTGTCTGTGGGTGAAGACCATTAAGGGTTACGGCGTGAAGGCCACCATGGAGAACTCCGCGGGTGGTCACGGTTTCCCCCTGGCGAATGGCGAGAAGATCGTGGCGTTCGTCGACGAGATCTTTGGCGGCGCGACCCCGGCGGAGTTTGCCGCCTGGGCGCAGGCGTTGCGGACCGATTGGGAGCAGAAGGAAGCGGCGAAGAAGGCCAAGGCTGCGGCGGCACCGGCGGTTGCAACAACGGCGGCGCCGGCCATCAAGAAGGACAAGGTGCAGGCGGGTCTCGCCGCCGGTGCGATCCGTGCGGCCAAGGAGGGATACCCGGTGTACTCGGTGTCATCGGATGTCCAGGGATCGACGGGCATCAGCGCCTTCCAGAAGGCGACCGGCAACTTCATCGAAGTCGGCATTGCCGAGGCCAACATGATCTCGGTCGGGGCCGGCCTTTCCAAGGTGGGGTTCATACCCATCGTCGACACCTTCGGCCAGTTCGGGGTCACCAAGGGCAACCTGCCGTTGACCATGGCGGCGCTGTCGCAGGCGCCGGTCATCGCCATGTTTTCCCACGTGGGATTCCAGGATGCCGCGGATGGCGCGTCGCATCAGGCGACCACCTATTTCGCGGCGACCAGTGCGATCCCGCACACGGTGGTGGTGGCGCCCAGTTGTGCGGAGGAAGCCGAGGCGTTCATGTACCAGGCCATCCGACACATCGCCGAGGAACGTGCGGCGGGTCGGGATGGCGAGTCGGTGGTGTTCTTCGTGGGACGCGAGAATTATCCGGTGCGTTGGGTGGAAGGCTCGAACTATGCGTGGGGCCGGGCGCAGGTCATCCAGGAAGGGTCTGACGTGGTGTTGGTGGGATCGGGAGTGTTGTTCAACAAGGCGTTGGAAGCGGCGAAACTGCTCGCCGCCCAGGGGCGGTCGGCCACCGTCATCAACCATCCGTTCGTGAACCGGGTCGATGTGGAGACCATTGGCGCAGCGGTGAAGCGGTGCGGTGGACGATTGGTGACCATCGAGGATCATCAGGTGATCTGCGGCATGGGCGCCCAACTTTCCCACGCCCTTTCCGAGGCGGGCATTGCGCATCGGGTGAAGAGTCTTGGGATCCCGGGCGAATTCGGGCAGTCCGCCTACATGGCGGAGGAACTCTACGTCCTGCACGGATTGACCGGGCCGAAGATGGCCGAGGCGGCCCTGGCCTTGATCAACAGCTGAGATCATGACACCCGCACTGGTCCTCTGGATCTATTCCGTCCTGCTGGTGCTGGGCGGTCTCATGGGCTTCATCAAGGCCCGTTCAAAAATCTCCCTGATCGCTTCGGTGGCCTGCGCCATTCCCATCGCGTTGGTGGCGTTGGGCAAATTGCCGATGGCGGTGGCGTGGGTGGTGATTGCGTTGCTCGGCGGCATGTTCACCGCCCGCTACATCCGGGGACGCAAACCGATGCCGGCCATCCCCATGATCGTGGCGTCAGTGGTCGCGCTTGGGTTGTTGTATTGGATGGGGCGCTGAGCGGTGATGCGGCTGTGCTGGGAGAAGGGGATGGGTTGGCGGTTTTGCCCGTCATCTGTGAACGGAACGATCTGCATGGCGGACAAGGCTCGAATTCCGTCGCGTACCCGTACTCGTAGTCGTGCTCGTACTCGAAACACGTCGAGGTGGTGTGGTCGGGGAAAGGCATCGGGGTCGAGTACGAGTAAGAGTACGATGATGAGGACGAGTACGACGGCGCGGTGAGCACTCGTTATGAACCCCTGTCTTTTCTAAATGGATCCGCATCAACTCCCGGTCTGGTCGTTGCATCAACCGATCCTCGACGCCCTGCGGACGGAGGGTCGTCTGGTGTTGGTGGCGGCGACTGGTTCCGGCAAGACGACCCAGGTTCCGCAGATGTTGCTGGATGGGGGAATTGCGGGGGGGCGCCGGATCGTGGTGTTGCAACCGCGTCGGGTGGCGGCCCGGACGGTGGCGGCGCGGGTGGCGTGGGAACGACGCGGGACGCTGGGGCGTGAGGTGGGTTATCAGGTCCGCTTCGAGGATCACATCTCGCCCGAGAGCCGGCTGTGTTTTGTCACAGAGGGAATCCTGCTGCGCTGGTTGCAGGATGACCCTGACCTTTCGGACATCGGGGTGGTGGTGTTCGACGAATTCCACGAACGCAATCTGCAAAGCGACGTGGCGCTCGCCCTGGTGAAGGAACTGCGTCGGACCCGACGCCCGGATCTCGGCATCGTCGTGATGTCCGCGACCCTCGAGGCGGAACCGGTCTCGCGTTATCTCGAACTCGGCACCGGTCGGCCGGCACCCATCCTGGTATCCGAAGGTCGCGCCTTTCCCGTCGAGATCCGCTGGGCGGATTACGATGATCAACGGTCCGAATGGGCACAGGCCGCAAGCGCGGTCGAACGCATCCTGTCGAACGGTTGGGAAGGCGACATCCTCGTGTTCATGCCGGGCATGGCCGAGATCCAGTCGACGTTACGGGAACTGGATACGGCGCGACTGGGCGAGAAGGTGACGTTGCTGGCCTTGCACGGGGAATTGTCGCCGGACGAACAGGATCGGGCGTTTCAGCCCAGCGACCGCCGCAAGATCGTGGTCAGCACGAATGTCGCGGAGACGAGCGTGACCATTGATGGCATCCGGCATGTGGTGGATGCGGGATTGGCGCGGGTGGCGCGATACGATGCGGAGCGGGGGATCCAGACGTTGTTGATGGAGGAGATCAGCCGGGCATCGGCGGACCAGCGGGCGGGGCGGGCGGGGCGGACGGCGCCGGGAACCTGCTGGCGATTGTGGACGGAGAGCGGGCATTTGAATCGTCCGGCGCGGAACACCCCGGAGATCCAGCGGGCGGACCTGGCGGAGGTGGTGTTGCTGCTGCATTCGCTGGGGGTGCGACGGGCGGCGGAATTTGACTGGTTGGATCGACCGGACGTGGAGGCGGTGGTGCGGGCGGAACGATTGCTGGTGACCTTGGGTGCGTTGGAGCCGGGTGATGGCGGTGGGTTGACCGATGTGGGCCGCCGGATGTTGCGGATGCCGATGCATCCGCGGTTTGCCCGGATGCTGGTGGAGGCGGGGCGAAGGAGTTGTGTGCCGGCGGCGGCGATGTGCGCGGCGTTGGTGAGCGGACGTGACCTGCTGATGCGGATCGGGCGTGATGACGAGCATCTGCGGGATCGGCGCGAGGTGTTCGAGGGAGTTGGCACCAGCGATTTCCACACGTTGTTGAGGGCCCAGCAATTTGCGCGGAACGCGGGTTTCTCCGGTGACGCCTGCCGTCGCAACGGGATCCATGGGCAGACGGCGCGGATGGTGGAGGACACGTATCGACAGATTGTGCAGGTGGCGCGTCGCGAGCGGTTGATGGGCGATGCGGAGGAGTCGGGGGATGAAGTGGCGTTGGACGCGTTGGAGCGATGTCTGGTGGCGGGATTCGTGGATCAGCTTTGCCTGCGACGGGACACGGGAACCCTCGAGTGCGAGGTGGCCGGGGGCCGGAGTGGAACGTTGATGCGGGAGAGTGTGGTGCAGGAGGCGCAGTTGATGGTGGCGGCCTCGATCCGGGAAGTGACCGGGCGCGGTGGGAGGGTGACGTTGCTGGGCCAATGCACGGCGGTGAAGCTGGAGTGGTTGCGGGAGATGTTTCCGCAGCACTTCACCAGCACGCTGGAGCATCAATATGACCGGTTGCACAAACGCGTGGCGGCGGTGGACGTGATCCGGTTCCTCGATCTGGTGATTGGGAAGGAACACCGGCGTGAAGTGGATCCGGCAGCCTCGGCTGCGTGCCTGGCCGATGCCGTGGCGCGGGGTTGGCTGGACCTTCCCAACATGGATCATCGGGTGCAGCAATGGATTGGTCGGGTCGAATGCCTGCGCGAGACGGTTCCTGAACTGGAGCTGCCATCCATGCGCGGGCCGGGGTTGCGCGAGGCAATGGTCAAGGCCTTCCACGGCCTCACCCTGGGGCGTGAGGCGCAGCAGGCCGAACTCCTGCCGGCTTTCAAGGCCGTGTTGTCGGCAGGGCAACGGGCCTTCGTCGAGGAACTCGCCCCGTTACAGATCCCGGCTCCGGATGGCAAGCCGTGGAAGCTGGCCTACATGACGGACCGGGATGAACCCGAAGCGGCGCCGGTGCCGGAATTCCAGGTGAAGCTCAGTGAGGTCCTCGGACTGAAGGAACATCCGCGGATTGCGGAGAACCGGATTCCCGTCCGCATCTGGCTCCAGGATCCGTCAGGCAAACGCCTGGCCTCCACCCGCGACTGGCCGTCCTGGCGAGCGACGGAATATCCGCGGATCCGGGCGATGCTGAAGACCAAGCATCCCGGGTTCCTTTGGCCGTGAGGTCCGCTCACGCCAGCATTCTCTCGTTGGATTCCATGATCGGGATTTGTCGGGTCGATGGGCATGCATCGAACCGGGCCTGATGCCGGTCGTTTGATGGGAAGGCATTGGGTGGGCCTGCTTGACGGGGTGAGGTCCGGGAGCAGGGTGGTCAGGCAAGGGCATGAGCGACGGGATTGGACCGGTACATGTCCGGCGATTTCACCCACCATGAACCTGATGAATTCCATCCGCGCGATCTGTTGCGCGACGCTTTTCACCCTGGGCTTCGTTTCCGTGACACGCGCGGCGGATCCTGCGGCGACTCCGACTTCCGCCACCAGGTCCGTCGCCGGAACCAACATCATCCGGATCATTGCGGGTTCGATCGAACCGGTGAAAGACGAGGCGGGACAGTTGTGGAAGCCGACCGAAGGATTTGACGGCGGTCAGACGATGGAACGGTCTTCGTTGGAGATCGCCAACACGAAGATCCCGTCGATCTATTTTTCCGAACGGTTCGGCATGACGAAGTTCGGGCAGAAGCTTCCCAACGGGAAGTATGTGGTGAAGCTCCATTTCGCGATCACCTACGACGGCATCACGGGCCCGGATCAATGCGTGTTCTCGATGGATGTCGAGGGGGTTGCCCTGAAGGATTTCGATGTGTGGAAAAAGGCAGGAGGATCGAACCGCGCCCATGTCGAGGCGGTTCCGGTGAGCATCGTGGATGGAAAGCTGGACATTGTCTTCACGCCGGAAGGGCAGAGCATGACGATCAGCGCCATCGAGATCATTCCGGCACCGTGACGGATCGGCCTGCGGCACGGCGGAGTTCAGCGAGGAACACGGCGAGGACCTTGTCCTGGCCGCGGTCGACGCGATGGCCGGCGGCGATGCAGACCGGCTTGGGTGCGGGGCTGACAGTCTTGAGTCGGATGAGTTCGGCGACGGGTCGTCCCTGGCGGTAGGCGATCAAGGCCACGCCCTGACCGGATTCCACCGCGGCCAACAGGCTGTTGACCCCGTCGTATTCGCGGGTGAGGCGCGGGTTCAAATGTTGTTTCCCCAGCCAGCCTTCCAGCATGGCGCTGTATTCCGGGTAATCGCGTCGACAGAAGATCAGGAGTGGGCCGGCAACGGCATCGGCAGGAGTGACCCGGGTCTTGCTGGCGAGCGGATGGGTGGCTCGCACGGCCAATCGCCACGGGGCGCGCACCAGTGGAATCCAACGGATCTTGCGGGGACCACGGACGCCGGGTTTGTGGGGCACGCTGACGACCAGATCGAGCGAGGCGTCGGCAAGGCCGGCCAGCATTTCAGAGGTGGACAGATCGAACAGTTCCACGCGGATGCCCGGGTGGATCTGGGTGAAGCTGGCAACGGCGGTGGAAAGGATGCCGGCGGCGAGGGAAGGGGCATAACCAATGCGAAGTTCGCCTCCGGTGCCCAGGGCCACAGCGCGAGCCTTGGCGATGGCATCGTCCGTTTTAAGAAGCACCCCGCGTGCTTCTTCCAGAAATACCCGGCCGGCCGGGGTCAATTGAATGGAGCGGGCGGAGCGGATCAGCAGGGGAAATCCCAATTCATCTTCGAGATCACGGATCTGACGGCTGAGGGCGGGTTGCGCGACGCGGAGGCGCAAGGAGGCCCGCGAGATGTTTTCCACTTCAGCGACAGCGACGAAGTAGCGGAGGTGGCGGAGTTCCATGGAGTGTGGAGATGCAGGACCGTGCGTGACGCGGGACTGTGCAATCGAGCATGCCGGGATGGGGAATGGGTTGGCAATGGCAGCATGCCTGGCGGGCATGCTCAGGCGAGGAAAGTGGTATTTCCGTCGGGGGAATCGCCCGGGCAATCTGTTCTCGATGAAAACGACAATGGGCGGTGTGAAGGTGCGAAGGGCAGGGGATCGGGGCTCAGCCGATCATGGTTGGTTGAAGACCCATCACAGCTTTTCCTTCGCGAGTTATCTGGATCCGGCCCACATGGGTTTCCGATCCCTGCGGGTCATCAATGATGACTTCATTGCCCCGGGCGAAGGTTTCGGGACGCATCCGCATCGGGACATGGAGATCTTCAGTTACGTGCTGGAGGGACGATTGGCGCATCAGGACAGCCTGGGGAACGGGCGGGAACTGAAGCCGGGTGAGATCCAGTTGATGAGCGCGGGTCGTGGAGTGACCCACAGCGAATTCAACTCCAGCCCGACGGAGACCCTTCACATCCTGCAGATCTGGATCCATCCGCGCGAACGGGGACTGGTTCCGAGCTATACCGAATGGCAACCGCGTCCCGAGCAGGCGTCGGCCAACAAGGTCCTCCTCATCTCGCCCGACGGACGGGAGGGATCGGCAACGATCCATCAGGATGCCGAGGTGTATCGGATCCGGCTGGAAGCGGGGCAGTCGGTGACCCATGAGGTGCGGTCCGGGCGTGGCATCTGGATTCAGGTGGCCCGGGGCGAATTGGGTTTGAACAACGTCGGACTCGTGACGGGTGACGGGGCGTCAGTGGAAGAACCGGGTGAGTTGACCCTGTCCGCCAAGGGCCCTGTGGAGGCGTTGTTGTTCGACCTGGATTGAACCTGGGAGATCGGCGGTGGGGTGGCTGCAGATTCGGACTGAGGATCGGGGGAGGGTTGGCCGCAGATTTCGCAGATTTCGCCGATGACACAGATGGAACGGCAGTCGGGTGAGTTTGAAAAGATGGGATGGGGTTCACTCCGCGGAGGATCACAGCCCGTTTTCCAACAGCTTCATCATCTGCGGCTTCAACCCACCAATTCCATCGGCTCCCCATCGGTGAAATCGCCTTGCTTTAAGCCACTCAGCCGGGCGGTTTGGTGATCTCTTCGAACAGCCAGGCTCGGGCGTAGGCCCACCAACGTTTGGCGGTGGCCTCGGAGATGCCGAGTACTTCGGCGGCATCCTCGATCTTCAGTCCGACCCGTCAGGGAGCCTTCCAATCGTTCGGGACTCAGGCTGCGACGGTCCGGGTGGCCCGCAACACGGTCGCCTTTGTTGGAGGCGGGGCGGGCGGGCAGCGCGGGATTTATGGCGCGACACTGCGGGCGCCGGGCATCCGTGCCTTTGGAACGTACGACGAAACACTCACATCCGGCCTGCCTTATCGAATCGCGGATCTCACCACGCCGATCCCCGGTGGGACGGGAACCTTCGCCGATTTTGGCGCCGTGAGCGCCAGCGATGCGGGAGTGGCGTTTGTCGGTTTGGATTCAGGCGGCCAGACCGGTGTCTATCACCAAGCCGGGGACCAGTTGCATCGGATCGTGGGTGCCGGGGACGTGGTCAACGGCAGGACGGTCGCCCTGGTAGACCTTTCGGCCCGGGGACTTTCCAGTACGGAAGTGGCGGTGCGGGTCGAGTACGTGGGCGGGGGTGAAGCCCTCGTATCGATGACGCTGCCGCAACCGGTGTTGCGGTTGTCGGTCTCCGGATTTTCGGGTTCGGGACTGACCTTCAGTGTCACCACGATTCCGGGACGAACCTATCAGGTGGAGGGCCGGACCGGGTTGGAAGCGGAGGTCTGGGTGGATGTCCCGGGTGCGACGCAGACCAGTTCGGGTGCAGCGATCGAGTTCAATCTGCCGATTGATCCTGCGCAGCCGTCGCAGTGGTACCGCGTCCGTCTGGTACCTTGAGCCTTCGGGTCTTCGGTTGGGTCAGGAGTGGGTGGCGGGGTTGTGGGAGAGGGTTTCGAGGGCGCGGATGGCGGCGGCGTGACGGTTTTCGACGCCGAGTTTCTGGAAGAGGTGGGCGGCGTGTTTCTTGGCGGTGGCGGTGCTGATGCCGAGGAGGAGTCCTATGTCGGCATCGGCCTTGCCCTGGGCCATCCACAGGAGGACTTCGGCTTCGCGCGGGCTCAGACCGAGGGACTCGAGCGGGGTGGCACTGGAAAAGTCCGGAGCAAATCCGGGGGCGGCTTCGCGTCGGATCTTTTCCCGGGCGAGTCGGATGCGGACGGCGTCGAGGAGTTCCTGGCGGTCGACGGGTTTGACGAGGTAATCGTCGGCACCGGCGGACATGCCGGCACGGACGTCATGACGTTCGCCCCAGGCGGTGAGGAAGATGAAGGGAACGAGGCGGGTGCGGGCGTCTTCGCGGAGGGCACGGAGGACGCCGTGGCCGTCGAGGTGGGGCATCTGGATGTCGCAAAGGACAAGATCCGGGATGGAATCGAGGGCGATCTGGACCCCTTCGCGGCCATCGGCGGCGGTGTCGACGTGGAATCCTTCCATTTCGAGGACGGTCTGGAGGGAGCGGCGCATGGGGGCATGATCTTCGACGATCAGGATGCGTTTCATGGGTGGATGGGAGCGGGGGAGTTGGGGGTGGCTGGGAACACGGGGAGACGGACGACGACGGTGGTGCCGCGGCCGGGTTGGCTGGTGAGGGAGACGGCGCCGCGATGGACTTCGACGCAGCGTTTGACGATGACGAGGCCGAGGCCGGTGCCGGGGAGTTCGCCGACGTTGCGGCCCCGGCAGAAGACTTCGAAGAGGCGTGGTTGATCTTCGGTGGGGATGCCGATGCCCTGGTCGCGCACGGTCAGGATGGCATCGTTGGCGATGACGGAGATCGAGAGGCTGACGGGGGTGTGGATGGGGGAATACTTGACGGCGTTGGTGAGGAGATTGACGAGGATGTGACGGAGCAGGGTTTCGTCGGAATGGGCGGGAAGGAGGGTTTCGAGAGTGGTGACGTCAATGGGGCAACGATTCCCGGAAGCCTGTTGGACTTCATCGGCGAGACGACGGCAGAAGGCGGGGAGATCGAGGGGACGGGGTTGGAAGGCGAGACGACCGGCCTCGATGCGGCCGAGGAGGAGGACTTCATCGATGAGGCCGGCCATGTGATGGGCGGCGTCGACGATGTCCTGGAGATGTTCGTGGCGTCGGGGCGGGGAGAGGCGGTCGAAGTAGGAATCGAGGACCTGGGCTGAGGAGACGATGACTCCGATGGGGGTGCGGAACTCGTGGGAGACGAGGTTGGCGAAGTTGGTCTTGAGGCGGACGAGTTCGCGTTCCTGTTCGAGGGCGCGCTGGATTTCCTGGCCGGCGCGTTTGCGGTCGATGGCGAGGGCGGTCTGGTCGGCGACGAAGGAAAGGATCTGTTTGTCCTCGTCGTTGAAGGCGGCGGGGTCGTGATGATCCTGGACGGCCATGACGCCGATGGGTTGGCCGCGGACCAAAAGGGGGGCACCGAGCCAGATGCGGGCGGGGACGCCTGAAGGGGTGTACTGGCCGGTTTGGCGCAGGCGCTGGATCTCGTCGGGAGTGGCGAGACAGGTGCGGCCGGTTCGCAGGACGTATTCGGTGAAGCCCGGATGATTCCGGCGCGGTGCGGGGGGTGGATCGACCTCGTCGACGTGATAGGGAAACGAGACAAGGCCGGAGGTCTGATCCTGGAGAGCGATGTAGAAGTTCCGGGCGGGCATGAGGGTGCCGATGATCTCATGGATGCGCCGGTAGAGATCCTGGAGGTCGCCGGCCTGATGGATGGCTTCGGAGATCTGGTAGAGGGCCTGTTGGATGCGCTGGGCGCGGGCGCGTTCGGCGACCTCGCGTTGGAGTCGGTCGTTGGTGGCCTGGAGTTGGCCGGTCCGTTCGTTGACGCGGTGTTCGAGTTCGACGTTGAGGGAGCGGAGGGCTTGCTCGGATCGGACACGGACGAGTTTGTTGGCGAGGAGCGCGGCGATGGCGGAGACGAGGTCGAGATGATGTTCGTCGAAGAAGTTGGGTTCCGGATGTTCGAGATCAATCACACCGGCGACCTCGCCACCGATGAAGAAGGGGACGGCCAGTTCGGAGAGGCGGAAGGAGTCGTCGACGATGTAGCGGGGATGGCGACGGGTATCGGGAACGATCTCGGGTCGGCCGTTGGCGGCGGCGGTGCCAACCACGCCGTGTCCGATGGGGATGGAGATGGGATCGAGGATCTGGCGGTCGGAAGGGGACTTGGTGCCCCACGCGGCGCGTTGGACGAGGATCCGGTGGGCGGGGTCGGTCAGGTAGATGACGCAGTCGGGAAGGCCGAGGCGCCCCACGCAATTGCGGGCGACATCCCAGACGACGTCCTCTTCGGAATCGAGTTCAAGGAGCGAGGAGGCGAGGGAATGCAGGGTGCGGGCTCCTTCCTCGGAACGGCGGGTGCGTTGCTCGGCTTCGCGTCGGGCGGTGATGTCGTGGAGATGGAGGACGCGATGATCGGGGCCGGACCGGGAGGGAAGTCGGGTGGCGGTGCCTTCGAGGTAACGGAGGGTCTGGTCGGGACCGACGAGTTGGAAGGGTTCGAGGGGGACGGGCGGACTGCCTGCGGGTCCGAGGGAATCGAGGACGCGCGTCAGGTGTTGTGCGTCGTCGTGGCTGAGGAAGTTGGCGAAGGTCTGGGAATCGAAGCGGGAAGGGTCGAGGTTCAGCCAGCGTCGGAGGGTGGCGTTGGCGTAACGCAGGTTGCCCTGGTGATGGAGGATGGCGACGGCGTGGGCGGCCTGTTCAACGAGGGCGCGGAAGTGGGGAATGCGCGCGGAACCGGTACCGGCATTGCGCAGGCGGATTGAAGTATCACTGGATCGAGCCATCCCGCCTGTTCCTCCCCTTGGCTGGCAGGGTCTTTTGGTTGGGGTCAGCGCGGCAATACTCCGGGCGAGGTATCGAGGAAGGCGGTGAGGGGACTGGTGGGGTGGGCTTGGGATGAAGGAGAACCGAGACCGGTTTCCCAGGCGATGCGTCCTGCTTCGACAGCGAGTTTGAAGGCGATGCCCATGCGGTCGGGGTCGGAGGCGACGGCGATGGCGGTGTTGACCAGGACGGCATCGGCTCCCAGTTCCATGGCTTCGGCGGCGTGGGAAGGGGCTCCGATGCCGGCGTCGATGACGACGGGAACGGTGGCCTGCTCGATGATGATGCGGAGTTGGTCGCGGGTCTGGAGGCCGCGATGGGAGCCGATGGGGGAACCGAGGGGCATGACGGTGGCGGTGCCGACTTCCTGAAGGCGTTTGGCGAGGACGGGGTCGGCGTTGATGTAGGGGAGGACGACGAAGCCTTCCTTCACCAGGCGTTCAGCGGCGAGGAGGGTTTCGATGGGATCGGGGAGCAGATACCGGGGATCGGGATGGATCTCGAGTTTGACCCATTTGGGAAGGCCGGCGGCGGCGGCGAGTCGGGCGAGTCGGACGGCTTCATCGGCGTTCATGGCGCCGCTGGTGTTGGGCAGAAGGAGGTAACGGTCGGGATCGATGAACTCGAGGATGTTGGCGAAGGGATCGTTGCGCCCGGAAAGGTCGGCCCGGCGCAGGGCGACGGTGACGATCTGGGTGCCGCTGGCGGCGAGGGCGGAGCGCATGGATTCGGGCGAGGGAAACTTGCCTGTGCCGAGGAAGAGTCGGGAGGCGAAGGATCGACCGGCGATGACCAACGGAGAGGACGACATGCAGGCGGTGACGATGGCGTCGGGGATTGGGGTTTGTCGAGATGGGGTGGAACACGAACGGGGGAAGGATTTCGGACCACGAAACACACG
>DITU01000137.1:0-6746 GCA_002422905.1 Verrucomicrobia bacterium UBA6176
AAAGCAAACGGCGAGCAAACCTCGCCGCTCCGATGCTCCCCGGGCCCGCTTTCGTGCCTTTCGTGCCTTTCGTGGTCCGCTTCCCCCTCTCCGGTTGGACCATGATCAATCCCCTTCATGATTTCGTGGCCGTTCACCGAACCCCTGTGGCAGGGTGCTGCCCATGTTCGATTTCCTGGCAGAATCCCCGCAGGATCGGGCTCGCCTGTGCGGGCGGGGCGCCTCCCGTCGTGAATTCCTCCAGATCGGTTCCCTCGCGGCCATTGGCTTGTCCCTTCCCCAGTATCTCCAGGCGCGTGAAGCCGGACGAACCCGGCCCGGCACCGACAAACGATCCTGCATCCTCATCTTCAATCTCGGCGGGCCCAGTCACATTGATCTCTGGGACATGAAACCGGATGCGCCCAGCGAGATCCGCGGTCCCTTCAAACCCATCCGGACCCGATCCGACGCCTTCCAGGTCTCCGAACTCCTGCCGCGTCACGCCGAGGTCGCCAACCGATTTTCCCTCGTCCGTTCCTGTCATCATGACGGCGCGGCGGTGCATGATGCCGGATGGCAGATGATGCAGACCGGCCGACGTTTCACCGGCGGCATCCATACTCCGCATGCCGGCTCGGTGGTGTCGCATCTGCTCGGACGTCGGACCGATCTTCCGCCGTTCGTGGTGTTGCCCCAGTTGATGGGTCGTGGTGGCGGTAATCTGCCCAACGGCCAGGCCGGCGGTTTCCTCGGCAAGGCCCACGATCCCTTCGCACTGATGGCCGACCCGTCACGGCCGGACTTCAAGGTGCCCGACCTGCTTCCACCCGACCTGATCGGTGCCCATCGCCTCGAACGACGGCGCAAGATGCGCAGCATTGTCGAGGAAGCCGTCGCGTCTTTCGAAGCCAGCGAGGATGCGCGGTTGATGGACGAAAACTTCCATGCGGCCTTCCGCATGATGACCAGTGAACAGGCGCGGTCCGCCTTCGACCTCACCAAGGAACCGCAGGCGGTGCGCGAACGTTATGGGATGAACCGGTTCGGCCAATGCTGCCTGCTCGCCCGGCGCCTGGTCGAAAGCGGGGTCCGCTTCATCACCATCAACACCTTCCTCACCGTCTTCGACGAGATCACCTGGGACATCCACGGATCCAAACCCTTCACCTCCATCGAGGGCATGAAGGACATCGTGTGTCCCATGTATGACCAGGCATACAGCGCCCTGCTCGAAGACCTGTTCCAACGCGGTCTCCTCGACGACACCCTGGTCGCCGGCCTGTCCGAGTTCGGTCGCACACCCAAGGTCAATCCCGCCGGCGGACGCGATCACTGGCCTGGGTGCTTCACCTGTTCCTTCGCCGGCGGCGGCGTCCAGGGCGGGCGCGTGGTCGGTGCCAGCGATCCCATCGGTGGATTCCCGGCTGAACGACCGGTGAAGCCGGGCGACATCGTGGCCACCATCTTCCACAGCCTGGGCCTCGACCACACCTCGCACCTGCCCGGTCCCGGTGGACGACCGTTCACCCTCACCGATCTCGGCACCGAACCCATCCGGGAACTCTTCGCGTGAACGCCCCATCACTTCCTGGCCGGATCCTCGCGCTGTTGATCGCCATCTCCAGCCTGTCCCTCTCCGCCGCCCCGAAGCCGGATTCAGATCCCGCCATCTCCTTCCGCAACGATGTCCTGCCCATCCTTTCCAAGGCCGGTTGCAACAGCGGTGGATGCCACGGCGCGATGGCCGGCAAGGGCGGCTTCAGGCTGTCGCTCTTCGGATACAACCCCGAGGCCGATCACCTGGCCATCACCCGGGAAGCCCTCGGTCGCCGGATTGAATCCGGTCAACCCGGACTCAGCCTCGTCCTCACCAAACCCACCGCGACCGTCGCCCACAAGGGCGGCAAACGCATCGAACCCGGTTCCGCCGATTACCTCACCCTGGCCCATTGGATCGCCCAGGGCGCTCCCGGTCCCCAAGCCGATGATCCCCGCGTCGATGAACTCTTCATCACCGGCCCGAAGGAAACGGTGAACCCCGGCGAAACCATTCCGCTCCGTGTCCGCGCCCGCTTCAGCGACGGACAGGAACGCGATGTCACCGCGTGGTCCAGGTTCACGTCCGCGGATGAAACCGTTGCGCTCGTCGACGGTTCCGGATCCGTCTCCGTCATCGGTCCCGGTGAAGGCGCCGTCACCGCGTGGTACTCCTCCCGCATCGTCATCGCGCGACTCTCCGCCCCGTACCCGTTCACCGTTCCCGACGCCGTCTACGCCAACGCACCGCGGGCGAACTTCATCGATGACCTCGTCCTCACCCAGTTGAAGCGGTTGCATCTCGAACCCTCGCCACCCGCCGACGACACCACCTTCATCCGGCGTTCCGCCCTCGACACCATCGGCCGCCTTCCCACGCCGGCGGAGGTGGAGACGTTCCTTTCAGACACGCGCCCCGACCGGCGCACCCACTGGATCAATGGGTTGTTTTCCCGGACAGAATTCATCGATTACTGGGCGTACAAATGGTCCGACCTGTTGTTGGTGAGCGGATCCCGTCTGCGACCCGACGCGGTGAAGTCGTACTACGGCTGGATCCGGCAACGCGTGGCCGACAACACCCCCTGGGATGAATTCGTGCGGCAGGTGATCACGGCACGCGGCTCCGCGGTGGAACAGGGCGAGTCCAACTTCTACGCCATCCATCAGGACCCGGAATCCATGGCCGAGAACGTCTCCCAGGCATTCCTCTCCCTCTCCATCAACTGCGCCCGTTGCCACAATCATCCGCTCGAGAAGTGGACCAACGACCAGTACTACCAGTTCGCCAATCTCTTCGCCCGCGTCCGTGCCAAAGGCTGGGGCGGTGATGCCCGCAACGGTGACGGTCGCCGCACCCTCTACGTCGAGCCCGAAGGCGATCTCATCCAACCCCGCACCGGCAAACCCCAACCGCCCGCGCCCCTCGATGCCCCGGCCATCGCTGACGGGGATCCCCGCGACCGACGCGAAGTCCTCGCCGACTGGCTCACTGCCCCCGACAACCGCGCCTTCGCCCGCGCCATCGTCAACCGGGTCTGGGCGAACTTCATGGGCGTCGGCCTCGTGGAAGCCGTCGATGATCTCCGCGCCTCCAACCCGGCATCGAACGAAGCCCTGCTCGACGCCCTCGCCACCCATCTCATCGAGCACCGCTTCGACCTGCGCGATCTCATGCGCTTGATCCTCGCCTCCGAGACCTATCGGCGTTCGGGAGAAGTGTTGCCCGGCAACCGCGATGATCGGCGCCACTATTCGCGCCATTTCCCACGTCGCCTTTCCGCCGAGGTCCTCAGCGATGCCATCGCGGACATCACCGCCGTGCCGGAGAAGTACGGGGAACTGCTGCTCAACGATGGCTCGACCGAAAAGACCTCGTTCTACACCAACTCAACCCGCGCGCTGCAACTCTACGACGCCGCGGTGCAGTCCTATTTCCTCAAGACCTTCGGTCGCAACCAACGTGAGATCACCTGCGAATGCGAACGTTCCAACCAACCCAGTCTCGTCCAGGTGCTCCACCTCTCGAACGGGCGCACCATCAATGACAAACTCGCCGCCCCGGAAAGCCGCGTGACCACCCTGCTCGCCCGGCACACCGATCCCGCCCCACTCATCCGTGAAGCCTGGCTCCTCTGTCTCGGTCGCCCGCCTTCCTCCCACGAACTCGAATCGTTCGTCTCGGTCTACAACGACGCCGGACCGGATCAACGTCGCCTTGTCACCGAAGACCTCTTCTGGTCCCTGCTCACCAGCCGCGAATTCCTGTTCCAACACTGACCCCGCTTCGCGATGACCCCTTCCCTTTTCCCAGTCGCTCCGATGCGGATTCTCTCGGCGCTCGTCTTACTCCTCGCCGCCGCTCCGTTCACCCACGCCGCGATCCGCTTCGAACACGACATCGCTCCCATCCTCCGCACCCATTGCGCCGGGTGCCACAACGACTCCGAAACCGAAGGCGACTTCTCCGTCGAGACCCTCGCCGCCCTCCGCACCGGCGGTGACAAGGGCGGTCCCATCGAACCCGGCAACCCCGACGCGTCCCTCCTCATCAAGCTCATCGAAGGCAAGGCGCGGCCCACCATGCCGCCCAAGGACGAACCGCGCGTCCCCGAATCCGACATCGCCCGGATCCGGCAATGGATCTCCGAAGGCGCCCGTGGCCCGGCCCGCGACGTCTCCATCCTCCAGAACATTTCCGTCCCCGTCATCGCCACCGCCAAGGGCCTGCCCACGCCCATCACCGCCATCGCCCCCACGCCCGACGGTCGACTGGTTGCCGTGGGATTGCCCGGCCGGGTGGAATTGCGGACCCCGGATGGACGCCGCGTGCGCAAGACCTTCCCCAACATCCCCGGCAAGGTGAATGCCCTGCGCTTCTCTCCCGATGGCCGGCAACTCACCGTCGCGTCCGGCATCGCCGGGCTCAACGGAGTGGCCCAACTCTGGGATGTCCGGCGCACCCGCTTGATCCGGGAATTCACCGGGCATCGGGATCAACTCTTCGCCGCCGAACTTTCCCCCGACGGCACCCACCTCGCCACCGCCGGTTACGACCGCGTGATCCGGCTCTGGCGCGTGGCGGATGGCGGTGTGGTGTGGTCGAACTCGGTCCACAACGGGGCGGTGTTCGATCTCGCCTTTGCCCCCGGCGGAAACGTCCTGGCCTCGGCCAGTGCCGACCAGACCGTCAAGTTGTGGCGCGTGGCCGATGGCGCACGGCTTGACACCCTGAGCCAGCCCCAGGGCGAGTTGAATTCCGTCCGGTTCACTCCCGACGGTCGTTTCATCTTCGCCACCGGCGCGGACCGGCGGATCCATCAATGGCAGTTCCTCTCCACCAACGCGCCGGCCATCAATCCCGTCGTCGCTTCCCGCTTCGCCCACGATGCCGCCATCACCGCCATGGACCTGTCCCCCGACGGCCGACACCTCGTCACCGCCGCGGCCGATCGCAGCCTCAAGATCTGGTCCCTGCCCGACCTCATTGAACTCCACGCCTTCGAACTCCAGCCCGACATCGTTCCCGCCACCGCCTTTCATCCCACCAAACCCCGCCTTGCCGTCGCGCGCCTCGACGGATCCATCGCCGATCTTCCCCTTCCCAAATCCACACCCAGCGGCGCAAGCCGACCCGTGCTCCTTGAACCGGAGTCAGCCATCGCGGAATCCGTTGGGGCCGATCCTGCAACCCAGCCTTCCACCAATGCGGCGTCCATCGCCGAAATAGAGCCCAATGATCTTCCCGCCCAGGCCCAGTCAGTGACCTGGCCGGTGAAGATCTCCGGGCGCATGGATCGCGCCGGCGATGTCGATGTCTTCAGCTTCGAAGCCCGCGCCGGTCAGGAAATGACGTTGGAGGTGAACGCGGCCCAGTCGGGGTCCGCGATGGATTCCCGGATCGAGGTGTTGACCCCCGATGGCACGCCGGTCCGGCAGGTGACGTTGCAGGCGGTGCGCGATTCGTGGTTCACCTTTCGCGGCAAGGACTCGGATACCTCCGATGATTTCCGGCTCCATAACTGGGCTGAAATGGAGTTGGACGAATATCTGTATGCGAATGGCGAAGTGACCCGGCTGTGGCTGTATCCGCGCGGACCCGACTCCGGATTCAAGGTCTATCCCGGCGAAGGCAAACGCCAAACCGCCTTCTCCACCACCGCGCTTTCCCACGCGCTCAACGAGCCCTGTTACATCGTCACCCCGCTCCCACCCGAAGCCCGGCCGGTTCCCAATGGGCTTCCCGTGTTCCACATCCCGTTCGCCAATGACGACGATCCGTCGCGGCGCGCCGGATCCGATTCCCTGCTGCTCTTCACCGCACCCAAGCCCGGCCGATACCTGGTGCGGATCACCGACACCCGCGGCTTCGGCGGCGGAACCAATTACCCCTACACCCTCCAACTCCGGGATCGTCAACCCGGGTTCTCCGTCCGCATCGATGGGCTCGACGCCAAGGTCAGTCCCGGCAGCGCGCGTGAACTCCGTTTCACCGTCACCCGTACCGAAGGCTTCGATGGCCCCATCCAGATCGAGGTCGCCGGGTTGCCCACCGGATTCTCCGTGCCGGGCCCCATCCAGATCGAGCCCGGCCAGATCCGCGCCCTCGCCACCCTTCGCGCCGACGCGGATGCGAAGGATCCCGACGCCACTGCCGATGCCGCGGTGAAGGTCGTCGCCCGCGCACGGATTGGCGGACGCGAACGCCTCCAGGAACTGGGCACGCTCGGCAATCTCCAGCTGGGTCCGCCACCGAAGTTGACCGTCGAAATCCTGCCCGGATCCGACCCCGCCACCTTCAAATCCGAACCCGGGCAACCCATCGAGTTCGTCATCCGGCCCGGCCAGACCATCGGAGCGCGGGTCCGGATCGTGCGCCATGACTTCAAGGAACGGGTCGAACTCGGAGGGGACGATTCCGGTCGCAACCTCCCGCACGGCGTTTACGTGGACAACATCGGGTTGAACGGCCTGCTCATCGTCGAGGGACAGACCGAACGCGACTTCGTCATCACCGCCGCACCCAAGGCTCCGCGTGGCACCCGGCTCTTCCATCTGCGCGCCAGTGGCGACGGCGGCCAATGTTCACTTCCCGCCCTGTTGCGGGTGCAATGAGCGGACACGCATCCTGGAGCGGAGAGGTCCCCTCGCCGTCCTCGTTCCAACGTCGACCAAACGTCGCCGCTCCCCGATTCCCCCCCTCGTACGCGTACTCGTACTCGCACTCG
>DITU01000137.1:6765-47028 GCA_002422905.1 Verrucomicrobia bacterium UBA6176
CATCCCCTTCAGCCGCCGAGCCACTCACGATGTCGGCCACCAACGTTGTCTCACGACGGAACCGTCCCGCCTTCAATCGTCCCACCACTTCTCCACCCCGATACACCGCCAGCATCCGATCCGGTTCCGGCATCCGGTTCAGGCTGTAATCCACCACCACAAACCGGAGCTCCGACTGCACCCGCACCACCCGGCCCACCGCTCCGTCCAGAGGCTCGATCGGCGGGGGCAACACCACCGCATTGGTCGCGGTCGCCATCGACTCCGCTCCGGCAGCCGGCCCGGGCGGGGTGACACACCCCGCCAACATCCCGACCAGGCCCACGGCAACCGTCCCAGCAATCACCCGCATCCAACCCGCCCGTGGGGCGATTGGACTCCCCGGGACACCTTCCGGGACCGGGTGTTGGTTCGTGTGCATCGATTCGAATGAAATCACCGAACTCACGGGCCAGGCCGGATGCTCCTGGCCTTTACAGAAACACGGGGAAGCAAACGCAGGCCCGGATCAGAACTTCCAGCGCGCACCGATTGATCCGCCGTAGATGCCACCCAGCTTCAATTCCACTTCACGGCCGCCCGCGCCGAAAATGAGGTTCTCGTTGTAGAGGAATTCGCCCGACACAAACACCGCCAACCGACGGGTGATATCGTACTGCGCCCGCAATTCGAGGTAGGCGCCCGGTTGCCAGTCGGATCGACGCACCACCCGCGTGGCCTGCGAACCCGGAATTGTGGTGCCGGGAAACTGCGTGACTTCGGTGAACCGCAATTCGGCATCGGGCAGCACCGTGCAATACCCAAAACTGACCCCGGCGACCCAACGCGGCGACAACGGGATCTCGAAATACGGTCCCAGCTTCAGCGTGTGCAACGTCGCGTCCAATCCCATGTCGAGGGTCGACGTACCCGCGCCCATCAAGGTCTGCACACTCAACGGATTCAGCGCAATCAACGGGCCCGGCCCATTGAACGTCCCGGAATACGGCGCACCCGGCGGAATCACCCGCTCCCCAGTCGGCGCCAACAGTGAGTAGGAAGACGTGGTGTACGAGGCCGTCCCCTGCGCATTCCCCGCCGCTGAGGCCGACAACGTGGCGAACGAATAGCCGGCTTCGAGTCCGAACCGCACCTCGCGTTGTCCCACCTCGAATCGCAACGCCTCGAACCCGGCCCGGATCTCCCCGCCAAACGTGGATTCGGTCCCACCGTCCAGGTCACCGACCCGCGGCGCATTGTTCAACCGATCAAACTGGAGGGTGTCCCCGACGACCTGCGACGCATTCTGATAACCCCAGTTCCACGTCAGGGGTGCATTGGTGCTGATCGAGGGCAGCACGAACCCGTTCGCAAACTGCCCCGCTCCCGTCGGCGCCGACGGGGCTGTGTCCCGGAAATCCACCTGGTATCCCATCCGGATCGTTCCCCCGGCCCGGATCCAGAATCCCGGGGCGGGGCGCAACTCCTGGGCGGACACTCCCGCCACACCGGCCAGCAACAGTGCTGCGCCCTGAAATGCCTGCTTCTTCATCATGATCGAAAACTTGATTTGAGCCGCCTCTCCCATGTCACCCATCACCTCACCGACCCAGGATCACCCGATAAAACCGGCTGCCATCCGCCGGCACCGATTCGGTCTTGGGCGGCCCCTCATCAATCCACTGCACCCGGGAACCCGTCCCCATCACCGCCGGTTGCGCCGTGCGGATCCCGGCGGACCCCGTCGAAAACGCCTCCACCGACGACGCATACTGCACCAGGTACGGCCGCCCTGCCTCGGTCTCGAACATCACCAGGAACGCACCCGTTGGATACGCCGCATTGGTGAAGTACCGGGCTGAATCCACCGCAATCACACGCTGGGTGAGCGACGGCGGACCGATGGGTGCGATCTCTTCCACCCCGTATTCGGGAGCGGGGACCGTCACCAGATCCGTGACCAGGAATTCCACCCGTAACCGGCGTTGTTCACCCGGCAACAACGAGGCGAGGAACAGCGAGTCCTGACCCAACACATTTGTCCCGAGCGAATTGTACATCCGGATGCGGTTGCCCTGGGAATCGTTGGTGGGATTCAGGACGGAAATGCGCACCTGTTCCTGCGTTCGGACCCCGGGATTGCCCAGTTCGATCCGTTGTAGAAACAGCCCCGACTGGAAATCGAGCACCGGGGTATCGATGACCCGGGTGACCGGGCCGATGGGCAGGGAAGCCACCACACCATTCGTTCCACCCAGCGGCCCGCCTTCCAGAGGCACCGGCTGGTTGGTCAGCACCAGTCCGACCGCGAACGGATTGCCAACCCCCAGCGCATCCCATTGCACCCGACCCAATGCATTCAATCCCGGCGGAAACACCCCGCCTGCACCCAACGGGATCTCCACCCCGAACGAACCCGAGGGATCATTGGTGGTGACGATGGCACCCGAAGCCGCCAACGAGGATATGAACCGGGGATTGCCGAGGGCCTGGGGGTTGTAGGCCACCGAGAAACGAACCGCTGTCTCAGTCCCGAACGCCGTGTACAGGACCGGCACTTCAGGTGTGGCGCCCGGGACAAACGTGCCAAACGAAATAAAGGGAAAGGGCCGCGGCAGGATGAACAGTCCGACGGCATCGCTGGTGACCGACCCGGTGGCGTTGGTGATGACCACCTGATAAAGACCAGCCTCAGCCGAGGTGACGTTGGTGAGCACCAGCACGCTGTTGGTGCCCGCCACGATATTGGTGTCGCCCGCCCGCCATTGGAAGGTCAGCGGCGGTTGTCCAGTGGCCTCCACCATGAACTGTACCGTCTGGGTCTCGTAAGCGATCACACGGACCGGTTGCGCGGTGATCACCGGCTGGGCCTGAGCCACCGACGACACCAACAATCCCGTCAACAGGCCGACCGCAATCTTGAGGCGCCGCAACAGCGGCAGGGGTAATGGAAGAGACATGGGCAACGCGTGCATCAAGCCGCGCCATGGAACCGGCCATGCCCACAAATGAACAGCCGAAACACGGGGAGGCCGAAACCGGGGGGCATTCCGAAGTGGTTGCACGGTTGGGGATGGAGACGAGGTCAAAGTCCCCGGTCGGGATTGGATGCTAGTGATGAACTGGCAATCCGTGGAGGACCCGCTTCTCGGCCGTGGAGTCCGCCAGGTCAGGGAATGCGCCTGTCCTCTGGCGCCGTGGATCGACGATTCACCCCCCCACGCTCAGCGCGGTCATGCGCCGTGGCTGCCCTGGCGGGGTTCAAGGCAGGAGAGGACGACCGCACTCCAGGAAGCTTCGCGTTCGCCGGAGCGCGAAGGGTAATGGACTTGCTGTGCGGTTCGTTTGGGCCGGAAAGGTTCAAGGGCGGCTTTCCGACCAAAGCAGATACATCACGGTCAATCAGGCCTCAAAACATTTCCATGCACTCACGATGACCGTGGGGAACCCCGCCCCCTCAGCCGGAGACATCGGAATGGCTCGATGTCTTCCGGCTCGCGTCGATGGAGATTACTGGACTGGGCCCAGCACTGGGCGGAAGCCTAGATTGCTGTTCCGGTATCCCGGTTCGACTTTGCCCCGCACAGCAGAGCGAAGGTAAGCGTTGTCGGTATCGTACCAACTGCCCCCGCGACCCACGCGGAAGGCGCCCGAGGCAGGCCCTTTGGGGTCGGTTACACTCTCCGTGGAGTAATCGCTATACCAGTCAGCACACCATTCCCACACGTTCCCGATCATGTCGTAGACGCCCCAATCATTGGGATTCTTTCCCTTAACCGGACGAGTCTGCCTTCCCGAGTTCCCGCTATGCCACGCACTGAGATCCAGAATTCCATGCCGGGCCGACGTCGTCCCAGCACGCGCAGCGTACTCCCACTCCGCTTCAGTCGGCAAGCGATAGGCCTGTTGTGCTGGTATCCGCCCAGCAACCCGCTCGCGCTCGGTCAACTTGGTGCAATACTCCACCGCATCGTGCCAACTCACCCGTTCAACCGGATAATCGGGCGAGACGAAATTCGATGGATTGACCCCCATCACCGTTTGGTACTCCGCTTGGGTCACCTCATGATCGCTCAGCCAAAAGCCTTTCGTGAGCGTCACCGTACGCTGAACCTCATTCGTCTCTCGACCCGGTTCCGTGCCAGGACTCCCCATCACGAATGTTCCCGGTGGAATCCACACGAAGCCAAAAGGCGCAGTTACGACGCGGTAAAAGCGCTCCGTCGATCCCGGTGAGAGGTCTACAAGCACGGTTCCCTCCGCCCCCACAACAACATTGCTCCATCCCGTCCACGGTCCTTCCAGGACATTCGCCCGTTCGACCCGGGCATGGATTCCCACCGGGCCCTCCACCGTAAGTTTCGGGACCAATTCCACACGCACCCCCAGTTCATTCGGCGGCGCTGCAATAGTTACCGTTGGTGAGCCTGAGTATCCACTGCCCGCCGTCAGCACGACGATCAGTGCAACCTGGTCCCCATTCAGGAACGCCCTGGCTGTCGCACCGCTGCCGCTGCCACCCTGAATCGTGACCGAAGGTTCCGAGGTATACCCCGATCCACCCGACGTCACCGTGATTCCCGTAACAAATCCCCCGGTCACAGTGGCCACCGCCGACGCAGTTTCACCTGCGAAGACCCGAAAGGCCAACAACCAGACGGCCAAAAACGCTAAGCACCTCATAACAAATTTATAGTAGTTGAATCATTTACCAGGAAAGCGATGGGGTTCACCACGAATTGGTGAACGGGTTATAAGCCACCCACTGTTGGGTCAGATACGAGGGCTGGGACTGTAGCCCAAGGCTGCAACCGATGCTGGCCAGCGACAGCAGCAGCCAATCAAATCGACAGACAAACTGTTTCATGGAGGGAGGAGTATTGAACCGGAACATCTTAAATCGGGATCGCTGGGCTTCGATCCTCAATTTATGGATTCCCCTCGCGCCGGAGCCAGCCTTTTCTCCAAACTTGGGACCAAGCGGTGACATCCCCAGACCCCGCCCCCCTCAAACCGGATACTCCCACCCGTTCCGATACGGCCGGCTCAACCACTTCACCGCCTCGGCATCGCCCACGACCGTCTCGCGGTCTCCGTCCCACTGGATGCTTCGCCCCAGCTTCATCGAGAGCATTCCCAACATGGGCAGCACCGACGACCGATGCGCCACCTCGATCCCGGCCACCGCCTTGCGACCCTGTTCGATGGACGCCATGAAGTCCGCCCACAAGAGCTGCAGATTGTGCCCGTCCGGCTCCTGCAACTTCGAATCCTCATGGATCACCTGGGCCTTGGAATCCGACGGATAAAACGTCCAGCCATCGCGCCACCCGATGTGCAGCGTTCCCTTGGTCCCGTAGTAATAGGCGCCGATCCGGTGTTTCTCCGTCGGGTTCTCACCGAACCGACGATGTTCCCAGGTGCAGGTGAATCCCTCGAACTCATAGACCGCCACCTGATGATCCGGGGCGTCGCTGGTCTGTTCCTCCGCCGTGTTCACCGCCGGTCCAGCGATCTCCCGGCTGCCCGTTGAAAATACGCGGCGCGGATATTTCTCCTCGCTCCACCACAACACCTGGTCGAGCCAGTGCACGCCCCAGTCGCCGAGCTGGCCATTGCCGTAATCGAGAAAGTTGCGCCATCCACCCGGATGCAGCTTCGGATTGAACGGCCGCTTCGGTGCCGGCCCACACCACATATCCCAATCCATCCCTTCCGGCGCCTCGACATTCTTCGTCGGACGTTCGCGTCCGCCGCCGCCATGCACGAACAACCGGACCGATCCCACCTGTCCCACCGCACCCGATTTCAGGAACTCCATGCCGCTCACATGATGCGGCCCGATCCGACGATGCAATCCGACCTGCACCACCCGTCCGCCATCGCGCGCCGCACGGAGCATGGCCCGACTTTCGTTCACCGTATGACCCGTCGGTTTCTCCACGAACACATGCGCCCCGGCCTTCACCGCCGCGATGGCCTGCAACGCATGCCAGTGATCCGGCGTCGCGATCAGCACGATCTCCGGCTTCTCCCGTTCCAACAGCTCACGGTAATCGTTGTAGGTCTTCGGCTGGTCACCGCTGAGATCCGTCACCTGCTCCGCCGCCACTTCCCGCGTGCTCTCATCCACGTCGCACATCCCCACCACCCGGACCCGGCCACTCGCCATCGCCTCCTTCAGGATGTTCCGTCCCCACCAACCACACCCGATCAAAGCCGTCCGATACCGCTTCGCCGGGTCCGCCGCCCGGATCCACGGCGCCAACCCGACCGCACCCCCGAGCAAGGCGGACTGCTTCAAAAAGGCGCGTCGGTTTCCGGACAACAAGACTTTCGTGTTCATGGCGGTGCCCAAGCCTGTCCCACCCGGCCTCCCGGGTGAAGCTGGTTTCATCATTTCGACCGGACATCGACCACCACCAGGTCGCCGCGCGAATTCCGGCAGTGGATCCGTCCTCCCGCCAGGACCGGCGCGGTCCAGGTCTTGCCCCCCAATACCTGCGCCCTCGCCACTGGCTCGAATCCCGCCGGACCCGCCGGACCCACCATCAACTCTCCCGACCCGCTCAAGGCCACCAACCTGTCCCCGGCCAGGATCACTCCACCCGAACCAAAACCCGCCTGGCTCCACTTCTCCGTGCCCGTGCCGAACTCGACGCACTTGAGCGACGCCTTCTCCGTGGTGTCGCCGTCCACGCCATACAGGTGCCCCTTCCACAAAACCGCCGGATTCATCTGCGTCCGCAACACCTTCGTCTTCCACAACAGTTCCGGTTCCCCCTTGCCCAGGCGGAACAGCGCCCCGCCCTTGCCATAACCCGTCGACAAAAACATCTGATCACCCTCCACGATCGGGTCCGCCGCATTGACCCCGTACTGCGTCAGCCATCGGATACGCCACACCTCCGTACCGTCCGACGGACGAACCGCCGCATAGCCCTGGGCCGTGCCCACCACCATCCAACGCTGATCGCCTTCCCCGTGGAATACCGGCGTCGAATACCCCGCACTGCGTGTTCCCGATTTCCATAGGATCTCCCCGTCCTTCGCCGAAAGCGCCAACCCACCCTCGCCCACGTTCAGGTAAACCCGCCCATCCTGCACCACTGGTGAACCCGAGAATCCCCAGTCCGGCACCCGCGCCTCCGTCAGCTCCGCCACATTCCGGTGCCACACCGGTTTCCCCGTGGCTGCTTCCAGGCAGAACGTGTCGCCCCACCGATTCAACACGTACACCCGCCCACCCGAAATCGTCGGTGTCCCGGTCGTTCCTCCCTCGAAAAAGCGGTCGCCCAGCTCCGCTGGAAACGAGTGTCTCCACAACTCTCGTCCCGACTCCGCCTCCAGGCACACCACATGATCCTGTCCCTCGTCGTGTCCCGTAGTCACCACCCGCCCATCCATCACCGACACCGCCGCGAACCCGAGCCCGACCTTCGCCCGCCATGCAATCCTTGGACCTTCTGCCGGCCAGTCCACGGACCAACCTGTTTCCTGCGAGATCCCGTTGCGGTCGGGCCCACGCCACTGCGGCCAATCTGCCGCAGACAACGCGCCTGACCCCACCCACCCACCCCAGCACACCCCTACCAACCGCAACCAACCTCCCGCATTCAACCCTTGCCGCATGCCGACCATCACGGACCACCCACGCCCCCGCTGCAAGCCCTCCGGAGCGGCGAGGTCCTTCTCGCCGTTCCAATTCCTCCCCCATCCCAGCCCTTCATCAAATCCAACCCTTGCCCATTGCCCCCGCCCTGCGCTCACATGACCCGATGCGGTTTTGGCACCCTGCGCTCTTCGCCTTCCTGTTCCTGTTCAACGTCGGCGACCTCCTGGCCAAGCGCGCCGACAACGAAGCGGCCACCGACGCGTTCTTCGACGGACCCATCCTGCGCTGGCGCGTCGTCCTTCCCGAGGAATCGATCAACCGCCTCCGCACCCATCCGCGCGAATACGTCGAGGGCCAGGTCGAGGTCGATGGCCGCCTGTACTCCGGGGTTGGAGTCCGGATCAAGGGCTCCGCCGGAAGCAAACGCCCCATCGACGACCGCCCGGCGCTCACCGTGGATTTCAACCGGTACAACAAGGGCCAGCGCGTGTTCGGCATGGCCAAGATCCATCTCAACAATTCCGTCCAGGATCCCGCCTACCTCAACGAAAGCATCGCCAGCCGCACCTATCGCGCCGCAGGAATTCCCGCCACCCGCGCCTCCCACGCCCTTGTCGAACTCAACAGCCGCGACCTCGGCCTCTACGTGGTCAAGGAAGCCTACGACGAACACTACCTGAAACGTCATTTCCCAGAGGACATCGGGCGCCACGGCAACCTCTACGACGGCGGATTCGTCTCCGACATTACCCGCAACCTCGAAAAGGATGCCGGCAACGGCCCCACCAACCACCTTGATCTCGTCCAACTCCGCAACGCCTCCGCACTACCAACCCTCGAACGTCGCGCCGCCCTGGAAAAGGTCCTCGATGTCGACCGTTTCCTCTCCTTCACCGCCATCCAGATGACCCTCGACGACTGGGATGGCTACGTCCGCAACCGCAACAATTACCGGGTCTATTTCAGACCCGATGGCCGCGCCACCTTCCTTCCCAGCGGCATGGATCAACTCCTGCGCAATCCCAATGCACCCATCCGCGATAGATTCACCGGTCGCGTTGCCGCCTCCCTCCTCCAGACCTCCCGACAACGCCTCGAACTCCGCGACCGCATCCTCACCCTCTCTTCCAACGTCCTCTCCGAATCCTGGCTCCTCCAACAGGTCGACGAAATCCAGGCCCGCATCGATGTCGCCCTCGCTCACCTCCCCGAAGACCAACGTGAACGCATCATCAACCGCGCCGAACGTATCCCCTCCCGCATCCAGCAACGCTTGGCTTTCGTCCGACGCGAACTCGCGCAATGGCCTGATCCACTGCCCCCGCGCGAACCCGGCACCCGCCAACCCCTCGGCACAGCCAACTGGAGCATCTACACCCAGACAGGAAAGGCCGACACCGACCTCGCCCTCCCCTTCGATGGCAGGGAAACCATCCATTTCAGTGCCCTCGAACCCAAGACACGCGCCACCGTCCGCGCCACCCTCGTCCTCCCCGCCGGTCGTTACCGCTTCCACGGCCTCGCCCGCACCGAAGCCGTCGAGGCCCTGACCGATGACCTCGGCATCGGAGCCGGCCTCCGCCAAACCGGTGTCACCGGCACCTCCCATCTCGAAGGCACCTCCGACTGGTCCCCCCTCACCCACGACTTTGATCATCCCGAAGACGGTTCCATCGAATTCATCGTCGAACTCAAGGCTCACCGCGGCGAAGCGTGGTTCGACCGCGCCAGTCTCACCCTCGAATCCCTCTGAACCAGGGAATCCCCATCCTCCGGAGCGGCGAGTTGTACTCGCCGATGGGACCGATTTCCCCATCCCACCCCCTGCAGGAATCTCCATCGTCCCTCGAAACCCCGGCTTTGGGTTTCCGTAGTATCCCCTGATGCGATCGCGTGATTTGAAATGGATCCTGGCAGCGATGCTGGGGTGGGGCGGCCTGGGGACGGGAACCGAGATGGTTCAAGGGCAATTGCTGAGCAGCCACCCGGACATCCACGTGGCACCTCTCGATCCGGTCATCAATCCGTTGATCACCTGGATGCCGATGGCGGCCCGGCTCGATTATCGGCTGCAGTTCACCAACCGGACCGGGGCCAATCTGAATTTCCTGACCGGAAAAGTCCGGATGTATGGCGATGACGGACAACTCATGCAGACGCTCGGATTGGGAGCCGAAGAATTCTCCGAGCGCAGCGCCTTCGGTGATGCCGTGTTCGCCAACGGTCGGTTGACGGTGGATGTCCCCAACGTCACCCAGGACTCGCTTGCCGACATGGTCGTGGATGTGGACGGGCGGATCTGGGTGGCCGGCACCGTGCGACACATCGACGGTTTGAGCCGGGTGGCCCTGGGACGCTTCCATCCGGATGGCCGCCTGAACGCCAGCTTCGGCGACGGCGGATTCAACGTGTCCGATTTGAAGGGCGCCGTCCGCGGCCTGACCCTCAATCCCGGCAGGACCCGGTTGTACGTCTGCGGCGGTACGGTGGGCGAGATCTCCCGTCCATTCGTCTCCCAGCATGAAACTCCCACCGGGACCCTCACCCAATGGTGGGGGACGGACTCCGCCGGGGTCACCCGCTTGTCCGTCGGAGGCTTCGGCCTCGCCGAGGCCATCGCCATCCACTCGGACAACTTCATCACCGTCGCGGGATGGCGGACGGCAAACAGCAGTCGAAAGCCCTTCGTGGCACGGATCTCGCCGCAGGGCCTTCCCTGGAACGACTTCGGAAACAACGGAGTCCAACTGGTTGATGTGCCAGGCGCCAGTTCAGCCCAGTTCTTCGGCGTGGCGCTGGATCCATCGGGTCGGACGGTGGCAGCCGGAGTGACGGAGTCCGGCGGTGTCTCGCGGATGCTGGTGGCCCGCCTGGACCAGGACGGGGATCTGGATCCCAAGTTCGGCGAGGGTGGCTTCGTGACCTTGGGTTTCCCGGGCTTTGTCGGGGCTCGGGCGTCCCATGTGCGTCGGGTTTCAGGAGGCAAATTCCTGGTGACCGGCACCGTGGAACATCCCAACGGAACCCAACGGTTCGCCGTCGCCCGATTGCTCGGCGAGGGCGAGTTGGATCCCGACTTCGGAAATGGCGGACGCATGACCTTCGGATTTCCGGGCACCGAAAGTTCAACCGCCCTGTCGGCAACCGAGGATTTCTTCGGACGGGTGATCATCTCGGGCCATGCGACCAGCGGTTCGCAACGGGAGTTCGCCGTGGCGCGATTGAAGGTGGACGGAACCCTCGAACCCACCTTCCACGGCGACGGCATGCGGACGATCGGAGGATTCGGCGGCGGCACCCGGTCCACCGCCGTCGCCTCGGGGATCCTCTACACCGGCGATGTCGGGGACATCCTCGTCGCGGGTTGGGCGGAAGCCGATGATTCTTCCAATCCCAATCGATGGGCCTTGGCACGATTGGACTGGAACGGATCCTTGAATGCCGGAGTCCAGTTGCTGAACAACCAGACGGTCCTCACCGATCTCCTCGACTTCCCCCATGCCGACACCACCACCCCACCGCCCTATCCGGGATTCGATCCGAAATCCGCCCCGGTGCGGGTGGATGTGGAGATGGAGTTCAAGGAACTGACGAATTCGGTGGTGTTCTCCGGGGCCATGCCCCGCTGGTTCGAGCGGAACGAAAACACCTTTCAGTTTCCCCTCCTCGCCTGGCCCGGATCGGAACCCGTCCAACTGCACGTCTCCCAAAGCCATCACTTCGGACAGAACCACGTGGGCAATCCAGGCCAGCGCTATGCCCTCGACATGATCATGTACAATCCGGACAAGGACACCTACGGCCGTTCGGGAATGATGACCAATACCGTGGAACAACTCTCCACACTCTGGAGCGGGGCACCCGGATTCGATCCCGACCAGACTTATGGTTGGTGGAGTTTCAACGAATTCTCCCTCATCTATGGCCTGCCAGTGGTGGCCATGGCCGCCGGCGAAGTGGTGTTCGCAGTCAACACCGACCCCGAAAACTTCCCGGCAGGCACCCGCGATCCAGCCTCCGGCGGCGGCGGCAACTCGGTGATCATCAATCACGGCAAGGGCGAACTCAGCTTCTACGCCCACATGATCCCCGGCTCGGTCCAGGTCGCTCCCGGCGACAAGGTCGTCGCGGGTCAACAAATCGGCCTCGTCGGCAACAGCGGCTCATCCTCAGGCCCCCACCTCCATTTCCACCTGATGAGCTTCTATCCCAACCCCATCCCCAAGGACAAACACGGGCCAGGCCTCCCGATGTACTTCAACAACCTGATGTTCGCCTCCCGCGAAGGCGGTCCAGTCGTCCGACAATTGCGAGCCGAACTGCCCCATCGCTCCCGATTCACCGTCCTCGATTCCCCTCTCGAAAACACTTCCCCAGGCCCCCTCGCCGGCCCCGGCAAACTCGGGAACCTGACCGTCGGCAACACCCTCCAGGGCGCTCCCACCCTCGTCCCACCCGTCCAGGTCACCGGCACCATCTTCAACCTCGACTCCGGCACCGTCGCCGATGCCGGTGATGTCGCCGAAAAGATCTATGCCTTCCGGATCCCTGAAGCCGGCACCGCACAGATCCGCCTCTCCTTCCCCGCCAATCACGACCTCGACTTCGTCGTCTATGACCGGAACCTGCGCCCAAGAAAACCCACCGCCGGCAAGACCCGCAAGAGTCCCGAGGTCGCGTCCTATACCCTGATGGCGGGAACCTATTTCATCCTCGTCTCCAAGGACGACAATTCCCGCGTCGTCACCCCCGCCACCTACACCCTGGACATCGGCTTCAGCCCCATGCCGACCTTGTCCGCCGGCACCAAACCCCCGGGACCGCACGGGGGCGGACCGAAGTTCCAGATCCGCGTCCCCGTGCCCATCGATCCGGATGGCGAACCAATCGCATTGCTCTTGCCCGCGGTGCAGAAGGTTCGCGAAGCCGCGTTCTCTTCGGAGGCGCGATGGCAGTTGGTGGAAACACGGGCGGAAATCGTGGGTGGCGAAGCCATCTATGAATTCGACGCCTCGCCCGACGGCGCCGAGTTCTTCCGCGTCGTGTATCCGGAAGCACCCGAGTGACCAAAGCGGCGAGGTCCCCCTCGCCGTTCGATCCCCCGAAGCCCTCACCACAAAGCACACAGAGTTCACAGAGCCCGGAACGAAGAATGATTCCTTCGCCACCAGCTTCAAACCCGCCCGCCCTGTGCCCTCTGTGCCCTCTGTGCCCTCTGTGGTGAAACCAAAATCCACCCCGATCCCACAATCCGGCGACCGAACGTCGCCGCTCCATCCACATGCCGAAGCGGCGAGGACCCCCTCGCCGCCATGACCTTCGAATCCCTCCAAACCGGTTCCCCGGTTCAGGGCAACGGCACCCCGGTCACCATCACCACGTCAACGTCGGCACGGCGATTGGGGTTGTTTCCGTTGAGTCGGAATCGCAGGCGGAACGACGGGTTGTTCGCCGCGCTCGATGGCAGCATGAAGGACACCGGCACATAGCCGCTGGTCGTGACGCTTTCCAACCGGCTCCAGACCGCCCCGTTCCACCATTCAACGACCAGTGCCTGGCCCGAAGCGAGGCCCTGCGTGGTTCGCGCATAGCTGACCTCGATCTGACCCAGGCCCGCCGTGCTCACCGCTTTTTCAACCCAGGTGGTCTTGCGCAACCGCATCCCCCAACTCCCGGAAAAGGCCGAACCCGTTGACGCAAACGCATCGGAATTCTGACGCGCCCATCCCCCCGCCGTCAGGTTCCCGGACTCGAATCCATCGGCAAACACCACCGTGAACGAGGGCGGCTCGACCGGCGTGACCGAAACTGGCGCCGAGGCTGAAGACTCGTTGCCAGTCACGTCCGTTGCCGTGACCACATATTGGTAGGTCGTCCCGTTCGATACGGCCCCGTCCGTCCACTCCGTCACGGTCAACAAAGCCGGTGTCATCAGGAAATAATCCAACCCGTTCACCGAACGAAACACCGAATACCCAGCCACATCACCCTCCGGCGACGCATTCCAGCTCAGGTCAACGACTCCATCCCCGGCGCTCGCCACAAGATTGGCCGGTGCCGTCGGCGGCGTCGTGTCGTTCCCCGGTTCCGGCGTCGCGCCCAAGGCCAATGCCGCATTCACCCGCCCGTAACCAAAAGTGGTGTCAACCCCGGCCGTACCCAGATCCACGCACGTCGAGCGCAGGATCCCTTCCACCTCCGCCGGAGTCAGTCCGGGATTGCGCGACCAGATCAATGCGCACAACCCGGCGACGATCGGGGTCGAGAAACTCGTGCCGCTCACCGAGGAATAGGCCGTGTCACCGCTCCTCGAAGTGGTGCGGATCCCCACGCCCGGAGCCACCAGATCGACCAACGGCCCGAAGTTGGAGAAGGAAGCCTTCGCGTCATTCTGGTCGGTCGCCCCGACCACGATCACATTGTCCTCCCGGTTGCCGCTCAACTGCACGTTGCTGTTGCCCGCCGCCCAGACCAACAGCGATCCCTTCGACCGCACATAATCCCCGGTCGTGAACACGCTCGAACTGGTCACCCCGCTGTAGCTGACGCTCGCCACCCGGTCCCCACGATCCGCCGCCGTCCGGGCCGCCAAGGTCAGGTTCGCCAGCGACGCGCTGCCATCCGTCGAGTCCGTCACCCGCATCATCCGATGCCCGATGTTCCATCCCATTCCCGACACCCCAAGCCCGTTGTTCCCATTGGCCGCCGCCGCACCCGTGCACGCCGTGCCATGTCCATTGATGTCATCGATCAACCCACCCTCACCCTCCCATTTGCGGGCAGGAACATTGTACCCTTCCACCCGGTTCAACAGCAGGTCCTGGTGCGTCACCCGGATGCCTGTGTCGCAAATCGCCACCACGATGGAGGGCGATCCCGTGGCCAACGCCCACGCCCCACAGGTGTCCAGCCGATTGGCCGCATGATGCCATTGCTGCGACAGCAAGGGATCGTTCCCGCAATTTACAGGAAACAGGATCCAGTCGGGTTCCACGTACGAAAACGCACCCGTCGCCATCAACCGCGCCGCCACTCCGTTCTCCGTCTGCCCGGGCGGAACCCGCACCACATACTCGTCCACCTCGGGAAACTCCCGCTCGATCCCCAACGCCGCCACCTCACGCCGGGCCTCCGCCGCCAGGATTCGCGCCTGCGCCTCGCTCAAGCCCCGCGCCGCCGCCTCACGCTCCTGCACCGGTCGGGCAATCAATCTCCCACTGAACTCGCGCTGACCCCGGACCGCTGAGAACCCCGGCAACGACTGACCTTGCACGCTGGAAACAACCAACAAGGCCAGCCACAGCCCCTGGATCGGATTAGGTAACTTCATTCCTCAGATAAACAGCAAACCTGTAGTGCCTGCCAGTACAAAAAGGAGCACCATCCGGTCTCCGCCCAGCAGGCCGCCCCATCCTGCCGCAGGGACACGGCTGAAGCCCCCCCCGGCTCACTCCTTGTCCGCCGGCCGCTCCGCCGGTTCGGATCGGATCAGGAGGTAAATCCGGGTCCGGTTGGTCTGGGTGTGTTCCTGGGTGAAATGCCTGCCCACCCAAGGCAACGAACCCAGCACGGGCACCGTCGACTTCGTTCGCGTCACCCGATCCGCCGCCGGTCCACGCAACAGGATCCAGGTTCCGATCACCCACTTCACCTCGGCATCAACCGACCGCACCAGGACCCGTGGCAAAGCCGCCGTCGCCCCCAACTTCCCCAGCACCGGCAGCCGATCCATCGCCGGCACCACATTGGTCGGAGCGTCGTAACCGACAAACTCCGTATGGGACGCCGCCACGCCCAATCGGAATCCCGACCCGTCCCGGTGCGGATTCAGATCCACGACCGTTCCCACCGGGAACGGCACGGTTCCGTACATCGTTGCCGACCCGGTTCCGGGCGGCCCAGGAACCGTTGTCGGACCCGTCACCAGATTCCTCGTTTCAGTGGCCGCCACCTGACCGGCTTTCCCGGGAAGCACCGTCACCGACGGCAAGGTGAGCAAGTCCACGCTCCCCATCCCAGCCAACCGATCCATCAACACCGCCAACTGCGCTTCATCCAGCAAACGCCACTGGTTCGTGGTCGACATCCGATCCTCCACGATTCCACCCGGCAACAGGGTGCGCACCGGCTCAACCGGATCTCCGTTCACGCCGAAATACCAGTCCAGCCAACCCGCCTCCCAGGGTGCATCCCGCAGTTCCACCCACTTCACCGTCAACCGCACCGCCGCATCCGGAACGGGCGGCATCACCTCTTCTGCCCACACTGCCCCCGGCCCATTCCCCAGCAGCAGGCAAGACACCCAACCTCGGGCAAGCCCAACCGCGAATCTCCGCACCTGTCCCCAGCGTTCACCGACCTCGAAATCTCGCATGATTCCCCCAACTCATCGTTTCCCGAACAATCCGGGATCCGACATCACCCGGAAGAATTCCTCACGACTCAACCGCAGATCCGTGGCAGCCTTGGGAATCACCAGCACATCGCCCTTTTCACCCGGTGCAACCGCATCCAGTTCCATCGCCTTGCCCCGAAACCCGGCCGCCCGGATCTCCACGCCCGTCCAGCACTTCGGCTGGTTCAACCACACCAACGCCGCGCCATCGCCCAATTGATTGTCCCGGCCCAGGTCCGACCGGATGAAGCGTTTCATATCCAGGGTGAATGGGTTGTCGGGCAACACCTCGAAATGTTCTGCGGTGAACACCGAATCCCGATCCCAGAAACTGCCGCCGCCCCAGTCCACATACCGGGTCTTCTTAGCCACGATATAGGCCGACCAACCATCCTCCACACACTTCGACATCGGATAGAGATATCCCTTCTCCCAATCCCACATGTCCCGCGACACCACGTTGCCCCGGAGGTTCACCCGGCTTTCAACCCGGGCGGAACACACTGGCCGTGATGGCTTCCTTCGCCTTCCAAAGCAAGGTCATGGTCAGGGCCAATGGCACCAGCGCCAACATGACGAACAGCCATTGCCGCAACTCACTCAGTTCCCCCAGCAACACCTGGCCCACCAGGGGCACTGACCTGGGCATCGCGATCACCAGCACATGCGCCGTCACCAGCACACCCAGCATCAGGATCAGGCCCGCGTTCACCCGCGTGAACAATCGCGTGTCCGACCGCACCACCTCGTCCGGCAACATCGCCGCCAACCTCAACAACACCCGGTTCAAACCCAGCATGAATCCAATCCCGGCATAGACGAACAACCCGAGGCTTTGCAGGAAGAACGGTTCCTCCGGTCGGATGCTCCACCAGTGCGCCATCGGCACCAGCGCCAGGAGCAGCGCATTCATCACACACGCCCGGTCCAACGCCTGGCGCCAGATCCGTTCCTGCGGTTGGAACCGACCCAACGACCTCAACCCGTACAACATCAAACCCAACGCACCCAATGCCGGCAGACAGGCCTGGAACGTGTCCAGGATCAGGCCCGGCCATCCTTGATACCGCCACCACGGCGCTCCCCACGACCCAAACGCACGCCACGTATCTCCCATTGCCGTCTTCACACAGGTCAGCAATGCCAGGGGCAATCCCCAGAACAACGCCGACAACCCCCGCACCGCGCGCGCCAGTGAGGGCAACAATGGATTCGGTCCTTTCAATTTCGCCGCGGGATTCAACCGTTCCAACTCCGTAAAGCGACTCCCAAATCGAAGCAGCAACCACCCGTCGCCACCGGCGCGTCAGTGTGAGGCAGGGGTCATGGACGTCACCCAACGGTCGCCGCCCCCCTCATCGCGCTCCTTTCAGGGGAAGTGTCAGAAGGCGATGATCCCTTCCACAACCTCGCTTTTCGTACAACCCATGCCCAACCTCCTTCCCCGATGCGTCGTCGCGGCCTGTTCCTCCTGCTCCTCGCCCTCGGTGGTCTCAACCTTTCCGCCCGTCAATCCGTCCTCCCGGACCCGCTCCCGTTTTCCTGCGCCACACCCAGTCCCAGTCCCGACCAACTTCTCGCCCACTGGGCCCGGCGCCGCGCCCAACCGGCATCCGACTGGTCCCAGGGTTCCCGCAGCCTGCTGCTGGTGCGCGTCGATTTCTCCGATCTCCCCGGCGCACCCTTCACGCCCGAACGCGGCACCCGGTTGCTGGAGGAACTCGACGCGTTCTTCAACGACATGTCGTCGGGCCGATGTCGCATCCGGTTGGCCGGTGAAGGATCTGACTTCACCCCGGTCCTTCGCATGCCGTTGCCGGCTTCGATCTATGGCTTGCTGGATCCTTCCCAACTCCGCAACGCCGCCCTCGCCGCCGCCCGGAACGCCGGATTCAACCCCGATTCCTACGAGCTGGATGTCATCTGCTCCGGCCCCATCTCCGGATTCAGATTCACCGGCCAGGCCTATGTCGGCCTACGCGGCGCCTGGTTGAACAACGCCTTCACCCACCCCGGCCCACTCGCCCACGAGATCGGGCACAATCTCGGCCTCAATCACGCCAACCTCTGGGACACCCGCGGCGCCGGTGTCATCGGACCCGGCAACGAGATCGAGTACGGCGACAGTTCGGACACCATGTCCCTCAGCACCGGCACCTCCCGCCATTTCAATGCCCGGTTCAAACACCTGCTCGGTTGGCTCGACGATTCCCAACTCGCTCAACCTTCCTCCAACGGCGTCATCCGCCTCGCCGCCCACGACCTCAATCCTTCACCTCCCGGTCCCCGTGCCATCCGCATCCCCCGCGATCCACGCACCAATTACTGGTTCGAGTTCCGACTCCTCCACACCAACGCCCCCACTTCCCCCGCCAGCCTCGCCATCCGCTGGGCCGATGCCACCAACCGTCCCACCCTCCTCCTCGACACCACCCCAGGCTCACCCGCCGCCGCACGCGATGCCTTCCTCCGCACCGGTCACACGTTCTCCGATCCCCTCATCGACCTCCACGTCACCGTCCTTGGCACCGTCGGCGACCCCGTTGAAGCCCTCGAAGTCGACTTCCAGTTCGGGCCCTTCCCGGACAATCGCCCGCCGGTTGCCGTGCTGCTTCCCACCCCCGACACCGTGCCGGTCGGCACCGCCATCACCTTCAACATCGAGGCGTCCGATCCCGACGGAGATCCCCTCGCCTTTGGTTGGGATCTCAACGACGAATCCATCCTGCCCAATGCCAGTTCCATCACCCGCACCTTCAACACCCCCGGAGATCACCTGGTGCGCTGTGTCGTCAGCGACCGTCGCGGCAAGGCCACCTCGGTCCAGGCCCGCGTCCGCGTGGGCGACCCCGTCGGTTTCCTTCTCTCCGGCACGGTCCAATACGCGGATCAACCCCTCGATCATGTCCTGGTCCGACTCGACTCCGGTCGCGTGGCGACGACGTCTTCCGATGGTCGATATCTGTTCCCCGGGATGACCAACGGCCCGCTACGACTGCGCCCGTATCGCGACGGCTTCCTCTTCTCTCCCGCCTTCCAGGACATCGCTGTCTCCAACGTCACCGAAGCCAATCCCTTCACCGCCTACGCACTCTCCGATCTCGATGTCGTGGAGATCGTGCCCGCCGGATCCGTCTGGCGGTTCCTCGACAACGGCACTGATCCCGGTCCCGCCTGGCCCGCCGCAGCCTTCAACGACAGCACCTGGAAATCCGGGCCGGCGCCCCTCGGCTATGGGATGTCCAATCTCGCCACCACCGTCTCCTTCGGACCGAATCCCGAAGGCAAATGGGTCACCACCTTCTTCCGTCACACCCTTTCCCGCCCGCCCTCCGCCGACTGGCTCGCACTCCGCATCCAACTCCAGCGCGACGACGGCGCCATCGTCCATCTCAACGGAGCCGAAGTCGCCCGCAGCAACATGCGGGACGGCGCCCACAACTTCCTCACCTTCGCCCTCTCCGATGTCACCGGCGCCGAACAGGAAACCTTCTTCCCGTTCCTCATCGATCCAGCCCAGTGGAACGACGGCACCAACACCCTCGCCGTCGAAATCCATCAGTTCTTCATCAACAGCCCCGACGCCCGCTTTGATCTCCGGCTCCAAGCCCTGCGCATTCCACCCGCGCCACCCGAGCTTCCCCCGCAACTCAGCATCCGCCTCGAAGACGGCATCGTCCGGATCCAGGCCGTCGGCACACCCGGTCTCGATGCGGAAATCGAAACCTCTCCCGATCTCCTCCTCTGGACCCCGGGACCGGTCATCCGATTCCCCGCCAGCGGCGTGGTCGATCTCGACCCCATCGTCCCCGGTTCCGCCCCGCCCACCCCCCTCTTCCTGCGCGCCCTTCCCTCGCCCCGCTGAACCCAGCCGCAAATCCGGCACTCGGTCGGAGTCTGGTATGGATCCAAGACCCAGAGTATTTTCACTCAATACATTGAGTGAATTGTATGATCCGCAATTCCATCCACGCTGAACTCCTCAAGCGCCTGGGCGAAATGAAGAAATGGGGTCGTGAAGAAATGGGGTCGCGTCTAAATAATTGACATTTGGGTTGATCCTGAATTGCCCGCCGCGCGCATCCACCAGTTCTCCGCCGCTGCAAACAGGGCCATCCGGAACGGCGTCTGCCCATTCCAACCCCTCGTCATCGCCCCCGGCCCATCACATCGCGCCCTGTGTATTGATCCCGGGCGGCAACTCGGGCCTGATCCGCGCGAACACCCGGGCCGTCCGGGAATTCGTCAATTCCATCTGCACACCCCGCACGACATGAAATCCATCGTCGCCTTCGGAGAGATCATGGGCCGCGTGTCCATGCCCGGTTACCGGCGCTTCAGCCAATCCCTGCCGGGCACGATCGAATTCGACTTCGCCGGCGCCGAAGCCAACGCGATCCGATCCCTCGCCGATCTCGGGCTGCCGACGTCCTTCGTCACCGCCCTTCCCTCCAACGAACTGGGCGACGCCTGCGTGGCCAGCCTGCGCAGCCACGGCATCGACACCCACTCGATCGTGCGGACTTCGGGTGGTCGTCTGGGACTTTATTTCCTGGAGAAGGGAGCCGCCCAACGCGCCGGTGCCGTGATTTACGATCGCGAGGGAAGCTCGGTGGCAACCACGCCCGCCGACGCCTACGGATGGCCGGAAATCCTCGCGAACGCCTCCTGGCTGCACCTCACCGGCATCACGACCGCGCTGTCGCAGATCGCTGCCCAAGCCAATCTCGCTGCCGCAAGGACCGCCCACTCGCTCGGGATGCCCGTGTCCTGCGACCTGAACTTCCGTTCCAAACTCTGGCGCTGGGAACCCGGCACCGCGCCCCGCGACCTCGCCAATCGCCAGATGCGCGAACTGCTGCCGTTCACCACCCATTTCATCGGCGGACGCGAAGACGCCGCCGAGATGATGGGAATCCGTCCGCGAACCCCAGCCACCGTCGGCGATGCCCCCGACCTGGCTGCGACCCTCGACGTCGCGCACCAACTCCAGGAGACCTTCCCGAACCTCCGCCAGATCGCCATCACCCTCCGGCAGACCATCACTGCGTCGCATCATCTGTGGGGTGGGTTCCTCTACGACACCGCCAGCCGGCAGGCCTTCCACGCACCGTCAGCCCCCGGCGGTTCCTTTGCCCCGTACCCCATCACCCACATCGTTGATCGCGTGGGAACAGGCGATGCCTTCGCGTCCGGTCTGATCTTCTGCCTGAACACGCCCGGGATGGAGTCGCCCGAGACCGCCCTCCGGTTTGCCACGGCTGCGTCCTGCCTCGCCCATTCTGTCGAAGGTGATCCCAACCGGGCCACCCGCGCCGAGATCGAAGCACTGATGTCCGGCGCCGGAACCTTCCGCGTCCGGCGCTGAGCCTTGTCCATGCAGTGGGAGGGAAGTGGCGGCACAGCAGATTCTTCCCCTGGCCTCTCCGTGCCTTCGTGCCTTTGCGCCTTCGTGTGAACCTTCCCCGTTCCACTCCGACCCCAGACGACCGCTACAATCCCGCCCCGTCACGAAACTGCTTCCGGCGGGAACCGGCTTCCGATTTCCTCCCCGTGATGGATCCACTGCTGAAGCTCCTGCGCGACGACGCCTCGCTCTCCCCGGTCCAACTGGCCGGGCTCCTGGCCACCACCGAGGCCGACATCCGGGCCCGCCTCAAGCAACAGACGGACTCCGGGGTCCTCCTCGGCTATCGCGCCGTCCTGAATGAGGAAAAGCTCGGACGCGACATCGTCCGCGCCCTGATCGAGGTGAAGATCACTCCGGAACGCGGTGGTGGCTTCGACAAGCTCGCCGAACGCATTGCCCGCTATGACGAGGTCCGTTCCTGTCACCTGATGTCCGGGGGCTACGATCTCCTCGTCGAGGTCGAGGGTGCCAACCTGCGCGAGGTTGCGAGCTTCGTTTCCGAAAAGCTCTCCACCATGCAGGGCGTCCTCTCCACCGCCACCCACTTCGTCCTCCGCGCCTACAAGGAACAGGGTGTCTTCATGAAATCTCCCGAGGTCGACGAACGCCTCGCCGTCACCCCGTGACCCGGTTTCCCAGAATCCTGTAGCCACCGCCCCGGACCGGGAGTCAGCCAAGCCAGTGACCGATTCCCCCCCAATCGGCCCGTCGGGTTCCACCTGGACCCGCCGGACCTTCCTGCGACATCGCCGGCTGCTGATCAGCGCCGGTCTCGCCGCACTCGTCATCATCGGGATCGGTTGGTGGAGCCAGGATGCCGTCAAACGAACCCTCGAAGAACGGCTGCGCAGCGAACTTGAAACCGCCCTCAACGCCAACGTCACCGCCCTCGAACTCTGGATCAACGGCCAGCTCCGCACCGCCAGCCTGATCGCCTCCGACCCCGCTGTCCGATCCCCCGCCAACCTCCTCCTCGCCGCCCCGCCCCGCACCAACAACGGTCCCCCGACCCCTTCCACCCAGGCTTCCACCCAGGCCTTTGTCAGCACCCTTGACGAACGCCTCGACACCGCCGGTTACCAGGCCGCCATCCTCGTCTCCACCAACGGCCAGATCGTCGCCTCCTCCGGGCGCATTCGACTCCGGCCCGGCACTCCCGTCCCCGCCGATCAAGCCGACATCTTCCAACGCGTCCTCACCAACGGCCGCCCGGCCCTGATGACGCCCTTCAAGCCCGGCCGCGGCCCACGCTTCGGCGGCCCACGCGGTCCCGGCCGCGGCCCCAGACCCAACTTCGATCCCCCGGGTCCCATGGCTCCCACAAGCCCCACAAGTCCCACTGCCCCCGCCGGCCCACCCCGCGGCGAACTCCAGGTCATGCAAGCCCTGGTGCCCATCCGCGCCGGGGACGGCACGATCTCCGGAGTCCTCGCGGTCATCATCCGACCCGAAGCCGAATTCACCCGGGTGTTGTCCGTCGCCCGACCCGGTACCAGTGGCGAAACCTTCGGATTCGACCCCGAGGGCCGGTTGCTTTCCCAAAGCCGGTTCGACGATCAACTCCGGGCGCTCGGCATCCTGACCAATGGACCGGGCAGTTCCTCCGCCCTCAACGTGATGTTGCGCGATCCGGGCGGCGATTTGACCCACGGCTTCAAACCCACCGTCGATCCCGCCGGGCGTCCGCTGATGCGCCTGGTCTACGATGCCCTGATCCTTCCCAGCGGAGTGAGTGTGATGCCCGTCCGGGATTATCGGGGGGTGCCCGTCGTGGGCGCCTGGCACTGGCTTGAGGAACACCATTTCGGAGTGGTGACCAAGATCGATGCCGCCGAGGCCTTTCAACCCCTGCGCGTCCTTCGCCTCATCTTTCAACTGCTGCTCCTGCTGGTCGCCCTCGCCACCCTCACCGGTCTCGTCGCCTCCCATCTCAGCACCGTGTGGCGACGCCGCTTCGACGAAGCCCAGCTCCGCGCCCGTCAACTCGGCCAGTACACCCTCGTCGAACAGATCGGTGAAGGCGCCATGGGCGTCGTCTATCGCGCCCGTCATGCCCTTCTCCGACGCGAGACCGCCATCAAGCTCCTGTTGCCCGACCGCGCCGACGAAGAACTCATCCGCCAGTTCGAACACGAGGTGCAGCTCACCTGCCGCCTCTCCCACCCCAATACAATCCAGGTCTTCGACTACGGCCACACCGCCGATGGCATCTTCTATTACGCCATGGAATTGCTCGAAGGCCTCACCCTCCAGCAACTCGTCGATCTCCACGGCGCCATCCCCCAGGAACGCGCCATCCATCTCCTGCGTCAGGCCGCCGGATCCCTCCACGAAGCCCATCTCGCCGGCCTCATCCATCGCGACATCAAACCCGGCAACCTCTTCCTCTGCCAACGCGGTGGCATGGTCGACACCATCAAGGTCCTCGACTTCGGCCTCGTCCGCGACGCCTCCATCGCCTCCCCACACGATGCCTCCCTCGCTTCCCGCTTCATCGGCACCCCTCTCTACATGGCCCCGGAAACCATCCGCTCCCATGGCCACGGCGATCCCCAGACCGACCTCTATGCCCTCGGCGCCGTTGCCTACCTCCTCGTCACCGGCAAACCCGTCTTCATCGCTGATTCCGTGGATCAACTCTGGGAAATGCACGCCAACACCCAACCCGTTCCGCCCAGCCAGTCCGCTCCGTTCCCCATCAGCTCCGCCCTCGAATCCCTCATCCTGCGTTGCCTCGCCAAGGATCCCGCCGAACGCCCCGTCTCCATGGCCGCCTTCATCGGCGAACTCATCCATTGCCCCGCGGCCGATGACTGGACCGAATCCCGCCGCCGCGATTGGTGGCAGCAACATCCCCCGTCCCGGCACACCTCCACCAACGCCTCCGTTCCCACCCTCATCCTGCAACCCGTCGAACGGCAGTAATCCCTTCCCTCCCGCCCCATCCCGGCCTTGCCGGACGCCGCTCCGCCGGCACAACGTCGGGCCATGTCCCCGTTCTCCCGTTTCCCCCGTCTCCTCCTCGCCCTGCTCAGCCTCAGCCTCGGCCTCTCCCTTCTCGCCGCCGATCCTCCCGTCGCTTCCCGCACCGAGGTCATCTACCATCGCAAGTTCGGCACCGCCCTCACCCTCGACGTCATCCAACCCACCCGTACCAACGGGCACGGCGTCTTCTTCATGGTCTCCGGCGGATTCTTCTCCAGCCACGAAGCCCTCGACGGCGCCCTCAAGTCCGGCCTTCTCACCCCCATGCTCGATCACGGCTATACCGTGTTCGCCGTCGTTCACGGATCCCAACCCCGCTTCATCATCCCCGAGATCACCGAGGACATCCATCGCGCCATCCGCTTCGTCCGATCCCGCGCCGCCCTCTACGGCGTGAACCCGGATCGCATGGGCATCTTCGGCGCCTCCGCCGGTGGGCATCTGTCCCTCACCCTCGGCACCCAGGGCGGCCCCGGTAAACCCGATGCCAAGGATCCCGTCGACCGCGAATCCAGTGCCGTCCAGGCCGTCGCCTGCTTCTTTCCGCCCGTCGATTACCTCAACTGGCGCCAGGCCGGCGACGACGCCGTCGGGGTTGGTGTCCTCGCCGGATTCAAGGCCGCCTTCGGTCCCCGCAGCGATTCCGCCGAAAGCCGCGCCGTCTATGGGCGCGAGATTTCCCCCATCCACTTCATCCGCCCCACCCTGCCGCCCACCCTGCTGTTCCATGGCGATGCCGATGAACTCGTCCCCATCCATCAGGCCGAACTCTTCGTCGCCAAAGCCCGCGAGGTCGGCGTGAAAGCCCCCGTCGAACTCATCCGCAAACCCGGCCAGACCCACGGATGGCCCGGTCTCGAAAAGGATGTCGCCCTCATGGCCGATTGGTTCGATCTCCATCTCCGCGGCATCCGCAAGTGAGCCCCGTTGCCCCCCCGCTCCCCGCGCCGGCACCGCAACCCGATCCCCATCGGGTTGTCCCCGCCCTTGCCCTCGTCCTCCACGCGCATCTCCCGTTCGTCCGTCATCCTGAACACCCCGAATTCCTCGAAGAACGCTGGCTCTTCGAAGCCATCATCGAGTGTTACCTCCCACTCCTTCAGATGCTCGACGGTTGGGCACGCGATGCCGTCCCCGGCCGCCTCACCCTCACCGTCTCCCCCACCCTCGCCGCCATGCTCGCCGATCCCTTCCTCCGGGACCGGTTCGATGCCCACCTCGGCCGCATGCGGGACCTCGCGCGACAGGAGGAACAACGGCACCTGTTCCAACCCGCCTGGCTCGATGTCGCCCGATTCCACCGCGACCGCCTCAACCGGATCCACGCCACCTGGCAGTCCATCCGACGCGACCTCCTGGGTGCGTGGCGTGGTCACGCTGAAGCCGGTCGCATCGAGATCCTCGCCTGCGCCGCCACCCATGCGCTCCTGCCGCTCCTGACGGAGCTGCCGGGCGCCCTCCGCGGTCAACTCCTCACCGCCGTTGCCGAACATCGCCGCCATTTCGGATCCGATCCCCGCGGAATCTGGCTGCCTGAATGTGCCTACACCCCGGCCATCGAACCCGCCCTTCACCAGGCCGGCTTCCGCTGGTTCGTCCTCGAAACCCACGGCCTTCTCCTCGCCCGACCCGACCCGCCCCAGGGTGTCCTGAGTCCCGTCCTCACCCCCAAGGGTCTCGCCGCCTTCGCACGGGATCCCGCCAGCGCACGCCAGGTCTGGAGCCGACACGGCGGTTATCCCGGCGATCCACGCTATCGCGAGTTCCATCGCGATCTCGCCGATGACGCCGAATGGGGTTACCTCGCCCCCTTCACCGCCGGCACCGATGTCCGCGTCCCCACCGGCATCCGTTATCACCGCGTCACCGGGCCTGATCTTCCCAAGGAACTCTATCAACCCGGTGCCGCCCTCGCCGCCACCCGCGAACACGCCGCCCACTTCATCGCAGAACGCATCCGTCAGTTCGATCACGCCACCCCCGGACAACCCGCTGTTCTTGTCACTCCCTACGACGCCGAACTCTTCGGCCATTGGTGGTTCGAAGGACCTGACTTCCTCGACGCCGTTGCCCGTGGCATCGCCGCCGATTCCGCCGCCATTCGCATGACCACCCTCGGGGATCATCTCAAGTCCCTGCCCGCCCTGCCCGTGTGTACCCCTGCCGATTCCACCTGGGGCGAAGGCGGCCATCTCGCGGTGTGGCTCGACGACTCCAATGCCTGGATGCAACGCCCCCTGCGCCGCATGGCGGTCCAGATGGCCCGATTCGCCCTGACCGGCGGCGATGATCCACTCCGTCAACGCGCCCTCCGCCAGGCCGCCCGCGAACTCCTCCTTGCCCAGGCCAGCGACTGGCCCTTCCTCATCCGCATGGGCACCGCCCGGGATTACGCCCGGAAACGGTTCCATCAACATGTCGCCGATTTCGACCGCCTCATCGCCCAACTCTCCGGTCGCGAACCCTGGGACCCCTCCTTCCTCGCCACCCTCGAATCCCGCGACAACCTTTTCCCCTCCATCGAACCCACCTGGTGGTCCAACCCCACGGAAGCTCCGGAGCGGTGACGTTCGGTCGCCGTTGAATGAAGGACGGCGAGCAACCCTCGCCCAACCCGTACCCGGCATCAGAACCAGAACCCGAGTACGAGTACGCGTACGAGTACGATGCCCCGGCGAGCGACCCTCGCCGATCCAATCCCCTGCCCTCCTTCGCGTCCGTTGCGCCTTCGCGTGAAAACCTCCCCTCCCATCCGCGAAATCTGCGAAATCTGCGGCCAAGCCTCACCGCCCCTTTCTCAGTTCCAATCGGCGGATTCTCCGAGCCGGTATCCATCCCGATACGTCGGGTACTCCAGCTCCCATCCCAACGCCCGCAGGCGCCGATTCAATACCCGCTTGTGCGTGAGCCCCCGTTTCCTCGCGCTGTTCTCCAACTCCGTCGCCATCGGTGGCGACGCCTTCCCGTATTCCTGCGCCAACCAGCTCACGAACGCGCCCTGCGACACCGGTTCATCATCCACCACGTTGTACACCGACCCGACCTCCGACGCCTGCGCCACGCAGATCACGGCCCGCGCGGCGTCGTCCCGATGCACCATGTTGACCCAGCGCGATCCGTCGCCCTGGATCCGCGCCTCGCCCTTCAGCAATTGCGACAGCAGATGGCCCCGGCCCGGCCCGTAGATGCCCGCCACCCGCAGTAGGACCACCGGGAATCCCCGCACCTTGCGCTCCTCCAACAACCAACGCTCGGTATCCACCAACACCCCACCCGTCTCCGTCCCCGGTTCCGTCGCCGAATCCTCGTCCACCCAACCCCCATCCGTCTGCCCATACACACTCGTGCTGCTGATGTGGATATACCGGGCCAACCCACTCCCCGCATAACGCTCCACCACATGCCGGGTCCCGTTCCCATAGACCTGCCGGTAAACCTCCGCCCCGCCCCGCGAAGACGAAACCGCGTTGATCACGACGTCCCATCCCTCCGGCCACGACCGCACGTTGTCCCGATCCGTGATGTCCCCCTCGAGCAATCCGATGCCCCGCGCGGCCAGTTCACCGTCCACATCCGGTCCGCGCCGCACCCCCGTCACCGAATGACCGGCCGCCACCAGCCTCTCTCCGATGGCCATCCCCAGGTAACCGCATCCGATGATCAGGAACCGCATGCGCTCCAACCAACGGTGGCAACCGGTTCCGGTCAACCGTCGAACCGTCGCAACGGATGGACAGCTTCGGACAACATCCCGAGGAGACAGGGTGCGGATACGAACCTGAGGATGCCCGGATGCACCCCGTACTTCGGCATTCCCTATGGAGCCTGCTCCTGTTGCCGGGCCTCTGCGGCACGGCATGGGCCGCGACGGATCCGGCTGCAACCGTTGCCGCCCCCTTCTCCTGGCAACAGTTCCTCGGCCCTTTCCACATGGTGCTCCTGCACCTGCCCATCGGATTCCTCACCCTGGTCGCCCTGCTCGAACTCTGGACCTGGCGCAAGCCCTCGACCGAACGACGCCAGGTGATCCAGTTCGGCCTGGTCCTCGGGGTCATCGCCACCGGCCTCACCATGATCCTCGGTTATCTCCGGGCCAGCGACGGCGGCTATGACGAACTCACCCTCCAGAGCCACCGCGGCTGGGGCATCGCCGGCGGCGCCCTGGTCGCGATTGCCTGCGCCCTCCATGCACTCCTCCTCAAACACCCCGCACCCGGCGGCCTCGTCGGATTCCGCCTGATCCTCTTCACCGGTTTCCTCTGCCTTTCCGTCGCCGGTCATCACGGCGGATCCCTCACCCACGGCACCGGACTCCTCACCGAGAACGCTCCGGACCTCCTCCGTTCCTGGGCCAACCACCCGCAAGAAGCCCCGCCCGCTTCGAGCAACGATCCCGCCCTCGCCGCGATCCGGTCTGTCCTCGACCAGAAATGCGTTTCCTGTCACGGCGCCGAAAAACAGAAGGGCGGACTCCGACTCGACACCCGGACCGCCGCCCTCGCCGCCGGCGACAGCTCCCGCCCCGCCCTCACCCCCGGTGATCCCGGCCGATCCGAAATCGTCCGCGCCATCCTCCTGCCCCGCGACCACGACGAAGCCATGCCCCCCGAAGGCAAGGAAACCCTCACCCCAACCGAGATCGAAGCCATCATCCACTGGATCCAGACCGGCGCACCCGAATAGCCCAGTCACCCAGCCCGTGCTCCTACCCGGCATCGAAACCAAGACCCGGGTACGATGACCCGGCGAGCAACCCTCGCCGCTCCAGCCTACTCCGTCCCGACCCCGAGGTACTCCCTTGCCTCCTGATAATTCGGCGCGAGACGCAGCACTTCCCGGTACCGGACCCGGGCGGCGTTGGTATTGCCCTGCTTCAACGCCAGCCGTGCCAGATGCAGATGCGACAACGCGGAATTCGTCGACAGCTTCAAGGCCTGTTCAAAATGTCCACCGGCACCGGCATCGTCCCCGGCGCCCACCCGTGCGATTCCCCATTGCACCTGCGCATCCAACAGATCGGGTCGCAACCGCGTGGCCGTGCCGAACTCGGCATCGGCCTCGGCAAAACGTTTCTGGCGTGCCAGGGCCTGACCCAACGCCACATGCACCTCCGCCGTCGCCGGCCGCAGCTTCATCGCCTCCCGCAAATACCCCTCCGCCTGCGCCGCCGTCTCATCCTTCAACGCTAACATCCGCCCCATCTGGTAGCGGACGGAGAAATGATGGGGCACCAACTCGATCACCCGTTTCCACGCCACCATGGCGCCGACGGTATCGCCGAAGCTCTCGTGCAAGCGTCCGAACTGGTCGTGAAGCACCCAGTCATCCGGACGCTGTTCAATGACCTTGCGGAAGGCATCCGCCTGGACGTTGAAGGCCGTGGGTTGGACGCCGCGGGCCAGGGACCTCAGTTCGCGCTGAAGCCGTTGATCCCGTTCAACCGCATTGAGCTGGGTGCTGAACGGGGGGCGCACCAGGCGGCTTCGCACCCCTTCCACAATCCGGAAATCCGACCAACTGGTGACCGCCAACCGCTGGGCCACCTCATTCAGGCTGATCCAATCCGGTCGCGCGCCCGCCGTCATTTCACGTGGCAACGACTCCAGCACCACCGAACCCGTGGCCAACGCCAACAGGTAACTGCCCGGCAACCGGAAATGCACGTGCTCCCAGAAAACCTCATCGCCCGGCGTCCCCCCCGGCGTGTTCGCCGCAAACGTCCGCTCCACATCGGCCAGCCAGACACCATCCGTCTCCCGATTCGTCGCCACGCCACGGATCAACGCGTTCATCCGTGAATCCGTCCGGAACCGGAGCGTGTCCAGGTCACGCGCCCGGGAGAACAGCACCGCCCCATTGGTTTCGCCCAGAGCCAAACCCACCCGCGCCCGACGGAACACCAGTTCCGCATGCCCGTCATCCAGCGCCAACGCCCGGTCATAAGCCGCCCGTGCCGCCTCGCCATCCCCGCGTTCCTGCGCTTCACGCCCCGCGCGGAACGCCGTCTCCCATTGCTCCGATGCCTCCGTCGACAAACCCGACCTGCGCACCGAGGTGAACGGAGCACAGTCGCGCAGGTTGACCGCCACCGTTCCCACCACCACCTGCGACCCCGACTCGCGTCCCCGCCGGATGATGTGCCGCAGATTCTCCTCGAACGACGAACGCACCCGGTCCAGTCGCGGATCGTCTTCACTCACCTGTTGTTCCAGGAACATCTCCAGACCACCCCACGCTCCCGGACCGGTCCCCACTCCCCGTTGCCCCAGGCGATCCAGCCATTGCCCCGTCCGCGTCTTCTTCAAACCCGTCACCAACCGGATCCAACCGGTCGATGGCGATTGCCGACCGAAGATCGTGCCCGGTCCGAATGGCCCGGTGACCTCATTGTTCCCCATGTACACCACCCAGACATCCGCCCCCAACACCGCGCAGTCGTCCGCAATGTCCCGGATCACATGCGAGTTGATCGCCGTCATCGCCACGTTCACCACCTCCACCCGATGCCCCGGCAATCGCGCCTCCAACATCGTTTCCAACACCCGCGGATATCCATAGGCCGGCTCCGGATCTCCCATTGCCGCCGATTCCCCCAACACCAACACCCGGATGCGATGGGTCTCCCGCGAGACCGGCAATGCCATGGGTTGCGGCACCCGACCCAGTTCCGGCGGCATGTAACGCCAGGTGAACCGCGCGTTCTCGGTCCAGACCGGTTTCCCTCCCGCCTCACCCCGCAACAGGAAAGCCGTCGGCCAACCCACCCCGGCCAACCGCAATACCAGTTCCATCCCACCCAACACCACGCCCACCGCCAATCCCGCCGCCAAGGCTCGATAACACCACAGCCGTACGCCCGTCGGCGTCGCCGTTCCATCCTTTACCGGGGAAGTCACACGCCCATTCAAACCCCAGGCCCCACCCACCACCAGCCCAGACCCAATACCTGGAGCGGCGACAACCTGTCGCCGGAAAGCGCCCCGAAGTTGTTGGGAACGGGGAAATCACGAGTACGAGTACGAACTCATCGGTACACGGGGTGCGACCCATCGTACTCGTACTCGCCCCCAACTTCGGGATGCATCCCCTCTCAGGATCCGCCCCCCTTGCACCCTCGACACCCCCGCTCCCGTGCGATGGGCTTCCCCCGGTGAAACCGTCTCCTCACGATCCCCCTCCGACGCTCGCCTTTCATCCGGCCCAACCCTCCGACGCCCCCGCGTTGGCCGCGCTGGCTGCGCAGATCTGGCATCGGGTCTATCCCGAGATCATTCCCCTGGCCCAGATCGCTTACATGCTGGGCCTGATGTATTCCGAACCCGTCATCGTGTCGGAGATGGAACACGGCACGGCCTGGGAATGGGCACGGATCGGCGGGGAATCCGTCGGGTTCCTCAGTCACTCACCCAACCGGGACCGCACCCGACTCCATCTCCACAAGCTCTACCTCGATCCCGCCTGGCACGGATGCGGCCTCGGACAACAGATGCTGCGTCACGTCCTGGATCACGCGCGTCGTGCCGGACATCGGGCGGTCGAACTGCGCGTCAACCGCAACAACCGATCCGCCCTACGCGCCTACGCCCGCGCCGGTTTCAGGGTCGAACGCGAACACTGCACCGACATCGGTTCCGGCTTCCTCATGGACGACTTCATCCTGGTCCATCAGGAGCCTTGAACCGCGGACACTGGCTCAGGAACCGGATCGGATTCTGGTAGATCACCCGGTCAATCGCCTCCGCACTCCAACCGCGGCGACGCATCTCCAGCGCCGTGCGCGGAATGGCCAGCGGAACGCTCTCGCCCCAGTCACACGCCGAGTTCATCCACAGCCGATCCGATCCATGGACATCCAGGATGTCCACCGCACGGGCCGGACTGCATTTGCTGACCGGATACAGCGTCATGCCCGCCCAATGCCCGCGCTCCATCACCATCCGCACCGTGTGTTCCTCCACATGATCGATCAACACGCGGCCGGGCTCGATCCGTGAGTCGGCCTTGAGGACATCGAGGATCAGCCGCGTCCCCTTCAGCTTGTCTTCCAGGTGCGGGGTGTGGACCAGGATCAACTGTCCGTGACGTGCCGCCAGGTCCACGTGCATTTCAAGGACCCGCAGTTCATTGCGCGAATTCTTGTTCAACCCGATCTCGCCGATCCCCAGCACCGTCTCCCGTTGCAGGAATTCCGGGATCATCGCGATCACCGCCTCCGCCAACCCCACGTCTTCCGATTCCTTCGGGTTGATGCACAGCCAGCAGTAGTGGGCCAGACCGTAGCGGGCCGCCCGGGCGGGCTCGTACTCGGTCAGTTGCCGGAAGTAATCCCGGAAACCATCGGCTGAACTCCGATCAAACCCGGCCCAGAACGCCGGCTCACACACCGCCGCACAACCCGCCGTGACCATGTCCTGATAATCGTCCGTGGTCCGGCTGACCATGTGACCGTGTGGCTCGATGTAGCGCATCGTGAAGTGACGGCATCTTCACGCCCACCGTGTCTCCACGCAAGATCCCCGGGAACCGCGATTCATCCCGCCTCCCCCTTTCCTCTGCTCCGCGTTCTCCGCGGCTCCGCGTGAAATCCTTCCCGTGGAGCGGCGATGTCCGGTCGCCGTCCAAAACCTTCGGCGAGCAAACCGCGCCGCTCCGATCCCCCTCCCGGGAGCGCGGAATTCATTCCGCACTCCAATCCCTTCCCCCGTTGTGATGACAGGAATGTCCACGCTCTCCCGTGAAACACCCCCCTGCCGCAGGGCCAGATTCGGATGGCGTCGAACGTGGGGAACCAGACACGGTGAAAGGAGTTTCTAAGACAAGCGCGTCGAAAACGTCGTCGGTGCAGTGACCACGTTCCAACGCCATCAGCCATGAAGACATCCCGATTGCTCGCCGGAGCCATGATCACCTGCCTCTTCCTCCAGACCGCCCAGGCCGATGGCGAGATTGGTTTCGTGGAAACCTTCGCCCTCGCACCCGACCGCGAGGCCGTCCTCGTCCAGTTGGTGCCCGGTACCGAGGAATTCTACTTCTTCCACGCCCTTCATCACCAGGTCCGCGGCGAGAAGGACAAGCTCGCCGCCCTGCTCGATGCCTGGGCCCGACGCTTTCCCGAATCGGATCGACGTCGCGTGATCGAAAATCGCGAAGCCCTCCTCGCCTACGAATCCGATCCCACCCGCACCCTCAACCATCTCAAGGAACGGCTCGGGCTCGAGTTCAATCACGTCCAGGAAGTTCCCGACCGCAAACCCGACCTCCCCACCACCCTTGATCCCGCACGCATCGCCCGGGACATCTACCTGCGTCGGGTCTTGACCGCACCCGACCTCGCGGGGCTTTCCATCGACCACTTCGAAACCCTGGTGCGCAACGACGTGAAACTCGACGCCGCACAACGTCGCCGGGTGTTGTCGCAGTTGACCCGCCCCGATGTCCCCGGGTTGGTGGCCTGGATTGCCGAGGATCTGAAGACGCCGGAAAGCCGCGGCTTCGGCGAGTTCCCCATCCACAGCCTGCTCCTGCCGGATCAACTCGATGCCTTGCTGAAGTCCGTGCCGGCGGTGGGTACACAGCAACAGTTCGTCCAGGCCCGATTGCGCAAGCTGGCCCCCGGCGCCGATGCCGACGGCGAATGGGATCCGGTGGAACGGGAGGCGTGGCTCGGCCGGTTGTGGGCGGTGGTCCAACCGTTGCCGCCCGCCTTCAACTCGCTCAAGGCGCACATCCTTCATGCCCGCCTACGCTTCGATCGCTCGCGCGGCGTCCATGACCGCGCCCGGTTCATCGAATACCTCCGGTTGCCGCGCCCCATGCCCTATGTGAACCCGCGCCTGCTCGAACAGGCCGGTGGCCGCAACCAGACCGTCGACCTCAATGCGCGTTTTGAGAATCTCCCGCTGCCCCCCATCAGCTCCGACGAATCCCTGGTCCGCGAACTGTTCCTCCATTTCGCCGTCGAGGAAGCCGCCTGGGAACCCTGGACCGAATGGCTCCGTGATACCTGGGTGAAACCCCTGTTCGCCGAAGCCAAGATCACCGCCGGTGTCGGCAACCCCGAGCAATGGGCCTCGCTCCTCACCCCCGCCGCCTATCAAGCCCTGCGCGAACGCGTCGACATCGACTTCGCCCCCACCAACCCCGCCTTCCTCCCCGTCGAGGCCCCGGTATCCATCGATGTCCTCATCAAGAACACCCCCAAACTCCTGGTCCGGATCTATGAGGTGAACACCCTCGGCTTCCATCTCTCCCAGGCCCGCGAGGTGAACACCGATCTCCAGCTCGACGGCCTCGTCGCCAATGCCGAGCAAAATCATGAAGGCGATGTCTCCCCGTTCAAACGGGTGAAACGGACCTTCACCTTCCCCGAACTCCGCGCCCGTCGCGGGGTCTGGGTCATCGAATTCATCGGCGGCGGCAAATCCTCCCGCGCCGTCCTCCGCAAGGGTCGGTATTCCCTTGTCCAACAGGTTGGCCCCGCCGGCGATCTCCTCACCGTCCTCGACGAACAACGCCGCGTCGTCACCAACGCCGTCGCCTGGCTCGATGGCCGGCAGTTCACTGCAAATCCCTCCGATGGCCGGATCCGTGTTCCGTTCACCGCGCAACCCCAGGAAAAGTCCGTGGTGCTCGCCGATCCCGATGGATCCTTCGCCAGCCTCGCCTCCTTTGAACATCACGGGGAGACGTATCGACTCGACGCCCAATTCCATCTCGAACGTGAACAACTCCTCGCCGGTCGCCAGGCCACCCTTGCCGTCCGCCTGAACGTGTTGCTCGGCGATGCCCAGCTCTCCCCGGCCCTCCTCGAAGACTCCGTCCTCACCCTCACCACCACCACCCTCGACGGAGTCACCACCACTTCCGAAGTACGTCCCCCACCCTTCACCTCCGACAAGGTCTTCACCCACAGCTTCCGCGTCCCCGACCGCCTCGCCTCAGTCGACGCCTCCCTTACTGCCCGCGTTCCCATGCTCAGTCTGGGCGGCGAAAAACACACGCTCACCGCGGAGAATCACTGGGAGCTCAATGGCATCGACCGCACCGACTCCACCAGCGACGCCTTCCTGAGCCGGTTCAATGACACCCATGTGTTCGAATGGCTGGGCAAGAACGGAGAACCCATCGCCGACCGGCAGGTTGTCTTCGTCTTCTCCCGGCGCGGCTTCTCCATCGCCGAGAAAGTCGCCCTCCGCACCGATGCCCTCGGCCGGATCCAGCTCGGCGCGCTCGAAGACATCGACCTGGTTTTGGTCGACACCGGAAACGACACCGCCCGAACCTGGTTCCTCACCGATCACGACCGCACCTGGGCTTCGACCATCCACGCCGTGACCGGCGAAACCGTTCGCGTGCCCTGGATGGACGGCATTGAGGCCGGGACGATCTCCCTCCTGGAAACCCGGGCCGGAACCTTCGTGGCCGATCACACGGCCTCGGTGAAATCAGCCGGTGGCTACCTCGAAATCAAGGATCTCGCCGCCGGCGATTACTCCCTCCAACTCCGTGGCAACACCGTCCGCGTCATCACCCTGCGCATCACCACCGGTTCCTCCGCCTCCACCTGGCTCGTCGGAAACCATCGCGCCCTCGAAGTCCGCGAAGGCACCCCGTTGCAGATCGAATCGGCCGTGATCGATGCCGACGGCATCACCGTTCAACTCCGGTCGTGGAACGCCTTCACCCGCGTGCATGTCGTCGCCACGCGGTTTCTCCCCGAGCGTTCCCTCTTCGGAAGTCTGGGCGGATTCGAACGATTCGACCCCGGCACGCTGCTCTGGGCGCGCACCCCGAACCTGTACTCGGCCGGAAGGAACATCGGGGATGAGTACCGCTACATCCTCGACCGACGCTTCGCCCAACGGTACCCGGGCAACCTGTTGCCCCGGCCCGGACTGTTGCTGAATCCATGGGAACGGAAGTCAACCGAACAAACCACTTCCGAAGCCAGGACCGGGCTACCCCCCGCCAGCATGGCGACCGGTCGCGGCGCACTGCGCAGTGAGGCCGACCGGATGAATGCTTCCATCAGTCCCGGCAGTTTCATGCACAGCATCGAGCGCAATCTCGACTTCCTCGCCGTCGAAGCTCCCGCGCTCTTCAACCTCGTTCCCGATGCCGAAGGCCGCGTCAAGGTGCCGGTGGCGTCCCTCGGCGACCGCCAACATTTCCAGATCCATGCCGAGGATCCGTTCCAGGCCGCGTGGGCCAGCATCACCGCCAAGGAACGTCCCACCCGGTTCAAGGACCTCCGCCTGGTTCGCAACCTGGATCCGGACAAGCCCGCCACCGAGGTGCGCGAAGCCCAGGTGTTGACCACCGGAACCACCCTGACCGTCACCGACACCACCTCCGGCGCCATCGAAACCTACGACACGCTGGCGTCGGTTCATGCCCTGTTCACCACGCTCAGTGGCAATGCCGACCTCGCGCGGTTCGCCTGGATCCTGCAATGGCCGACCCTGACCGCCGCCGAAAAGCGCGCGCGCTACAGCGAGTTCGCCTGTCACGAACTCAACTATTTCCTCAGTCGCAAGGATCCGGAGTTCTTCACCCAGGTCATCCGCCCCTACCTCGCGAACAAGAAGGATCGGACCTTCCTCGACGATTACCTGTTGGAACTGGACCTCGCGCGATACCTGGCGCCGTGGGCGTATGCTCGATTGAACGTGTTCGAGCGCGCCCTGCTCGGTCGACGTCTCCCCGGTGAAGCAACCCGCACCGCGCGGCATCTGCGGGAATTGTGGGAACTGTTGCCACCCCAACCGGAGGAGGATGAACGGTTGTTCGAAACCGCCTTGAACGGGCGCGGACTCGAAGAGGCTGGTATCGGTGGCGGTGCCGCCTTCCAGGAAGCCGGTGCTCCCCCGCCTGAACCCGCGGATTCACCCGCACTGGAATCGTTGCAGATGGACGCGGGTCTGGAGGTGAAATCCAAGGTGAGTGCAACCTCCCGGCTGGCACGCAGGGCGAACGTCTCGAACTTCGCTGCTGCCGGGATGGCTGGTGCGATGGCGGGTTCAGCCGTCACCGGCGAGGCCCAACTCGCACAATTCTTCGCCATGGATGCCAGACAGATGCGCGAGGAACGCGGTCTCGCCCGCGCCCAGGCCTATTACCGATCCGCCGGCCCCACCAAGGAATGGGCCGAAAACAATTATTACCGGCTCACCCCGGCCGAACAGGACGCCGACCTGGTGGGCATCAATGCCTTCTGGCGCGACTTCGCCGCCTGGGATGGCACCGCCCCCTTCCTCTCCGTCCACTTCACCGAAGCCCACTCGAACCTGACCGAGATGCTCCTGGCCCTGGCCGTCCTCGACCTGCCTTTCACCGCCGGTCAACACGCCATCGTCACCACCGACGCCCAGTTCCGTCTCACCGCCGCCAGCCCCATCCTCGTCTTCCGCAAACAGGTCCGCGCCGCCGAGCCCGCCGCGGAATCCGATCCCGCCCTGTTGGTCAGCGAATCCTTCTACCGCAACGGCGACCGCTATCGCCAGGAAGGCAATGAACGCTTCGACCGGTTCGTCACCGGCGAATTCCTTTCCGGCGTGGTCTACGGAGCCAATCTCGTGGTCGGCAACCCCGGCTCTTCCGTCGCCAAACTCGATCTCCTCACCCAGATCCCCAAGGGCGCATTGCCCGTCCTCGGAAGTCGCTTCACCCAAAGCCGCTTCCTCCGGCTCGAGCCCTACACCACCCACCAACTCGAATACCATTTCTACTTCCCACAACCTTCCTCCAACGGCGTCGCCCTGCCCCATTTCCCCGCCCAGGCCGCCGTCGCCGGTCGCGCCGCAGGCACCGCACGTCCCCAGTCCTTCCTCGTCGTCCGACAACTCTCCACCGTCGATGTCGCCTCCTGGGATCACGTGTCCCAGATGGGCACCGACGCCGAGGTCTTCGCCTTCCTCCAACAGAACAACCTCGCCCGACTCGACCTCGAACGGATCGCCTGGCGCGCCCGCACTTCCATCGACTTCTTCCGTCGCCTCGTCCGGTTCCTCGGCGAGCACCACGTCTGGAGCGAACCCGTCTATCGCTACGCCGTCTTCCACAACGAAACCGTCCCACTCCGCGAATGGCTGCGGCATCGCGACGATTTCCTCGATCAATGCGGTGACTGGCTCGATTGCTCCCTGATCCGCGTGGATCCACTCGAACGGAACCGATTCGAACACCTCGAATATTCGCCCCTCATCAATCCCCGCATCCATCCGCTCGGTTCCCCGCGCCGCATCGCCAACGATTCCCAACGCGCCCAGTATCAGCGGCTCCTTTCCATCATCGCCCATCGGCCCACCCCCACTCCCGCCGATCAACTCGCCGTCACCTATCACCTCTTCCTCCAGGATCGCATCGGCGAAGCCCTCGCCCGACTCGACTCCGTTTCCCCCGATTCCGTCCACACCCGGCTCCAGCTCGATTACCTCCGCTGTTACGCTGCCTTCTATCAGGAGAAACCCGCCGACGCCCGGGCCATCGCAGCGCGTCATGCCGATCATCCCGTCGACCGCTGGCGCTCCCTGTTCACTGAAGTCGTTGCCCAGGCCGATGAAATCGAGGGGCGCCCGGTCACGCGGCCCGGTGATGTGCCCGACCGGGAACGGCAACAGGCCGAACTGGCGGCTGCCGAAGCCAGCTTCGATTTCCAGGTGGAAAACCGCTCGGTCCGCATCACCTGGCGCAACCTCTCCCAGATCACCGTCAATCATTACCTCATGGACCCGGAGTTCCTCTTCAGCAGCACTCCGTTCGTGACCCGCGATGCCGACCGTTTCGGCATCATCAAGCCCACCCAGAGCACCGTGATCACCCTGCCTGCCGGCCAGGATTCCATCGAGATTCCCATCCCCGATTCCCTCGCCCAGGCCAATGTGCTGGTCGAAGTCGTCGGCGCCGGTCGACGCAAGACCCGGACCCATCACTCCAACCGCTTCAACGTCGCCCTCTCCGAAAACTATGGTCGCCTCGAAGTCCGCGATCCCATCGCCGCCAGGCCCGTCCCCAAAACCTATGTGAAGGTTTACGCCCGGGTTACCGGCGGTCAGGTGCGTTTCCTCAAGGACGGCTACACCGACCTCCGCGGCCGCTTCGATTACATGACGCTGAACGACGATCCCCAGGCTCCGATTAAACCAATGCCCGCCGCAGGCCAGACCGGCCTCGACGCCCAGCAATTGCAACCCGGCGAATTCAACCAGATCGAGAAGCTCGCCATCCTCGTCCTCAGCGACACCCACGGCGCCGCCGTCCGCGAAGTCGATCCACCCCAACGCTGACGCATTCGCTCTGCGTCTCCGCGCGCCGCCTCCATGGCATCGATACGACTCTAAACGTGTGCTGGGTGATCGGTTGAGGTCGGATGCAGGGGCGGCAATTGCTCCGTGAACTCGTCCAGTGAGGCGGCTGACAGGATGCCACGAGTCAGTCTTCGGAGTTCAGCCTGGTCCTGTATGCCTTCGATCCTTTCGCGAAGACCAAGTGCGGACGGACCGAATCGGAGTTCAGCCAGATCCATCAATGCCTCCTGCAAACCGGATACCCGGCCCTTGGCGAGGCCCTCGACCTGACCTTCGACCCGGCCTTTTTCCAGTCCCTCTTTCCACACCAGCTGATCGTACGTGCTCAGATTTGGCATACCCATTTCCTCCTGAAGTCTTCCCAGATCCTGACGGAACTTTATCTCCTCGACCGCCGGCAACGCCAGCAGCCAGTGCATCAGCCGTAGCACTTGCCGAATCTCCTGATCCGGCATTCCCGAGGTCAGGAGATTGCGCACCAGCCCGAACTTTCCCCTTCGCCGTTCCTCCGGCTTTCCACCGGTCGCCTGTGCCAGACGATGCGCCTCAATCACCCGGGCCACCGGATTCCCGT
>DITU01000067.1:0-21559 GCA_002422905.1 Verrucomicrobia bacterium UBA6176
AACGCCGCGAAATCATCCCGGGCAACACCGCCTGGCACCCGTGAAAGACCGAATCGAGATTCGTCGACATCACCCGCTCCCACGATTCCCACGAAGTCGTCGCCAACAACCCGTCCTCCGCCACCCCCGCGTTGTTCACCAACACGTCCAACCGGCCCGATACCCCCTCAATCTCCGCCACCACCCGCCCCCAATCCTCTCGCCGCGTCACATCCAGCTCCACACAGCGGACCCGCCCGGGAAACTCCGCCTTCAATGCCTCCGCCCGGTCCACCCGCTTCCTCACCCCCAGCCACACCTCCCAACCCGCCCCAGCCATCGCCAGGCAACGCCCGATCGCCACCCCCAACCCCCCATTGCCACCGGTTACCAATGCCACACTCATCCGCCCCACCCAACCACGCCCCCCTTTCTCGCTGGAAGTCCCGAACTCGCCCGTTCCCACGCTTTACGAACCCACCGCGCTCCCCACTATCCCCGCCGTGCCGGCTCCGAGAAAAAAGAAGCGCCCCTCCCCCGATCCAAAAAGCGGTTCCACCCAACTCACCCTTCGCGGTGGCAACTCCAGGCGCCTCACCCAGTCCCAACAGGAATTCAACCGGCTCGTCCGCGCCATCGAAACCGCCCGGGCACGCATCACCGAACGCGCCGAAGTCCTCGACCGCACCGTCGAGATGCATGCCCGCGAAGTCCATCCGCGCCGCAAGGCCATGGCCGGGAAGATCGAACAACTCATCCAGATCCTCTTCAATGACCTGACCCAGGGCCGCATCGTCCCCAAAAAACGTCGATCCGACCTCCGCGAGGTCATCGAAATCCTCCTGAACGAATGGATGGATCTTGAAGGCAACCCGACCGATCCATTCCTCATCCGGGTGTTCGAAGCCATCCATGGCTGTTCGCTCGAGGAAGCCATGGAACATTCCATCCGCGAGGGCATGCGTCAGGCCGAGGAGGAATTGCGCATCCACGGCATGGATGCCGACCTTTCCGGCCTGGACCCGAGATTGCCGCCCGATCAGATCGCCGCACGCCTGGCGGAACTCGAGGAACAGGCGAAGGAAATCGATCGTCGGAGAAGGTCGACCCACTCCTCTCCCGGCTCCCGACGCAAATCCGCCCGACAGGAGGCGAAAATCAAGGCCGCCGCGGAAGCCGCCCAGGCCGTCGAGGAAGCCCGCAGCCGCGATCTGGGAAACCTTTATCGCCAACTCGCCAAGCTCCTCCACCCGGACCTGGAACAGGATCCGGTGCTCCGCGCCGAAAAGGAATCCGACATGAAGGAACTCACCACCGCCCACAAACAGCGGGACCTTCACACCCTGCTCCGACTCGAGCTCAAATGGATCGCACGGGAAGACGCCCGCATCGATCAACTCACCGACTCCAAGCTGGCCATCTACAACCAGGTGCTCCGCGAACAACTCGAAGACCTGCGTCGCCAACTCAATCGCCTTCACCAGGAACCCCGGTACCAATCCATCCAGGAACTGTTCTTTCCCATGACCGGCGTCATGTACGCCACCCCCCAGTCGATCACCCAGGGCATCGATCCTCAGATTGAATGGTACGATTCCCTCCTCAAGGGCCTCAACCAACCCTCCCCGGTCTTCCCCATCGACCAGGTCCTCGCCCAACTCGAAGACCTGGAGTCAGCCCCGTTCTGATCGCCCGTCGTCGCCCATGTCCGATTCCCCAGACATCCACATCCACCCCACCGCCGTCGTTCATCCCGACGCCCGGATCGGTCCCGGTTGCCGGATCCAACCCCACGCCGTCATCGATGCCCACGTCGAACTCGGGCCCGGTTGTGAAGTCGGTCCCGGCGCATACCTCACCGGCCATACCGTCCTCGGTGCACGCAATCGCATCCATGCCGGCGCGGTCCTGGGCGATTCCCCCCAGGATCTCAAGTACGACGGAGCTCCCACGCGGTTGCGCATCGGCGACGACAATGTCTTCCGCGAACACGTCACCATCCATCGCTCCAGCCGACCCGACGACGACACGGTGATCGGCCACGGCAACCTCTTCATGGCCGGCTGCCACGTCGGCCACAACAGCCACGTCGGCAATCACAACATCGTTGCCAATGGCGCCCTGATCGGCGGTCACGCCTCCCTCGCCGACCGCGTCTTCCTCTCCGGCAACTGTCTCGTCCACCAGTTCGCCCGCATCGGCCGCCTCGCCCTCATGCAGGGCGGCTCCGGCATCTCCCGGGATCTCCCCCCATTCTGCATCGCCAAGGGCGCCAACGGCATGGCCGGCCTCAATGTCGTCGGCCTCCGGCGCGCCGGCTTTACCCCCGCCCAGCGGCTCGAACTCCGCGCCGCCTATCATCGACTCTTCCGCTCACGTCTCCCCTTCGCCGCCGTCCTCGCCGCCGTCCGCTCCGAGTTCAACCACAGCCCCGTCGTGATGGAACTGCTCGATTTCGTCGCCACCAGCCGTCGCGGCGTCTGTCGCGATACCGGCAGCCGCTCTTCCCCGTCCGGTCCGGACGACGCCGGCTGATTGCCGGCTCCGATCCCGCCCTTTGGGCGAGTTTTGCTTTGCGCGGACACTCACCCTCCCGTCAGGTTTCGTTCGACTCGCCTATGCAAAAGGACTCGTTTTCCCTGACCCGTTTACTCCCCTGGATCCTCTCCGGGGTGGCACTGGTGGTCTATCTGATCACTGTCAGTCACTGGGTCACCATCCAGAGCCTCACCGTCATCGGCCAGGTCGCCGGTTGGGATGGCAATATCCCCGCGAACGCACCCCTCCTCTACCTCGTCACCCGACCGCTCGCCCTCCTCCCCGACCGCATCCTGCCCCTCACCGGCAACCTCCTGACCGCCCTCCTCGCTGCCGCCACCGTCTGGACAATCGTCCGCACCATCCAACTCTTTCCCCAGGACCGCACCCATCCCCAACGCATCCGTGGATTTGCCGATGGACGCCCCCTCGACCTCCCCCTCGCCTGGGTTCCCCCAGTCCTCGCCGCCGGCACCTTCGCCCTCCAACTCACCGTCTGGGAACATGCCACGTCCCTCTCAGGCGAGATGTTCAACGCCCTGCTCTTCGCCACCGTCGCCCGTTGCCTCTTCGAGTTCCGCGCCTCCCGCAACGAACGCTGGCTCGATGCCTACGCCCTGCTCATCGGTCTCGGCATCCCCCAGAACTGGGCCATGATCGGGTTCCTCCCCCTCTTCATCACCGCCTTCTTCTGGATCGGTGGCTGGGATTTCATCCAACTCCGACGCATCCTCCGCCTCGCCGCCATCGGCGCCGCCGGTCTCCTGCTCTACCTGGTCCTTCCCATCTTCGGCGCCGGGCGCGGCGGGCTCCCCGAGGAATTCAGCGGCGCACTCTGGGCCGTGTTCGCCACCCAGAAGGATTACCTCCTCAACCTGCCCAAGAGCCGGTTCATCATGCTCGCCGCCGTCATGATCCTCCCCCTCGCCGTCGGCGGCGTCCGCTGGGCCAGCCCACGCGGATCCGGAATCGAACGCCTCGCCACCTTCGGCGCCGTCACCCTCCTCCAGTTCGCCTGGATCGCCATGAACCTCTGGATGGCCTTCGACGGCGTGTTCAGCCCCCGCAAACTCGTCACCGACGCCGCCGAATACGGCGCCCTGCCCCTCCTCACCTTCCACATCTGCGCCGCCCTCGCCGTCGGTTACTTCGCCGGTTACTTCATCGTCCTCGGTACCGTCACCCCGGATCGCCAATGGTCCCGCGCCGACCTCGCCGGCGGTCCCGTCAGCAAACTCCTCGGCTGGCTCGTCGTCGCCGCTGCCGTCGCCATGCCCGTCGCCCTCGCCGTCCGCAACTGGCCCTCCATCCAGGTCCAGAACGGACCCATCCTCGGCGAACTCGCCTCCGCCCTCGTCGATCCCCTCCCCAACCAACCCGCCATCATCGTCAGCGATGACGAAGTCCTGAACTCCCTCCTCGGCGCCCAACTCCGGCGCATGCCCAACAACCCCGGCCACCTCGTCGTCAACACCCGTCGCGCCCCGGAAATCACCTACCGCCGCAACCTCGTGAAGGTCCATGGCTCCCATTGGCCCGAACTCGCTCCCCTCGCCTCCGCCACCGAAAACGTCGGCGGACTCTTCCTCCAGGTCCTCACCCGGGCCGCCCTCACCAACCTCGCCTTCTCCGTCACCCCCTCCACCTCGTTCCTCACCGAGCTCAATCACCTGCGCCCCGCCGGCGCCATCTTCGCCTTCCAGACCTACAAGGGCGGTCAGGTCGCCACCCCCACCCTCTCCGATGCCGAGGCCGCCGCCGTCATCGAAACCTGGAATCGCAATCGCCCCCAACTCGACCGCGTCCTCGACGCCACCCTCAATCACTCCTCCCCAGCCGCCCGCTACGCCGCTTCCTTCTGGGCCCGCGCCATCAACGCCGACGCCATCAGCCTCCAACGCGCCGGCAAACTCGACCCCGCCCGCGACCTCCTCGCCCTCGCCCTCAAGATCGATCCCGACAACGCCGCCGTCTCCGTCAACATCGCCGTCAACCAACTCCTCATCGCCCGACAACCCATCAATCCCGCCGTCCGCAAACCCATCGAGGCCTACGGCGTCGGCATCACCGAATACTACGGTCCCATCGACGAACCCCGCTTCCTCGAACAGTTCGGCAATGCCGTCCTCACCCTCGGCGATCCCCTCGTCCGCGCCGCCGCCAATGCCTTCCTCCGCGCCCGGGAACTCGACCCCGAAAGTCTCGAGGCCGCCATTGGCTATGCCCGCGCCTGTCTCGCTGCCAATGAACCCTCCTACGCCCTCCGCGCCCACGCCGACGCCGACGCCCTCGCCAGGAAGATCAAACCTTCCCCCGCCCAGTTCAGTCACCTCCATCGCGTCCTCGCCAATGCCGAACTCCTCGCCGGCAGGATCGACGAATCCGAACAGGCCCTCCTCAACGCCCTCCGCGAACAGGCCGACGACATCCCCATGCTCGATCAACTGACCTTCCTCTACGTCCAGTCCAATCGCCCCGAAAAGGCCCTCCCCATCATCGACCGTCTCCTCGCCCTCCGTCCCCAGGACGAACCCCTCCTCCAACGCAAAGGCTATCTCCTCCTCCAGTCCGGCCAGTTCGCTCTCGCCGTCGCCACCCTCGACGAAGTCGTCCGTCGTCGCCCAGATGACCGCGATTCCCGCATCAATCGCGGCACCGCCCTCATGCTCGCCGGTCAACTCGACAAGGCCCGCGCCGATTTCGAACAGGTCCTCGACCGGGATTCAGATGCCCTCGATGCCCACGTCGGACTGACCGAGGTCTCCCTCCGCCAGGACCGGAGACCCGAGGCCATCCGCCATATCGAGAAGGCCATCGCCATCGCACCCCAGAACTCCTCCGCCCACTCCAATCTCACCGCCCGTCTCACGGCCATCAAAGCCATGCCATGAGCCGCGGTCCCCTGCCGCCCCCCTGGCGAATCTCCCACGTCATCACCCGCCTCATCGTCGGCGGCGCCCAGGAAAATACCGTCTCCTCCGTCCTCGGCCTCCACAGGAATCCCGATTGGGATGTCCAACTCCTTTCCGGCCCCTCAACCGGTCCGGAAGGCTCCCTCGAATCCGAGTTCGCCCGGTACCCTGACCGCCTCATCCCCGTCCCTGAACTCGTCCGCCCCGTCCAACCCTGGACCGACCTCCTCGCCTTCCTCCATCTCCGCCGCCATTTCCGCTCCCACCACCCCCTCATCGTCCATACCCACTCCGGCAAGGCCGGCATCCTCGGCCGTCTCGCCGCACGCTCCGCCCGCGTCCCCATCATCATCCACACCATCCACGGCCCCTCCTTCGGCCCTTTCCAGGGTCAGATTGCCAATGCCGCCTTCACCCGCGCCGAACGCTTCGCCGGCCGGGTCACCGACCACTTCGTCGTCGTCGCCAATGCCATGGCCCGCCAATACCTCGCCGCCGGCATCGGCCACGAATCCCAGTTCTCCCGCATCTTCTCCGGATTCCCCCTCGCCCCTTTCCTCAACGCCTCACCCGACCCCGCTCTCGCCGCCCAACTCGGCCTCCTTCCCCACCACTTCGTCGTCGGCAAAGTCGCCCGCCTCTTCGAACTCAAGGGCCACGATGACCTCTTCCGCGCCGCTCCCGAACTCATCCGTCGCATCCCCAACATCCGTTTCCTCCTCGTCGGCGATGGTCCCTGGCGGAAACGCTTCGAATCCCTCGCCTCTCAACCCGCCCTGCGCGGCCGGTTCATCTTCACCGGTCTAGTCCCCCCGGACCACGTCCCCCGTTACCTCCCCCTCATGGACGTCCTCGTCCACCTCTCCCAACGCGAAGGCCTCGCCCGCGTCCTGCCCCAGGCCCTCGCCGCCGGCAAACCCATCGTCGCCTTCGATTGCGACGGCGCCTCCGAAGTCTGCATCAACGGCGAAACCGGTTTCCTGATCACCCCCGACCACCTCGACGCCCTGGTCAATCGTCTGGGTCAACTCGCCGATGCCCCTGAACTGGCCCACGACCTCGCCACCCGCGGCCGCCAGTTCGTCCTCGAACGCTTCTCCACCGACCGCATGGTCAACGACCTCGACCTGCTCTATCGGCAGTGTCTGGCCCCTCGCGGGGCAACCGCGCCAAGGTCTCCGTGACGGCAGCGGCGATCAGGAAATCCAAGCCTTCACTTGGCCAGATCCAGAAGTACCCGGCTGGCAAACATGGGAATGACCGAGCCCAGTTTCAGGAGGAGATCTTCCGTTTCCAGCCGGCGCCTTCCGGCAATCTCACCCAGGACTGCCATGACCTGCGCCGGTTCCATTTCGTAGAGTGTTGTCAGGTAGCCCTGAGGATGCACGGCTTGGATGCCATACGGAACCAGATGCTCCGCGCCAAAATGCCTCAGATTGAAGGTGAGGATAAGCGGGCAGGCTCCGACGATGGCGGCAGCAACAACATGCCGGTCCTTTTCATCGTTGGTCAGCGAAGGACTGATCTGGGCGAATCCGGCGATCGCCGCTTCCGGAAAACTCGCGGTGATCTCCCGCTGGAACAAATCGGCCAGGTGCCCGGGCCATCCCAACTTTTCGCGATGAGTACGCCCCGCTTCTTCAAGAATCTGCGCCGACCAATGTGGAACGAAGAGTCGCGGCCGCTCCGCCAGGCTCAGCAGGAGGTCGCAAACCCCTTGGTTGGCCAGCACGCAGGCGTCGATCAACACATGAAGGTCCGCCCTCACTCGTCTCCCTTGTAGTCGGAAAAGTAGAGCCCGGCCTTCGCCACTTCATCCGTCAACCGGTCCATCGCTTCACGGCGGTCCACGTCACGCCGCTTCTCGTAGATCAACAGGTCTTTAAAGGTCACACGGCGATGCGTCCCAACCCGGTGATAAGGCATTTCCCCTTTCTCGAGCAGATTCACGAGGAACTGCCGGGACATCCCCAGGTAGTCTGCCGCCGCCTGGGTGGTGAACGCCTCGTCCTCTGCCAACATCACGATGGCCTTCCTCTCCGACATGAGCCGAACAATTCGGACCAAGTGGCCAAACAATGCCTCGGGAATCAAAGTTCGATGTCCCTCCGAGTCGATCAAGGCGACGTGATCCGGCTTCGCAAACACCCGGGCCAATTCGGCAAGTTGTTCTTCCGGGATAAGGGAGGGGTCCAGTCGATTATTGCGAGTCGTCAGCATGGCCTGAAACAAACATTACCTTTGACCAATCCTCAATCCGTAATCACCACAACCGCCACATTCACAATAAACACCCGCATCAGTGCCGTCTCAATTCTCAGCCGTTCTCGTGCGGTGGCCCGGGAACTCCCGTCACTGCTTACCCCTCTCTCGGACGATGAAGTCACGCTCCATATGAAGCCCGCGCCAGAAGCCCTTGGACTGCACAAGGAAGGTTCCAAGGCTGATGGCCATGACGATGATGCCTGCACGCCGCAATGCCCTCGTCCTCAAAACCTCCCAGCAATTCCAGAATTGCACGTACACGTACGAACGAGCACCTTCGTCCCATGGTCGCTCCCGCTCCCGATTCCCCAGCTCCCGAGACCGTCGCCCTCCCCGCCGCCACTCCCGCCCGCACCGAGACCACCGCCGGCAACTATTTCGTCGCCAATTATCCCCCGTTCGCCGCCTGGAAGGCCGATCAGGTCCCGGAACTCTTCACCGCCCTCAACCAACCCCCGCGCCCAAACGTTCCCCTCGGCCTCTACGTCCACATCCCCTTCTGCCGCAAACGCTGTCACTTCTGCTATTTCCGCGTCTACACCGACAAGAATGCCGAGGATATCCGCGGCTACATCGATACCATCCTCCAGGAACTTTCCCGTTACGCCGCACGCCCCGTCATCGGCGGTCGACATCCCCGCTTCATCTACTTCGGCGGCGGCACCCCCAGTTACCTGTCGCCCGACCAGTTGAAGTTCCTTTCCGACGGCATGAAGGCGCTGTTGCCATGGGATGAAGCCACCGAGATCACCTTCGAAGCCGAGCCCGGCACCCTCACCGATCACAAGCTCCGCGCCATCCGCGAGATGGGCGTCACCCGACTCAGCCTTGGAATCGAGCACTTCGACGATCACATCCTCGAGATCAACGGACGCGCCCATCGCTCGAAGGAAATCGCCCGCGCCTACGCCTACGCCCGCGACATCGGCTTTCCCCAGATCAACATCGACCTCATCGCCGGCATGGTGGAGGAGACGGAGGAAAAGTGGCAGGAAGCCGTCGCCAAGGCGGTCGCACTCCAACCGGATTCAGTGACGATCTACCAGATGGAAGTGCCCTACAACACCACCATCTATCAGCGGATGAAGGACGAAGGCCGGCTGGTGGCTCCGGTTGCCGATTGGGAAACGAAACGGCGCTGGGTGGATTACGCCTTCTCGAAGTTCGAAGAGGCCGGCTACACCGTCACCAGCACCACCACCGTCGTGCGCGATCCCAACCGGGTCCGATTCGAATACCGCGCCGGTCTGTTCTCCGGCGCCGATCTCCTCTCCGTCGGCGTCGCCAGCTTCGGACACCTGTCCGGGGTCCATTACCAGAATCATCACGACTTCCATCCCTACCTCGATGCCGTGAAGGCCGGTCAATTCCCGGTCTACCGCGCCCTCCGACCCGATCCTGCTGAACTCTACACCCGCGAGTTCATGCTCCAACTCAAGCTCGGCTGCGTCTCCATCGACGCCTTCACCCAGAAGTTCGGCATCGATCCCCGCGTCCAGTTCGCCGGCCCGCTCGCCATCCTTCGCGAACAGGGCCATCTGGTGGAACAGGACGGTCAGATCGGCCTCAACCGTCCCGCCCTTCTCCAGGTCGATCGCCTGCTCCAGAACTTCTTCGACCCGAAATACCGGAGCGGCCGCTACGCCTGACCCGCCTTCATGCCACCGCCCATGTCAGCCCATTCCTCCGCAGGCCCATCCGTCCTGCATCCCCTGGACGAATTCTACCAACGCCGGGACCAGGCGCTGCCCCCGTTCCGGATCCTGGCCGGCGATGCCATGCCCGAGCCTTACCGCCAGTTGCTGGTGCACGACGGCGACATGACCAGCACCCTGGAATCCTTTCACGGAAAACCCATCCACCTTCAGGTGCTCCAACGCCAGATTACCGGCGACATCCTCCAACGGCAGGTCGTCCTTCGCCTGGATGAATCCGATGTCGCCGTTGAGTTCGGAGCAATCCGCGTCCATCTCGCCCGGTTCAACGAACCCTGGCGCAGTCAGGTCGTCGAATCCTATCGCCCGCTCGGCGGCATCCTCAACCGATCCGGCCTCGGCTACTCCAGCCGCCCTTCCGGATTCTTTGCCATCCAGAGCGATCCCTTCCTCGCCTCGGCCCTCGACATGCCCCTCGGCAGCGAACTCTATGGCCGCCAGAACACCCTCCGAACCACGTCCGGCGAAGTCATCGCCGAGATCATCGAGATCCTCCCCCGGGTCACCGCCCCCGCCTGATCAAGGTCCACACCTCCATCGTACTCGTACTCACCCCCGCCCCGTACTCGATCAGGAATCCTTCAGGTCACATGAACCCATCTCGCGTACGCGTACGAGTACGAGAGCGAGTACGACAAATCCCCCTCGGCCCCGCGCTCGGTCCTCGCCCGCCACACACCCTCTGAAAACGACACATCCCCGCACCGGTATGATTCAGTGCAGGGACGCATTCAACGGGTCGCAATCCTCACCACTCCCGCCTGACACGGCCTCCCGCAAGAGCGCTCGGTCAACCGGGGTCGAGGGATTGATGAACCCGGAACTCAGGCGGGCTTGACGGCCGCGGCGGCGTTGAACCGGAGTTGCAACCGGGAACGTTTGCGATTTGCGGTCGCCTTGTGGATCACGCCACCCTTGGCCGCCTTGTCCAAGGCGGAAGAAACGGAGCGGTAAGCCGTCTGCGCTTCCTCCACCTGGCCGGCTCCCAAGGCCACCAGGTATTTCTTCTCCAGGGTCTTCAGCCGCGACTTCACGGACTTGTTCAACGCGGCTTTGCGGGCACTGCTTCGGACTCGCTTCTCAGCGGACTTCGTATTCGGCATAGTTCTCTGCTTCCTCGAAAATTGAGTGCCGGAGACTATCCACCCCTCCCCCCTTGTCAACGCGACGTTCCAATCACTCGATTTCACAACATCCCGGCACTGCCCCCGAACCGGGGCGGCGACGTTCGGTCGCCGGAAGTGCGGGGAAGGGCAAAGGGCTGGGGTACCGCAACAAACCCTTGCCGCCCGTCCGTTGGATCCTTTGGGAGCAGGGTCAGGGCGCACCCCATTCCCGACCGCGCGCTAGCCAAGACCCCCGGAGGTTGGTAAGCCTTCCCTACCGACCCCGCCACGGGCCGGAGCGCACATGCAGACCAAGGTTGTCAGGAAGAAAAGCATCGGGATCGATCACGTCGAACCCACGTTGACCCCCCCCTCCGTCAGCGAAACCACGTTCCTCCAGAAGCCGAAGCTCACCGGCAAATCCAAGAAACGCGACATCCCCGAGGGTCTCTGGACCCGTTGCCCCAACTGCGAATCCCTCATCTACGACCGCGAACTGGACGACAACCTCAAGGTCTGTCCCCGCTGCGAACACCACTTCATCATCGGCGCCCGCGAACGCATCCATTCCCTCGTCGAAACCTGTTCCTTCGAGGAAATCGATCCCCTCATGGAATCCGTCGACATCCTCCGCTTCACCGGTGTCGCTTCCTACGCCTCCAAACTCGCCGCCTACAAAAAGAAATCCTCTCTCCTCAAGGACGCCGTCATCACCGGCATCGGCAAACTCGGGCCCCATCGCGTCGCACTCGGCGTCATGGACTTCGCTTTCCTCGGCGGTTCCATGGGCTCGGTCGTCGGCGAGAAACTCACCCGCCTCATTGAAGCCGGCACCGACCGCGGTATCCCCGTCATCATCATCTCCACCAGTGGCGGCGCCCGCATGTACGAAGGCATGTTCTCCCTCATGCAGATGGCCAAGACCTGTGGCGCCCTCGCCTACCACGCCCGCCAACGCCTCCCGTACATCTCCATCCTGGTCAATCCCTGCTACGCCGGTGTCATGGCCTCCTACGCCTCCGTCGGCGACCTCATCCTCGCCGAACCCGATGCCCTCATCGGCTTCGCCGGTCCCCGCGTCATCCGCGACACCACCCAGGCCGATCTCCCCGAAGGCTTCCAGACCGCCGAGTTCCTCCAGAAACACGGCCTCATCGATTCCATCGTGTCCCGCAAGGAAATGAAGGCGCGCCTCATCGATTACCTCGACTTCATGGCCACCCGCCGCCAGGCACCGCCCGAACCCGCCTGATCCGTCACATCTCCAGCGTCGCGCAGGGCGCTTCCTGCGACGTATTCTCGATCCGCACCTGCGTCGCCCCCATCGCCGCCAGACGCTTCTCGACCGTCGCGCGCGCCAGTTCAGGCCGATTGCAATCCCGGCTCAGGTGTCCGAGATAGATCGTCCCCACCCCCGCCGGCGCCAGTTCCGCCGCCACCTCCGCCGCGGCGTCATTCGACAGGTGTCCGTGCCGGCTCAGGATCCGTTGCTTGGTGCTCCAGGGACGCTTGAGATCGTCCTGCAACAGGCGCATGTCGTGGTTCGCCTCCAGCACCAACACCCGCGATGTCCGCACCCGCTCCATCACCAGCTTCGTCACATGCCCCAGGTCGGTCAGGAAACCCAGGTTTCCTGCCTTCGTCCCCAACACGAACCCCACCGGATCCATCGCATCGTGCGGCACACTGAAGCTCTGCACCTCCACCTCCCCAACCCCAAAACTGGATCCCGTCTCGAACACCCGGAAATCCAGTCGGGCCGGACACACCCGCCCGATCGCATCCCGCGTCATCCGATTCGCATACACCGGAATCCCCAGCTTCCCGCACAACACACCCAAGCCCTGGACGTGATCCCCGTGTTCATGGGTGATCAACACCCCGCTCAACCCCTCCGGCGCACGCCCGATCGCCGCCAGTCGCAACCGGATCTGGCGTGCACTGAACCCCGCATCGATCAACAAACGCGTTTCACCCGCTTCCAGATAGGCACAGTTGCCCCCGCTGCCGCTGCCAAGGATCGTGAATCGGACCGACATCCCTCGCAGGCTTGCCGGATTCCCCCCGGGAAGCAACCGGGTTGAACCTTTGAACCCGGCCTCAGGATGCGCCCACCAGTTTCCTTCCAGCCCTCCCAAGCCATTCCGTGACCACCGGTTCTCCCCGAAAAAGTCCGTACTTGCTCCACCCTCGCTTGAACCTCTCCCTCTTCATACCGTCGCCTCCATGGCAGACGTCCGCCCCCACTCCCATGTAAATCCCCCACCTTCCGCCTGGCGCGCCATGGCGTTGCGTTCCTCCCTCTGTCTCGTCGCCGCCATCACCGGTTGGCTCTGCCACAAGACCTCCCCCAACGTCTCCGCCGCCGCCTATATGGTCGCGTTCCTCTTCGGCGGTTGGGACCTCACCCAACAGGTCTGGGATGACCTCCGTCATCTCCGGTTCGACACCCATTTCCTCATGTTCCTCGTCGTCCCCGGCTCCGTCGCCGTCGGCGCCTGGGGCGAAGGCGCCCTCCTCCTCATCCTCTTCTCCGCCTCCGCCACCCTCGAAGCCTTCGCCGCCGACCGCACCCGACGCGAGATCAACGCCCTCCTCCATCGCGCCCCCAAGACCGCCCATCGCATCACCCCCGCCGGCGAATCCGAGGTGCCCGTCGATGCCCTCCTCCCCGGCGAACTCATCCGCATCACCGCCGGTGAACTCGTGCCCGTGGATGCCGAAGTCCAGGTCGGCACCAGTGCCTGTGATGAATCATCCCTCACCGGTGAAGCCGATCCCGTGGCCAAGGCCCCTGGTGATTTCCTCTTCAGCGGTACCCTCAACCAATGGGGAGTCCTCGAGGCCCGCGTCCTTCGTGCCGCCTCCGATTCCGCCCTCCAACGCATCATCCGCCTCATCGAAAAGGCCCAGGACCTCAAGGCCCCCGTCCAGCGGTTCACCGACCGGTTCGGCACCCGCTACACCGGCCTCGTCCTCGCCGCCTGTGCCGGTCTCTTCCTCTGGACCGCCTTCGTCCAGCACACTCCCTTCCTCCGCTCGACTCCCACCCAGCCCAGCGCCTTCTACCGCGCCATGACCCTGCTGGTGGTCCTCTCTCCCTGCGCCCTCGTCCTCTCCGTCCCCTCCGCCATCCTCTCCGCCATCGCCTTCGGTGCCCACCACGGCATCCTCTTCCGCGGCGGTGCCGCCATCGAAAACCTCGCCGGCATCCAACTCTTCGCCTTCGACAAGACCGGCACCCTCACCGCCGGCGAACTCCAGGTCACCGGATTCGAACCCCTGCTCGGCAACCCCGAAACCTCACGCTCCGCCGCCTTCGCCCTCACCCGGATCTCCAACCATCCCGTCGCCCGGTCCATCCTCCGTTCCCTCCGCGACTCGCCCAACCCACCCGCGCCTTCCCCTCCCGCCGATACCAGCCAGAACCTCCCCGGTCTCGGTGTCCAGGCCCGCTGGAACCATCTCGATGTCATCCTCGGCCATCGCGATCTCATCCCGAAAGTCGCAGGCCCCACCTTCCCTCCCCTTCCATCGCCCCATCCCCAATCCTCCGAATCCTGGGTCGCAGGCCCCGACTTCGCCGCGCGATTTCTCCTCGCCGATTCGCTCCGCACGGAAACCAGGCAGGTCCTCGCCACCCTCCATGCCGCCGGCATCCAGACCTGCATGCTCACCGGCGACCGCCCCGCCGCCGCCCAACGCATCGCCACCGAGTCCGCTGTCCAATCCTTTCAAGCCGGCCTCAAACCCGAAGACAAGGTCGCCGCCCTCCTCAAATTCCGCGCCTCAGGCCTGCGCGTCGCCATGGTCGGCGATGGCGTCAATGACGCCCCCGTCCTGGCCGCCGCCGATGTCGGGATGGCCATGGGTGCCCGCGGCTCGGATGCCGCCATCGAACAGGCCGATGTCGTCCTCATGAACGACCGCCTGGAAAACCTCCTCATCGCCCGGGATGTCAGCGTCCGCGCCAATCGGATCATCCGCCAGAACCTCACCGTCTCCCTCGGCACCATGATCCTCATGGGCATCCTCGCCACCGCCTGGCCCGGTCTCCGCCTCTCCCTCGGCGTCGCCGCCCACGAAGGCAGCACCGTACTCGTCGTCCTCAATTCCCTCCGCCTGCTCCTGCGCCACAAGACCCCGGCTTCCACCGCCCCGGCCACTCCCAGCACTTGATCCCCCCCTTTCAACACCCGCACCGGCGCCGCCAGAATCCCCAACCCACACCCGCCAACACCGAAAGCCTTCTCCCAACCCCACCTCTCCCTTGCCCGTCATCCCCAACCCCGATAAACCGATCCATGCGATGAAACGCCTTCCCCGACCGGCTTCACCCGATGCCTTCACCCTCATCGAGCTCCTCGTCGTCATCGCCATCATCGCCATCCTCGCATCCATGCTCCTCCCCGCCATGGGACGCGCCAAGGCCAAGGCCCAGCAGATCCGCTGCGCCAGCAATCAACGCCAGATCGGCATCGCCTACCACATGTACACCGATGACTACGCGGATTCCTATCCCACCCAGTGGGGCTGGGGCGCCGGTGGCGGCAAGAGGGGGACCTATCGCCTGGATGCCGGCGTAGCCCTCTCCTTCGGAGTTTCCATCGAGGCCACCAATCGCCCCCTCAACCGCTACGCTCCGGCGGTTGAACTCTTCCGTTGCCCTTCCGACAAGGGCGACGAGGAATATCAGGCCAAACACTGCTTCACCGACTACGGCAACAGCTACCTCGTCCAGTTCCAACACGACTCCTTCCGCGTCCGCCATGTCGCCGGAGATCTCAAGGCCCCGCGCGGCACCTACGAAGCCACCCCCATCAAGTCCAGCGAAGTCGCCCGTAGCCCCGCCAACAAGATCATCCAGGGCGACTGGCACTGGCACGCCAACCGCAGCGTGATGGACAACCGCTCCGTCTGGCACAATTACCGGGGTCGTTCCCGTTACAACATGCTGTTCGGCGACGGACACGTGGAGTTCTTCGAGTTCCCCAAGGAAACCCCGAACTGGCTCTCCGATCCCAAGCCCGATCCCACCTTCAAGTGGTGGTGACCCGAGCCAATCCCTTCACGCCTCCGACCCCGGTCGCCCCCCCTCAACGCCCGCCCCGGCGACGCCAGAATCCCCATCCCACACCCGCCAACCCCAACACCCCCATCGACCATCCCACCGACGCCTCCGGCACCATCTGGAAACTCAATCCATACGTCGTCCCCGCCGGCCCACTCACCCCGATCGCGTATCGGCCCACCGGCAGGTCCCGCAGATAGATGTGCTCGACGTTGTCCACCGTGCTCACGCTCGCCGCCAACGAAACCAGTGGAACACTCACTCCATCCGTCGTGAACACCTGCAGGTCCAGGTTCGCCAACGGATTCGAAATCAGAAGATTGTTACCGGTCGGCACCGTGAAATTCGATGCCGCGAACCTCGTGGCATCATTCGGATCCCCCGTCACCCGGTTCCACGCCAATGTCACCGTCAGATCCGCACCCGGCGCCGAGTTGTCCACCAGGTAATACGTCATCCCCACCCCCGTCGTCCCCAGGTCCCATCCCTGCACCGACCGCGGCACGTTCGGCGTCATCTCCCCCGACAACATCAGCTCGTACGCCATGTCCACCCGCAATTCCCCTGCCCCCAACTTCAGGTCCAACGGTTGCGTCACCGTCTGACCCAACACCGTCGTCGAAGTCGGCACCGTCCAGTCCGCCGCCTTCTCCGCCCCCGTCATCAACACCGACCGCACCACCCTCGGATCATTCCCGTTCGCCAACGCCGGCGTCTTGTTCGCCAGATCAATCAGCATCGTCGCCGCTCCCGTCACCATCGGCGTCGCCGCACTCGTGTTCTCCGACGGTGCCACGATGTCCACCACCACCCGCCCCGACCCGTCCAGATACGACGTTCCATCGCTCGAAGGCGAAATCGGCAACCCCACTGCAATCACGTTGTACGCCTGTCCCAACACTTGCGGCGGTGCCCCCGCCGCATTGCCCACCCCAGCCACGATCGTGATGCCATCCCGATCCACCAGGTAATCCGCCCGCCGTAGGGTATCCACGTCATAGACCGTCACTCCCGACGACCCAGCCCAACTCGCGTTGATCACCTGCGGCACCCCCAGCGGACGCTCCGCCGTCCCCGTCAACCCAGACTGCCACAACGGTGCCGTCGGCGAGATGAAGGGTGCCGCCACAACAAATACCCCGGGCGAAATCTCATACCCGCCCGCGTTCAACCCGAAGGTCGTGACGAAATCCGAAGCCCCCATCGCCACCACTCCCCCCAGTCCCGGCGACACGCCGTAACTCGTCCCGAACCAATGCGCCGCCACCGCCGTCGCATGCCCCGACGATGTCGTGGTCGGATCCGTCCCCGTGTTGACCACCTGATACGGCCGGCCCGGCGCCAGCGGGAACAACGATGTATTGGCCAGATTGGGCCAGAACGGATCTCCCGCTTCGGTCAGCCATCCCACCACCGAACTCCCCGTCGCCAACGAACTCCCGTACCGCGCCTGCAACGTCGTCACCCCCAGATCCGCCAGCAATCCCTGCGCCCGCCCCGTCACACACGCCAACCCCGCAAAAACCAAGGGTCCCAATGACAGGCGCCGGAGGATGTGCATATGGAGAAATCCACCACATCCACACCCCCATTGCCAAGCCGGCCTTTTCCCCACTCCCAGCCCACCCCCGGAAAGCCTGCGTCCCATAGGTCCCCTAAGTCCTGTGGGGCCCATAAGTCCCACCCCACCCCACCTCACCCAGGCACCACCGGAGGCAGCGGCGGCGGCCCTGACCGCGCCCGATCCCCGCGCCGCAGCCAACCTCCCACCGTGAAGTTCTCCCATCCCTTCCGCAGCCATCGGATCAGCGCTGCCGCCAACCACAGCGCCCACAGCAACATCAGGAATCGATACCACCAGATCGAGATCGACCCGCATCCCGGCTGCGGCAGCAATCCGCCCGACCGGTCCTGATACCACCGCAACACCGTCCTCGTGGACCCGTTCCCGATGATGAACATCTTCGGATCCCCCAGCAGTCCCGCTCCCACCGCGAACACCAGGATCCCCATCGCGATCGCTGTGACCCCCACGATCACCACCTGCAGGACGTTGTAGGAAACATCGCCCAGTTGCTGGAACGACACCCGTCCGCGCCACGCCAGCAGGAAGAGCCAGCCCACCACCGCCAACGCCGCCGGCAACGGCACCTGCGTCAACCCGATCACCAGCAACATCCACTCCGCAATCCGCAACGGAGATCCCTTCAACCGCCCCAACACCAGCGCCGCCAACAACGAACACGCCAGGATTCCCCAGAACCGCACCGCCGGTCCCCGACGCGGTCCCCCAGCCCACAAAACCCACCGATCCTCCGGCACATGGATCACCGTCTGGATGTTCGCGCTGTCCACCGGCAACCGCACTTCACCCGCCGACGCCGTCAATCCCAGTTCCACATTCACCTTCCATTCAATCACCACCGTCTGCTCCCCGGGCCGCACCGGAATGATGAGCTTCTGTCCGTCCTTCCGTACCGGGATCGCCTGCGAGTTGTGGACCAGACCCGTCACCTCCGCGTCAGCCGGCAGTTCCACCAGGAAATCCTCACCCAGGCTGCACCGGAGCGAGAGCTCCAGCCGCGAAGTCCGTTGACGTCGCCCCAACCGGATCTCATGCACCGCCCGGCTCACCGTCATCGTCGCCCCAGCCAGCGCCTCCGGCCGGCTGATCTCCAAGGTCGTTGACTCGCCCGGCCACGGTTGCCACACCGGCACCAGATCCGGATTCCCCGGCTCAAACAGCGGAACCAGCCCCGCAATCGCCACGTTCCACACCGGCGACGCCACCAATTGCCACCGTTCCACCCAGGTATCCCCCACCCGGGTTTCAAGCCGGACCTGGTTCGTCGGGGTCATCCCGCTGTCCCACGCAAACGACGATTCCTGTGCCCCCAGCCGGACCTCGATGAATCCGTCACCCACCAACGCACCCGCCGACAACACATTTTCCCCCGGCAACAACGGCAACCGCAACGCCAGTGCCTTGCCCAATGGCGACAACCGGGTCACCTCCGTCCGAACCTGCCACACCAACCCCATCTCGATCCGGCGATCGACCCGCGCCACCGTCTGGACTTCCTGCCGTTCATAACTCGCCTGTCCCGCCACACTCCGCTGTCGCGGCGCAAAGAATACCTGGGCTTCCGGCACCCCATCCCCGCGCACCCCGCTCACCGTCCAGTCCGGTGCCTCGATCCGCACCCGACGCGGTCGCAACAGGAACGTCCATTCCCACTCCGCCGCATTCGCCAGCAATCCCTCCACCCGTACCCGATGCACCCCCGCCTCCAACACCACCCACAGGTAGCCATCGTCCCGGCGCAGCCCCAGGCCCGGTTCTCCATCCACCGTCACCTTCACCGGCGACCACGCCGGCAATCGTCCCGGCATCGGCACCGCCGTCCGCACCGCCGCATGGACCTCCACCTCCATCACCAACCGGCTCCCCGTCAAGGACAGCTCCACCAACGGAATGTCCGCCGCATTCGGAAACGCATCCGGCACCGCCAACAACCGTTCCCTCAACTTCTCCAACAACGCCGCATCCGGAATCGTTCCCTCCTCGGCCCCACGCACCCCTTCCGGCTGGATCAACATCAGACCCAGTCCCAACGCCATCGCCGCCTTCACCCCGCCACTTCCCACCCCGCTACGCCCCGCCTCCGACCCCGATCGCGGTCGCAACAGCAACGCTCCCAATCCCAACAGCAATCCCACCCGCAACACCGTCAGGATCCGCTCCAACCCCAGCGGAATCAGCACCGGCCGCACCTCCTGCGCCGCCTGCACCGGTCCATTCCATCCGAAACTGACCGCCCGCCATGACCATTCCGGAACCCCAGGCCCCGTCTGGATCCGGGCCTGCGCGTCATACAAAAGGTTCCCCCCCGATTTGAAGGACGGCCCCGGCAAGCCGTACCGCGCCCGCATCTGCGCGGGCACCTGCGAATCCCCCGCCACCTCCCCGACCGCCGCCGGCATCGCATCGAATTGCGCCGGTGCCGGTGCCTGGTTCAGGACGCCGCGCGACGACGAAAACAGTCCCCTCGGCACCCGCACCAACTCCAGTTGCGGATAGATCGCCTGCTGCACCTGCACCCCGACAAACGGAACCAGGAACAGCACCAGCAAACCCACCGCCGTCCATTTGCCGACTGCAACCCAGCGCCGCCCCCAACCCGCCGGCACCACCCGTTCCAGGGCCAGAGGAATCAGCACCAGCAACCACAGGAATCGCGGCGCCCCCGCCTCATGATACGAAAGCCCAAAGGCCACAAACGCCAGCAACGCCGCCCGCAGACTCCACATCCGGTACACCGTCAGCGAAAAAATCAGCAGGAGGAACAGGTCGAGCAACGTCCACGCCGTCAGCCAATCCCCACGGACCCAGTCCGATCCAAACAACGCGAACAGGCGCCACCCCGGCGGCAGGTTCAAGGTCACCTGCAACGACTCCGCATCCGAACGCCAACCCGTCGCCGGAAATTCCTTCATCCGCGGCATCCGACCCGTCGCTTCCAGATCCAGGTTGCGCGTCCGGATCTCCACCCCCGGCGCCCCGTTCTGCGGATTCCGCGTGATCAACTGCCCCTGCCCACCGCTCCGCACCGATCCCAACTCCTGCCCCGCCGCCACATCCATCCGCCACACCTGCTGCATCGATCCCGTCACCCGGTCCCGATACGTCAATCCCCGCCCGTCCTCGTCCAGCCACCACTCCCGGCCAATCGTCAACCCCGCCGGCTTCTGGTCTCCCATCCCCCGCATCCGCTCTTCCATCCGGAACACCCCCGACGTGTCCCATCGATACACCGGCAACTCCTTCCACTGTTCCGGAAAGGTCGTCTGCGACACATCCACCGACGGCGCCCCGAGGATCTCCACCACCCGCAACTCCGGTCGCGCCCGGAACCCCACCAGGGCCTCCGTCGCCGCCGGCCGTTTACCCTCCCCAAACCGGAACTCCGTCGGGTTGTCCAACCGGAATCCATGCGCCCGGATCGTCCAGCGACCCGCCCGCACCTGCGCCTTCATCCGCCCTTCATCATCCACCGCCACCGGGATCGGGCTCTCCACCGACGACAACTTCCATCCGTCCGGCAGGAAACTTCCAATATCCTCCTCGCGACTCTTCCCGGCCACCGTCAATTCCAGCTCCGTCCGCAACCACAGCGGTATGCCGTCCTCCAGCAACAGGTGGAGCTTCACCGCCAGGAAGTTCTTGTCCCCGGTCTCCGCCAATCCGTCCCGCTTGAACCACAACCATCCCTCCGCATCCCACGCCGGCGTCTCCACCAACGTCCCTTCCACCGTCAGGCTCAACACCCCGATCGACGACGGCACCGCCATCCGTTGCGGCAGTTCCGACCATCGATAAGCCCCTTCCACCACATGGACTCCCGCCTCCAGACGGATCGCCGGTCCACTACCGTGCTCCAGCACCGGCACCTCCACACCGTTCACCCGGACCTGCACCGGCCACACCCCCGGCCCACCCGGCAACCGCAGCCAGGTCGCCCCGAACACCCGCACCTGCATCCCCATCTCCCCACCCGCCTTGTCCACCCGCAACGTCAGTTGCGACGGCCATTCACACCGATGCTTCGTCGGATCCGAAAAAGGCGTCGGACAGAACCGATGAACATCATTCCACGTCGCCCAATCCTCCCACCCCCGCAGCGCCTCGGGGATCTGCCGACCAGGCGTTTGCGCCACCGCACCCCACGCACCCACCAGGATCAGGAGAAGGTGAAGAATCCGCATGGATCTTTTGGGTTCGCGTGAACCCCGTCCGGATCGACACCCATCGCCATCAACCCACACCGCACCCCGATGCGCCGATGACTCTGGAATCTTCCGGGAGCTCACGGACCGCACCCTGCTCCGACCCCCAGCACCGGTTCAATCCGTAAACCCCAGCCCAATGGGGACACGCCAACAACTTCCGGAGGCACCGTGTCCCGCGTACGA
>DITU01000067.1:21663-30529 GCA_002422905.1 Verrucomicrobia bacterium UBA6176
TCGTACTCGCACTCGTACTCGTTCAGCGCGTTCCCGTGTCCCGTTCCCGCTCCCCCCGATCAGCGCCGCAACCATCCCACCATCGTGCGCGTCACCAGCTCCGCCGCATCCTGCTGCACCCAGTGATCCGCCTCCGGCACCGTCACCAGTGTCAGATCCTTTTCCACCCACTTCCACGTGTCATTCAAAGCCCCCGGCAACAGCGCCCGATCCACACCCACCACAACCCCCGGATCCCCACCGCCAGACTCGTTCTCATCGACACCCACTCCCCCCCGGATCCCTTCCGGAATCAAGCACGGACCATTCCCGCGTCAGCCATCGATTGCCCAAGGTTTACCCTCATCCCCTTGGCACTCGCACCCGGATGCCCCGATTGCTATGTCATGACCCATGGCAATGTGCCTGCCCCGTCCCATCCATCCTTTCTCAAGGGGGCTTCTCAACGCCCGGTCCCGCATCCTGGCGCTCCTGCTGGCAACCCTGCTGGGCACCCCCTCCCTCGTCGCCGATGAATGGTGGGCCTGGAGTTCCATCGAGTTCTGGCGCGAAAAAAAGGCCCGCGCCTGGCTCTTCCTAGGCAATCGATACGACTTCGAAGACGGCGCCTATATCCAGATTGCCAGCCCGCGTTTCCGCTACGAAGCCCTGCCCTGGCTCGGTCTCGCCACCGGCCAATCCGTCCTCAGCATTGAAAACACCCGGACCGGCGACCGCTTCACCCAGTGGCGACCCGAACTCGAAATCAATCCCCACTACGAACCCGTACCCTCCCTCAGCATCGAACTCCGCAACCGCATGGAATGGCGCTGGAATGAAGGCCAATCGTTCACCTCATCCCGGACCCGACACCGGCTCCAGGCCACCTGGACACTGCCCCAACCGATCGGCCCGCTCACCCGCATCTTTGTCAGCGACGAACTCATCAGCGACGTCCACCGGCATCAATGGTCCGAGAACCGGCTCATCCCCGCCGGACTCACCTTCAAACTCGGTCCCCGAAGCGATCTCGATGTCTTCTACATGGTTTTTGCGACCCGCGCCCAACCGCATTGGCGCCAGGAATCCGTCCTCGGAACCTTCCTCCGCATCCGGCTCTGAATCCTCCCCCGCATCCCGCGCTCGCCGAACTTCCCCATCCCGTTGCATCCTCCTCCCATGGTCTCGTCCCGGTTCAACCCCATCTGCGTCCTGTTGCTGACGCTCGCCTTCAGCTCCCCCGGATCCGCCCACGCAGCCGAACCGGTCACGACCAACAAGTGGGCCCGTGAGATCGCCGCCTTCGCCCGGCAGGACCAGCAATCACCCCCGCCACCCAAACCCATCCTCTTCACCGGCAGTTCCTCCGTCCGGATGTGGACCAACCTCGCCCGCATCTTCCCCGGTCGCCCCCTCCTCAACCGCGGCTTCGGCGGCAGCCATTTCTCAGACCTGCTCGAACACTTCGACGCCCTGGTCGCCCCCTACGATCCCTCCGTCATCGTCGTCTACGAAGGCGACAACGACATCGCCTCCGGCAAATCCCCCGAACAGGTCCTCGCCGACTTCAACGAACTCCGGCGCCGCATCCGCGAACGGTTTCCCAACGCCCGTTGCGCCTATCTCGCCATCAAGGGCAGTCCCAGCCGGCTGAAACACCTCGAAGCCCAACGCCAGGCCAATCACCAGATCCATCAGGTCATCGATGCCGATCCCCAGTGGTCCTATCTCGACACCTTCTCCGTCCTCCTCGATCCCGCCGGGCTTCCCGATCCGAAGTACTTCATCGACGACCGACTCCATCTCAACGGCGAAGGATATAGCCAGTGGCAAAAGGTGGTGGGCCCCTGGCTCGATCTCGCCGTCGGCCCCGTCAATCCCGCCGGCGCGGCGCCTCGTCCATGAACTGGACCCGCAACCGCGGCTTCTCTTCCCCCAACGGATTCAACGACTCCAACTCCCGCACCGCCGGTTGTCCCCGCAACCACACCGCCATCGATAGAACCGCCGCCCCCACCGACAACAACAGCGTCGCCACCACATAACGTCCCCAACCTGTCTGCCCCAACACCCCCCACGCCGCCACCAGGATCAATACCCCGTCCGTCACCACCGCCCCGGCCAGCGCCCATCGCGGCAAGACAGGTGTGGATTCCGGCTCCTCCGTCGGCAGGGCCGGCACCAACTCACTGCCGTCCGTCCCCCGCAACAACAGTTGCACCCCGGCCGGATCCCCGCCCGGCACGCCATTCACACGACCGCCCGGTTCGGCAGTTCCAGCCGCGCCCAACAGACTCGACAATCCCCTTCCCAAAACCGGCTTCGACATCAGTCCGCAAGCTTTGTCAGTCGGGAGCCCAAAGGGCAAAGCGGTTTACACACCGCCGATCTCATCTCGACACTCCCCCCGGACCGGAGCGGCGACGTCCGGTCGCCGTTCTCCATCCCGCGGAGCGGCGACGTCCGGTCGCCGTCACCCATCCCGTTTGCGCCTTGCACCCGTTTCCCTCCTCCAAAACCCTCCTTCCCATGGCGTCCACACCCCTCACCGGCTTCACTGTCCTCGTCGTCGAGGATGAACCCCTGCTCCGACGCCATCTCATCGCCACCCTCGAACGGCTCGGTGCCGATGCCTCCTCCGCCGACACCGTCCTCGCCGCCCGTCGCCTCGCCGCCGAGTGCAACTTCGACTTCGCACTCCTCGACGTGAACCTCCCCGACGGCCTCGGCACCGATCTCCTTCGCGACAAGGCCTTCGGCAACCACACCAGCGTCGTGGTCATGACCGCCGACGGCGGCATCCGCGGCGCCGTCGATGCCATCCAGCTCGGTGCCCTCGATTACCTGCAAAAGCCGTTCGAACCCGAAGCCCTCGCCCTCACCCTCGCCCGCGCCCGGCGCTCCCGGCAATCCGCCCGGGCCGAGGAACATCGGCGCGGTCAGTCCCCCGACCTCACCTTCTTCTTCGGCGACCACCTTGCCCCCCTCGAAGCCCAACTCCAACGCATCCTCGCCGCCGATCGCCGCATGGAAACCCATCTGCCGCCCGTCCTGCTCCTCGGCGAAACCGGCACCGGCAAATCCACCCTCGCCCGCTGGATCCACCAGCGCGGCCCCCGATCCGACGGCCCCCTCGTCGAGGCCAATTGCTCCGCCATCCCCGATTCCCTCGCCGAATCCGAACTGTTCGGACACGAACGCGGCGCCTTCACTGACGCCCGTTCCACCCGCATCGGCCTCTTCGAAGCCGCCTCCGGGGGCACCCTCTTCCTCGACGAGATCAACTCCCTCACCCCAGCCCTCCAGGCCAAACTCCTCTCCGCCATCGAAAGCCACCGCATCCGACGCGTCGGCGGCAACCAGCTCATCCCCATCGATGCCCGGATCATCACCGCCGCCAATACCGACCTCCGGGAAGCCGTCCGACAACGCACTTTCCGCGAAGACCTGTTCCATCGCCTCGACCTGTTCCGCATCCAGATCCCGCCCCTGCGCGAACGCGGTCCCGAAATCCTCCAGCTCGCCTCCCATCTCCTCCAGCACCTCGGCCGTCGCCAACGCCTCCCCGCACGCCCCATCTCCGATCTCGGCCGGCGTCGCCTCCTCCACTACGGCTGGCCCGGCAATGTCCGCGAACTCGCCCACGAAATCGAACGCGCCCTCGTCTTCGAAGACGGTCCCGAACTCGAATTCCACAGCCTGCTCGGCGCCACCGCCGCCGATCCAGCCCCCTCCACCTCCACCCCACCCAGCCACCCCGATTCCCATTCAGACTGGCTCCGCACCGACTTCCAGTTCCCGGACCACGGGTTCTCCCTCGAAGAAGCCATCCTCCGCCTCATCCGCCTCGCCCTCACCCAGACGGACGGCAATGTCACCCGCGCCGCACTTCGCCTCGGGGTCTCCCGCGATTACCTCCGCTACCGGCTCGCCCCGCAAAAACCCGCAATTGGGGACATTCCCCCAATCGCACCCGGCACGACTGGGTGAATGTCCGCATTGCAAAAACCCTCTGCCAGGCCCCATTCCGAAGCCCACCCATCAAAGGCCCCCATTTATCGCAGTTTTTTCGATTCCTGCACCGCGCACCGGATGGCACGGTCCGTGCACTGGAAAGCACAAGCGCCCAAGCCCGGTTCACCCGGATCCGGCGCATTTTTTTCGAAATTCCAAGTTTGGTGTCCGAATTCTCTGGCGTCCATCTCCCCACCCCCTGCGTCCCCATGAATACCCTCGGCAAGTTCGCCTGCACCGTCCTCGCCACCCTGGCCGTCGTCTCCACCCAGGCCCAGACACGCCCTGAACCGCCCGCTCCCCCGACACCTCCCACCCGTCCCGAGGCACCTCCCATCGTCGTTCCCCGCTTCGGCATCCCCGCAAATTCCCAGCTCTCCCCCGAGATCCGGGCACTGGTTGAACAATACCAGACCGCCGCCCAGACCTTCGCCACTGAACAACGCGCCCTCCTCGCCCAGGTCCGCGGTTCCACCGAGGCCGAACGCGCCGCCCTCAAGGAACAACTCAAGACCACCCGCGAGAAGTTCCTCGAAGACACCCAACAACTCCGCGCCGACATCCGTGAGCAGATCCGCGATCTCCGTTCCAAGCTCCGTGAAGGCGCCGCCGCCGTCGAAGGCGCTGCCGAAGGCCGCGCCAAGGGTCGGCCCGGTCGGCCCTGACCTGCCGCCCAGACTTCCCTCCGCCCCCGATGCAGTTCCCCGGCAGGGGCTCCGACCCTTCCGCCCGTCCTCCAGGCGCCCTGTCCGCCCTCCTGCTGGGCTGCTTCATCTTCCTCCTCCCCTCCCACGCCGGTCCGTTCGAACTCCCTGGCATCCATCCCGATCCCGTTCCTTTTCTCCTCTGGGATCAACTCCTCACCCTCCGAACCGGCGGCGGCGCCAAGGACAATGCCCTGCTCGCCGCCTTCAATCCCCAATCCACCCCGCTCGCCATCTTCGGGCTCGAATACTTCCTCCATCGCCTGCCCGTCGACGCCAATTCGGTCACCTTCTTCTTCAGCGGCGATGAACGACGCTACCTCACCCCCGCCACCACCGCTCCCGGCCAGCCCGATGCCCCCAATGAACGCACCCTGCTCTCCCACCTGAGCCTCCGGCACGACGGCGTCCACCTGTCGCCCGGCATCACTTTCACCCACCTCGCCGCCGAACAGGTCTTCGACGCCACCGATCTCGGCGGACTCCCCGGCACCATCCGTGCCTCGGGGCATTCCTTCATCCTGACCCCGAGCCTGCGTTATCGACCGGTCGAACCCCTGTTCGTCGAAGCCGCCTGGGTCGCCAACCGGCAACTCTTCAAGTCTCCCATCTCCAGTTATTGGGAATCCGGTCCCCGCCTCACCCTCGGCTGCACCTTCTCCACCAACTCCTCGGTCGAACTGTCCTTCCAATACACCCGGCGCCCCTTCGATTCCCGGCTCCAGACCGATCCGCTCGGTGAACCCCTCTTCGGCACCCGCCTCACCAATTACGATTCCCGCTACGAAATCGCCTGGCGCCACACCTGGCTCCCCCGATACCGCCTCCAATCCACCCTCCGCGTCTTCCACCTCCAACGCCTCGAAAACGGCGAGGGCTTCACCGACTACACCCGCATCGGCGGTTCCCTCGTCGCCCAGGCCGAACTCGGTCGCTGGACCGTTCGCGGCCTCGCCCGCTGGTCATCCTTCGACTTCGATCTCCAGATCGTCTCCGTCTTTGATCCCGTCCCGCGCACCCGCGTCATCACCGACTTCGAAGGCCGCCTCGAATACCGCTGGACCCAACGGTTCCGCACCTACGCCGAGTTCATCCATGAACGCCAGCACTCCAACGTCCCCGCCGACCGTTATCGCGCCAACACCTGGCAACTCGGTGCCGAAATCGACTTCTGATTTCCTTGGCACCCCATCCGCGTTTCGGGCTGGAATCAGAGCAATCACGCCCCCGGATCCGTGCCCACCCTCTCCTCCATCCAACGCCGCCTCCGCCCACCTCACGGCTGGCCCGTCCTCCTCGGCGCCCTCGTCCTCCTCGCCATTGCCATCGTCATCGTCCGCATCCCCTTCCGCGCCGAACTGCGCGATCAGATCGCCCATCGCGATGCCCGGATCCTCGCCACCCTGATCCAGCAGCAACTCGACGAGACCGGTAGCCGCCTTTTCCGCGAGGATCCCCTCGCTGCCACCCTCGCCGCCTCCTTCAACCCCGGCCTGCCCGGTGTCCTCGCCATCCAGATCTACAGCCCCGAAGGTCAACTCTTCGCCTCCCTCCTCGGCCCCACCAACGCCGTCCCACCTCCCGAACCCCTCCAACCCGCCACCCAACTCCCCGTCACCCGCTTCATCCCCGGCGCCCCTCCCCAACTCCAGGTCTGGCTCCCCCTCCAACCCGCCACCGCCACCGGCGTTCTCGGCTACACCCACATCACCCTCGACGCCTCCGATCTTGCCGCCGAATACGATCGGCTCGACGCCGGCATCACTCGCCAAAGCCTCCTCACCTTCCTCGGCATCGGCTTCACCCTCACCCTCATCCTCGCCCTCGCCTTCCACCGACTCCAACGCGCCAACCTCCTGCTCGCCGACCGTTCAAACCGACTCGAACAGGCCAATCGCGACCTGTCCCTCGCCGCCCGAACCTCCGCCGTCGGCGCCGTCGCCTCCCACCTCGTCCACGGCCTCCGCAACCCTCTCCTCGCCCTCCAACAGGCCGTCGCCGAGGCTGGTCATCATCCCGATGCCTCCGACACCGCCCGACGCATGCGCGCCATGATCGACGACGTCGTCCGCGTCCTGCGCGATGAACAAGGCCTCCCCGGTTTCGAGATCTCCGCCGACGAACTCCTCGCCGAAACCGGTCGCCGCGGCCGAAGCCAGCTCCCCGCCCATCCCGTCATCCAGTGGGAATCCATCGCGGGATCCGGCCCGCCCCTCGACAACCGGACCGCCAACCTGACCCTGCTCATCCTCGAAAACCTGGTGACCAACGCCGCCCAGGCCCTTTCATCCGAGGGCATCATCCGTCTCCATGCCGCCCACACCGCCGGCCACTGGGAATTCGAGGTCCACGACAACGGTCCCGGCCTTCCTCCCGAAATCCAGGCGCGCCTCTTCACCCCGTCCCTTTCCGGTCGTCCCGGCGGCTCCGGCCTCGGTCTCGCCCTCAGCCGCCAACTCGCCCTCCACCTCGGCGGCTCCCTCCAACTCCGCGAATCCATCCCCGGCCACACCTGCTTCCATCTCAGCCTCCCCAGCTGAACCCGCGCCCCCGGAGCGGCGACGTCCGGTCGCCGGTAGCTCCTCGATTGGAAGGCCCGCGTGGACACTACCCACCTTTGCCGCCCCCATGTGCGCCCCCTGCGCCCTCTGCGGATATCCCCACCCGCCGCTTGGTTCCTGCCCAACCCGGCATACCCTCCACCCGCGCTCATGCCCGGCATCGTCACCTACTCGCCCTCCCTCACCGTTCCCCTCACCCACGATTGCCCGTGGAACTGCCGGTATTGCGGCTATCGATCCGATCACGACGGACTCATCAGCGAAGCCGAGTTTGCCCGTCTCCTCGACCTCGCCTCCGCCCAGGGCGCCACCGAGATCCTGTTCCTCTCCGGTGAGATCCCCGATTCCCTCCCCCATCTCCGCGCCGAACTCGACCAACGCGGTTTCCCCTCCTTCATCCACTTCACCCGCTGGGCCTGCCAACAGGCCCTCACCCGCGGATTCCTTCCCCACACCAACATCGGCGTCATGTCCCGCGCCCAGTTCGATCTCCTCGCCGACGTCAACGCTTCCATGGGACTGATGCTCGAATCCATCGACGACACCTTCAATCGGACGGTCGCTCCGCAGAAATCCGTGGCCGGCCGACTCCGCACCCTCGAAGCCGCCGGTGCCGCCCGCGTCCCTTATACCAGCGGGATCCTTATCGGCCTCGGCGAATCCCGCGCCTCCCGTCTCCGTTCCCTCGACGCCCTTGCCGACGTCCACACCCGTCACGGGCATCTCCAGGAAATCATCCTCCAGAATTATATCCCCAACACCGGTTCCCGCCTCCCGTCCTCTCCCGCCCCACCCACCCTCGACGAATATCTCGAACTCATTGCCCACTGGCGCCAGGTCGCGCCCGATGTCGCCATCCAGATCCCGCCCAACCTCAATCCACATTGGGAACAACTCCTGCCCCACATCGATGACCTCGGCGGGATCAGCGCTGACGGTGACCTGGTGAATCCCGATACGCCCTGGGAACCACCCGCCCACTACGCCGCCGCCTGCGCCCGTCACGGTCTCGAACTGCGCCATCGCTGGGCCATCCACGACCGCTTCATCCAACGCGGCTGGCTCCACGCCCCCGTCCTTGAAGTCCTCCAAAGACGCTCCCGCAACACCACCCTTCCGTCCCGCCCTCATCTGCCCCCGGAAATCCTCACCCGCGCCATGCGAGGCGAGGGATTGTCCGTCACGGACGCCCTGGCTCTGGTCCAGGCGGAGGGTGCGATGGAAGACGAGCTCGCCCAGGCCGCCGATGAACTCAACCGGAGTCTCCACGGCGATATCGTCACTTATGTGATCAATCGGAATGCGAACTTCACCAACGTCTGCACCACGAATTGTTCCTTCTGCGGCTTCTATCGCCCGCCCGGTCATGTCGAAGCCTATACCCGCCCCATCCAGGCCGTCGTTGAACGCGTCCTCCAGACTCCGTGGGTCACCGAGATCTGTCTCCAGGGCGGCATCCATCCCGACCTCACCTTCGATGACTATCGCAATCTCCTGGTCGCACTGAAGTCCGCCCTGCCCGATGTCCATCTCCATGCCTATAGCCCCATGGAGATCCATTCGCTCCATCTCAAGTCCGGCCGACCCCATGCCGATCTCCTCGCCGAA
>DITU01000068.1:0-443 GCA_002422905.1 Verrucomicrobia bacterium UBA6176
AATTCACGAACCACACGAAAGGGAGAGGACATGATCACCCTCCCCCTTCCTTTCCCCTTCGCGTTCTTTGCGGCGTCGCGTGAAACCTGCCGCCGTCCCTCCCCCGCTTTCCTCACGCAACAGCGCAACCGCGCAACGCCTTCGGGTGGTTCCAAGGGACAGGCTCCCCAACCCGGAGTCTTGAACCACGAAATTCACGAAACCACACGAAAGGGAGAGGACATGATCACCCTCCCCCTTCCTTTCCCCTTCGCGTTCTTTGCGGCTTCGCGTGAAACCTGCCGCCGTCCCTTCCCCGTTTTCCTCACGCAACGGCGCAACGGCGCAACGCCTTCGGGTGGTTCCAAGGGACAGGCTCCCCAACCCGGAGTCTTGAACCACGAAATTCACGAACCACACGAAACCACACGAAAGGGAGAGGACATGATCACCTCCCCCTTCCT
>DITU01000068.1:462-12931 GCA_002422905.1 Verrucomicrobia bacterium UBA6176
CAACGCCTTCCCCTGCAACTCCCTTCCCAGGACCGAAAAATCAGCCCTCGTTGAATGAATCCGTCCAGTCCGCCGCTGCGTGGAAACGGACCCGAGAACAGTACGATGGCATTGCGGAACAAGATCCAACCGGGACGATCAAACCAACTGCATGGTTCCGACCAAGAGACCGTCTGAAAACTCCAAAGCCTCAACCCGACACCATCATCCCCATCAGTTCGGGGTCCATCACCGCCTCCCGTTTCTCGATCCAACGCCGCAGCTTGGCCATGGCACCGTTCTGGATCTGGCGGATGCGTTCCCGCGTCACCCCGAATTCCTGACCCACCTGCTCCAACGTCTTCTCACCACCGCCATCCAACCCGAACCGATATCGCAGGATCGTCTGCTCGCGTCCGTCCAACTGCCCCACAAACTCCCGGATCATCGCGTGCGACTGGCGTTCGCCCATCGACTCGTCCGCGGTCAACATCGCCTCGTCCCGCACCCGTTCCGCGAAGGTCGCGTCGTCATCCTCACCCATCGGTGCATCCAGCGACGACGTCCGCTGGCTCGCCTCCAGCAACTCGGTAACCCGACGCCGCGTCATCCCCATCGCCTCCGCCACCTCGGCATCCGTCGGTTCCCGTCCAAATTCCTCCCGCAACTGCAACGCCACCCGCTTGATCTTCGCAATCCGGTCCACCAGATGCACCGGCACCCGGATCGTCCGCCCCTGATTCGCGATGGCCCGCTTGATCGACTGCTTGATCCACCAGGCGGCATAGGTGGAAAGCTTGGCGCCCTTGGCCGGATCGAACCGCTGCACCGCCCGCATCAACCCCATGTTGCCCTCGTTGATCATGTCCAGGAGCGGCAACCCCATCCCCTCGTAATCATGGGCGATCTTCACCACCAACCGCAGGTTTGACCGGATCATCCGGTCCCGCGCCGCGGCATCCCCCTGCTGGATCAGCGCCGCCAACTCCACCTCCTGCTGAACCGTCAGCAACGGGGTCTCACAGATCTCCCGCAGATACATCCGCAACGCGAAGTCCCCGCCCGAACCCGACCGCGCCACCGCCACCGAAGGCACCTTGTCCACCGACTCCCGCGGAACCTCCACCCGGGGAAGCACCGGCGCCGTTTTCCGCTGCACCCGTTTCCCGGCCCGGGACCGCGTTCGGACCGAAACCTTCCCTCGCGCCGGGGCGACAGTACGGTTCCGGGAGCGGCTCGGAAAACGGCTGGAAACGGATTCTACGGTCATCGGATTCTGGCAGAGCAGCATGCCTGCCACAGCCCCGGGCGATGCTGAATTGGTCCGGAAAGCCCCGCCAAATCGCCCAAGCCTTCCCACAATCCCGTCACCCCCTTTCCTTCAACCATCACGCTTTGGGAAACCCATGATCGTTGATCGGTCAATTCCTGTCCGGAGCACGGAGTTTCGGGACAGCATGAGGACCGAAGCTGGGTTGACCGTCCATTTCCTCGATCAGGAACCCGTGGAGACTTTATCGCTCCCGCCCCTGCCGGGGCTTCATCCAGAACCATTCCTGCAATCCGCCCCGCCCCTCCTCCGTCGCCTCCACCCACCACTCTTCGGCCAGGCCAGGAAATCGTCCGGTCAACGCGCCCCGATCCCGGATCCATCCGCTCCGCAACCGGCCTGGAATCCGCTGGATGCCATGGCTCACCTCAAACCGTTCGATCAGCAGATCCGCCGTCCGCACCGGCCAACGGCCCTCATGGATCTCCACCAGCACGTCCATCCCGCGCAGGGCCGGGCACGCCACCGGATCCAGCAACTCACGTTCACCCCCCTCGATGTCACAGATCAACACCACCCGTTGCCCCGCCAGCCTCTCCAGATCCTCGTGCCGACACCATCCCCCGACCTTCACCCGCCCTTCCACCCCGTTCAACCGGGCCAATCGGCGCGTCTGTCGACGCGAAAGAAAATCGCAATCCCAAGCCTGGACCGTCGTTTCCGGCAACCGCATCGCGAGGCCCACCGCGTAAAACCCCTCCGCACACCCCACATCCACAATCGTGGGCGGCGCCCGCCCGATCACCTCCGCCACGACACCGTGCAACTCACACTCATACGACCCCAGCCACTTCGGAGTGATCGATCCCCAGACCACCCCGTCCAGATACCGCATCCGCTGGAACGGCCCGTCCAACACCCGGATGTCCCCCGTCGGATACACCATCTCCCGGACCCGCCGTTGCAACGGCGCGTATCGGCGACCGAAGACCCAACGGTTGTGCAGCGACCGTCCCGCCTCCAGCCAGGCGGGATCACAGGCCGACAGCATGCGCTTGATCAACGACTTCATCCGTTCATTCCCCTTGCCAGCTTCCCCGGAACCGTGCGCGGGAGGAAGGATGGGTTGATCCGAATCCGTCCGCTTGAAGCCTTCCTCCATCCAGTGGAGCTTCCGTCCGCATGTGGCGTCTGCTCTCCCTCTTCCTCTGGTCCCTCTGGGTCGGCATTGGCTTCGGGATCACCTTCGTCGCCATCCCGGTGGTCTTCGGATCCGATATCCGCAATTCCCTTCCCCCTGGGCAGGCCGGGCGCGTCGCCCAGTCCATCCTCCTCCGCCTCTTCCAATGGCAGGTCGGCATCGTCGCGCTCGCCGCCACCCTCCATTTCCTCGAACGACGCCGGAATCCGGCCTCCGCGGGACGCCTGCACGCCTGGCTCCTCCCACCCCTCGGCGCCCTCTCCCTCGTCGCCCTCTTCTGGCTCCACCCTCTCCTCGCCGGCATTCATGCTGAACGTTATGACATCCACACTCAGGAACCCCGGCGGCGCCAGCTCGCCGCCCAATTCGGCGTCTGGCACGGGATCTCGCAGGTGGGAAACCTCCTCATCCTGTTGGGAACCAGTGCCGCATGGTGGAACATGGCCCAAAGATTGCGTAGTGATTCGCACGAGATACCTGTAAAGAAAGACCCACCCAAGCCGGTTGGTTTGTGAGGAAAGCGCGGATGTCGAGCTCCCCACAAAACGGCGTTGTGCCAAGCACCGGTCCCATGGCGATGACTTTTTCGGTACACATGCTTATGCCCAAACCAGGAGGCGACACTTTGGAGGATTCACTGGGAATCGAACGGCTCACGGTCGAAAGGAAGAACCTGACCTTCATCCTGCGCGAGAACCCTCGCGGTCGCTTCCTCCGCATCACCGAGGATGTCGGAGGCCGACGCGACACCGTCATCGTCCCCGCCGCCGGTCTGCGCCAGATGCGCGATGCCTTGGACCGGTTGATCGAGGTGGACGAAAAACATCCGCGTCCGGCCAGTATCCTGCCACCCGCCTGACCCTCGGCCGAACCCTGCCATGGACTGGTCCGATTCGCTGCTGTGGCCGGGAGGAAAGCTCCTCGGAATCGAATGGAGCGCCTGGAAAGTGGTGGGCTGGATCGGGAATGCGATCTTCACCAGCCGCTTCGTTGTCCAATGGTACGCCAGCGAACGCCAGGGACGGGTCGTCATCCCCACCCTGTTCTGGTGGCTCAGCCTTTCCGGTTCACTCCTCCTTCTGGCCTATTCCCTCTTCCACAAACGCGATTCCGTCCTCATCGCCGCCTACGGTTTCTCCTGGATTCCCTACCTCCGGAACCTCGTCCTCCATCGACGCTCCAAAAACGCACGCCCGCGCTGCCCCAAATGTGATGCCCCCACAGACACAGGGGACCGGTTCTGTTCCCAATGCGGAATCGGACTCCCCACGGACACACCAGGCACCTGACCGAACCTATTTGAGATCCTCCCCGGCCAGACCGCCCGCAGTCCAGTCGAGGTTATAGACCAGCTTCTGTCCGTCCCGGGAAGTGTGGTTCAACCGGTCATACCACGCGAACTCCGAGTGACCGTCCACGAACAGCAGGCTCATCCCCCGCGGCCCATGCCCGGAACTCGCCGTACCCTTGTAGATGTCGTTCCACCGGCCCTTCACACTCGCGAAACAGGGCGAAATCGCCTTCTTCGCCGGCGACCTCACATCCGACACCTTCCTGATCCGCATCGCCCCGTTGTCGTCCGTCCGATAGAACGTGTAGTAATAGTAATAGGAAGCCGGGAACAGCAGTTCGTTGGTCCGGATCGGGAAATTGTTGGCCACCGCCCATTCGATGTTGAATCCCCGCCCCTTGTCGGCCGGGCATAGATAAAAGGCCCGATTGTTCGTACTGATATAAGGATTCACCAGCTTCAACACATCCACAAAACCCATCTGGGGCCAATCCCGGCCCGAATGTGGGAATTCATCCCGGAAATCCCCGGTATACATCGCATAGGTGATCCCGATCTGGCGCAGGTTCGAGATGCATCGCGCCTGATGCGCCTTGGCCTTGGCCTTCGCCAGGGCCGGCAACAGCATCCCTGCCAGGATCGCGATGATCGCGATGACCACCAACAATTCGATCAGGGTGAAACCAGCCCCCCGCCAACCGCCTCCGCTGCCTTGCTTGCCCATGCAACAGGGCATTACCACAACCGTTCCCACCCTGAAAGCCCTGATACAGGCCCTTCTGAAGAGCGCTGCATTCCAAAGTTGTTGGCGGGTGCGAGTACGGGCACGAGGGGGCGCAGTCCCTCCACAGGAACCGACCGGGAACCCTACCGCTTCGCCAAACCCGACTTTGCCACGACCGGAGCCTTCTTTACTCCCGTCTCCGACGTCGCCTGCAGGGCGTCCTCATTGAGGGAGTCGTGCGCAAGCGCGTTCAGCGCATCATTGGATCGCTTCTCGCTGTCCAATATACCCTTGAGCAGCGTGCCAGCCTTCCGGTTGTCCAACAGTTCAGACCACTCATGCAGGCACCCGTAAGTCGCGATCTCATAATGCTCCAGCTTCTGCGCGACTGCGACCAGCGCGGCGTCGATGGCCGGGGAATCCTTGAATTCCTCCATGACCTCCTCCGCCTCCTCCAACAGACCCACCGTTGCCTTGCAGGTCTTGCCACGGGGCTTTGTCTCGATGCTGGTGAACACCTCTTCCAGCTTGAGAATGTGTTCCTTGGACTCGACCGCATGAGCCTCCAGCAACGCCCTGAGGCGCGGGCGGGTGGCGGCCTTGGCCAGTTTCGGCAGGACCTTGATGGCCCGACGCTCGGCGTCATAGACGTCGGCAAGTTCGTTCAGGAATAGATCCTTCAATGTCTTCATGATGAATATCTCGCTGTCTGCGTTGAAATGGGGTCAGCCACGACCCCTTGAAGAAGTCGTGGCTGGATTTCTATCCGACCTCAAACACGGGTCACTGGCGCCACATAACCCGTGTCCCGGGTCACGGATGTCCCCAATCCCGTGTTCCGCCCTCCGGCCAGATTGGACTTGCGATCCCCTGCCTTCATATCGCCCGGCGTCGAAGCCTCACCCGTCGTGCAGATGTCCTCCCCGCCGCCCTTGGTGAAGATCTCCTTGGCCCGGGTGATCTCATCCGAGTTCTCGGTATGCACCGAGAGCAGGATGTTGCCCGCCTTGACCTTGCCTTCATATCGCTTCGCTTCGATCTCGGGGATGCCCATTCCCACGAGGGCCCCGGCAATCCCACCGACTGCCGCACCCACCGCCGCACCACTCAACGCGGCGACAATGGGACCCGCCGCGATGAAGGGACCCACTCCTGGAATGGCCAGGGCACCAATGCCGGCGATCCAACCCAGCGCACCGCCAATGACCCCGCCGGTGCCTGCTCCCGCCATCGCTCCTTCCGGGGCTTTCGTGTTCTTTTCATGGGCGAAGTTCCGGGAAGAACCCTTGTCAGGAAACAATGCGGAAATGTCATTGTTGGAGAAGCCCGCCGTCTTGAGCTGATCCACCATCGCGTCGGCCTGGGCGTGGGAGGTGGATATACAGATTACAGATTTTTTAGACATGATTCAGGTTTTCTAAGGTTGATGGATTGATATCGGTTTGAAGGTCAGTTGCGGACACTGGTCAGCGTAACCTCGAGCTGGTTGTCCACCCTGCCCGAGCCTGCGATCCGGTCGGCAATTTCACCGATCACGCGCTTTTCTTCGGCGCTGGCCACCGGTCCGCGCAAGGTCACCTGCCCGTCCCTGGTGATGATCTTCACGTTCCTGGCATTGGTCGACAGGCCCTTCCCGGCGGTGACGTCCTTGCGGATCCGCGCGGTGATGTCGATGTCAGAACTGCTGTTTCCCTGATCCAGCGGTGTCAGGCTCCGTCCATCCCGATCCCGCTTGTTCAACTGGGTGTTGTCAGCATCGACCCCGCCCTCGTTCTGGGTGAAATAGGGTTCAACCTGATAGGCCCGGTGCACCTTGGCAGAATAGTCCGCCTTGTTGAAGTCGGGCCATTGGTCACCCGAAAAATGCGGGGCATTGGCCAACGCTTCCTTGGTCGTATCCAACCTGAGTCCACGACGGTCTTCCGTGAATCCCAACGCCACAGGAGGAACAGCACTCAGTTCCCCGTTCATCCCCAGGAAGCCGCCCGTTGAAATCACCACGGCCACAACCCGGCCTGATGTCAGATCCAACAACAGGTTGTGAACCTCGCCCACCGTTTCATCCTGGTGATTCTTCACGGACATCCCGACCAACTCACTGGCCTTCTGAGCATGGGCCAGGCGTGCAACCGGCAACATCGACCGGTCACCGACCGTCAGGTCGTTCCGGTTCCAGGTGCCATCCGCATTCCGGTACTGCGGTCGCCGGCTCGGGTCGTTCGCATTTCCAACCTGTGAACCCCTCAACGGGTCATTCGCACCGGACTGCAACTGCCTCGACTGGAATGACCGGTTGGTCCGGCTTTGGTCCATCACCACGCCGTCGCGGTGGATGTATCCCAACTCATTCTCACGCCCATGATGCTTGTAGGCGGCAGTCAAATGGGTCTCGTCGGATTGCTCCGCCCAACGGTTGTTGTCGAACTCCGGAGCCGCCTTCAGCTTCTCCTTGTCGGACTCCAGGTGGACCACCTTCTGCGTGGCATCATGGTGCAAAGCCGTGGGAGGCACGGCGGTCAGTCGGCTGCCGACACCGAACACCCCGCCACTCGACAGGATGACTTGAAGGATCCGACCGGATTCGAGATCCACCCCGATCTCTTCGACCTTGCCCAGCTTCTCTTCCTGATAGTTGTTGACCGTGATCCCAAGGATGTCGGTGGCCTTGGCGGTGACGCCAAAGGCCTTGGGCTGGGACTGCCAGGAACGGTTGGTTTGGCTATGGTTTCCGGCGATGGGCCTGATACCAGCATTTTCCTGTGCGACAGCGGAACAGGCAAGCAAGGTGGCGGTGGTAGCGGTAATTAGCTTAAATGAACAGTTCATGTGGAAGACTCTTTTCAGGGATGACCGTCGCCTCTGGCCGACCGGCGTCATTTACCCCGGCAGTCCTATAGGTTGGGCCATACCCACCCTCAATGGGGTCTAACCCGACTGGACCCGGCGGAACCCGCGCATCCACAGCCTTCTCCTGCCACTTTTCTTCCGTCCGCCCGATCGCCCCCACCCCCGAGGCTTTACGCACCGCTCACCACTCACCCCCCCAGAAACGGCTTGCATCCCCACCGTCCAACCCACTCCTCAACCTCCGCCTCACCCCCGGACCGCCAGAACCCAAAGCGTCAGGTCGCGCTATGCCAGGATTCCCTTCACCACCGTTCCATGGACATCCGTCAGCCGGAAATCACGACCCTGGTACCGGAAGGTCAGGCGTTCATGATCCATTCCCATCAGGTGCAGCACGGTGGCGTTGAGGTCATGCACATGCACCGGATCCTGCACCACATTATATCCGAACTCATCCGTCGCCCCATAGGTGATGCCTGGTTTGACCCCTGCACCCGCCATCCATCCCGAGAAGCACCGCGGATGATGGTCGCGTCCGTAATCGTTCGCCCCCAGTTTGCCCTGGGAATAATTGGTCCGCCCGAACTCGCCACCCCACACCACCAATGTGTCGTCCAGCAACCCGCGCTGCCGAAGGTCGGTCAGCAACCCATGACAGGGTTGGTCGGTCTCCTGGCACTGTTTCCTGATCCCGCCCGGCAAACCGCCATGCTGATCCCAGCCCTGATGATATAATTGGATGAACCGAACCCCCCGCTCCGCCATGCGCCGTGCCAACAGGCAGTTCGCGGCAAAGGTCCCCGGCTTCCTCACATCCGGCCCATATAAGTCCAGTACACTTGCCGGTTCATTCCCCAGGTCCGTCACCTCCGGCACCGACGACTGCATCCGGTAGGCCATCTCGTATTGCGCGATCCGGGCGTCAATCTCCCCATCCCCCGTCCGTTCCCGTTGCACCTCGTGCAGTTCCCGCAACCGATCCAGCATCTGACGTCGGGATGCATCATCGACCCCTTCCGGATTCGCCAGGTAAAGCACCGGCTCACGGCCCGCCCGGAATTGCACCCCCTGATGTCGGGCCGGCAGGAATCCGTTGCCCCACAGACGCGAGTACAACGGCTGATCCACCTTGCCCCGCGTGATCAACACCACGAAGGCCGGCAGGTTCGCGTTCATCGATCCCAACCCGTAATCCACCCACGAACCCAGGCTCGGCCTTCCAGACACCTGCGATCCCGTCTGCAAAAAGGTGATGGCCGGATCATGGTTGATCGCCTCCGTGAAATACGACTTCACCACACACAACTCATCCACCAGGCGCCCCGTGTGCGGCAACAACTCGCTCACCCACGTCCCCGACTGACCCCGTCGTTCAAAACGGAATGCCGAACCCGCCAGCGGCAACGACGACTGGTTGCCTGACATCCCCGTCAACCGTTGCCCCATCCGCACCGAATCCGGCAACTCCTGCCCATGACGCTCGTTCAGCAACGGCTTGTAATCCCACGTCTCCAACTGCGACGGACCCCCGCTCATGAACAGGTAGATGATCCGTTTCGCCCGCCCCATCCGATGCGGCGCACCCAGCACCCCGTGATCGGTCGCGCCCAGGCTCCGCCCCGGGTTGATCAGGTCCGCCAGGGCCATCGCCCCGACCCCCATCCCGAACCGGTTGAGAAACTGTCGCCGGCTCAACCCGAATCCCGGCACCGCTCCACTGCACGTCATGGCATTCATCGCTTCATCACAAACTCGTCATGGTTCATCACCGTCGAAACCAGCACCGTCGCCGCCGCCAGTTCCACCGGTTCAATCCCTGCACCGCCCCGTCGCTCGCCGATCGCCAGGAACTTCACCGCCGCTTCCGGCCGTTCCCCAAAGCTTCGACGCTGTTCCGCCAGCAACCGCTCCAGGATCTCCAGTTCCCGCACCCCGGCCTCCCGACCGATCATCCGCCGGAATACCGTCGCCACCCGGTCCCGGTCCGCCGTCACCCCGACCCACACCGTCTCCGCCAACACCCGCGCCGCCTCGATGAACTGGGTGTCATTCAACAACACCAAGGCCTGCATCGGCGTCGCCGTCGTCTCCCGCTTCGCCGTGCAGACCTCCCGCGACGGCGCATCGAAGGTCAGCATCGATGGCGGTGGCGCCGTCCGCCGCCAGAAGGTGTAGAGACTGCGTCGATACAACGCCTCACCCTTGTCCTGCACATAGGTCTTGCCGGTGCCGGACTCCTCCCACACTCCCGCCGGTTGATACGGCTTCACCGAACGTCCACCCACCTTCCTCACCAACAAGCCACTCGCCGCCAATGCCCGGTCCCGGACCACCTCCGCCGGCAACCGATGCCGCGGTCCGCGCCCGAGCAATACATTCTCCGGATCACGCCCCGATCCTGGCCCCCGTACTTCCGAAGCCTGCCGATACGTCGCCGACATCACGATCAACCGATGCAGGGCCTTCCTGTCCCAACCACCACCCACAAACCGCTGCGTCAGCCAGTCCAACAACTCCGGATGGGTCGGTCCCCGTCCCTGCATCCCGAAATCCTCCACCGTTGTCACCAGGCCGCGTCCGAAGTGCAGTGCCCATACCCGGTTCACCGCCACCCGTCCCGTCAACGGATGCCGCGGATCCGTCAGCCATCGGGCCAATCCCAGCCGATCCGGTCGTTCCAGTGGCGCTCCAAAAATCTCCCGGGGCACCCCCGCCTCCACCTGCGCCCCCGGCGCATCGTAGGCTCCGCGATTCAACACATGGGTCACCCGCGGCTTCGCCATCTCCCGCATCACCATCATCTCCTTCAATCCCGTCACGAACCGGTCTTCCTCCTCCCGCGCCTTCGCCAACTCCGCCCGCGCCTCTGCCACCCGGTCATTCGCACGCCACGCCTGCCATTGCGCCATCTCTTCCGGTCCCGGTACCCAGCCCAATCCCGCCACCCGCGCCACTTCCCCCGGCAACAACGCCACATCCCACACCTGCAATTCATCCAGGCCACCCTTCCGGAATCCGTTGTCCCGGAACCGCGCCCCCAAGGTCAGCCACAGCGCGTCCACTTCCGAATCCCCCCACTCCCTCCGATGCCGGATGTCCTTGTAGAGATGGTCCCGGACCACCTCCACCGGCGCCGGTCGTCCATTCAAATAAAGCTTCATCCCTTCCGCACGGCTCGACCCGTCATAACTCACCGTCACATGCGTCCATTCACCCACCGTCAACGCCTCTTTCCCCCGGATCGCCACCGCATTGCCCGGCCAGAAATGGATCAGGGCAAACTGCGGCCGGCCCGATTCCAGGACCAGTTCGTATCCGCGACTCCCTGAATCCGTCCAGGCCCGTGACCCATGCAACACCACCGCCCGCGCCTGCAATTCCGCCGGACGGATCCACGCCGCCATCGTGAACGCCTGCCACCGCGCAAACCGTCCCACTCCCCGGCATGTCACCGCGTCATCCCCGTCAAATTCCAGTCCCTGCCCCTCGCGCCCCGCCACCAGACGGATGGCTCCCTCCGCCGCTCCGTTCGTCGACATCGCATTCGGCGAACGTCCGCCCTCCACCGCATCGAACGTATACCGCGCCACCGGCGCTGGCACCGTCACTTCCACACCGGCCTCCAACACCTTCCCAACCTTCACCACCTCCGCAACCCGCCGTTCCGCCACCTTCACCGCCTCCAACAATTCCCCATGCCGCCGTTCTTCCCCCTCCCCATACAGGAACAACGTGGGCGTCGGCGTCGCCGCCGTGAAATGGGAGTACAAGCCCGACTCATCGATGTTGTTGAACAACGCCGACAACGAATAGTAGTCCCGCTGACTCACCGGATCGTACTTGTGATCGTGGCAACGACTGCACTCCAGCGTCAGCCCCAACACCGCCGTCCCCAGCGTGTGCACCCGGTCCGACACATATTCCGCACGCCACTCCTCCTCGATGCTGCCCCCTTCATTGGTCTGCCGATGCAACCGGTTGAATGCCGTCGCCATCACCTGTTCCGTCGTCGCCCCCGGCAACAGGTCGCCCGCCAATTGCCACGTCAGGAACCGGTCATACGACAGGTTCTCGTTGTAGGCCCGGATCACCCAGTCACGCCACGGCGACATGTCCCGCTCCACATCCGCCTGGAATCCATAAGTGTCCGCATATCGCGCCAGATCCATCCACTCACCCGCCATCCGTTCTCCGTAGGCCACCGACGCCAGCAACCGCTCCACATAACGGGCATAGGCAACGTCCGGATCCCCCTCCTTCAATCCCCCCAGATCCTCTTCGGATGGCGGTAATCCCGTCAGGTCCAGCGCAACCCGCCGCGCCAGGATCTCCAGCTCCGCTTCCGGCGACGGCTCCATTCCTTCCGCTTCAAGCCGGGCCAGGACAAACCGATCCAATTCGTTCCGCGTCCAGGCATCATTCCGCACCGAGGGCGGATCCACCGGCCGAACCGGGTCAAATCCCCAGTGCCGCCCCCAGACCGCCCCCTCCGCCACCCAACGCCGCAGCAATTCCTTCTGCACCCCCGTCAGTTCCCGATGCGATTCCGCCGGCGGCATCAGGTCGTCGGCATCCGTCGTGAAAAGGCGGCTCACCAACTCCGACGCCGCGGGTTGACCCGCCACGATGGCGGCCCGACCCGACTTCAACACCCGCGTGGCCGAATCCCGTTGGTCCAGCCGCAACCCGGCCTTCCGACCGGCCTCATCCGGCCCATGACACTGGAAACAATTGTCGGAAAGCACCGGCAACACTTCCCGGGCAAAATCCACCGGGGCAGCCAACACCCCGCACGTCACCCCGCACGTCGCCAGGCCAGCCGCCAACGCATCCCGAAAAAGCCTCCTCAAGCCTCCGCGCATTCCTCCGCACTCGCCCATGCCCCAACCATGCCCCCGGTGGTCCAACATTCCATGCGAAATCCCGCCCCATTCTGCCCCGGCGAACGGGATCCCGAAGGTGTGGCGATGGGCTGTAGCTCTAAAGAAGTGAGACGCCCCGGATTCCGGGGGAGCGCTTCATCCATTCGTGCTGCCGCCGCCCCTGCATCCCGAAGTGGTCAGACGGGCTCTCGGGGTGGGAATGGGGAGATTGCGAGTATGGGCACGAGTACGAACTCATCGGCACACGGGCTGCGACCCGTCGTACTCGTACTCG
>DITU01000068.1:12940-30098 GCA_002422905.1 Verrucomicrobia bacterium UBA6176
AAAATCCCAGGGCGGCGGTTTCTGCGATGGCATCTCGCGTCGCGGCTTCCTCCGCATCGGCTCGCTTGGCATGGGCGGCCTCGCCCTGCCCGGGCTGTTGCAGGCCGAATCCGCTTCCGGTCTGAGGCCCCAGGGCACACCGCACAAGGCGGTCATCCTCATCTTCCTGCCCGGTGGCGCCAGTCATCAGGACATGTTCGATCTCAAGATGGATGCCCCCGCCGAGATCCGCGGCGAGTTCAAGCCCATCGCCACCAATGTTCCCGGGATCCAGATCTGCGAACACCTTCCACGCCTCGCCCGGCTCATGGACAAGGTCACGGTCATCCGTTCCATCGTCGGCATGGAAGACCGGCACGAAGCCTTCCAGACCTACACCGGCCGGTTGAATCGCAATCAACCCCCGGGCGGTTGGCCCGCCATGGGTGCCCTTCTCGCCAAACTCCAGGGCTCCGGCGATCCCGCCATCCCCGCTTACGTCGGTCTCGCCCCCAAGATGGGGCATGTGCCCTGGTCCGATAACGGCGTCGCCGGTTATCTCGGTGCCGCCCACGCCCCCTTCGAGATCAACAAGGGCGGTGGCAAGGACGACATGATCCTCAATGGCATCACCCTGGACCGACTCGCCGACCGCCGATCCCTGCTCGCGGCCATGGACCGGTTCCGGCGCGATGTCGATTCCAGCGGACAGATGGCCGGGCTCGACGCCTACACCCAACAGGCCTTCGGCATCCTCACCTCCAGCCGCCTGGTCACCGCCCTCGACCTCGCCAATGAAGATCCCAAGGTGGTCGAACGGTACGGCAAGGGAGATCCGAAGAACCGCGACGACGGCGCTCCCAAGCTCATGGAGCATTTCCTCATCGCCCGACGCCTGGTGGAGGCCGGCGCCCGCTGCGTCACCCTGGCCTTCAGCCGATGGGATCATCACGGCGACAACTTCGGCGCCCTGCGCCAGGATCTTCCCCTCTTCGACCAGGGCCTCAGCGCCCTCCTGACCGATCTCCACGAACGCGGCCTGGACCAGGATGTGTCGGTGCTGGTCGCCGGTGAGTTCGGTCGGACACCCACCATCAACAAGGATGCCGGACGTGATCACTGGCCCCGGGTGAACTTCGCCCTGCTCGCCGGTGGCGGCATGCGCCACGGCCAGGTCATCGGCTCCACCGACCGTCTCGGTGGCGAAGCCGCTTCTCGCCCCACCACCTTCGGCGAAGTCCATGCCACCCTCTATCACGCCCTCGGTCTCGACGTGAACAAGGTCACCGTCCCGGACCTCACCGGTCGTCCCCAATTCCTGGTCCCGGATGGCTGCCAACCGATGCGGGAGTTGGTCGGATGAACAGCACCAACCCAGCTCCGGGGTGGCTCCGGTTCCCCGCCTTCACACTGCTGTTCCTTCTCGCACTGTCCTTCATCACCCGCGCCGATTCCCTCGACATCCAGTATCGGTCGGGAGCCACCGCACTCGTCCTCAACACCCGCGACGCCCGCCAACAACTGCTTGCCAGCATCGGCGACCGGGACGTCACCCGCGATGTCACCTGGACCAGTGAACCGTCCGGCATCGTGGACATCGACGACACCGGCCGGGTAACCCCACTCAGCGATGGGGCGGCGGTCATCCTGGCCCGAGGTCGGGAGGGTGCGTTGGCGAAGTTCCCGGTGACAGTGGTCGATTCGACCCAGGCTGCCCCGATCCATTTCGCGAACCAGATCGTGCCCATCTTCACCAAGCACGGTTGCAATGGCGGCGGTTGCCATGGCAAGGCCGCCGGACAGAACGGGTTCAGGCTTTCACTCCTCGGATTCGAACCCGACGAGGATTACGAACACCTCGTCCGCGAAGCCCGCGGTCGCCGTCTTTTCCCCGCCGATCCCCCGCGCAGCCTGCTCATCACCAAGGCCACCGCCGAATTGCCCCATGGCGGCGGCAAACGGATCAGCGTCGGATCCGATGACCATGACCGGTTGGTCCGTTGGATTGCCCAGGGGATGCCGGTGGGCCGGACCGATGCCCCGACCGTGGCGCGCCTTGAAGTCTTCCCGTCGCGCCGCACCCTGGCCCGCGACTCGGAACAACAATTGGTGGTCACGGCCCATTACTCCGATGACTCGACCGAGGACGTCACCCGCAGCGCCTTGTACGAAGCCAATGACAAGGACATGGCGGTCACCGATCCCGAAGGCCGGGTCCGGGTCCACAACCTGACCGGTGAATTCGCCGTCATGGTCCGTTACCAGGGCCAGGTGGCCACGTTCCGCGCCACCATCCCGCTGGGTGCCCCCGTCGATTCCCTCCCGCTCGCCCGCAACTTCATCGACACCCACATCTTCGAGAAACTCCGCACCGTGGGCATGCCGCCCAGTGGAATCGCCGATGACGCCACCTTCCTCCGTCGCGTGACCCTCGACATCGCCGGTCGCCTGCCGAGCGGTGGGGAAGTGCGGGGATTTGCTGAAGATTCCCGCGAAGACCGACGCGACCGCGTCATTGAACGGCTCCTCGCCTCGACCGATTACGCAGATTACTTCGCCAACAAATGGGCCGCACTCCTGCGCAATCGTCGAACCGATCCGCGTCAGGCCCGCGGCACGGTCGCCTTCCACGCCTGGATCCGGGACAGTCTCGCCGCCAACAAACCCTACGACCGTTTTGCCCAGGAACTCCTCACCGCCTCCGGTGACGTCTCGGAGAATCCGCCGGTCGCCTGGTTCCGCCAGGTGCGCACCCTGCAGACCCAGCTCGAAGACATCTCCCAACTCTTCCTCGGCCAACGCATGCAATGCGCCCAGTGCCATCATCATCCCTATGAACGCTGGAGCCAGGCCGATTACTGGAGCCTCGGCGCCGCCTTTTCCCAGGTCGCCTACAAGCCCGGCTCACAGCCCGGCGAAGACATCATCATCCATCGCCGCGGCCAGGCCCGCGCCACCAACAAGAAGACCGGGCAACCCGTTCCCCCAGCCGCCCTCGCCCAGCCCGCCTTCAACCTTTCGCCCGACGACGATCCCCGGCAGTTCCTCGCCGATTGGATGACTTCTCCGGAAAATCCGTGGTTCGCCCGTTCCCTGGTCAATCGCTACTGGAAACACTTCTTCGGTCGCGGCCTGGTCGACCCCGAGGATGACCTTCGCGACACCAATCCGCCGACGCATCCCGAACTGCTCGACGCCCTCACCGCCCACTTCATCAAGAGCGGGTTCGATCTGCGCGACCTGGTCCGCACCCTCACCCGGAGCACGACCTATCAACTCAGCGCCGAACCCAACGCCCACAACGCCGCCGATCGCCATCAGTTCTCCCGATTCTATCCACGACGGCTTCCCGCCGAGGTCCTCTTCGATTCCATCAACGGCATTGCCGGGAGCCAGAGCCAGTTCGACGGCATGCCCGCCGGGACCCGCGCAGTTTGTCTGCCGGACAACAGCTTCAATGCCTCCAGCTATTTCCTCACCGTGTTCGGACGGCCCGAAGGCAGCAGCGCCTGCGAATGCGAACGCAGCATGGAAGCTTCCCTCAGCCAAAGCCTGCACCTCATCAACTCCAGGGATCTCCAGACGCGCGTGGCCGCCGATTCATCCCGCGCCGCACGGCTCGCCGCCGATCCGCGATCCGATGACCTCAAGTTCGCCGAACTCCATCACCTCGCCTTCGGTCGCAATCCCACCGCGGACGAACTCGCCTTCTTCCAGGATTACCTCGGGCGCAAGGTTGCGGCGGTGAAGGAATCAGCCGATGCCGCGGCCACGACCGCGGCCCAACTCCGGGCCCGACGGGATGCCTGGGAAGACACGGTGTGGGCCCTGCTCAACACCAAGGAATTCCTCTTCAACCATTGACCCATGCGGCTGGTCCCTCCGGGAATCCCGTTGATCTTCTGCCTGTTTTCCCTCCAGGCCCTTGCCCAGTTGCCCCTGCCACGCCTGCTCTGGATCCATCCGCCCGGCGCCCGGATCGGTTCCCAGATCAACGTCCGCATCGGCGGTTCCGATCTCGATGAACCCGTCTCCCTCGTTTTTTCCCACCCGGACATCCAGGCCTCGCCCCAGCCCGATGCCCCCGACCACTTCAACATCACCCTGCCCCCCCACCTGCCGCCGGGCGTGATCGATGTCCGGTTCAATGGCCGGTTCGGCCTGTCCAATCCACGCGCCTTCGCCATCGGACCCGATCCCGAATGGACCCTCAACCCGACCAACACCTCGCCCGACTCCGCCCTTACCCTCCCCCCACGCCTCACCGTCAACGGCCGCAGCCTTTCCCAGGCCCATCTCTGGTTCCGATTCGATGCCACCCCGGGGCAACGCTTCCAGATCGAGGTCGACACCCAACGCATCGATTCCCAACTCGTCCCCGATCTCGCCGTCTTCTCTCCTGACCTCCACGAGATTGCCATCGTCCGACGCCGCTCCCATCTCGACTTCAGCGCCCCCGGTCCCGGGCCCTTCCTGCTGCGTCTGAATGATTCCCTCTTCCTCGGCGGCGACCGGCATCCATTCCGACTCCGATTGAACCCCGGTCCACGCGTGGAGTTCAGCCAACCCGATGTCCTCACCCCGGGCCTTTCTCAACGCGTCACGCTCTTCGGCCAGAATCTTCCCGGCGGAACCCCGTCCCCGCATCGGGGTGCGAATGGAGCCTTCCTCGAACAATGCACCATCGAAGTGTCCGCCCCCCCCATCACCGGGATCGTACCCGTCACCGAGACCTTTCCCTGGCGCTCCTCCGCTTCAGCCCTGACCGATCCCACCCACGTCTGGAGCTGGCAACCCGCACCCGACCTCCGGGTTCCCCTCCGCTTCTTCCTGTCCACCAACCCGGTGTTCACCGTCACCGAACCCAGCCTCCTGCCCGTCATCCCACCCTGCGAAGTGGCCGGTGTCTTCGCCCCACGCACCGTCCCCAACGGCGTCACCTTCACCGCCGCCCAGGGCGAAGTCCTCTGGATCGAACTGATCTCCGAACGTCTCGGCTTCCCCACCGATCCCCACGCCGTGATCCAACGCGAACGGTCCACCCGCGGGCTCGCCGGCGAAATCCTCTACGCCGATTTCGCCGAGCTCACCGACACCGACGCCAATCCCGGTGACCGCGAACTCCCGCTGTCCTCACGCGATGCCGCTGTCCGCTTCGAGGCGCCCCAGGCCGGCACCTATCGGATCCTCGTCCGTGACCTTTTCAATCCCGGGCCGCATCAGCCCCGTTGGCCGTGGCGCCTGTCCCTGCGTCGCGCGTCGCCCGACTTCCAGTTGATGACCTTTGCCATGCCGCCCAATCGGGCCGGTGAGAACCGCAGCATTCCCATCCTCCCCGCCGCCCTTCGACGCGACCAGACCGTGGCCCTCAAGGTGGTGGCGTTGCGACGCGACGGCTTCAACGGCCCGATCCAGTTGTCGGCAACCCAACTCCCGCCCGGGGTCACCGCCGCCAACAGCATCATTCCCGAAGGTCAATCCACCGGCACCCTGCTCCTCACCGCCGCCACCAATGCCATCGGTTCCTCCCGATTCACCCTGCTCGGCCAAGCCATTGTCTCCGGTGAAACCCTCGTCCGAACCGCCCGCACCGCTTCCGTGATCTGGCCGGTCGCCGACTTCAACAACGAAGCCCCGCGATCCCGTCCCGATCAAACGCCCGCACTGGCCGTCGTCAGCGCGGAGACCGCTCCCGTCTCGATCTCCGTCGGCGACGGTTCCGCGTTGGAAGTCGCTCCCGATGGCAAGCTGACCCTGCCGTTGAAGGTCCAGCGTCAGGCCGGATTCACCGCCGCGTTCAACCTCAAGCCCGCCGGCCATGACGCCCTCGCCAAGGCCCCGGAAACGTCCGTTCCCGAGAACGCCACCCAGGCCAACCTCGAACTCGTCCTCAAGGATCTTCCCCTGCCGCCCGGCATCCACACCCTCTGGCTTCAGGGCGCCGTCACCGGCAAGTACCGCAACAATCCCGAAGCCCTCGTCGCCGCCCAGGAAGCCCTCAAGGTCGCCGACACCGCACTGGCCTCCGCTTCGCCCGACCAGAAACCCATGGCGGAGGAACGTCGCAAGAACGCCGAAGCCACCCGTGTCGCCGCCGAGAAACGCGCCAATCCCGTCGATCTCACCCTGCCCGTCTGGTCCCAACCCTTCGTGGTCAACGTCCGCACCTCCACCCCGCCGGTGGCCGTCCCATGATTGTCCCATCATCCACCCGCCCGTTCCTCCTCGCCCTCCTGCTCGGTCTCGTAGGCGACCACGCCGCCGCCGCTCCCATCGCCTTCGACCGTTCTCCAAACCCCAATCCCGTCCTGTTCCAGCGCGACATCCTTCCGTTGCTCCAGGCCAATTGTCTTCCCTGTCACAACCAGACCCGCGCCAAGGCCTCCCTCAATCTCGAATCACCCGCCCTCATGCTCCAGGGCGGCGATTCCGGTCCCGCCCTCGTCCCCGGCAATCCCGCCCAAAGCCTACTGCTCCGCTCCGCCGCCCATGAGGTCGAAGACCTCGAAATGCCGCCGCGCGACAACAAGGCCAACGCCCGGAACCTGACCCCCGCCGAACTTTCCCTCCTCTCCTCCTGGATCGCCCAGGGCGCCACCAACGATCTCTCCACCTCCATCGTCCCCACCTGGAAACCCATCGCCTCCGATTGGCAATCCAGCTTCGCCCTCGCCCTCTCCCATGACGGCCGGATCGCCGCCGTCGGTCGCGCCAACCGGATCGAATGGGTCGATGTCCGCTCCGGTTCCACCCTCGGCGTTCTCGCCGATCCCGATCTCGACGGCGCCGCCCAACGGGATGTCGTCGGAGCGCTCGCCTTCAGTCCCGATGACACCCTTCTCGCCGCCGCCGGATTCCGCGAGGTACGCCTCTGGAAACGGCAACCGGTGGTCCTCCAACCCGCCTGGAATCATACCCCCGCTTCCCCCTGGATCTCCGCACGCCTGTCCCCACACCAGACCCTGGTCGCACTCCAGACCCGCGACGGCCTGCGTGAACTCCGTTCCATCGACTCCGGTTCCCTCGTCCATCAATGGACCCCGTCCGGTCCGGATGAACCCACCGACATTTCCCTCGCCTGGGCCCGCACCGACTTCACCCCGTCACCCGGTCTCACCAACAACACCTTCCCACACGATCCCCGGCCCACGCGCGCCGTTGCCCGCTTCCAGGCCGAACTCGATCTCGCCCGACTCGAACTCGCCCATGCCACCCGGCTGATTCCCGAAGCCACCAACACGGTGAAGTCCGCCGGTGAAACCCTCGCCAAGGCCCGCGAGAAACACACCGCCGACACCAAACTGCTGGCCGATGCCGAAAAGGAATTGGCCGATGAATCCGGCAAGGAATCCGGCGCCACCCGCGAACGTGATAACCTCACCGCCGAACTCGCCGGGTTCACGAATGCGCTTCACTCCGCTGAAACCCTCCTTCAACAGGCCCGCACCCAACTCCAGGTCGTCACCACCAACCACACCGTCGCCCACACCCACGCCACCCTCGCCGACCGATTCCATCAGGACCTTCAACGTCTCGCGTCCAACCCCGACCCCAACGCTTCCCTGACCGATCCCCTGAAGGCCGCCGGCACCGCCGCCGAAACTGCCCGGACCCAGGCCACCCAATCCCAGGCCACCCTCCTGCTCGCCGTCCAGGATCTCGAATCCAAGGCCTTCGCCACCGGCCAACGCAAGGCCGAGGCCGACCGCGCCACCGCCGATCTCCCGCCCCGGATCAAGCAGGCCGAAGAACGCCTCGCCGCCGCGCAGAAAGCCATCGGCTCCTTGAAACCAAGGATCGACAAGGCCCGCGTCACCCTCGACGGCAGCACCCAGGACGTCGCCCTCGCCGAGAAATCCGTGGCCCGCGCGAACCAATCCCTCGCCGATGCCCAGGCCGCCCAGACGCTCGCCTCCGAACGTATCACCGCTTCTGAAGCCCAACTGAAGACCACCCAGGCCCGTGTCGAACTCGTCGCCAACCAACCGCCCGTCACCGCCACCCACTCACCGGATTCCGCCTCACTCCTGCTCATCGGTCCCGATGGCATCGGTTCGGTCTGGGAAGTCGGCTCCGGTCACGCCCGCGTCACCTTCGAACTTCCCCAGACCCATGTCGTCGCCACCCTCGCCCTCGGCCCCGACCGCTACCTGATGGTCGGTCCGACCAACACCCTGCTCATCGATGTCGCGTGTCGCTGGAGCCTGCATCGGGTGCTGGGCGGAACGAATCAGCCCGACGGTTCGCGTCGGTTGGTCGACCGGATCAATGCCCTCGCCTTCAGCCCCGACGGACAGCTTCTTGCCACGGGCGGAGGTGAACCTTCCCGCTCGGGTGAACTCCTGATCTGGAAGATTGCCGACGGTTCACTCGACCGGGATCTCGGCCCGATCCATAGCGATTGCGTCACTGCCCTCGCCTTCTCGCCCCGCGGAAATTGGCTGGCCAGTGGCGGGGCAGACCGCTTCGCCCGGATCACCCGTCTCGATGCCGAAGCACCGCGCATCGATCTCGAAGGCCACACCCATCACGTGCTCGGTGTCGCGTGGTCGCCCGATGCCACCGTGCTCGCCACTGCCGGTGCGGAGGGGGTGGTCAAACTGTGGAACCCGGCTTCCGGCGAACGCCGCCGCAACATCGACGGATTCGAGAAGGAGGTGACCGGACTTCAACCCCTCGCTGTCACCGGCCAGTTCGTGGCCATGGGTGGGAACGGCCGCGGACGGATCCTCCGCACCGATGGCGAGAAGGTCCGCGACCTGACCGCCGTCCCCCACTACCTCCAGGTCCTCGCCATCACCCCCGACGGCTCCACCGCCCTCGCCGCCGACGACCGCGGCGGCATCACCCGCTGGACCCTTTCCAACGGCGAGATCCAACGCCCCTGATCCTTCCCCAGGCCCCGGCTCCGTCTGTCCGTTCTTCGCGTGAAACACTCCCCGGATCGGCGACGTCCGGTCGCCGTCCCCTTCAAACGGCGAGCAAACCTCGCCGCTCCATGACTTCGCCCTCCTGCCTTCTCCGCGCTTTTTGCGCCTTCGCTTGAAAACCCTCCGAGGCCGATATCGGAAAGTTGAATCCCGCAGGGACGCCAATCCCTGAAGGAGCACGCACTCGGGGGACTCGAACGTCTCGCACGCCGGGCCAAGGGCCAGCCCGGATCCTGAATCGGGGATGCCGGTTCAAGCCCTCCGGGTCTGGAATGGCTTTCCCGGACCTATGCCCGAGGTCGCCTTTCACCTCGGGCTAGGTTTGTTCGGCGGCTCACTGCCGGCGTCCCTCCCAATCGGCTTCCATCGCCGTCAATGCGTTCAGCAGCCTGCTGAGGCTTGGACATCTCTCGGCGGCAACAGCCGGCTGCCATTCATCCCGGATGAAAGTTGCCAGGGTGGAGTTATAGGCCGGTCCCTGCCTGAGGTTTCCACCACCCTCGCGCCGAACCAAGGCATCCCGCAGGTCACGGCGCGGGGAATCGGAGGCGAGCTTGAGCAACTCCAGTTTGGGGTCCGACAGTCGTTCCGGCGTAGGAAACACCACACGCCGACGAATGCCGAGAAAACCGCCAAGGGAGGCATCGGCAGCCAACACCCATGCTTCGACCTCGCGTACGGCGACCCGTAGCAGGAAGTCCTTGTGCTTTGGTTGCTGCAGCCACTCCCTGACCAAACCCGGCGGGCAGGGGTGTCGGTCCAGATCCGTCAGCAATAGCACCGGGCAAACCTTGGCCATGTTATTGAAGGCCACAGCGTTTTTTCTAAGGAAACCAAACCCGTTACGCTTGAAGACGGGGCCCTCGGCGTAAGCGACGGAACGTCCTTTGAGCAGGCGGCGAAGCAACCACTCGCTCAGGTCGTCCTCCACGGCCAGGTAGATTGGAATGGGTGGCTTCAATCGAACAGGGCGAGTTGGGAGATGGACTGCGGAGCGGTCATGGGAAGCACGGCTTCCGCCATGGTCATGCCGCCCTCCAGGAGGCAGCGGATACCTTCTTTGCCCGAGGCCAGCTTGACCTCCGTCCCCTCGCTTCCATGCGGGATGAGGAGCCCAACTTCCTCGGCGGAGATCCCGGTGTCACTGAACAGTTCCGAACTGTGCGAGGAAACAAGGACCTGACGGTTTCGGGCCCGCTGTAATCTCCAGATCAACTCGGGCAACTTGCCGACAATCGAGCTGTGCAACGACAACTCGGGTTCCTCAAGGAGGAGGAGGCCCTCGCCGTCCAGCAGGGTCCAGAGAAGTCCGATCAGCCTAAGTGTGCCGTCCGAAAACTGGTCTTCACGCTGCCGTCCGGCATTGGGACGCCAATGCCGGTAGACGGCCTCCAGATGTGGGATTCCCGTCCCATCGCGCACGTCGGTGAGTTCCTTGAGTTGGGGTACAGCCAATTGCAGGGCCTTCTCGATCTTCTTGAGACGGGAACGGCGTGTCTTCTCCGGCGTCTCCATGAGTCGATCAAGAAACCGGATGCCAAAGGGATCTTCACCCGAAGCCTCCCGGTTCGCCAATTGTGGGAACTTCAACAATTGAGGAACAAGATGAAGGTACACAACCTTCTGGAACACCTCGGCCAACGGCCGGAATTCTCGATTGGCACTGATTTGTTCCAGGTGGGTTTCAGTAAGCCGAAGCTCGTCCTTGCCATCCTGCTCATCGGGCCGGTCGAGTAGCCGCTTCTCATTCCGCCAGACCCTCTCATGGGTCAGCAGAACTCGACGAAGTCCACGTGTCTCCTGTTTCATGCCGATGCTGTAACCCCATGTCACGGCATCGGGACCAGCCCCATCCTTCAATTCGACCTCAATCTCGACCTTGGGGTCACGCCTTGCGGCAAGGCAGCGCAACTTGGTGAGGCCGCCTCGCTCAAGGACGGCTTGTTGAAGACCTCCTCCACTTAATGCCAGATCCCTCAGGAAACGGAATGCATCCAGCAGATTGGATTTCCCGCTCGCGTTGGGTCCCGTAATGAAGAGGCGCTCACCCATTGCCAGATCCACTTCGGTGAAATTCCGCCAATTCCTGAGTTTCAGCCGCGTGAATCGCATGTGCAAAAGAATGATCGGATCCGGCAAGCGCTCAAACTTGAATCTTGCCCGTACCCAGGTCGTTGGGTGGGACGAAACAACCCGATCCATCACCGCATCACCGCCGAGAGCCTCCCGCCGCTCCCGTCATCGGCCCACCCTTCCCGCGTCTCGACTCCTCCCATCAGACCCGCATAAATCTCCGGCAACCGTCTCCACCCATGAAGTACACCTACGAAGAACTCGCCAAGATGATCGACCATTCGCTGCTGCATCCGACGATGACCGATGCGGAAATGGAGGACGGTTGCCGGATCGCTGCGAAGTACGGGGTGGCATCGGTGTGCATCAAGCCCTACGCGGTGAGGCGCGCCGCCGATCTCCTGCGCGGCACCGATGTCGTGGTTGGCGCCGTCATCGGCTTTCCCCATGGCAATTCCACCACCGAATCCAAGCGGTACGAAACCGACCTCGCCTGCCGCGACGGAGCCACCGAGATCGACATGGTCATCAATATCGGCAAGGCCCTCGGTGGCGACTGGGATTATGTCGAGGAAGACGTCCGTGCAGTGTGCAACGAGGCACATCGGCACGGGGCCCGGGTAAAGGTGATCTTCGAGAACGATCATCTCACCCGCGGTGGCGCAGGGCTGGACAGCGATGCCTTCAAGCGTCGGCTCTGCGAGGTTTGTGAACGGGCCGGGGCCGACTGGGTGAAGACATCGACCGGGTATGGTTTCGTGAAGCAGCCCGATGGCAGCTACAATTACAAGGGCGCCACCGAGCATGATCTCGCCCTGATGCGCGCCAGTGTTTCGGACCGTGTCCAGGTGAAGGCCGCCGGCGGGGTACGCGATCTCGATGGCCTCATCCGGGTCCGCGACCTGGGAGCCACCCGCTGCGGGGCCACCGCGACGGCGGCCATGCTCGATGAATATCGGCGACGCGAAGCGGCGGAACGGGCCGGGGAGAAATCCGAGGGCTCGTCTGCAGGCCTCGGCAGCGGGGGTTACTGAGCACGGCGAGACGCTGCCGCGGTCGCGTCCTACTCAGACCAAAGGCGGAGGTCCGGCGATCTTCAGACGTACCGATCCCGGTCCAGGGTCGGATTCACAGAAGTGCGGGAGTGGTTGAAGGATGGCTGCAACGGAAGGCACTGAATCGCCGCCGAAAAACCGCAGCTCTGATCCATCGATGAGAACCACTCCCATCTCCCTCGCCCTGGGCATCGCCGGCCTGTTGACCGCGTTGACCACACTCGCAGCACCCCTGGGCAACGGGTTCACCTACCAGGGTCGACTCAATGACTCCGGCGCACCCGCCAACGGCGTCTATGACTTCGTCTTCAGTCTCTACAGCTCGCCCACCAACGATGTCCCCATCTACAGCGGTGTCCTGAATGACAACGTCACCGTCACCAACGGTCTCTTCACCACGCTGATCGATTTCGGAACCAACCTGTTTCAAGGCGAGGAACTCTGGCTCGAGGTCGGAGTCCGGCCCGGCGACGAAACCGGCGATGTCAACCTGCTGCAACCCCGGCACCGGATTGCCGCAGCGCCCTATGCGCACTACGCCCGCCGCGCCGCGGTCGCAGATGTCGCCACTTCGGTGGCCCAGGTCGATTGGTCCGCGATCCAGAACGTTCCGGCGCCCGGTCCGGGCATCCAGTTGAACGACGAAAACCAGCTCGGCCTGCGTTTCGGCGGCACGGGCTTCTCCGAAATGGCGGCCCGTTCCGACCATGATCATTTCGGACAGGAATGGTACGGCACCGCCAACGGCGCCGGTCTGCACGCCCACAACTTCAAAACAAACGGCATCGGCCTCTGGGGCCGGAATGACGGCGGCGGAAGCGGATTCCATCCGGCCGCCGGAGCGGGTGTCTTCGGGGATTCCGCCACGGCTCCCGGGGTGACCGGCTTCAGTTCATCCGGTTCCGGCGTGTTCGGATGGAGCCTCGCCCAGACCGGAGTCCAGGACGGCGTGAAGGGTGAAAGCCGGTCCACCACCGGCCGCGGCGTCGCCGGTTTCGCCACCGCCACCACCGGTTCCAATGCCGGCATTTATGGCGAGACCGCCTCGACCTCCGGTACCGCCGTCCGCGGCCACGCCGCCGCCACCACCGGCACCACCTACGGCGCCCGGTTCTCCAATCTCAGCCCCAACGGTCAGGCGCTCCACGCCACCAGCGACCGTTCCGGTGTCGCCTCCTTCAATATCTCCAATCGCAACAACTCCTCCACCGCACTCGACGTCCGCACCGACGGCATGGGCATCGCCGCCCGCCTCACCTCCGGCGCCTCCAGCAACGCGGTTCCCGTCATGCAGGCCGTTCATCTCGGGCACGGCGATGGCATCTCCGCCACCGCCGGTGGCCAGGGCAATGCCGGCCATTTCAGGCTCCTCAGCGACTTCACCAACAACGCCGCCGTGATGGCTACCGGGGTCGGCAAGGCGCGCGGTCTCCGGGCCGTCAGCACCACCGGTGAAGCGATCCGCGCCGAAAGCTTCGGCACCGCCATCTACGCCAAGTCCGAACCCGACGGCACCGCCCTCGCCCTCGACGGCGGCGCCATCCGGGTCAAGGGCGCCGGCATCAACACCGCCACCGCCGTCTTCATCCATCGTTGCACCTCCGACAACCTCGTCTCCTCCCCCGGCGGCAACACCATCACCGTCATCGATCACCCCATGTGCAACGGGAACCCCAACGCCATCCTCTTCGTCACCCCCCGCATCAACCTCAACAACTTCACCGGCTATTACACCTACGAAGACTTCGCCATCGCCTGGAGCGCCAGCCGCAATCGTTGGGTCCTGCTCAACACCTCGATCCTCGATGAACTCGGCGATTTCGATACCGGCGACACCTTCAATGTCATGGTCGTCCTGCCCTGAAGCCAGCATCCAGACCGCCCATGAAATCCCCCCTGTCCCCTACCCTCGGCGCCTTGGCCGCAGTGGTCCTCGCCCTCACCTCGCAGGCCGCTGATCCCGGCCGTTTCTCCCTCGAATCCGTCCGCATCGACATCAACGGTGGCGGTTCCGCCCGCAGCCCCCGATTCGAGATCGTCGCCTCCATCAGTCCCGTCGTCGGTGAATCTCCCGAAACCGCCCGTTACCAACTCGACACCGGATTCATCCTCCCCATCACCGTGATCCAGGTTCCCGACGCACCGGAACTCCAGATCCTGCTGTTGAGCGACGGCATCATCCGGCTCGCGTGGAGTGCGGATTCCACCGGGTTCAACCTGCAGGGCCGCACCCACGCCACCGCCGGAGAGTGGGAAGCCCTTCCCACCAAACCAGGCCAACTCAATGGCCAACACGTGATGTTGATTCCCGCCGATCAACCGCATCGGATGTTCCGCCTGAGCCGGTGAAGGGCCTGGCTACTTGTCGCTTGCATAGCCCCTTCGAGGCATCTACCCGCCCCAAAGGGGCGACCGCATACCAGCCCGGGGTGGAACCCCGGGTATCAAACACGGATGCCGATGCGTTCTGAAGGAACGCCGCATGGTCCGAGCACGTTTCCAAGGGGGAAAAATCAGATCGAAGCCAGAGTGCCGATATCCGAAAGACGCCCACCGTATAACGGCGCTCGATGGTTCCGTCTGCAACAGTGGAGAGCTGGTGACTGCAGGTGTCAGCCAATTGAGGATTGATCCAATCAAAGAGTATTGAACTCGACCCATATTTCCAACAGCAGCTCCGCTTGATTGCGAACTTTTCGAGATGATTGACCTCTCCGCTGCCGCTATGGCCCATGACGTGGCATCCTCCGCCCGGCACACGGATCCGAAAAGGTCGAGCCCTCTCAGAGCGCATTCATAGCGGAAACGTTTGTCAACTTTACGGGACTGAGCCCATTGCTCAACCAAACCACCCGAACCGCCGACCAGAAATAACAATAAATGCACCTATAGGCACAGGCAGACTTGAACGAACCAACGCCCAGCCGATGTCATCTCCAAAAATCACAGCCAATAATAATCGAATGCCGAAAACGACCGTGAAGGCGAGTAAAGGTATGAACCAAATCGTGCCGAGAATTGATTTCATCATGCTTGCCAGCAAAGAGTCATTCCGAGACCAACACCGGCAGCCCCAATAACATTCAATCGGGCTCTGGATCAATGAAAATGGCCCCAATCCATTTCTTCCGAAAGGACGAGAACCAGCTGGTCAAAACCACTCCTCCTCTTCCCCGGAACAGTGTCGCACGACTAAAAGGGAAAGCGGGAAATGAAACGAAGGCCTGGCAGGAAAACGACGCCAAGCCAAAGTCCCCCAACGATTGTGAAGATGGCCGCCTCAATAACGGTGTCGCTCATAGGACTCCACGAATGCTATCCTTCCGAACCAAAAGGTCAGATCCACAGTTCAGCACCCATCTTGTGGACTCTATTTCCGACGGCTTCCACCCCACAAACGGTTTGACGCATCCCGATGGAACCATGAGGTCCCGGCACGGCCCATCATTGAGCGGCTCGCTGGCAACCTTCCTTTCCTCTCTGCGCCACTGCGTCTCTGCGGGATACCATTCCCCGATGCCGCCATCCAGCTCCACTTGACCGCGAACTTTTCGAGCCAGGTGGCCAACCCACCACTGCCAAGACTCATCATGTGGCATCCTCCGCCCGGCAAAGGGATCCGCGAAGGTCGATCCACCTGGAAACGCTCCAACAGGTCAATCTTTTGCCAACCTTGCGGGACTGACCCCATCGCTTTCCCCCTATTTATTCATTACTAAAATGCTTGCAACTACAGTTCCTACTATAACAGCCATGACGATCCCGATAATTACACCTGTAATTCTGGCCTTGTTTGCATTTGGATTCATACTTAATAGTGACAACTCGCTGTATTGCAGAGACTTTAGGAAACTAACCCCATTGCTTCCATCTTTTTCGGCTTTTTTGGCAGTGGAATAGGCCGCTGAGCCTTCAGACGGGCTCCAACGAATGTGACCCCCGTTGCCTTCTCGGACGCAAGGGGGGCTATCAACACATTCCAACAATGCAGAATCAGTGACGATACCTATCTACCAAATGAAGGATCCAGGAAATAAATCCAACAATCACAACAACCACGCCCCCGACCACTGCATGACGCCCAGATCCAGATTCGATCTCAATGCTCCTAACGCTGAATACGAGGACTGTCGGCAGGCAAATCATCGCCATGAGCAGTAGGTAAATGCGCAAGCGCTTCAACATATAATCACCTGTGACTCTTGGGTTATCGATTAAGCAAGTCGTCTACATTTTCCACAATGTCCCATAAATGGGCGCCATTCAATGTCAGGGAGGCAGCTTGGAAGGCCGCAGCTATTCTAGGCGAGACAGATCCATTCACAAGTGCACCCACCCAACTGCGGTTTATGAAAAGCCGTTCTGCGGTAGAAAGCTGAGAATAGGCACTTGCTCCAATGGCTCCTTCAATAACGGCTCCCCCGATAGCTACGACGGTCGCCTCGCGCCAAAGGGTTCCGATGAACTGGCTTCCCTTCAGCCACTTGTCGCACGGATCGTAAAGCTGGAAACGGTTGGCGAGGGGATCGCCAAAAGGAATAAAGCCATCGATTGTCGCCACCGCTCCCTCCCCAAGGTGACCCCAAGATTCGTTGTCAAAGACGAAGGTTGGATCGCCTATACCCCAGTTTCGACCGTTCCCACCAAACTGGACTCCCCAAAGGCCGTCTGGGTCAACAAAGTTGATCGGGCTGTTGTAAACGAGGCGATAGAGGTTGCGGTCGGCTACCTCCCCAATCGGATCCCGATTCACCCACCTTTGCGTCAACGGATCATAGAACCGGTACCCGTAGTAATACATCCCAGCACTGTCATCCACTGCCGGGGCCATCCATGGCTTGCTGCTGAAGCGCATCCGGTTCGCACCAGACAGGGTTCCGGAGCTTTGCAACTGCCGACCAAAGGTAACCGTCCGGCGGACCCGTGTGGGGCCCGCGGCGGTTGAGTTCAAGACAGATGGTTACTTGGCTTCAGGTTGTCGGTGCGCCCTTCAGGCAGGGGGCGCTACGGCTCCGGCGGCCTTGGCCCGGGCATCACGCCAACCGCGAGGCGTCAGCTCCCAGATGTCCTTCTGCGGATGCCGGCCGAGGCGGGGCACGATGTCGCACAGGTACTCGTAGG
>DITU01000161.1:0-9962 GCA_002422905.1 Verrucomicrobia bacterium UBA6176
ATTGTGGGACCCACTCGTCGAGTACGATTCCCGAATCCACGACTGACCATGCACCACGCCCATTCGACTCCGCGCACAATCACTCGAAATCATCCCTCAGACCACCCCCGCCCCACGTACTCGTACTCGAAACACGGTGCCCCGAACCCAATGCCGATCCCCATCTCATTCCTCCTCGCGGAATACTGCGCGGAAAAACCGCTGCCCCTGTCCCGATCCGATGATCGCCTCGCCCTTTCCCTGTTCGTCCAACGGCACTTCATCTCCTTCAACCACCCACTCACCGCCAAGATCCGAAGCCGCCTCGATCCGGACCCGTGCACCCGGGAACGACTGCACCTCCAACTTCGTGGCGGTCGATCTCAGCTCAAGCCGGGGACGAAATCGAAAAACTTCGCCATAACCGGCGGCGCCACCGCCATAAGTCGCGGCATACATCCATCCGGAACGTCCCACCGCAAGCGGCGGAACAAATCTCACGCCCAACGATTGATCGGCCAGATCCAGGTCCACCCGTGGATCCGTCCCCGATGGCCCCACTGAGGTAATCAACCCGGGCCACGGGCTGGCATTGCGGTAAGCCGTCACATAAAAGCGCCGGTCCGCTCCCTGGATCGGTGGACCATCGAACACAAGTCCCCCGAACTCCGACTGGGGCCAGCGGGCGAACACCTCCACCTCACGACTCGCAACCCGCATCCGCATCAACACCATGCCCGACTCTTCTCCCGCAACCTTCACAAACACATATAGATTTCTGTCCGCTCCCTCCATCAATCCGCCCACAACCTCGCCCGGCAACTCTGCCAACTTCTCAAACCCGGTCCCATCCAGGCGGATTCGATATACAGCCCCTCCAGACCCACCACCCGGAGCCACCAGAACGGTGCCAAACAGCCAACCCGATTCCGATTCGAACAGTTTGCCCACCGGAAACAGACCCATCGATGCATCTGACGGAAACCGGCGCATCACCTGAAAACTGTTGGGCTGTTCACCAAACCGGAAAATCAAACCCTGATGAATGGAAGAGTCGCCGGAACGGCCCGCCGCATACCAACGCCCATCCGATGCAAGCGTCGGATGCTTTCCCCAAGTGTTCTGTTCCAACTGGATCTGGCGCACCGATCCGATCACCTCCATTGAGCCGGTATCGGTCGAGAGCCGGAGAACCCTCACGGCCAACAACCCACCCGCAGTCACATTCTCTGTGATCCACACAACTGGTCCCGGTCCGGGAATGATGCCAAACCGATTGTTCTTCTCGGCGATGCCCGCCAGTCCACCCGGGACGGTTCCAAACTCATCCTTCCACGAATTGTCGGTCGGTCGAAACGCATGAAAACGAAGTGAGGCAGAGTTCTGATCCTCCTGCGTCGGGATCACGACGGTGCCGTCCGCAACGACCACGGGTCCATGCCCCGCGACACGCCGCGGCGGCACGGCGTACCGCTCAAATGTCAGAGCCTTCTCGATCACTCCCTCCGGAGTCACCCGGTATAGGCAACCCCCGGTGTCCGGACTCTTGGAATGGCCATATAGATTCTCACCCACGCGGGCCAATCCACCCACCGAAATGGCAAACAGGGGATCGGTTGCACCCATAAACGGAAAGGTCTCCACTGCGGTTTGGCCAACCGGGGAAAATTTGACGATTCCATCGAAGGAACCGAACGGCGCAATCGGAGATTTGCTCGAAGACACAGCCCACATCGATCCATCCGCATCCAGAACGGCTCCCGGAACCAATGCAATCCCAGCGGGTGCCATGGATTGCTTGGAGAAACCCGAACCATCCGCTGCCATCCGGTATAAGGCGCGCGGAACTCCTTCGACCTGACTGCTGTCACCCGCAACGATCGCAAACATGCCGTCGGGACCAAGGATGGCGTCGGTGGCAAAGGTGACCGGAATCGGCATCATCCTGAAACTTCCGTTGGCGCTGATCCGAAACACGGCCGCGGTCCCACGCGCCGAACCGCCGGTAGGCCAACCGCCCCAGGAATAAACTCCCGCCCTGAAGATCCCGGTGAAGCCACCCTCAGGATCCCGATGCAACACCCCGGAGTGGTAATCCTCAGGTGACGAAATGCCGGCATGCGGAAAGCTGGGAAAATCCCGCACCGGCTGAAACTCAGAGCCGTCCCTGCGCACCCGATACAATCGGCCGGAGATTTCTCCCTGGGCGCCATAGATCCACCCATCCTCCAATTCAACCGCCCCGCAGATGGGCGCGATACCGAAGCCGTTCTGATTCACGAACCGAACCACCTCCCGTACAACCCCTGCCGCCGACACCGCATAAAGCGCGTCAGAAGTGGTCACAAAAAGCCCCTGCTCGCCGTCCCGGGTGATCGCGTTCACCGCCGCCACCCGCGCCACCTCCTCACGCACTCCCGTGACCGGCGACCATCGGTAAATGATGTCGGGACCGGGCACCTCGGACCGGCGCGTGACTCCATAGACATTCCCACCCGGCCCCTCGACCGGACTCAGGATCGGAGTTCCCCACGTGTCCGGCCGAACCCCGAACGAATGCAGGGTCTCGGACTCCATTCGATCGCTGGCCCATGCCACTCCACCCAACCCAGACACGAACAACAAAACCAGCAATCGGGAAGGTTGTAGGGACCTGATGCTCATACTCTTCCCTTACACGAATCCATGCCGTCCGCCAACCCTGGATTTCTCCATCTCCCTCCAGGCCAGCGGGTATGAATGAAGCGCTCGCTTGGAATCCAGGGAGTCTCGCTTCTTCAGACCTCCAGCCTATCGCCACGCCTTCGGGATCCCGTTGGCCGCAAGACAACTCTCCCGAACCCCGAGGGCCAACGCGATTGGCCGGGGCATGCAGATCGACTCAAATGTCGAATATTTAGATGCGACCTCATTGCCTCTGATCCCATTGCCTCTGGGTGCGAATCCAACCGGGATTCCGGCCATGGCCCAGGATCGCCGAGCTCGCGAGGCTACCCTGGGTCAAGCGCCCGATGGCGATTTCAACCGCAACGCGGTTGTGGCCATCGACAGGAGCCCCATGCGTCCTGGCGCTGCGATGTTGATGGCAGGCCACAACCGCCTTGAAGTTGGATTTCACGGGGATGGTTTTCNNACCCTGGGCTCATTGCCGAAACGCCATTGGCGTTCAGAGCCAATACGGGGTCGAGGATCGAAACGACGGTGCCACCGGATCAACGTCCCCATCCCATCCCCATCCCGGAGGAACGCCAGCCAATGCCCGCTGCGTTCCCCTCTGTGCTCTCTGTGTCCTCTGTGGTGATCATTTGGCCTGTTCCCAACGGCCAACAACCCAATTTGCCCATCCGGCTCATGCGCCCAATCGAACATCCTGCAGACGCGCTGCCTCCAGGTCAGCGCCCAGGCACGATCCCTTCGCGACAACGAAGCACTACGGCGATCACCCACGCCCACGCCCACGCCCACGCCCGCGTACTCGTACTCGAAAAGCATCCGATGCCCATCCCCAAGCCCGATGCCGCGCTGGGCCCCCAATTGTGGAACTCAGTCGTCGAGTGCGAGTACGCGTACGATGCCCGGGACCACGTCATGGCCCAAGGATGAGCATCTCGGGCAATGGAGCCGCGGGGAAGTTCCCGGAACGGTGGATCGGTCCCGCACAATTTCCGCCCATCCTGTGGCAACGGAAGGTTCGCCCACCCGCCTCTCGTCCGGCATGGTCCAAGTCATTCCCATGAGAACGTTCGCGCTCTCTCCACTTTCCTTCGGGCCGTTGTGGCTCGTGATGTTCGCCCTTTCGCTCCGGGGCGATTTCCAGGGCAGCACCCACCTGTTGCCCTATGACGAGGATCTCCTCGGCTACACGAAGTCCGCCGATGCCGGTCCGATCGCCCGGTTGCAGGAGCGCCTGGATCGTGGCGAGATCACGCTCACCCGGGATGACCGGTTCGGTTACCTCCCCGCCATCCTTCGCGAACTCGGCATCTCCACCTCGTCCCAGATGCTCGTCTTCTCCAAGACCTCGTTCCAACGCGACCGCATCAGTCCTCACAACCCACGCGCCCTGTACTTCAACGATTCCGCCTATGTCGGCTATATCCCCGGTGCTGATCTCCTCGAGTTCACCTCCGTCGATCCCCGCATTGGCGCCGTGTTCTATACCCTCGACCAGGCCACCACCGACCGTCCGCGTTTTGTCCGCACCGACAACTGCACCGAATGCCATGCCTCGGCCAAGACCATGGGCATCCCCGGCCATCTCGTGCGCTCCTTCCAGACCGACGAATCAGGTCGGGTCGATCTCCTGACCGGCGTCGATCCCATCAATCATCGGACCCCGCTCGAAAAGCGGTGGGGCGGATGGTTCGTCACCGGCACCCACGGCGATCAACCGCATCGCGGCAATCTCGTGGGCAAGGCCGCCTTCGCCCGACAGGAATCCGAACCGAACCACGTCGGCAACCTGACTTCACTGGAACGTTTCTTCGATCCCGCCCGATTCCCCGCACCCGGCAGCGACATCGTGGCGCTGATGGTGATGGAACATCAGACCCACGGTCAGAACTTCCTCACCCGGGTGGCCTATGAAGCCCGGCTCCAGCTCGGCGCCTATGGCCACGTCAACTATCTCAAGACCGCCACCGAAGCCCTCGTGAAGTATCTGTTGCTTGCCGAGGAACTTCCCCTCACGGCCCCCGTCCAGGGCGACCCGGCCTTCGTCCGCGACTTCACCGCCCGAGGACCCCGGGATCCAAAAGGTCGCTCCCTCCGCGATCTCGATCTGCAAACCCGGCTGTTCAAGTACCCGTGCAGTTATCTCATTCAGACCGAACCTTTCCTTCAACTCCCCGACCCCCTTCGTGAACGGGTTTACAGACGGATGTATGAAGTCCTTTCCGGCGCCGACACCTCGCCCACCTGGTCGCGCCTCTCCGCCTCGGATCGCACCGCCATCCTCGAGATCCTGCGCGCCACCCAGAAGGATCTCCCGAAGGATTGGTTCCCATGATCCGGGGCGACCCCCGGGAGCGCGGGATTCATCCCGCATCCCTCTCCTGATCCAACGCCCCGAGGTTTTCAGTCGGGCTCTTGGGATGGACCCCGCGCCCGGGGACGATGCATTCTCGCGGGGTGGACCTTTCGGATTCCAACAAGACATCCCTTAGCGGGCTCCCGGGCCTGATCCTCGCCTCGGTTTCGCCACGGCGCCGTCAACTGCTTCGCGAGATCCTCCCCGAGTTCGGCGTCGTGGACAGCTTCGCCACCGAACTCACCGAATCCGACCTGGGCGCACGCCGCCTGTGCGAACTGAATGCCGAACGCAAGGCATGGCTCGTGGCGGAACGTTATCCCAACCACCTCGTCCTCGGCGCCGACACCCTCGTGTTCCTCGACGGCCTGCCACTCGGCAAACCGACGGACCTCGACGACGCCCGTCGCATGCTGGGTCGCTTGTCCGGTCGCATCCACCAGGTCATCACCGGCGTCTGCCTGGTCCACCGCGCCGGCAGCCGGCTCCAGGTCTTTTCCGAAACCACCTACGTGCGCTTCCGTACCCTCGAACCGTCCGACATCGAGACCTACCTCGCCCGGGTCGATGTCCTCGACAAGGCCGGTTCCTACGCCCTCCAGGAACACGGCTCACTCATCGTCGAATCCGTCGAGGGCTCCCACAGCAATGTCATCGGACTCCCCGTCGAATCCGTCCGACGCGCACTGGAAATGTGGAACAACCCAGGCAGTGCCACCTCTCCACGGTGAGCGACAGCCTTCGGCACCCGCCATCGAACTGCCCGTGGATCCGGGCATCGTACTCGTACGCGTACGCGTACTCGAAGATCGGGTCCCACTGAACCATCCCAGCGCGTCATCGGGGATGGATATCGGGATCGGATTTCTCGCATCCTTTTTTCGAGTACGAGTACGAGTACGGGACGGGAACACGGAGCGATGGGGGCGAAGCCGCACGTGGGTGCTTGTTCAATCGTGGATCCGGGCATCGTACTCGTACGCGTACGCGTACTCGAAGATCGGGTCCCACTGAACCATCCCAGCGCGTCATCGGGGATGGATATCGGGATCGGATGCCGGGCTGCTTTTTTCGAGTACGAGTACGAGTACGGGGACGGGGATGGGGACGACCCCAACCCGACTCCGTCCCCCGACCCTCACCGGTCCTTCGCCAACCGATCCATCTCGGCCATGTCCAATCGCAGGCAGACCAGGTAGGGCGGTTGGCCTTCCGTCCAGTGGCCGTAGGTCAACGTCACCACCGTCCCGTCCGGCAACACTTCCACCCCTGGATACGCACAGTCGAACTCGTGTCGGTTGTCCATCAGGCGAATCCGGTACTGGCCTTCCCGTCCGGCCCCGATGTCCTGGTAGCGCCCCACCCACGCCACCCAGTCACCACGCGTGGCCGAACCCTTTCCCATGTCGCGGAACGAGACGAACAACCGTCCATCCCGCGTGTACCGCACCACGTGCCGGTCTCCCGTCAATGCCCCCGGCAATTCCCGTGGATCACTCCAGGTCCGACCCTCGTCGCGCGACGTGATCCACCACGAATTCCGTCGCCGCGAATTCTCCCGGAGCAACAGGGTGATCTCCCGTCCATCCGGCGACCGCACCGCACCCGGTTCGCACAGATGCAGGTCTGAACGCGACAACACCACTTCGGGTAATCCCCAGCTCAATCCTCCGTCCCGGGACCGGCTCTGGAACAACGTGAACGTCACCGGTCGCGTCACCATCGGCGTCGGGAGAAAGAAACGTCCGTCGTCATGGAACCACGCCAGGTATTCCCCCGGCTGATCCCGCACCGGTTCCACGCTCCCCATCGCCACGATCCCGCCCCATTCCCCCGCAGGCATGAGTGGAGTCCACGTCTCGCCATCGTCCTCAGAGATCGCCGTCCGGACCGGATTCAACCCGGAGAACATCACGATCCGACGACGCCCCGACGCATCCACCACGCGATGCAACGTCGGGGTCTCCTTCGATGTCGCCCAGTTCTCCGGCACCGGCAGGTTGCCCGACCAGGTCCGGCCGCCGTCCCGACTCCGACGCAGGCGGATCGGTCCCTTGCCATGTCCCTGCGGATACACGCACAGCAGGGTCTGACCATCCTCCAACAGCAACGTCGTGGGATGTCCCAGGTATTGGTTAGCTTCCCGATCCACCACGATCTGGCGCGATGCATCCGCCGCGAGATCAATCTGCGGGATGGAAAAGCCCGGAGCACGCGGCGGCAATTCCGCGGCATCCATCCGGACAACCACACCCAGGCACAGCCCAAGCCACATCCAACCGGCATGCGTGCGCCACTTCATGGGAGGGTCGAAAAACGGAACACGGTGGTGGATCGGAACGGCGTTCCCGGACGCACCGTCGTGGATGGAAAATGGGGGTGATTGGGGGCATCCGGCGGATGCTGCGTCTCCAGGCAGAACGCCGGGTGCTTGCCCCAGTTGGGAGGATCCTCGCGGCGCCCCCCGAAATGGTTCGCCGTGTACAACTGCACCCCGGGTTCCGTCGTCGAGCATTCCATCACCCGACCCGAAACCGGATCCACCGCACGGGCCGCCAGTCTCAACGTGCCCTTCTCCCCCCGCAGCACGAAGTTGTGATCGTATCCGCGCGGTCCGCCCCGCAGATCACCGATCCGCGCCCCGATCCGATGCGGTTCCCGGAAATCCAACGGGGTTCCTGCCACATCCCGTTCGCCCCCGGTCGGGATCAGGTCGCCATCCGCAAGGGTTACGCGATCCGACAGGATCTGGAGTTCATGACCCAGGATGTCGCCGGTGCCTGCGAGGTTGAAGTACGCGTGATTGGTCAGGTTGACGACCGTGGCGACATCGGTCTCGGCGCCGTATTCGATCCGCAATTCACCCGAGTCCGTCAGCACATAGGTCACCGTCACGTCCAGATTTCCCGGATACCCTTCCTCCCCATCCGGACTGCGTCGATGGAACCGCACCCCGGCCCGGTCCCGGTCCCGGATCAACTCCGCGTCCCACACGTGGGAGGCGAATCCGACGCGCCCTCCATGGATGTGATGCACCCCCATGTTGGGTGTGACCCGGACCTGGCGACCGTCCAGTTCGAAGCGGGAATTCCGGATGCGGTTGGCATACCGACCGATCACCGATGCCGCACCGGGAAATCCCTTGAGATAGGCGTCGAGTGTCGTGGCTCCGAGGATGACGTTGGTGAACCGACCGGACCGATCCGGCACCGACACTTCCATCAATGTCGCGCCGAGATCCATGACCCGGACCTTCATCCCGAGCCGGTTCTCCAGGGTATGGACCTGGATCTCACGCCCATCCGGCATCCGACCCAACGGCTCAGACCGTGCCCGCCCGGCCGAACGCGATGTCGGGGAAGCGCAACCGGTGACGAGGAGAAGAAGGACGAGACCGACCAATCCTAAGGCTTGGGAAAAGCGGACGTGGAACATTCCCCAAGCTTCTCCCCGGACCCCGCCGCGATTCAAGGCCGCAACCCCACCCCGTGGCAGGCGAGGTCACGAGACTCCAATCCAATCTCCCGCGCCCCTTCAGGGCGCATGGGATTTTCCAACGCATCACCCGGGACATCGGTCGCCAAACTCCCTCAGCCCCGGGCTCTGATCCTCCGGCCCTTCAGGCCGGCCGGACCGGCTCGATGCACCCCTCCCGCCCGTGGCAGTCGAGGTGACGAGACGCTATTCACCCCCTTCCGACATCCAACCCAACCGCCAGTTTGAGTCTCCTGACGTCGACGACCACCGATACACGTCGACGCCATCCCCCCGATCACTCCGCCGCTGGCGCCGGGACGATGGCCGGGTTCGCGTACCACGCATCCAACCACTCGAACAACAACACCGTCCGTTCCGCCGGTGGAACCCCGGGATTCGACCGTTCGATCTCCTGGATCCGCGCCCCGAGTTGCGACGCCATCGGATCCGTCCCGATCAACCAGGGCGTGATCTCATACAGATGCGTCGCCCGGCCCAGCACCTGGAGTTTGGCATCGCCCGTCAACCCCTGCTGTTCCAGCAACACCTCGGTCGCCGAACGCGTTCCCATCCGGCGCACCTCCGCCTCCGGCACATCAAACGGCTTGCCCCACCGGATCACCGAGAACGCCGGGATGTAATGGAATCGCGCCTCCCGATCCACGAACCGCGACCAGATCCACATCGCCGACGCCCGATCCGGCTCCAGCACATCCCAGGTGGTATACAGATGCGGCCCGATATAAGGCGGCGGGGAAGCCGGAATCCGTGCGGCATGACGCCGATGAAAATCCGCCGCGATCGCCGCCAACCCGATGGGCAACACCACCCACGAGGCCAGCATCCAGCCGCGGAGCATCCCGCCCTGCACATTCTTCCCCGGACTCGGGGCCAGCAGTCGCCAACCGAGCCACAATCCCAGGCCATACACCACGTGCGACCCGATGGTGATGGCGAGGAACTGGCGCGAGAGTTTATACCCGAAGACCTCCGCGTACGGCGTCAGGAGCATCACTCCTTCCAGCACCAATCCCCAGATCACCGCCGTCCACCAACGCGGTGTCCGCACCCACAGGAAATACATGAGCGCAAAACCGATCCCGTTCGACAGGTGATAGGACCAACCCACCACTTCCGAGAGCAACGTCGGGGCCGGCACCCCGACGAACACCGTGCCGAAATAGGAGATGGCCTTGAACACCGGGACACCCGACACAACGATCGGCACGCGCACGACGTCATAGAGGAAGGTCGCCAACAACCCCGCCCAACAGCCGCGGGCCAGGCGTTGCACCAGGTCACGGTTCACCCGACGCCCCGCCATTCCCCAACATCCGGCCAGCACCGCCAACCCCGGCAACAACACCGCCGCGCCCGCCCCCCTCAACGGCATCACTCCCGCCATGTACAACAGCAGGCTCGATATCGATGTCCCCGCCGCCACCCAACCCATCAACGCGATCGGGTCGCCGACCCA
>DITU01000161.1:10065-41979 GCA_002422905.1 Verrucomicrobia bacterium UBA6176
CCATCAGGATATCCGCATCGTTACGGCTACAGCGGTCGCCGCTCAATGCCCTCAAGCCCCGCCCCCAACAATTCCATCAAGACCCGATAGGCCTCGCGCTGCGCGGCATCCGGTTCAGCCATCACGTTGCCCACCCCCGCCCGACTGAACTGCCACGACGACCCCATCACCACCACCGTCCCACCGCCCGCCTTCCACACACTCCAACGCGCCGGCGCGGATGTCGGCGCTCCCGGGGGTGGCACCCCCACCGCCGATGGCGTCGTGCCCAATGCGCCTTCACCGGTCAGGACCGCACCGTCCGATACCCCGAGCCAACCCGGTAGATGTGCTCCGGTTGAAGCTGATGCCTCCAACACGATCACACGCCCTCCGCCGCCGAGGTACCGCTTCAGCCACGTCCGATCCTTCTCCGCCGGTTCACGCGATGGATTGATCACCAGGACCGCCTTCCAATCCGTTCCAAACTTCCCCCCGGACTCCAGCAATTGCGGATACGCCCCGATCCGTTGCGGCACCACATAGAGCGAGTCGAAGGAGAATTCCGGCGGAATGAAGATCGGCCCGATCGCCGGCGGCACATCCCAGCCATAATCCCGTCCCAACAGGAATCCGACCCGGGGAATGGGCCGGACCGGTTGGGGAAGATTCCGCACCGCCCGATGATGCCCCTTGCGGATCGCCTGTCCCGCGGCCCAACCCGGCCCCAACGCCAACAGGACCGCCAACAACACCCGGTTGCCGCCCAAGGACCGCAGCAGGAACAATCCCGCCGCCAACCCACCCAACCCCAATCCCACCAGGCCCACCGCCACCCCTGTCGATCCCTCACCCGATCTCCCCAGATGGGTCAGCACCCGCAGATAGAACTCCGCTGTCCCGTCCTGGAACGCGGCGAAATTGGAGAGGGTCGTGCTCTCCGAAAACGCGAGGACGCGACCCCGCCCATGCCGCCGTTCCACCGCCAACGGAAACAACCCAAACCCATTCCTCGGCGACACCGTCAGGCGTCCGAAGAAACTCGGCTTCGAGTAATCCACCGGATCCGACATCACATCCCGCGCCACCATCACCGGTTGGGCACGCCCCCAGTACCTCAGCGTGGCCGAGGTCAGGAATCGCATCTCCGGCAAACCATCCACCACCGGATGCGCCCCCAGCATCGGCGGTCGATAGCGCGAGAAATACCCGCTCGAATAGGCATTGCTGCCATCGAACTGGAACTGGATGTCGAATCGTCCCGCGATCTCGTTCAGATAACTCCCCATCCCCAACAGGTTGGTGTGGTCCCCGATCAACAGCAGTCCGCCACCCGCCTCCACCCATCCGGTCAACACCTCGATCTCCTCCGACGTCAACCGTCGCGTCGGCGTCTTCAACACGAACACCGACACACCCTCCAACAGTTCCCGCGTCACCGGTCCGTCCACATGCACCCGGATCGGCATGAAATAGCGGAGCCACTCCACCAGCGACGACGCGTTGTAGAGGTGGTCCGATCCAAAACCGTTCCCGTCCAGCAACGGTCGGGACGGTTCCCAGGTTCCGCTGTGATGATCGTTCCAGAGCACCTCTCCCGGTCGCATCGGTCCGCTCCGATGCTCCTTCCAGCCCGCACCCACCCCGACCAGCGCCAATCCCGCGACCACCAAGCTCATTCCCGCCGACGGTTTCCCCCAGCCTCCAACCGGGACGGCCTTCATCGAAATCAGTCGCGTGCCGCCCCCGATCCGCCACAGCACCCACGCCAACGGCAGATGCGTGACGAAGTTCGCGCCCAGGCCGGTGAACATCCCCAACCGTTCCTGCTCATCCATGCCGCGGGCATCGCTGAACTCGATCAATCCGACACACAACACCACATACCGGACCACGGTATGACCCGCGACCACACCCAGTTGGATTCCCAATCGCCCCAACCGCGTGCGCCAGGGCAGATCGGTCAGCAATCCCAGCACGCCACATCCCACCGCCAACCCCAACGGCATCACCAATCCCACCTTCTCCCAGTTCGTCAGGAACGGCAGCACGTCCTCTTCCGTCCCGAAATAGACCATGGCCCCATCCGAATGCGCCGTGCGAAACCCGACCCCCTTCGCCAATAGCGCCACCACCGGGGCGAGCCAGGGAAGTTCATGGCGATTCGCCGCCAGCGGTTCGATCCATCTCAACACCGCGTATTGCGCCGACAACACCGCCAGCACCGGCAACCACGCCTCTGCCCGCGGCGCATGTCCCCAAAGCCAGTCCCGAAGCCGTCCTCCGGTCGACATCACCATCAACACCGCGCCCATCGCCGTGCACGCCGTCCCCCAGAGCGGATCCACTCCCGGTGTGAACACCGGTATCCACGCCATCCAACCCACGCACACCAGCAACAGTCCGAGGGCTTGCATCCTATCGACCCCTCCCCGTGGTGCGCTCGAACACATGCCGGAGGAACAGCAGGTTGCCCTTCCGGTAATATCTCAGGGTTTCCAGGTTGTCGTTCCCGAGAAAATAAGTGTCCCCGATCACCACCACATGTCCCTCGCCCAACCGACGCGACACCACCAACGGATGTCCATCATGGGTCTGGTACAACACCTCAACCGCGTTCGTTCCCACGGATGCAGGTTTCGACGGCGCAGTATTCCCACCGGTCAACGGCGACAGCAATTGCGCCAGGGCATCCGCCTGGGCCGTGTCCAGCAACGGCGCACGATACCGCGCCGAGGCCGCCCGGAATTCGCCTTCCAACCCCGGATCCGTCACCCGCACCGGCCACGCATTGATGAACTGCGCCTGTCCCGGCAGATGATCCTCCACCCGCTGCACCGGATACGGCCCCAGCGGAACCCGCAACACATCCATTCCAAACCGCCCCAGCAATTGCTCCGCTGCCTTCCCCTTCTCTGTCCAACCGCAGTTCACCATCAGCAATCCACCCGCACGGACGAACCGTTCCACCTCGTCCAGTTCACCCCGCCCGAACGGTACCGTCGGCGCCGTGACCACCAGCACGGACGCCTTCTCCAACCGGGCCGCGGACCATTCATGGATGAACTCGGGCAGGAATCCGTTCCGCAACAGCGTGACCAGAAATGGCCCGATCGATTCCGGGATCAACGGCGCCAGCGAAACCCGGTTGCCATGCGACAGGTCCACCAACGCCAACGAACCTTCCAACGGTCCCTGCCAACCCGCCTTCGCCTGCTGCATTCCACCGAGTTCCAATCCACCCACCAACAGGATCCCACCCACCACCGTCACCCACGCGCGCCCACCCAATCCCACCACCCACCCGATCAACGTCAACCCCAGCGCACCCAGCCAACGTCCCATCATGCCAACCCCATGATCCTGTCCCGACAACCAGTCCAGTGACGGCATCACCAGGCTTTCAAACGACATCGGCAGGGCCGCGTTCTGCAAGGGACTGGTGTCGCCAAAAACCAGCACCCGTCCCCGACCCACCTTCCCCGCCGAAACCAACGCGACATCGCCCAGCTGTTCGCCCCGCTGATACGCGTAATCCCCGAGATACGCACCCTGCGCGTTGAGTTGGTTGCCCAGGTCCGAAAAACCGTAGCGCCCCCACACCACCGTGTAGGACGGCGCCTCCACCTCCAGCGATGCCCCGACCGAGATCACGGCATCGGATGCCTGCTTCACCCGATGCGTCACCGGATGTCGCAAGGCAAACAGGCAATCCCGCCACTCGGGTCGCGCCGGGAATCCGGAATCAAACAGGAACCGGACCCCGGCCGGCTTCAGCAACTCGTTCAAGGGCGCCTGGCTCCCCATGATGTCCGTGTGATCGCCCAGCACCCACAGCCCGCCGCCCCGCTTCACAAACGACCAGATGGCGTCGACCTGTCCCGGGGCCCAGCGGTTGGTCGGGTTGATCACCACCAACACCGCCGCATCCTTCAATCCCGACTCACTCAGGTCCCGCGTCACCAACGAACGTCTTCCCGCTCCCTTGAGATAATCATGGGCCGACCCGAACAAGCCCGTCTCATACGCCCCGTAACGCCCGTGTTCGGGACGTTTCCAATCCACGTAACCCGCATCCAGAAACGCCACCGCGCCTTCCTCTGAAGGTCGTTGCACCGACCATTGCGCCATTCCCAGGCCCGAGGTCAACAGGAGGGCCAGTTGGATCGCGATCACCTTCACCGGTCCCCAGGACGGCACCCGGCCCGGCGGACAGATCTTCCGCACCACCCTCCGACCCAGTCGCGCCCGCAACAGCAGCAACACCGGGACCAGCAACACCAGTTGCAACCCGACGAACAGGAATTGGGCCCGCGCCGTCGACGCCACTCCGCCCCACCCGTTCTGAAGCCCCAGGAACAGGATGTTCATCCCCAGCACACCGGCACTTCCCCAACCCAGCATCACCCATCGGGTCCGCCGACCGCCCACGGTCAACACCATCATCCATACCGCAAGGAGTCCCGTTGCCACGATCCCACCGCCGATCGCTGCCGGTCCTTCCCGAACCCCCATGCGCAACAGGCCCCAGACCCAGAATCGGGACCAACCCGCTGAGATCCCCACCAGGGTTTCACCCAGGCGCGGCACCGTCTCCCTTGCGATCTCCCACGTCACCGCCATCAGCGACAACGCCAACACCCCCCGCAGGCCCGGCAACCGTGAGCCCGTCGTGCGCAACAGGTGATGCGCCCCCAACACCAGGGGCGCCACCCCGGCCATGCGGACTGCCGGAGTCGTTCCGCACAACAACACGCCCCAGCCCAGCCCCCACCATCCCAACCCCGTTCCAAACGCCCGCCAATCCGGTTTCCCCAAACCACGCCACGCTCCCGTCCCCAGCAACGCCAGGCCTCCCAACCCCGTCAGCAGTCGGAGTGTGGCGTCCGACAACGGCCCGAGATTGCGTCCCACCGCATTCAACAGCACCAGCACCAGAAACCACACGCCCACACGCCGGAGCACCGACGATGCCGTGATCCTCGAATGGCTGCGCAACAGGCGGTTCTTGCCGGAGGATTTCACGCGCGCGAAACCCCGGACGACCCCGGGACAGGGCGGAACGGGATCACCTCATCCGGCCCGGCCTCGCGACATGCCTCCAAAAGGAGATCCTCGATCCAACCCCGCGTGGCGGCGGTCTGACCCCAGCGCCGGAACAAAAAGCCCATCAATCCAAAACCCATCAACAGGGAGACCACCACCGGCGCAGATTCCCGGCCCCGTTCGCCCATCAGGCACAGCGCACTCGCAACCCCCACAAACCCCGCCGTGCTCACCGCCGCACGCCAATCTCCGCTCTTCCGGATCCGCCAATCCATCCTCGACTCCCCCCCGCCCGCCGCCTCCACCCGTACCGCCGCCACTTCAAATCCCGCCGGGTTCACCCGATTCGGATTCCAGTGCGAACCGGCCCGGCCCATGACCCGCAATGCCCCCGATTCCTTCTCCACTCCGACACCCGCGGCGGACAACCGGGTCTGGATCGCGGGAACCAACCGGACCGGCGGCAGAGGCACCACCCACTCCACCTCACCGCGTTGGGCCGCGTTCCCGACCATCACCGGTTTGACCCGCCGGATCCGGAGCCGTTCCAGGTCACGTCCCCGCGCCCGATGCCTCAGGAACGGCAGCAACCCATGCTGGATCACCACCACCACCGTTCCCGCCGCCACCACCAGCAACGCGGATTGTACCGTGGCCGATTCCCACAGGACCATTGCAACTCCGGGATCAGCCATGGCTCGCATCTTCCCGATGAGGCTTCATCCACCCGGAACATCCGCCCATCCGTTGGCCCGCTCGAAAGGTCCCGTGCTTCATGGCGCCAGAAACGGGCTCAACAGGAACACACCGTACCCGCGCACCATCGACGCCAGCGTCGAACGCATCGGTGTCCCGGCCACCATCGTCCCGGATGCCCCGTCGGGAATTGCAATCGGCCCGATCTCCAGCGTCTGACCCCCTTGAGATTTCAACACGAGGCGCAGCGGCGGTTCGCCGGGTCCCGGCGATACACCGGACAATTCCACCAGGCTTCCATCCGGGATTCCGCCCCGCGACAGCTCACGTCCCGGATCCTTCCCGACCCCCGAACTCAGCGAGTAGGAAGCTGCGCCACGCGCCACGAACCGCACCACGTACCGGTCGTCCGGACCACGTTCCACCCGCCACCCGCCCAGGGTCGGCGACTGGGCCAGCGCCAGGGTGGCTGGATCCGGCCCGGATCCCGACGGCAGGAAAGCCTGTTTGCAACTGGCGTCGCCCGAACAGCCCTGGGCCTGGGCGGAACAGCCGGAATGACCGGGACCCCATTGGGCACTGCACGCGCCACCCAACTGCGAAGAGCACAGGCTGACCCCCGGCCCGGCCTGGCCGCTGCACGCACCGGCCGCCTGGGCGGAACAGGCCGCACCTCCGGCGCCGACCTGCACGCTGCAGACACCGGCCAACTGTGCCGAACACGCCGAGCCACCGACCACACTCGCCTGCGCGCTGCATCCTCCGGCGAGGTTGCCGGAACAGGCACTCGCCCCGTACACACCCGCCTGCGCACTGCATGCCAGGATCGATCCCGAACACGCTCCCACCCCGCTGCCCACCTGTGCACTGCACACCACCGCACCCGAACACACCCCGCCGGCGTTGCCGCTGCATGCCGCCGCCACACTCGCACTGCAGGCCATCACCGACGCCGAACACGCCGCCCCCGCATTGCCACTGCAGGCCAAGGCCGCCGAACATGCTCCGATGTTGGCACTGCAGATCACGCCGCCGGAACAGGCCCCTGCGTTCAAACTGCAGAACAAGGCCGCCGAACACACCGGGATTCCCGCACTGCACACGATGAAGAACACCGATTGCCCGTTGGGATCGACCCCGGTCATGGCGTTGTTCCGCACATAGGCATACGCATTCCGTTCCTGTACCTGCGCAAACAACGGGGAAGCCGCTTCCACCGCCGGATCCTCCGTCAGGAACCGGCCCCGCTTCGGATCATGATACCGCGCCATGTTGTACTGGAGACCCGTCTCCGAATCATCGTACTGGCCCGGTGCCCGCAACGGCTGCTGGATCTGCGCCCCGGCCGCCACCGATCCTTCGCCAAACGCCGAAAAGGTTCCCCGCCACGCCACCGCCCCACCCGGATCCGTCGCCAACACCGGACGCTCCAGCGCATCGCAATGCAGGCTGAAGATCGAGTCCCCCACGATCATCGCCAGCGGACTCATCCCGTAGATCACGTACTTCGCCAGCGGCACACCCTCCGCTCCCGATTCCATCAACAACATCGGGAAGTCTCCCACTTCGTTGTACACAAACTGCCGCACCGCCCCGTTCACATCCTTGGATATCCGCCGCCGAAACGGGTCGTACTCATATCGCGCTGTCACCCCCGGACCCCGCACCTCGCCCAGTTGATCGTCGGCGTCATGGTCGAAACTCCAGACCGCATCTCCCGTCAACGCCCCGTTGGCATTGTAAAACCAGGCCTGCCCGCCCACCGACGCATACTGGTTCCGGTTGTTGGCCACGTAATCGGTCGCTGCACCCGCCGTCACCCGGACCCGGTTGCCCGCCGCATCGTATTGAACCGTCGTCGCCGCGAACGGACTGCCCCCGGGATACTGCACCCCGGTCAACTGATGCGCCCGGTCATACTCGAACCGGCTCTCCCCCGGCGCATTTCCACCGGCCACCGTCTGGGTCAACGGATTGCCCACGGCATCGAAGGTCCGAGTGAACCGCAACAGGTCCGCACCACCCGCCACCGGTTGATGCACCACCCCGAGCATGCGGTCCGCTGAATCATAGGTGTACTGCGCCCGGGTTCCGTTCCCATAAGTAACGGTCGAACGCCGCCCCAACCCGTCATACTCCAGCGCCGCCACCAACCGGCTGCCCTGATAGGAAATGTTCGTCAACCGATTCAACGCGTCATACGCGTACGCCAGGAACGTCCCGTCCGGATAGGTCAACTGACTCAGGTTCCCCGCCCGGTCATAGGCATAGCGTGTCACCCGTCCATGCGAGTTCGTCGCCGCCATCCGTCGTCCCAATACGTCATATCCAAAACTCCAGGTTCCATTCGTCGAAACCACCCGCAGGATCCGTCCCGCTGCATCATGGCTGAACTCGGTCGCCCCGCCGTCCTCATGACGAACTGCCGAAAGCCGGCCCAGGGAATCAATCTCATTGGTGCTCCATCGCCCGCCCATCGTCCGCCGCGCCACCGTGTTGCCCGCCGTGTCGCGCAGGAACTGTTCCGTCGCACCATCCGGTCGCACCAACGCCACCACCCGGTCCAGCGCATCATAGACATTGGTACTGGCATTCCCCCGTGCATCCCGCCGGAGCAGCGGCAACCCATTCGAGGTATAGGCAAAGGTCACCGTGTTCGTCAGCGCATCCGTGAACCGATGCAGCAGGTTGCGCTCGTCATAAACCATCGTGCTCGTGTTTCCGTTCGCATCCACCACCGCCGCCGTATTCCCGTTCCCGTCATAACGGAACTCCGTCGACTGCCCCAGGTCGTCCGTCCGCCGCACCAACCGGTCCAGCACGTCATAGGTCAACTCCGTCACCTGCCACGGTCGCAACACATCCCCCGTCTGACGTTCGATCCGCGCCGGCTTGCCGTTCCCCGTATAGGCAAACCGCGTGATCCGACTGAAGGGCGCCGGCCCCGTCACTTCCACCAACCGATCCAACGCGTCATACACCTGGGTCGTCGTGTTGCCCCGCGGATCCGTGCTCGTCAGAACATTCCCCCGCGCGTCGTAGGTGAACCGATTCGTCGCCGCCAATCCCGTTCCGTATCCCTCGATCCGCGTCAGCAGGTAGCCCGTCGCCGCATCCCGCTCCATCACCGTCACCATCCCGTCCTCGTTCGTCACCCGTTCCACCTGCCCGAACCGGTCATGCACATACCGCACCTCCGGACGAACCCCGTCCACCTCCGGATACTGGATCCGTACCAGGTCACCCCGCGGTGCCGGATGGGTCGGATCCTCATGATCATAATGGTGGATGGTCTCTTCACCGCGTGGCCCGATCTGGCTCTTGATGGCGTTGTAGACCGGTTCATGGATCGTCCGCGTCACCACGTCTGAATCCGAGTCCACCGTGTCCGCCGCCTTCAACCGCGTCTCCGTCAGGTTCCCCGCCGCGTCATAGCGGTAAACCGTCACATTGCCCGACGGATGGATCGTCTTCGATCCCTGCTGCCCGTTCACACTGTCAAATCGCAACCGGTGATAGGCCGGTTCACCGGGGACCAATCCTGCCGTGTATTCCCGCCGCTCCTTCATCACGCCCGTCGCGTCGAAGATGCGATGGATCCGATGCCCGTTTCCATTCGTCTCCCATCGATCCGTCGCGTTCGGATATCCGAATGACCAGGTCGCACTTCCCCAACGCTGGAAGGTCACCCGCCCCGCCGTGTCATAACGGTTGGTCAACAGGGTGTTCCCGCTCCGGTCCGTCACCGTCTCCATCCAGTGCCCGTTGGTGGTATAGGAATAGCGCGAAGTGAGTCCCGCCGGACTCCCGGCCACCGCCGGTGTCGTCACCGTCAACAACTTGCCCTGCCCGGCCGGGTCATAGGCATATTCCCAGGCCCGACCGGTGAAATCCGTCGCCCGCGTCACCCGACCATCGTTGTCGTAGGTGAACTCGATGAAGCGGCCGCTCAACTGGTTGCTGTACGCCACCTCCATCCGACGCAACCGCAGGTCACGCGCCACCAGGATCGGATTGGTCAGGTGCGAATGATCCGACACCGCATTGATGGGCAACCGGCCGCCGTCGACATACGAAAGCTTCAACTGATTCCCATGCCGGTCCGCCACCTCGACCAACGCTCCTTCCACGTTGTATTCGCGTCGCGATCCGAACCGGTTCCGCAAGGTATAGGTGGCGTCACTGTTCCTCGTCAGCGTCTCGAAACCGCCGGGCCCGGTGAACACGTCGGGTGCACTCCGGGTGAATTCGTCCCGGGCGGTTCCATTGCGTCGCAACACCAGGTTGCCGTTCGTGCTCACCACCAGCACGCGCTCGTTGAACTCCATGTTCCAACCCCGACCGAACATCCCCTGATAACTGCTCCCCGACCGATAAAACCGCCGTACCCGCAGCGGCATCCGTCCCGGGATCTCGAAATCCGTGGTGTTGAGAAAGTATTGTCCTGAGAACAACGCCACGGGATCGCCCGAACCCGGGCCGCCATCCGGACCCGGCCCGCCGCCCGGAGGTCCGCCCGAACTTCCCGGGGGAGCAGGCGTCCCGCCATGGAGATCATTGATGCCGTTGTCAAAGGCCAGGGCGGCCTGCGACCCCAGCATCAGCGCCAAGAGCCAGCAACAGATCCGGTTCATTCTCATTTTTCTCCTGGGGAATTCGTTGGGTCCGCGGTGACCTGGATGAAATGACTGGCCGTGCCCGGTACCCCCTGCGCATCCAGAACATTCATCGTCACCAGATGTTGTCCCGGCGCAAGGCCCCGCGTTGAAAGTCGGTAGTTGAACGGCAGCAACGCCGTCTCGTCCTCCATCAGGAAGACTCCATCCATGAACACCATCACCTCGAACCGCTGGTTCAACAGTCTCGCACGGTCCGCTTCCGAACAGTCCAACCGCAGGTTCACCACCCCGCGCCCGGCCGCCGGCTGCGATCCCAGTGTCAGGGTGTAATCGTCAGCAACCGTGATCTGGCTCCGTCGTCGGATCGTCGAATACAACGTGCCGCCCGGCATCGTCGCCCGATCCCCATAACCGCTCGGAAGTTCCACCGACGGCGTCGCATTCCCTGCAAACCGACCTGTCCTCAACCGTCCATCCGCCACCAGGTTCGCCGGCAACGTCAATGCCAGCACCCGCACCTGGAAATCCGGTCTCCCAATCATCTCCCGCACCACCGCCTTCTCCGTCGCGCCCGGCCAGGGAATCGACTTCCGCCCCGCCGGTTGCGCCTCCCACGGCAGCACCTCATCCACATACGCGCTGTCCACCAAACCCGCACGGATCCGCAGGCACGCCGCCTTCGGCAGCAGATACTCCACCCGCTGCTTCTCTGCATCCCAACGGCAATCCGCCACCTCCAGATACGTTCCTCCCGCCACCTCGTCCGGATACTCCACCAACCTCCGTCCATCCGTTCCGCGTCCGAACAGATGGAACAGGTACATTCCCCGATCCGCCGGCGGCAGATCCTTCAACACGATCTCATGCTGCTCCGCCACCTTCGTTCCCTCCCGATACACCAGGGGTCGTCCCCCGGCCTCGTACACGATCAGGTCCAGGGGCATCGCTGGCCTCACCTGCACCCGGATCACCGGATGACTCTCCGGACTGTTGAAAAAGCGGTCGTCCACCGTCACCGACAGGAATTCCTGGCCCAACACCGGCAGGAACCAGCCTGTCACCGCGCCCTGAAGCGCCACGGCCAGTCCCACCCTCATCCAGTTCAACAAAGAGCTACGCATGGCATTCATTCCAACAATTGGTCCGGTTTCGACGCCTCCACTGCCCGGCTCACCCGGCCCACCCGGCCGGCGGCATCCACCACCTGCAACGTCACCCGATGCGGCCCCGGCTCCAGTCCGCGCAAACTCAACGCATGGCGCCCAGGCACGCGCAGTTTGTCCCGGCGGAAAAACTTCCCATCCACAAACACCAACACCGTGTGTTCGCCCGGGCCCACGCCGGTGAACTCATAGACCCGCATCGCCGAGCTCTGCCGCGCCGGGGTCACATCCTTCACCCCCAACTCGAAATCCACTTCGGAACGTTCGACATACGATTCCTTCGCCAGATCGGTCTTGTCCGCCTTCACCACCGCAAACCCGCCCAACGCGGCGATCAACAGCACGGAATAAAGGGTTCGTTTCATCGGCTTCACGGAGATGTGGTTTTGACCGCAACAACAACGGGCGTCCGGCAATCCATGCCGGCAGGGCTCACCCAGGCGAATCCGGAACCCGTCACGGCAATCCGCGCGATCCGGAAGTTCCGCCCGTCCCAACTCGCAAAAAAGATCTCACCCCCGTCAGCGCTCCAGCACGGCTCAGCTTCCAATCCCGCTCCGGCATGCAACCGGGCCGCTCCCGTCCCGTCCGCCCCCGACACCCACAGGTCCATTCCCGCCCCGTCATCACGGCAATAGGCCAGGCGCTTCCCATCCGGACTCGGCGCCGGATCCGTCGTCGAGGCGCCATCCTCGGCAAACACCGGATCCACCCCGGCTGAATTCATCGCCCCACGCCAGATCCGCGTCGCACCCCGGTTGGCCCTCACGAAATAATAGCCCCCGTCCATCCGCCATCGCGGCATCTCATTCAGTTTCCCCTCCGACACCATCAACCGCCGATCCGTCCCCGCCGCCGATGCCCACCAGATCCGGATGGAATCCGTCGAGTTCGGCGCATAACTCGAAATCAGCAGCCCATGCTCCGGATGCAGGTCGAAATCCTTCACCACCTCGAACCCGGAAAGCATCGCCTGCGGCCGGCTTCCCCCCACCACCTCCTGTCGGAACACACGCCCTTCGTTGTCCCGATACATCACATCCAACGTCCCGCTCACCCCACGCAGACCACGCTTGTCGGAACCTTCCCCCGTCACCCGCTCACACGCCCCACCCTCCAACCGGTCCCGGTGCACCTGCCAATAGCCGTCGGCCAAACCGCAATACGCCAGATAGCCTGCCCCAAGACCCCGCGTCGCCAGTCCCAGCAACAGCAACGCCGTCACCCGCAACACCGGGATGCCCCGACCCACTGCCTTTCCCAAGGCACCAGAGGAAACCGCGCCCAGACGGCGACCGGACTTCGCCGCTCCGGTCCCTGCCCAGGCCAGCCTGGAAAAACTGTTCCTCATCGCCGGACCCTCACATTCGCCGTGCGCGTCTCCACCTGGTTCGCCACCGGATCGGTCGCCCGCAGGATCACTTCATAATCACCCTCGACCGATACCAGCATCCGTCCGGCGATGGCTCCGTCCCATTCGATCCGATGCATGCCGCCCGGCCGTTGCATTCCGTCCTCCAGGGTGATGAGGCCGCCATTCGGTTCGCGCACCTGCAAACGGACCAGTGCCGGACGACTCAGTGCGTAATGGATCTCGGACACCTCGGATAGTGTGGGGGTGAAGATATAGGATTCCGCCTGGAGATCCGTCACCAGCGGCGATACCGGCCGCTTCACCACCAGACCATTCTCGGGCAGCACCTGCGGCAGGAGCCCCAACTGGAACCTCCCGTACAACAACGACCGATCCGCATTGCTCCGGCCATCCCATTTCTCCACGTGGGTGCCGGCCGGTCGGATGTCCCCCCACAGGACCACATAGGGCAGGCGCTGGACTGCCAACACGACGAATGCCGGCGCAATGATGTTATAAGTCACCTCGCACGGCTCGTTCGCATAGAAGGCGAAGTTGGTGGTGTAGCTGAAATTGCTCAGCGTCACCGGCCCCGCCACATACTCCGGATCATACAGGTCGTGCCGCCCCAGCTCACCCGTCGCCCGGATCACAAACCCATAGATCCCATTGGTGACCGGTTTCCCCGCCAGATCCGTTCCATCCCACGTGAACGAATGACTTCCACCCGCCAGTCTCGACGTCACCCGGCGCAACACCCGGTTCGTCTGCGTCACCGCCATCGCATCTCCCAACAACCCGATCGTTGCCTCCACCCGGCACACCTCCATCACCACATCCGCCGACCGCGTCAGATCAAACCTCACCCGGGCCGTTTCCGTCGTGGGATCGAAAAACACCGCGTCCGCCTCGGCGTTCAGGATCGTCAGATTGTCGATCATCACCGGAATCACCGTCTCGGTCACATTGCCCGCCAGATCAAAGGCCCGGATCCGGAACGTGTACTGCCCGTTGTCCAGGTCCTTCGAATTCATCCGGAAGAACGAATCCGTCGGCGCCATCGAATTGCTCCGGACCAGCGTATAACCCGACGGTGTCAAACCTGCCCCATACTCGACCAGGTAATGGGCAAAATACCGGTCCACCGCACTGCCCAGAACAACCAGGTCATGGATCACCGTTCCATCCGCGATCACCGGGATGTTCGGGGAACTCACCGGCGGCGTCCGATCCAACTGGAACAGGTCTCCGTGCGCCACCGAACGCGCCCCCGTCCCGTCCTGCGTCGCCCGGATCACCGGCCGGTATCGCCCTTCCGGCACCGGTGCTCCTCCCGTTCCCAATCCATCCCACGTCGCACTCACCACGCGCCCTGCACCCGTATAGGTCGCCACCGGCATCCGCGCCCCATCCACGATCGTCACCTCCCAATCGCCCTCATGCGAAAGCATCGCCTGCACCACCAACTGATCCCGGTTGCCGTCGGCATTGGGCGAGAACCACGTCTCGCTGGGGAGCGTGCCAATCACCTGGAAGTTCGGGTTGTCCACCTGCGGTTGGGTGAAGTCGACCGTGGGTGAACTGGCCGAGTTGCGCCGATGCTGGATGCCGGCGTTGATGACATTGGTGTCGGTCGCTCCCGCCCACCAGTTGGACACCGCATTGATCACCACCGCCGCCGGCGTGGCATAGTTTCCGGCGAACAGGTTGCGTCCCGTCGCGCCCACCGTGCCATTGGTCGAAAAACTGTTTCCGTTGAGGATCGGCACCGGGTTCACATTCGGCGAAGTCCGCGAGGGCGTGACATTCACCCCGTGACTCGTCTGGAGGGTGATCGTGTTGCCCGTCAATTGCGCCTGCGACAGGTCCGAGACGTGGATACCCGTGCCGTTGAACTCCACCAGGTTCGACACCACCGACGCCGAACTCGTGTCCAGGAACATCCCGAGTGTGTTCCGCCTCAGATGCGACCCATGCACCGTCAATGCCGTCCGTTGCCCGTACACACCCGCCATCGCGTACTCGATCACACTGTTCGAGATCACACAGGACAGGTTCGTGCTCGTCGGATTGAACCGGATCCCGCCCCACGCCCCCAGCCCCGGGACCGGTCGTCCGCTGGTGAAGATCACCGGCGCTTCCACACTCCCCAACGACCTCAACCCACCATCGACTGTCAGGCCGTTGGTCACGAAGAATTCCACCTGTACACCCGCCCCGATCGTCAACACCCCGTTCGTCGCCACGTGCAACGGTCCGATCACCGACACCGTTCCATCCGCAGCATTCCAGCTCCTCGCATCCGCAATCGATCCAAACGCCGATTGACCCGGAACCGCCGGTCCATCCTCGCCTTCCAACCAGTTGCCCCAGTCCACCCAGGGCGCATTCCGGTTGTCGTTCTGGTCGTGGATCCGCGCCGGAATCTGGGTGCCGTCCAATGTTCCCCACCAGTTGCTCTTCGCCATCACCACCGCCTGGGTCGCCACGAAATAGTTGTTGGCGTTCAACGCGAAATTCCCGTTCGCCGCGAACCGGTTGAACACGATGATCGGTGAACTGTTCCGGTTCGACGCCGTGATGCCCACCAACTCGATGCCATCGGATCCATTCCCACGAATCCAGTTCGACTGGATTTCAGGGGCCGACAACCAAACGCAATGGATTCCGTCCTGGGTGTTCCCTTCAAAGGCACCGTCGCGGATCACCGCCGAGGATCGTTCCAGATAAAGGCCGTGCTGCGAATTGGATCGCGAGGTGACTCCCACCAGCGTGGGCGATGCATCGATGCATTCCATGCCCCGCACCGCGTATTCCACCACCGCATTCGACCACACACAGGCCGCGTCCACGCTGCTGTCCGCCAATCGGATCCCCAGCCATTGCCCGGCCGCCGGTTGCGGGTTGCCCGAGGTGAATTGAACCGGCTCGCCCGCCGTTCCTTCCACCGCCATCGCACCCAACACGTCCAACCGCCAGTTGCCCACCGACCGTACCGACACCCCGCGCTCCACCCGCAACACCGCATTCGTGGCCACCGTCACCGGTCCCAGCATCCACACCGGCGATGCCGCCGTCGCCAACCGCCGATCCTCACGGATCACCCCGAAAATCGTCGAGCCCGGCGTCGCCACCCCACCCTCGTCATCCAGCCAGTTGCCCCAGTCCACCCACGGCGCCGTCGCCGCATCCAGTTGATCATTGATCCGGCCCGGGATCAGGACCGGGTTCGCCGTTCCCCACCAGTTGCTCCGGGCGAGGATCACCGAGGTCGTCGGCTGGAAGAACGTTCCCGTCCGCAAGGCCAACTGGACGTTGCCATCCAACGCACTCTGCGTGATCACCGGAAAACTGTTGCGATCCACCGCCGTCACCCCGTTCACCTCGATGCCGTCCGAGCCATTGCCCTGGATCGCGCACCGGCTGATGACCGGGGCCGAATTGCTCAGGCAATGGATGCCGTCCAGCACATTGAACTGGAGCGAAGTCAGGTCCACCCGCGGCGATGACCGCACCAGCAGCATCCCGTGCACGCTGTTGTCCACGATCATCGATCCACCCACCGTCGGTGACGCGTCCACACAGACGATCCCCGTCCGCGCAAACTCCACCAACGCATTCGACACCTCACACAGCTCATCCACCGAATCATCCAGAAACCGGATCCCTTCCCAGTCACCCGGCTGCGGGAAACGCGCCGCGCTCGTGAAATAGACCGGATCCGTCGCCGTTCCCTGCACCTGCAACACCCCGCTGACATCCAGCCGGTAACCCTCCACAAACCGGACTTCCACCCCCGGCTCGATCCGCAGGGACGCATCCGTCGTCACCAACAGGTTGCCGACCACCGTCACCGGCGAATCCACCCGGCGCCACACCCGATCCCCGGTCACCGGCCCCACCGCTCCAATCCCCGGCGCCACCGGACCGCCCTCGGATTGCATCGGCCCACCCCAATCCACCCAGGGCGACGTGTTGCGATCATGGATGTCAAAGATGCGCGCCGGGATCTGGGACCACATGGCCGTGCCCCACCAGTTGCCCTGCGCCGCAATCACCGTCTCCGACGCCCGGATGAAGTTGTTGGCGTGGAGATCATAGGTGATGTTGCCCTCGAAAATGTTGCCCTGGATCACCGGCGCCGGATTGCGCTCCGCCGTCGTCGAACCGACCACCTCGATGCCGTCCGATCCATTCACCCGGATCCGGTTCCCCCGGATCTCCGGGGCCGACAACCAGGTGCAATGGATGCCGTCCTGGGTGTTGGCTTCGAATGTGCCATTCAGGATCCGCGGCGAAGAACGTTCGAGGTAAATGCCGTGCTGGCTGCTGTCCCGGGCCGTGATCCCCACCAGGGTCGGGGACGCATCGAAACACTCGAATCCCCGCACCGCAAATTCGACCACTGCATTCGACCACACACAGGACGCGTCAACGCTCGCGTCGTTGAACCGGATTCCCAGCCATTGTCCACGCGCCGGGAACGGTCGCGCCGTCGTGAACCGCACCGGCTCGTTGGTCGTCCCCGCCACCGCCATCGATCCCGACACATCAATCCGCCAGTTCCCCACCGACCGCACCTCCACCCCGCGCTCCACGTTCAACGTCGCATTGGTCCCCACCGTCACCGGACCCAGCATCCACACCGGCGATTCCGACGTCCGCCACACTTCCGAACCCTGCACCTGCCCGAATGCACCCCGCCCCGGTGTCGCCGCCCCTCCCTCCGTCTCCAGCCAGTTCGCCCAGTTCACCCAGGGCGATGCCGCCCGATCCGTCTGGTCCATGACCACCGCCGGGATTTCCACCGCCACCGCCGTGCCCCACCAGTTGCTCCGGCAATCCAGCCGTTGCAGCGCGGGTTGGAAGAAGTTCTGCGTGTCCAAGCCCAACTGGACGTTGTCGGCAATCGCGTTGCCACTGACCACTGCCATCGGGTTCTGATCCGATCCCGTCACCCCCACCAATGAAATGCCATGGCGCCCATTGATGCGGATCCGGTTGCCCAGGATCCGCGGTTGGCTCCGGTTCTGTGCCCGGATGCCATCCAGTCCGTTACGCTCGATCAGGCAGTTCTGCACCAGGGCCGAAGAGCGATCCAACAAGAGCCCGACGTCACGGGACCGATGGATCGTCACCGCGGTGAAACTGGGAGAGGCATCCGCCACCGACACGCCGTTCACCGCGAATTCAACCAGCACATTCGAAAGCGAACCCCCGGAATCCGCTCCCACCCAACGAAGCCCCGGCCAGTCACCCCGCTGCGCAAACAACCGACTGCTCGTGAACACCACCGGACGGCCCGGCGCACCTTCCGCCCTCAATTCGCCCTCCACCGTCAACCGTCCCTGCGGCCCGAACAACACCCGCACCCCGGCCCCCAACACCAGGCTCACCCCGGCCCGGATCCGCACGTCGTTCGTGATCACATACGGACTCCCCGCAACCGTCAGGGTTGCCGGATCCAGAAAATCCGTGTTGATCACGGTTGTCGTCGTGTTCGTGGTCTCTTCCACCCGCAACGAATAGTAACGCGCCGCCACTTCCCTCGGATGCGTCCGCCCCGACCCGCCCACGTCCTGGAAACTCATGGTCGTGCCCGACGCCGTGACGTTCGTCACCAGGTGCCACGCCTCCACCTCTTCCACGAGATTGGAATTCCAATAGAGTTGGAAGGCTTCGCCCGGTTGGGCATCCCATTCCAGGTTGATCGATCCGTCCGGGTTGACCGCAATCCTCAAGGGTCGCTCCGCCGCGAACGCCAGCCAGATCGCGCCGGCCAACAGCACCCCCGCCACCCCCAGTCGCGCCAGCCAGACCCGCGTTGTTCCGACCAGATTCCCCCGGCCACCGTTGCTCGTTGAAGTTGACATAGGCCCGACTCGCTAAGGCAGACATTCACCAAACCGCCATCACACCACCGAAATCCCCATCCACCCAACCTCCCCCCGACATCCGATCCAGAGCAGACCGCGCCGTCCTCTCAACACACACCATCCGATCAGAAAATGATCGCCCGGGCAATTCCGTTTCCCGCCCCCGGAGCGGCGACGTTCGGTCGCCGTCCCCTTCAAACGGCGACCCAACGGCGCCGCTCCGATCCCCCGTTCCCGCACCGAAAAGCACTCGCCCAACCCGACCCGCCCGGCCCATAACCACCCCATGATGCGCCGGGCCTTCTGCCTTCTACTCCTTTTCCTCTCCCCACTCCTCGCCCAGGTCGATCCGCCCCGCTTCACTGATCCCGACCGGCTCGCCCGCATCCTCGCCCTCACCCCCGAACTCGACGCCCTTTACCGCGCCCAGGCCGCTTCGAACCACATCCCCGGCTTCATCTACGGCATCGTCGTCGATGGCAAACTCGTCCACTCCCTCGCCCACGGCACCGCCCAGATCGACAAACAAATCCCCGTCCGCCCGGACACCCGGTTCCGCATCGCTTCCATGACCAAGAGCTTCACCGCCCTGGCCATCCTCAAGCTCCGCGACGAACGACGTCTTTCCCTGTCCGATCCCGTGTCCCGGTACCTGCCCCGGTTCCGCAAGACCCGCCCACACACCCAGGATTCTCCCGTCGTCACCATCGCCCATCTCCTCCGCATGGCCGGCGGATTCCCCCAGGACGATCCGTGGGGTGACCGGCGCCTGTCCGATTCCATCCGCGACCTCGAAGCCCTCCTTGATGAAGGGTTCACCCATTCCAATCCGCCCGGTGTCACCTGGGAATACAGCAACCTCGGCTACACCCTCCTCGGCCACATCATCACCCGCGTCAGCCGACGTCCCTATCAGGAATACATCACCCGCGAAATCCTCCGACCCCTCGGCATGAACCAGACCGTCTGGGAATATTCCAGCGTCCCCGCCGACACCCTCGCCCTCGGTTATCGCTGGGAAAACAATCAGTGGCTCGCCGAACCCATCCTTCACGACGGCACCTTCGGAGCCATGGGCGGTCTCATCACCACCCTCGACGACTTCCATCGCTATGTGGTCTTCCATCTCGATGCCTGGCCGGCGCGCAATGATCCGGATCCGTTCCCCGTCTCCCGCGCCACCCGCCGCGAAATGCATCGCCCCGCCGAGTTCATCAGTGTCGTCCTCGACACCCCCGCCGACGGCTCACCGGCCGTCGCCCGAGCCAATGGATATTCCTGCGGACTTTCCTGGCAGACCGATTCCCTCGATGTCACCCGCCTGCGCCACGCCGGAGGACTGCCGGGCTACGGCAGCGAGTATCGATTCCTCCCCGGGCATGGCATTGGCCTGATCGCCTTTGCCAACCGCACCTATGCCCCCATGACCGCCATCAACACCCGCGCCATGGAACTGCTGCTCGACCGCGCCCGCCTTCCAACCCGGGTCCTCGCCCCATCCGCCATCCTCCAGCAACGCGCCACCCAACTGGCACGCATCCTCGTCGATTGGCCCGAAGCCGACCTCACCAATGCCCTCTCCCCGAACTTCTTCCTCGACCGTTCCCATGAAGGGTGGCGGAAGCTCGCTGGCAAACGCCTGTCCGAAATCGGCGACGTCACCGGCACCAGTCCGGTCCGCCCCGACAACCATCTCCGCGGCCGCTTCGACATCACCGGCACGAAGGGCGAGCTCACCGTCTTCTTCACCCTCACCCCCGAGGCCACCCCCCGCATCCAGGAAGTCCGCCTGAACCCGTGAGGGAACGGGTTCCTTGATCATCCGAAAACAGTCAGCCGGGGCGGAGGAGGCGGAACATCGATTCCAACCCGATCGGCAAGTCTACGGGCAAGGGTACGAAAGTCTGCGGCACACTCGGACACTGCGGCGACATGCGCACCGATGGCGCCATCCGCAGGACGGAGATGGAAAATCGGCTTTCCTGCCTCCATCGCCAACGGAACGAGACTCCGATAGTGCGTCAGCTGGGCTAGACAATGCAGGTCGTTCGCCAATGAGATCACCTCAGGAGACGGATCGAGTTTCATGGCCAACCGGTACTCGGCCGGAATCCGTTCGGCCCATCGAAGGTAGGCCGTCACCGGGCGACTTGGGCGAAGGGCATGCGGAAGGACGACATACCCCGCGGGCGCCATTGTTCCGGAGGGCAAACCCGTGAGCGAAGCCGGCGCCTTCTCGATCCGTTCGGTCCAACCGTTCCGCCACTTCTGGAGGGTCGGCCCGAGATTGCGAAGGCCCTGAAGGGAATAGAGATCGGGAACAAGGGGGACCACCACCTGATTGGCGGCGATCAATGCGCACCGGTTCAGCGCACCCGGATTGGGACCGACATCCAGCAGCACCAGATCCGCGCGGAACCGGGCGGCAGCCAGTTGGACAACCCGATGGAGGGCGGTGGTGATGCGGAACGCCTTGGGAGTTCCCGACAGACAACTGGACCACTGGGCGCTCAACTCGTCTTCCACCCGGGCCAGCGCCAGATCGCCCGGGACCAGGGCAAGATTGCGGCTGACAGTTTCCAGGTGGGGTTCCCGCACGTCCCCGATTCCTTCCTCCAGCAAAGGAGACACGGCATCGACGATGGTCTGCCCCCTGGCCGGACCCATCCAAAGTTCGTCTAGCCGTTCCTCTGAAAGGAAACTGGAAGTCAGGTTGGACTGGGGATCCAGATCCACGGCGACCACGCGCACGCCCAGTTCGGCATACATCCAGGCAAGGTGGTACAGAAGCGTGGTCCTGCCCACACCACCCTTGGTGTTGAAGAGCGCGATGCTGGTCATGAATGCGCAGGAATGGTTACCAGGAAATAGGTGTCGCCGAATTCAAACCGGGCCTCAGGACTTCCATTCCGCCGCAGGGCGTCCTGTGCCCGGTGCACACCGCGGCCATAGCGGTTGACGAAACCAAAAGGGTATTCCGCAGGCCCAAACTTACCCACCCCTCATCAGGTTGGCGAGACCCATGCCCTTCCCGCACGTCTCCCCTCACTCCCCGCGTACCCGCAGGAATCGATGGGGCGCGTCCGACACGATCGGGAGTGTCACCCGGATCCAGCCATCCTCCACCACGCGCACCGCCGTGACCGTTTCCCACGCGGCACCCAGTTGGCCGGTTTCCTCCAGCACCACTTCCTTCCCACCCTGCGGCCACGAAACCCGCAACAGGGGTTGTCCCGGGACATCGTTCAGCAAGCCCACCGTCAGCGCCGGAATCTCCGGCTCATCCTCTCCCGGAATCACCACGCGCGTGCCCGCCACCGCCTGGAAATTGTTTCCGGTGGTTCCCCCCGCAATCAACAACCGCCCCTCCGACAACGAGGCCATCGCTGCGTAACTCGGATAATATCCCGCGAACCCACCTTCCACCTCGGGAATGATCACCCGGCCCGTCGCCACCCGGACGCGCGCCACCAGGTATTCCGTCGGACTGGTTCCCGTCCGGTTGCCCAACAGGAAGACTTCAGTCCCATCTGCCGAAACCACCGGTGGAGAGTAGAAATTGACCGCTGAACCATTGGGAAGGCTCGGCTGCATCGGCAGCTTCGCAATCGCCCCGGACACCGGGTCCACCGTGATCAGGATGGTCTCGATGACACCAGCCACCGTCCGCGTGGCTACATTGACGAACCGACCGTCGGCCAACCGCAGGTCGTCCACCGGAAGGTTCCCACCATAAGTGCGCCACCCCGGTTCACCTTCGAATAGCAACTCCTGCACGCCAGTGAAGGATCCGTCGACCGGATCGAATCGCTCCACCCTGCCGTCCATGGCGCCACCGGTGGGAAGTGTTCCTCCCATCACCAGAGCCCCACCATCCTGCAAGGGCACCACGTAGGCCGAGGCACGCGACGTCTGCAAGGCGCCGGTGGCGGTGAATTGCCCGGTCGCCGGATCAAACAGTTCCCCGTAGGTGTGGGCGTCGTTGTGAACCCACCACGCACTGGCGATCAGCACCTTTCCACTGGTCAATGTCGCCGCACCCGTCCCCGCCCGAAACCGGATCATGCTGCCGGTCACCACGCCCGCCTCACGCCCGTTGCCAAAGATCACTCCCGGTTTGCTCCCGACCTCCCCGAATCACATTGGAAGGAAAGGGACCAGAACCGGCGCGAAGCGCTGGAACAACTGAACGACCTCAGTTGGCCACTGGCCCTTACGGAGAGCTCCATACCACTCCGAGCCACTCGTTTCAGCCCCATCCAGCCAGATCTGATGCTTTGACATCAAAATTTGTGAGCATCAATCTTCGGATGTGCGAACAACCCTGACATTGGACTCAGACGTCGCCCGGGAACTCCAGGCGCGGGTCCGGAAACGCAAACTCACCTTCAAGGAGGTCGTGAACACCGCTCTCCGGACTGGCTTGGCACTGGATGCCCCAGTCAAATCCAGAAAGCCCTTTCGGGTTCAACCTCACCCGGGCGGTTTCAGCCCGGGAACGGATCCACACTTGATGAATCGCATCGCCGATGAACTGGAGGACACATCCACCATTGCCCGGATCCGTCGCTCATGATCCTCCCCGACGTCAACTTGCTTATCAATGCATACAACTCCGACTTCCCCGACCATGCGAAGGCCAGGGAATGGTGGGAGCGGGTGGTGGGTGGGCGGGATTCGGTGGGGCTTGCGTGGGTCACCCTCCTCGGATTCATCCGGATCATGACCCACCCAAAGATCCTTCCCCATCCCATGCCCGTATCGACCGCCATCCAGGTCGTCGAATCCTGGCTGGACCAACCCAATGTGGATGTCATCGATCCCGGCCCGCGCCACACCGAAATACTCTTTCGACTTCTCCGTGCGGCCGGGGTCGGAGCCAACCTTACCACGGATGCCCACCTGGCCGCGCTGGCCATTGAGTACCAGGCCCAACTGGCCTCGACCGACAACGATTTCGCCCGCTTTCCGGGACTCAAGTGGTCGAACCCCCTGCTGAAATGACGAACAAAACGGCGGTGACAGCCGAAGCCATCACCGCCGTTTCTTGAGCCTGCCGGACCGGTCAGTACCGGTAATGCTCCGGCTTGCAGGGACCGCCGGCGGACACGCCGAGATACTCGGCCTGTTTCTTCGACAGCTTGGTAGGCTTGACGCCGATCTTGTCGAGATGCAGTCGCGCCACCTCTTCATCCAGGCGCGATGCCTTGGTGCCAGATCTGCACCTTTGATCGATGCATTCTTCTCCTCCCACTTCCCCCGCCCCGTTCAAGGCGCCGGGACGACCCGGTAGTATCGGCCCGGTTCAACCGCCGGCGTCGTCTTCGGCGGACCGTCATCCGTCCATCGGATCGCGCTGCCCGTCCCGATCACCGTCTGGGCCGCGCGACTCCATTGGATCAGGTCCACGCTGTATTCGATCCGATACGACCGGTTCAACTCGGGGTGGAATCGGAGGGTGAACCCTCCGCCCGCCACCAACTCAGGATCCAGGATGCGCAACGGCGTCGCTGATCCGGTCACCGATCCGTTCTCACCCAGGGCCACCACGGTGGAAGGCGCCGCCATCCGACCGCTCTGGCGCGACAGGAACTGAAGGGTGAACCCGATGGTCTGGCCCGGCTCGATCACCTGTCCGTACTCGGCGTAGGGAACTCCGTCCTGCACCCCGGCGACATTGAACAACTCCACCGCGGGCGGCAGGCCCGGAACATAAACCCGCGCACCCATCAGGGGTTCGCGACCGTGATTGACGATGCGCACGACCTGGCTGAACAGGCCGGGTTCGGCATCCCCCAACAGCGGACTGATCACCACCTGGTTCGGTGCCGGTTGTGGCACCAGGACCACCGCGGTGGGCCGGTATTCCAATGACCATGAAACCCCGCGCGACACCGGCGGAAGTTCCACCGCCCTGAACTCTCCACTCCGGCTGCCATACGTCATCACCACGATCTCATTCGTGGAATCAGGCTGGAACCCGGCCTTGTACCGCAGGAACAGGCGCCCTTCCAACACCGCCCGACCGCTGACCCGGATCGGTTCCCTCCCACCCCCGACCGCCACCTCCAACGTCCCGCCGCTGTCGACGTCCAGTTCACCTGCATCCACCGTTCCCTCCAGCAGCACCAATCGCCCTGCGCCCTCGGTTCCAATCCCCAGCATCTCGCTGATCACCTGTACCCCACCGGTCTGGCGCAGTTCAGATTCCTCCAGGGATGCCGCTCCGATCCGCGTGACCACCGTCTCCAGCCGTCCACCGGACAACGTGTAGAACCCGGTCCGGGCATTGCGCGTGCCCACCACCAGGCCGCCATCGACCCGATGCACCCCACCCGTCTGGCTGAACCCGGACCCGCGTGCTCCGCCAATGTACGATCCGCGCGTGGACAACACTCCATTCTTCAACGTGTACAATCCGTTCACCCCTCCGTCCGGGCCCACGCCGAACTCGGTTGCCGTCACCGATCCGCCGTCCTGTTCAAATGTCGCGGCCCCGCCGATTCCGACGAACAGGGAGGAAGCCGTCACAACCCCCGTCCCACCCACCACCACGGTTCCTGTGGACCCGCTGGATTCTCCCAGCATCAACAGGCGGCCCACGCCCAACGTCGAGTTGCTCACCATCAACCGACCCGCCGAAGTCGTTCCCACCCACAGATTGCTGGCGACGCCCGACACGCCTGACAACTCCACCACACCGTTGCTGTGGATCCGTGCACCGTCCTGGGGTCGCGGGATTCCCGCCGACCACGACACCGCATTCGTCCAGGAATTGGTTCCGCCCGCCCACGTCGTCGTCTGGGGCGCCAGGAGATTGATCCCATTCACCCGGACCGTTTCGGTCACACGGACCGCGCCCAGGACATCGGTGACCCGGGCCGACAGATTCTGCATGCCGATGCCGATGGGTCCGAAGGTGAGTTGATAGGGCGGTTGAAGCACGGTCCCGAGCACCTCGGTGCCATCCCGCAGGAACTGCACCCGCGCAATCGCCGCATCGGCATTGGTGATCGCCACCGCCAGAAAGAGGTTGGTCGGGATGGCCACGACCGAACCGTTGATCGGGGACGTCATCACGACGGTCATCCGCGAATCCACCGTCACCGTGATCGGACGCGAGGCGACGACATCGCCATTGGTCGCCCGTGCCACGGCGGTCAACTGATGGATCCCGACCGGCGCATTGGACCAGGTCCAGTTGAACGGAGGCCCGGCAACGACCTGGGCTGGCGAATTGTTGGTATGAAACACGATCTCCACCCCGCCGTCGGGAACGTTGGTCGGAAACGCAGAAAGACTGATCGGTGCGCCGGGATGGAACAGGGTGTTCGTGTCATTCAACACCAGTTCCAACCGCAGGCTGTTGCCTCCCCCGGCTGCCCAGGCCAGCGCGTTGGCCACCAACCGCGTGCCATCCCCGGCCGATTCCCACGAGTCGAATTGTTGCTCGTTCGATGCCGGATGCAGGTTGAGCCCCACCACCCGGCCGCTTCCCGCCCAACGCGTCACTACCAGGGGCGCCCCGTTGGACCAATCCGCCACCCACTGCGCTCCCGCCGCCACCTGTTGCGGACGCAACATCCCGAATCCCTCCAGCCCCGCCAGTCGCGTCACGCCCTCCAGCACCGGATGCGATGCCAGGCGCGGCACCAACGACGGACGACTTGCCGTGGTCCGGGTCCCGCCCGTCCAGGGCATCAATCCCTCCGACATCATGCGGCCCGTGACCGGATTCAACGGACCGCTCGCGGCACCGGCATTCAAACCCAGCACCACGCCTCCGCCTTCACCCAATCGCACCGCCAACCGGTCTCCCAACCGTTGGGATGCCGGCACATTCACCCCCTGAACCAACACCGCATCGTATTCGCGCAACTGTTCCTCCGACGGAACCGTAACCACCCCGGTCACGACAAAGGCGTCCACACCGCGGAACCGTTCCGTCCGTCGCAATGCCGTCCGCACCGCCGCAGCGTGTGAATTGTTGCCAACCCCGATGACGGCCACCCGCGGTGCGTTGGTGTTGAAACCGCGAATCTCCACCCACACCGGCGCCGACGTCCCGCGCGCGCCCCAACTGTCCGTTGCCACCGCCGTCAACCGAAGCAGCCCCGGAACCGGATTGGTCAGCACCAGACCGTAGGGCCGCGTCACGCTGCGCCCCAGCAACCGCGTGTCATCGAAGAACTCCACCTGCGTCACCAATCCCTCCTGGTCCCGCACCGAAGCCGTCACCGTCAGATCGTCCCCTTCCAGCAATTGTTCCCCGACCACCGGCTGCACCACCGTCACCCGCGGCGCCCGATTGGTCCGTGCCGGCCCGGGATTCGGATTCAGCAGGAATGCATGCGGGGTCGGATCCACCGCGCCCAACAGTCCATACCCGACGATCTGCCCGGCATCGTTGATCCCGCGCGCTTCCATCAGGGTCCACGGCGAACCCTCGACAATCAGGTTGTTGAGATCGTGAAGCCGGTTGGTTTGCCACAGGAACGCCCGCTTCGCGGAGACCCCGACCACCTGATTGGATCCGTTGATTCCGAACGGCCGCGACTCGCCGAGGCCGAGTTGACCCATTTCAACGACTCCCTCCGGCCCCCACAGCAGCAGACCCAAACCCCCATTGAAATCAGCCCACAGGCCCGCGATCACCCCGGCATCGTTGATGGCCCACGCCTGGCTTATCGGACGTCCTTCCACACCGGGCAATGGCTCCAGACCCGACTCCGATGACCAACGGAACGCCCGCCCGCCGCCCGGCACCTGGGACCATCCCACCACCACACCCGCGTTGTTGATCGCCGTGGCATCACTTTCCTCTCCACCCAACGTTCCCAGGTCCACCGCCTCTCCTTGCCGGAACAGCGTCGCATGATCTCCGGAGCCATCCGCCCGGCTGTACCCGACCGCCAGACCCGCATTGTTCAACCCACGCACGAAACTCCGCTGGGTGAACGGCGAGAGGAAAGGCAACTGCCTGTATTCCCCATCCTGATACAGGTAGGCGTCCGTCCCGACGTTCAAGCTGACCACGCCGGCATCATTGATTCCCGTGGTCTGCACCGAGCCACCCAACGAGCGCACCAGCTTCAGTCGCGTCACCACGCCGCCGACATCGATGAATCCCTCATCGCGTGTGAACCCGGTGAAATCCCCGGCCCGGTTGATGCCCATCGCCCGGCTTTCCACCGTCGCCAATGGCCCCAGGTCCACTACTTCATACGCCCCGACCGAAGGCTCCACCCGCACACAGGTCGTCGATGACACGGCCAAGGCACCGGCGGAATCCACCGCCACCGCGCGAAGACAGAACTCCCCGGATTGTTCCGGCGTCCAATCCAGTTCATACGGCGCTTCAACCACCGTTCCCACCACCCGGGTTCCCAACATGAAATCCACCCGGGCAACCGTTCCATCCGGATCGCTTGCCTGCGCCACCAAACGCATCGGTTCACCCGCCACACCGCGTTGGCCGTGCACCGGTTCCACCCAATGCACCAGCGGCGCCCGGTTGTCCGACGGCACCACCGGTTCCGGTGTGAGCAGGAACGCCCGGCGCGTTCCGTCGGACGGTTGGAACAGGACACCGGCAATCTGTCCGCGCCCATTGATGTCCACCGCTTCGACCAGGATCCGTCCATCCAATCCGTCCACCCACTGATTCAGATCGTGCGGAATGTTCCCGTGCCACACCACCGCCCGTTGCCCTCCCTGCACCGTGGTAGCGACGCCGACCGCCACCCCGTGGGCATTGATGTTCAACGCACGACTTCCACGCCCGGGAAGCGTGCCCAGATCCTTCACATTCCCATCTTCCCACAGCACCGCATGTTGAAGTCCCGGACCAACCTCCGAAGCGCCCACCACCTGCCCGACTTCATTGATCCCCAACGCCACCGTGGTCTCCCCCGTCAATGTCCCCAACACGGTCAGGCTCCCTTCTTCCCACAGGAAGGCCCGCATCCCGGATGCGCCCGGATCCACCATCGATCCCACCACCTGTCCGCGGTCGTTGATCCCCCGGGCGATCCCTTCGCTGGCGCCGAGGAACTGGATTCCAGTCGCTTCCCGCCACAGCACCGGTCGCCCCGGCATGCCCGGCGCCCCACTCGCTCCCACCACCGCGCCCAGTCCGTTCATCGCCCACGTTCCACCTTCCAACCCCGGCAACATCCGGATGCCCGCCATCGGATCCCACACGAAGGCGGAGTTGGGATTGGGCCCGCCCACCGCCGTCACGCCCAACACCCGCCCCGCTGCATCCACGTCGCGGGCAAACGATTGGTTCGCCACCGGACCCAGATCCCGCAGGATGCCGGATTGCCACACAAAGGCATGCACGGTCCCGGAGTTCGGGAGTTGGGAGGAACCCGTCACCACACCGGAATCATTCACGCCCGCCACCTCCGCGGCTCCACCGCCCAACGTCCCGATGTCCTCCAACCGATACCGCGGTGCCGATTCCGCCGATTCCACCGTCACCGTCACGGGTTCGGACTCCGCACTGCCTCCGAACAGGTCGGATCCCACCGCGATGAAGGTGTGGGTTCCGACCGCGAGATTGGAAAGGGTGAGGCGCGAGGGATTGGCCGTGATGTAATCCCGGTTCAACGACAGTCCGCGGAAACCGTCGCTCACCCGGAACTCGAGGAACTGGAAGGGCGCACCCTGGGTCAGGGTCTCGGCCACCAACGTCACCTCCGCCGGCGCACGTACCCTCGTGTGGTTCGTCGGCGAAATCATCCGCACCTGCGGCGGTGCATACGGTTCCGGTACCGGCAGGTGAAACACTTGAACCGGTGACGATTCCACCACCACTCCGGCGTCATCCTCCGCCGTCGCCCGATACACATTCGTCGCCGCCCGCGCACCCAGCAGCGTGAACCGATACGGCGGCGTGCCCATCGAAGCCAGCGGATGCCCATCCCGCAGCAATGTCACCCGTGTCACCCGGCCATCCGGATCGCTGGCTTCCACCGCGATCACGAGTTCGTTGGTCACCACCGACACCGCGCCATCGATCGGATGCACGATCCTCACCAACGGCCGGGCATTGACCCTCACTTCCGTCGTGGTCGAACGCGTCCGTGCCCCACGCTCGTCCGTTGCCACCGCAAACACGCGAAGCAACCCGGCTTCCGCCGCCCCGATCTCCCACTCATACGGCGCCATCAGATCCGTCCCCAACCGGACCCCGGCCTCCGTGTACCACTCCACCCGATCAACCGTACCATCGGGATCCGTCGCCTCGGCCCGGAATGTCACGGTGTCGCCCTCGTTGAACTGCGCTCCCGGCACGGGCGCCGTCAGGGAAATCACCGGGGCCAGGTTCAACGTGTCGATCACCACATCGGCCGGTTGCGAATAGCCGGTTTCACCCCGGGCATCCGTCACCCGCGCCCACAACACAAACCGACCCGCCGGCGCCTCGGCCCAGGCAAACGAAAACGGCGCACCCGTCGTCTCCCCCAACCGATTCGTCCCGTTGAACCATTCCACCCGTTCCACCGCGTCGCTCCCGCCCAACACATCCGCCATCAACATCACCGTCGTCACTCCGTCCGGGGTGCTGATCGGAAGGAAATCCCCCGCCACCGGCGAGGTCAGTTCAATCACCGGCGGTGCGTTGCTCGGGATCCACGATGCCGACCCCGATGCGGGCCGGTTGTTCGCCGTCGTGAACCGGCCCGTCACCCACAGATTGGTCGTGCCCACCGCCAACCCCGACACGAACGGTTCATTCCCGCCGAGTCCATTCCCCAACTGGGTCCACGCCGCACCATCCCATCGCGCCAACCCGCGAAGATCCGCGTCTCCCGTCCGCAGGAAATCCCCACCGGCAAACAGATCTCCACCCATCGGCACCAAGGCCGATACCCTTCCGTTCAGCCCGGCCCCGACGTCCGACCACCCCGCGCCATCCCAACGCGCCACACCCGACGCCGCCACCCCGCCCGCTTCAGTAAAGTTGCCACCGACGAACACCTCGTATCCGCGCACGGCAATCGAATCCACCGTCGCCAGGAATCCGGGTCGCGCGATCCCCGAACCCATGGCCATCCATTCCCCGCCGTTCCACTGGGCAATCCCTGCGGCCGTAATCCCACCCGCCTTTTCAAAGCGTCCGCCCACCACCAACCGACTGCCCGACCACGCCAGGCTCAACACCACCGGTCGCGCCACTTCCCCGATGTTCCCCACGCCATCACCCAGCGCCGACCACGCCGCGCCATCCCACACCGCGATATTGTTCGCCATCACCCCGCCGGCTTCATCGAAGGATCCGCCCGCATACACCCTTCCGTCCGCACCCACCGCCAGGGCCCGGACCATGGGGGTGGAGCTTCCCAGGATGCCACCGCCCAGGCCCGACCAGTTGGTGCCGTCCCAGCGCGCCACGTTCCATGCCGGCACATTCCCCGCCACACTGAACATCCCACCGACATACAGCATTCCATCCGGCGCCACTGCCAACGCCAGGACCTGGCCATTCACGCCATTGATCAAACCCGTACCAAGGACCTGCCACTGCTGGCCGTCCCATCGGGCGATGTTGTTGGCGGCAATCCCGCCCACCTCGGTGAACTGACCGCCGACCATCAACCCGTCCCGATGCACGGCGAGCGCCGGGTACGACGTCGCACTGAGATTGCCCAGTCCCCACGACCCGACCTCCCACTGCCCGGCAACGGTCCATCCCGCAACCAATGCCCCCAGCAGACAACCCAGCAATCCCCCCAGCCAACGCATGACCCAGTGATTACCTCATCCGCAGCCCAATGCGAGAGCGCATGCCCCCCTCAGGAGCGCCGAATTCATTCCGCACCCCAATGCCCATCCTTTGCGGACACAAATCTCCGCGCTCCCGGCAAAACCGTGTCATCCACCGCCGTCCTCCCCACCAGCGACCCACCGTCGCCGCTCCCTTTCGTGTCCTTTCGTGTGGTTCGTGGTTCAAACCCCTCAACGATTTCAGGACCACGAACCACACGAAACCACACGAAAGGATTCCCGAGTCTCAGGGAGCATTCGTGGCATGCCACACCTTCCCTCCCACCAGCGACCCACCGTCGCCGCTCCGCCCCCTTTTCGTGTCCTTTCGTGTGGTTCGTGGTTCAAACCCTCCAACGATTTCAGGACCACGAAACACACGAACCACACGAAAGGATTCCCGAGTC
>DITU01000062.1 GCA_002422905.1 Verrucomicrobia bacterium UBA6176
CCAGCCCTCTCCCAGCGGGAGAGGGGGTGAAGAACACTACAGAGGAGGGTTTGATTTTGCTGGTCTCAAGGAACGAGCGAGGGAGATGCGGAAGAAGCAGACGCCTGTGGAAGACATGCTTTGGGAACTGCTGCGAAATCGGCAATTGAACGACGCTAAGTTCCGGCGGCAGCATCAGTTCGGGGAGTACGTGTGCGATTTCTACTGCGCCGAAGCAAAGCTAGCCGTGGAGTGGGCTTGCTTCGATAAAACGGACNNAGGCCGACCGCGCCGGACCGGCATGTGGGCTTGCTTCGATAAAACGGACAGTGAAATCGGGGATTCCTTTAGTTGTTAATACGTTCGAAATCGGTGGGTGAAAGGCCTCCGATGGAGGTGTGGCGGCGGTGGCGGTTGTAGAAGACCTCGATGAAGGAAAAGATCTCGATGCGGGCCTCCGTGTGGGTGGGGAAGTCGGTTCGATAGATGGACTCCAACTTGAGGGTACTCCAGAAACTCTCCATGGCCGCGTTGTCATAGCAGTTGCCGCGGCGACTCATGGAGGCGACCAGGCCGGCCTTGGTGAGGGCACTGCGAAAGTTCCCGGCGGCATACTGGACGCCGCGATCGGAATGAAAGAGCAGGCCAGGCGGGGGAGTGCGGTGGAGCAAGGCCATGGAAAGGGCGGAAAGAACGAGCTTGGAGTCGATGGAAGCGCTCATGGACCAACCGACGATCCGGCGGGAATGGAGGTCCATGATGCCGGCAAGATAAAGCCAGCCCTCCCGGGTTGGAATGTAGGTGATGTCGGCGACCCAGATCTGGTTGGAGGCGGAGGTTGCAGGAGTCACTGCAAGGAGGTTGGGAGCAATCGGGTGGTCATGATTGCTGTCGGTGGTTTGAACGCGATGGCGGCCCTTCTGGCGGCCCTGGATGCCCTTGCTGCGCATGAGGCGTGCAATGCGATTGCGACCGTGGCGGCGTCCGATGGCACGAAGGTCGAGATTGATGCGGGGAGAGCCGTAGGTTTGTCTGCTTTTGCCATGGATGGCGACGATGGCCTCGGCCAGAGCGATGTCTTCGACGGCACGAGGGCCAGGTGAGCAACGGCGACGATCCCAAGCGTAGAAGCCGCTTGGGGAGACCCCGAGGCATTCGCACAGCATGGCGATGGAATGTTGGTGCCTCATCGTGTTGATCCATTCGAAGCGCTCTGAGGGGGTTCGGAGAGAATCCCCAACGTTTTTTTAGAATCTCGCGCTGCTCGCGCAAATGAAGGATCTCGCGCAGGGCGGTATCGAGTTTGGCTTGGACTGCATCGATTGCGGGCTTCCTGCCCCCCGAGGTCGCTCCCCCCCCCGCGACCTCGGGGGGCAGGAACTTGGCACGCCAGGCGAAAAGGAGGCTGTTGGCCAACCCCAACTCCTGGGCAACAACGGCAGCGGATTTGCCGCTGCTGATCCAGTTCAGGACCGCCGCGCGTTTGAAGGTTTCGTCGAACTTACGGCGGGCTTTGACGGGGGATTCTTTGATCATGGGTTTCATGGTACACTGGCTCCTTTACTGACCGTCCGAGGAATCGAAGCAACCTCACCTCCTCACGCAACGGCGCAACGAACACATTGAGTCCGACACATCACCCCGCACCCTGCATCTCCGCGGGAACCGCCCCCCCGTACCCGTACTCGTACTCGAATCACCGCGAGTTGCGCGATGCGTCACCAAAATCGAGTGCGAGTACGAGTACGCCCGAACCCAAACAACCCGCCCTCTGATTCCCTCCCATTTGCGAGCTTTGCGCCGTTGCGTGAGAACTTTCCCGCCCTTCCCCAACCTCCTCACGCAACGCCGCAACGCCGCAACGAACACATCGAGTCCGACACATCACCTCGTCGTTACGCCCCCGTACTCGTCCTCGAATCACCGCGGGCTGCGCGATGGGTCACCAAAATCGAGTGCGAGTACGAGTACGCCCGAACCCAAACCACCCCACCCTCTGATTCCCTCCCCTTTGCGAGCTTTGCGCCGTTGCGTGAGAACTTTCCCGCCCCTTTCCCTCCCTCCTCACGCAACGGCGCAACGGCGCAACGAACACATCGAGTCCGACACATCACCTCGTCGTTACGCCCCCGTACCCGTCCTCGAATCACCGCGGGCTGCGCGATGGGTCACCAGAACCGAGTACGAGTACGCCCGAACCCAAACCACCCCAACATCTCCCTCCCTCCCCTCCGCGTGAAAACCACCCCGCGGGCTCAGCGCGCCGGATTCCCCTCCTCCGCGATTGAGCAACCCTCCCCTTCTCCGGATACTGCCCCCGACGTCGTCCGGACGTCCCTGCATGACTGTCTCCACCCGGGCGAGCCTTGTGCTCGTGTTCACCTGCGCCTGTTGGGCCTTCAGCTTTCCCATCATGAAGTCCATCGAACAGGTGGGCCGCACCGCGCTTCCCCACGCCTCCAGCCTGTTCTTCGCCTCCCTCTGCATCGCCATCCGGTTCACCCTCGCCGGTATCGTCCTCGCCCTCGTCTGCGCCCGTTCACTTCACCGCCTCACCCGACTCGAGATCTGGCAGGGCGGCGGTCTCGGCCTGTTCGGCGGACTCGGGCTCGTCCTCCAGATGGATGGCATGGTGTACACGCTCGCCTCCACCTCCGCCTTCCTCACCCAGGCCTATTGCATCCTCATCCCCCTCTGGCTCTCCATCCGATACCTCCGCTGGCCTGCGCCGCAGGTGATGGGCGCCTGCCTGTTGGCCCTGTTCGGTGCTGCACTGCTGGCCCGATTGGGGACCGACGACTTCCATTTCGGGCGCGGTGAATGGGAGACACTTGCCGGCAGCCTACTTTTCACCGGACAGATCCTGTGGTTGGAACGACCCCTTTTCCGCGGCAACAACTCGATGCGCGCCACCACCGTCATGTTCATTGTCATGGCCTTGACCACCTGGCCCATGGCCCTCGCCACCGCACCCGGTCCCAGTGCCATCCTCCAGGCCTACAACAGCCCCGCCGCCATCATCCTCCTCGCCCTGCTCACCGGCCTCTGCACCCTCATCACCTTTCCCCTGGCCAATCATTGGCAACCCCGGATCACCGCCACCCAGGCCGGCCTCCTCTACTGCACCGAACCCGTCTTCACCTCCTTCGTCGCCCTGTTCTTCCCCGCCTGGATCTCCCTCGCCGCCGGCATCGATTACCCCAACGAAACCCTCAACCTCCATCTCGTCGCCGGCGGTCTCCTCATCCTCATCGCCAATGCCTGGCTCCTGTTCAGACCTCCCCCTTTGCCCACCGTCGCCCATCCGATCCCCCACAACGCCCCCTGACCCCTCCTCCCATGCCCATCTTCTGGGAATGTGACCGCTGCACCGCCTGCTGCCGCTGGCCCGGGCAGGTCTCCCTCACCCCACCCGAGATCTCCCGCATTGCCGCCCATCTAAATCTCCCCGAACCGGAGTTCATCGCCCGGTTCACCCGCCTCAACTCCACCCGCACCGGTCTAGCCCTCATCGATCAGTCCGACGGCTCCTGCATCTTCCTCGACGGCTCCAATTGCCGCATCCAACCCGTGAAACCGCAGCAATGCCGCGACTTCCCCAACCTCTGGAACTTCCCCGGATTCAATGAAGTCTGCCAGGCCCGTCCCCGCGAACTTTCCCCGGACGACTGGCGCGCCCGCATCCGGGCCAGCACCGGACGGGAGGTCGCACCGCCTTGAATTCCTCACTTCAAATACCCCACCAGCTTACCCACCACCTCGTCGGTGGTCTGCGCCGCCACACTGCCCGTGTTGTCACCGATGTTGGTGATCGCGATGATCGCCCCATCCTTCATCGGCGCGACCCACAGGTTGCTGTACCATTGGACATTCGATCCCGTATGGCTGTGAACCCGGCCGCCCGCCCATACCCGTTGAGCCTGTCCCCAACCATAAGCGTAGGTCTCCCCGGCCTTCGGGATGTGCAACGCCTCAAAACTCTCCGGCGTCACCAACGGATCCTCTTCCCCACGCCCTTCCCGCGCATGGAACATCGCGTACTTCCCCAGATCCAGCAGCGAGCAATGCACCGTCCCGGCCGGGCCCAGTCCTGACGGATTGTCAGCATCGTTCCCCGGAAACACCGCGCTGGGTAGCCCGCCCGTCCATCGGTGTCCCCACGGCTGATCCAGGAAACGCGGTCGGGCCGGAACTCCAAATCCCGCCGTCTCCATTCCCAACGGCGCAAACAACCGTTCCACCATCAGGTCTTCCCACGCCTTCCCCATCACCTTCTCCAGCATCATTCCCGCGAAAACGTATCCCGCGTTGGAATACACATAGCTCGTCCCCGGACTGACCTGCGGCGCGTTGGTCGTCACCGATCTCAAGCAGTACAACCGTTGCTGTTCCGGCGTCCCCTTGTGATCCCACATCTGCGCCCAATAACCCCGGCTCGTCAGATACGCCTGGTCCGGTGCCCCACCCCGATGCCTCAACAACTGATCCAGGGTCACCCCGCGCCAGTCCGCATGCATCCCCGGAACCGCATCCCCCAGTACTCCCCCCACCGTGCTCTGCCACGTCAATCGTCCCTCCTGCACCAGGATCGCCGCCAACGTCGCCGTCATCGATTTCGTCAACGAACCATGATGCCACCGATCCCCCAACGTCACCGCCACATCCGTTCCGGTCCGGCGCACCCCCACCGCGCCCATCGCCACCACCCGGTTCGATTGCATCACCACCGCCGCCAACGCCGGCACCTTCCGCGCCACCCGGATCGGTTCCAGCAACGCCGCCAGGTCCAGGGGTTCATCCGTCGACATCCGGAAATACTCCGGGCCCATACCCGTCACCTGACGCCATCGCGTCAACGGCCGGCCATCCCCCAGGATTCCGGTTTCCACCGGCTTCCACGTGACCAGATCCCGGGACACTTCCCACCGATGCACCCGCCCCTCCTCGGTCGGCAGCCTCAACTCGACTGCACTCTGGATCCCCAGGGACTGGGCCATCATCCATCCCATCCCGACCCACACCCCGACCAGCGTCGGCACAATGGATCCCAACGCTCCAATCCCTCGTTTCATGCGGACGATCCTACTCATACCGGATCCAAAACCAACCCTCCTCCTCGCCCACCCCGGTCACCCGGATCCCGGCGGGACCCGTCACCCGGAAGAACTCCATTCCCTCGCCACGCACCACCCGGAATTCCCGCGCCACCGGATCGTGAGAAGCCAATCCCACCGCCGCGAAGACACCATCCAACCGGCCCGCCGATTCCAGCACCGCACCTGCCGGTGCCCGATCCACCGCCGCTTCCACCCAGGCCCGCCGCGGGAAGATCCGCGTGCTGAAAAACTCCGCCGGAATCGGGTTTGGCGAATTCGGATCCTCCAACTGCCACCCACCCCCTTCCGCCGGCCGATACAACCCCCGAAAATCAAAAAACGCTCCACTGCCACCCGGCCCGTCCGCCGTCAGGCTGAACGCCGAATCCACCGCGTAGTGCACCGCCACCAACTCCCATTCCCCTGCCCGTTGCCGGAACATCGGCCCTCCCGAATCCCCCACTGTCAGGCTTCCTTCGTCCGCACCGGCCAACCCATCAAACCGACATCCCACCAACGGTCCCCACAACCCCACCGTCGCACCCTCCACCAATCGCCCCACCCGGTTCGTCCCCCACCGCAGGCGCCCATCCAATTCCCCCCAACGCCATCCCGCCACCACCGGACCCGCCCCCCGATCCACCAGCACCGCTTCCCCACGCCGTCCCCCGCGCCCCAGCATCACCACTCCTTCTCCCACCTCCACCTCCGCCGTCGCCAAGGGCGCCCGCTCTCCAAACCCGCCCACCACATGCCACACCCGCAGATCCGATTCCGGATCGTTCTCGAATCCCACCGCCCGATAACTTCTCCCGCCCAACTCGAACCGATCCCCCACCGCTCCCCCGATATGCCGCGCCGTGATGAAGCTGGATGGCCCCACCGGCACCCCGCAGAACGCCCCGAATCGACCCGTCCATTGCCAGCCGGAATCCGTCAACCGACCCGTCGGTGCCTCCGTGTTCCGATCGGGATCACCCGACCCAAACACCACGACCGCCTGCAACCGGCCCGCCAACCCCAATCCCAACCCCACCGTCATCCACACCCGCCACCACTCCCTCCGTCCCGCCCCACCGATTGACCGATTCCCTCGCATCGATCCCGACCGTGACCCCATTCCCCACTCCTGCAAAGCCCGCCCGGGAACCACGGCCGCCAACGGTTGGTTGCCGTCCCGCCGTGCCATCCGCATCGACGCGCTTCCGGTGACCGAACGTCGCCGCTCCAGGCAGGGACCGTGGCAAGATGCGCCCCCTGTAGGCTTGCCCGGCTGCCAACCCCGGTTCCAACCTCACCCCCATGAAACAGAAGGTCGTGCCCATCGAAGTCCGGGGGATCGTGCCCGCCAGTGGCGGCGTGGCCCTCTTCGTCGGGAACGAGGACAAGGTATTCGTCATCCAGGTCGAACGCAGCGTCGGCGAAGCCATCGACATGGCCCTGCGCGGGGTCCGACGCGACCGCCCCCTCACCCACGACCTCATGGGCCACGTCTTCCAGGGCTTCGGCATCACCGTCGAACGCGTCGTCCTCACCGAGCTCCGCAATTCCACCTACTTCGCCCGCCTCATTCTCCGCCAGGAAAACGAGCTGGGCACCAAGATGGTCGAACTCGACGCCCGCCCCTCCGATTGCCTCGCCATCGCCGCCGCCTGCAAACGCCCGGTCTTCGTCACCTCCGCCCTCTTCGACGAAGTCGAGGACGTCAGCGAACTCCTCGCCCGACTCAATCAGGAACGTCAGAAGGGTTCTTCCCCCGATGACGACGATGAAGAGGAAGATCCCGACAAACTGCCCTGACCCGTCCCGGCATGGCCCGTAAACCCGCCGCCTCACCACCCCAGCCCATCGGTCCCGCACCGACCCTCGAATCGACCCCGGTGCTGCTCGTGGCCGGCGACGACGATTTCGGCATCCAACAACGCGGTCGTCAGGTCTGGGATTCGTGGCAGAAATCCGCCGAAGGCCTCGATCACGAAATCATCGATGGCACCGCCGCCAATTCCGGCGAGGCCCTGCGCGCCATCGGTCGCCTCCGTGAGGCCCTTCAAACCCTGCCCTTCTTCGGCGGCCCCAAACTGGTGTGGTTCCGTGCCTGCAACTTCCTCGGGGAAGACCGCACCGGCAGTTCCAACGCCGTCACCGAGGAACTCTCCCGCCTCGCCGACGAATGGAAGACCTTCAAATGGACCGGTGTCCGCCTCCTCATCACCGCCACCAAACCCGACAAACGACGCGCCTTCTTCAAGACCATCGACCGCCTTTTCCTCGTCGAAATCCTCGTCGCACTCAGCTCCGATGACAATGACTGGCCCGCCAAGGCCGAAGCCGAAGCCATCCGCTATTGCCGCGCCAACCGATGCCACATCGAGGACGAAGCCCTCGGTCAACTCGTGAGCCGCGTCGGCCCCAACCTCCGTCTCCTCCATTCGGAACTCGAAAAACTCTCCCTCTATTCCCTCGGCCGCGAATCCATCACCACCGCCGATGTCGAAGCCGTCATCGCCCGCCAGAAGACGTCCCGGGCCTTCGCCCTCGGCGAAGCCTTGGGCGACCGCAACCTGGCCAAGGCCCTCAAGACCCTGGATGAAGAACTCTGGGAGATCCGCGCCAAGGTCGACCGATCCAAATCCGAGATCGGCCTGCTCTACGGCCTGATCAGCAAGATCCGCTCCCTCATCCTGACCCGTGAACTGGCCCGCATGGGTTACCTCAAACCCGCCTCCCACTTCGCCGCCTTCAAATCACAACTGGAAGCCATCCCGCCCGATCAGATGCCCCAGGACAAGCGCTACAACCCGCTCCTCATCCATTCCTACGTCCTGTTCCAGGCCGCCCGCCAATCCCGCAATTACCAGACTCCGGAACTCGTCCTCGCCATGGAACGTCTCCTCGAAGCCAACCGGAAACTCGTCAGCAGCTCCGCCGACGAAGCCCGCGTCCTCCAACAGGTCCTCGTCGAGATCATCGGCGTTCCCGCCGCGCGTCCCCGGTAAGCCCCTCTCCTTCCTGTCCCCCTACCCTCCCCTCCATGGCTCGCCTGACCCTCGCCGAGACCGTCGACAGCGTCGTGATGAACACTCCCATCCACGACATCCATACCCATCTCTACGATCCCGCCTTCGGTTCCCTCCTCCTCTGGGGAATCGATGATCTCCTCGTCTATCATTACCTCGTCAGCGAGGCCTTCCGGCATCTCGACATTCCCGCCGACCATTTCTGGGCCGCCGACAAATCCCAGCAGGCCGAATGGATCTGGGACGCCCTCTTCGTCCGGCATTCCCCCGTGTCCGAAGCCTGCAACGGCGTCCTCACCGTACTCCACCGACTCGGCATCGAACCCCGTCGTCACGACCTCCCCGCGCTGCGTGCCTGGTTCGCCCGACAACAACCCGGCCCCTACATCGACCAGGTCCTCACCACCGCGGGCATCGCCTCCGTGTGCATGACCAATTCGCCCTTCGACGACGAGGAACGGCCCCTGTGGGAAAAGGGATTTGATCGGGACCCACGATTCCGCGCGGCGCTCCGGATCGATCCCCTGCTCATGGACTGGCCGCGCTCCCTGCCGCGTCTGCGCTCCTGGGGATACGACGTGTCACCTGATCGCAGTCCACGGACGGTGTCAGAGATCCGGCGCTTCCTGGGGGATTGGACCCGCCGGATCGGTTCCCGCTATTGCATGGTTTCGTTGCCGCCGGACTTCGCCTATCCGACCGACACCGACACGGGCTGGCTGATCGATCAGGCGGTGTTGCCGCACTGTCGCGAGCATGGGCAGGCCTTCGCCCTGATGCTGGGAGTGAAACGGGCGGTGAACCCGGCATTGCGAATGGCCGGGGACGGCGTGGGACGCAGCAACCTCGATGCCCTCCAGAACCTGTGCGCCGCCAATCCCGACAACCGGTTCCTCGTCACCGTCCTCAGCCGCGAAAACCAGCACGAGACCGTCATCCTCGCCCGCAAGTTCAGGAACCTGCATCCGTTCGGATGCTGGTGGTTCACCAACACCCCCCAGCTCATCTCCGAGATCACCACCCTCCGACTCGAACTCCTGGGAACCAGCTTCACCCCGCAGCACAGCGATGCCCGGGTCCTCGACCAGCTCATCTACAAGTGGGATCACAGCCGCCGGATCATCGCCCGATGCCTCAACGAACGGTATGCCCGCCTCGAATCCTCCGGCTGGACCGTCAACCGCAATGAGATCGTCCGCGACGTCACCGAACTCTTCGGCGGCGGCTTCGAATCCTTCCTCAACTCCTGACCCCGGGCGCAGTCTGACGCTTCCCCCGGGACTGGAGCGGCGACAGCCTGTCGCCGTTGAAGTCCCCTCCCCCGTGGCAGTCGAGGTCACCAGACTCCCCTCTCACCCCCGCACGTGACCCGTCCCATACCCGATCCACTTGTAACTGCACAACTCCTCCAACCCCATCGGGCCCCGCGCCCCGATCTTGTCGGTGCTGATCCCGATCTCCGCGCCCATCCCGTACTCGCGGCCGTCGGTGAAACGCGTCGAGGCATTCCAGTAGACCGCAGCCGAATCCACCTCGCGCAGGAACCGTTCCGCCACCGCCGCATCACCCGTGACGATGGCATCCGAGTGCGCCGAGCCATGTTTCCGGATGTGGGCCACCGCCTCATCCAGGCCATCCACCAACCGGACGTTCAGGATGTAGTCGTTGTACTCCGTTGAGAAATCCGCGTCGGTCGCCTCGCGCACCGTTGAAGTCCGGTTGCCAATGCCGAACCGGATCAGCGGCATGGAGTCCGAATCCGCATGGAACCCGACATTCTTTCCGGCCAGCCGGGACGCCATGCAGGGCAGGAACCCACCTGCGATCGAGCGATCCACCAGCAAGGTCTCGGCCGCATTGCAGGTCGATGGCCGCTGACACTTCGCATTGAAGACAATGTCCTCCGCCATCTGAAGATCCGCCGCCGCGTGCACATAGACATGGCACACACCCTTGTAATGCTTGATCACCGGCACCCGACTGCACGCCGTCACCGCCCGGATCAGACCTTCACCCCCGCGCGGCATGCAAAGATCGACGTACTCCGTCAGCGCCAACAACTCCGGCACCGCCTCGCGATCCGTCGTCCCCACCAACTGGATTGCATGGGACGGAAACCGGTCGCCCAGGACCCGGCGCCCGGCTGAAACCAAGGTGTCGGCAATGAACCGGTTGGAATTCAGCGCCTCCTTGCCACCGCGCAGGATGGTCGCATTGCCGGTCTTGAAGCACAGCGAAGCCGCCTCCGCCGTCACGTTCGGACGCGACTCATAAATGATCACGATCACCCCGATGGGCACCGCCACCTTCACCAACCGCAATCCATTCGGCCGGGTCCGCTCGTCCAGCACCCGCCCCACCGGATCCGGAAGGTCCGCCACTTCCCGCAACCCCTGCGACATCGCCCGGATCCGGGCTTCATCCAACGCCAACCGATCCAACATCGCTCCCGACAGACCCAGGCCCCGTCCCACCTCCAGGTCGCGGCGATTGGCTTCCACCAGTACCGGCACCGCCGACTCCAGGGAATCCGCCATGGCCCGCAGGCACCGATCCTTCTCGTCCGCGGTCAATCCCGCCAGTGCCCGGGACGCCTCACGCGCCTGGCGACCGAGCACCGTCATCTGTTCACGCATCGTCACGAGCGCAACCTACCCGGCCCTCCCCCCGTTGAGAAGCAGCGGCGCGCCAAGGAAACACGAGCGAGAAGCGCCCCGACACCTCAAAACTGGATGCTGTTCGGTGATCTGCCCCAGCGAAGGCTCTTGTCAGACCAACAGGAAACCCAACTCGGTGCCCCAATCGTACCCCCTTCGTCAACCGACTTGCTGGGTTCTTGAACCCGCGCCTCTGAAGGAGTCATCCATACGGCCGATTGCTGATCTAGGGAGCCTGGATTCGGCGGTAGGGATCTGGGGCATGCGTAGAGATCTGCTGCACCCGATGAGATTCGTGGGACCGGTACTCGCGATATTCGTGATGTCCGTTAACAACGGTTCTAGAGGACTCGAAATGCGTCCTGGAAGACTGGTTTATCATAACTGTCCGCGGCGCTTCCACGAACCGGGGTAAGGCAATGCGGGATTCATCGGCGACTTCGGTGGCAAGAATCACAGGCTGCGGTACTTCCACGAACCGCGGTGGCCCCGCAAAACTGGGGCCGGTCGAATCGTCTCCAACAAAGATCTGTCCGAATCCGGATAGGATCCCACCGGCGAGCCGGAACGGCATGGTGACCAGCGGCACGCCGGGCTTTTCTTCAAGCTTCCTCACCCGGTCTCCCAAAGACTGCTTCGGCTTGATTGGCTTCTCGGGCTTCTTTGGCTTCTCCAATTGAACAACCGGCGAAGCCATGACCTTCGCTGGCGGAGGTGTGGGGGCCACGTGGACTGGAACCACCAGTTCCGGGATCACCTCAAGACGAACCAATCGGATGATGGCCTCGGCGGGTCGTTCGACCAGCGAATCAACTGTGGCGGCAAAGGTCACCTCGCGACCGACTTTGAATGACTTGCCTGGTTCCTCCGGCAACGTGCTGCTCCAACCCAGTGTCTTGGAACCCGCCGCCACCGGTGCAAAAACCACCTCGTTCTTCTTCCGGTCAATGGACTTGATCCGTCCCGAAAACCGGAATCGACGTCCCTCATAGTGCTCATGAAACGCCACCAAGTCCGATTTGACACCGTGAAGGGAAATCCGGACGGCAGTACCGAACTCGACCCAGTTCCATCGGATCAGCTCGGATGGCTTGGCCGTGGCTTCCCGCAGACGTAGTTGCGTCATCTCCAGCCGCTTTTTCTCCTCAAGTCGGGCGGCCAATTCAGCGGCAGCGGAATCCTCGCGCAGCATTGCTTCAGCCTCCTTCTGCTTCCGCTCTTGCTCCTGTCGAACTGCCAACTCCGCCGCCGATTTGGCTGCTTCCAACGCAATCCGTTGCCTTTCCTTCTCCTTCATCTGGTTTCGCACCTCAATCTCTGCCTGGATCTGGAGTGCTTCGATCCGATGCACCTCTGCTTGCTGTTTAGCAAGTTCCACCGCCTGCGCTTTCTTTACTGCCGCCTGTTGCTCCCGCTCACGCCGAAGTGCGTCCTCCCGGGCCATCCGTTGCCGATGGTCTTCTTTCCACTCCGCCATGATTTCCCGGGTGATTGGCTGGGCTTCGACTCCCAGTTGCTGGTGGAAATGAGGACGGTTGTAGAAGGACCGAACCCCATTCTCGGATTCCACATACCAAAGGTTCGCTTCACCGCTGTTGAACTCGAACCAGTTTGTGAACACGGCCGGATCCACCTGAACCACCGGTTCACGACCCAACCTCGTCAACCAAGCCAGTCGCTCCACCGACACCGGAACCCTGGAACGGCCCGTCTCCCGGTCCATACCCGGGTAATACGTCTCCTTCACCCCATCCCGATGGAATGCGAGGAAGACCGCCGGACGACCCGACCCATCAAACAGAAAACCCCGTGTCCGCTTCCACGCCACAAATCCCAGCCCCAGCAGGACCGTCATCACCACACCCAACCCCAACGCGGACCGGCGAAGCTTGCTGGACAACATCAGGGTCACGCCGAATCCAATCGGCACAACCACTGCCAGACTGAACAACCACTGCAATCCAGGCTGGATGTTGAGATCCTCCGCCAATGACTCCAGGTGCCCATGCAGCATGCCCTGAACCATGCCTGACACCAACAGGTGCCGGGTAACTGGCACAAGCATCAGGATCAGGCCGAGAATCAGCACGGTCACCAACCCTGCCAACCCCAGAAGCACCAGCCGCCGCAACCAGCCTGCGCCCGATTTCGACTCGGTTTGATGGATGTCTTTCATTTGTGAATCCTCCCTGCCCCTGCTCGTTGATGGCTGTCGCGGCCGTTTCAGCTCTCGGTGGGCTTGGACGCCCGGAAGCGGGCAAGCCTCCGTCGAATCCGTCCGTCCAATGCCCAGTCGAGGAGCACCAGCATCCCAATGCTGGCTGCAATCCACCTCAACGCCCGCTTAACTCTCGGATATGGTTTCATTTCGTTCATGGTCTTGTTCACAGGCTTCAGTGTTCGCTCGTCACCCACTGAATCGCTGGAGCCAGCCAACCCAAGGCAAACTTTTCTCCGAAAGCAGCTCCCCAGCCTCCTCCGGTTGTCTTGGTCATCCCGCTCGGATCCATGAATCCCTGCCCGGAATTATTTCTTGCCCAGCCGATCCCTGCCCAAGCGATCTCTTTTCGAGAAAGCTCGCTTGCACCTTCCCGATCCCGACGAGTAAGAACTGCCACCAGTCCCATGAGCCATTCCAACCACTGGTACGTCATCGCCAGCGCACGCGGCCTTCAGGAATACATTCTGCGCTCCCCCCGGCTGATCGACATGGTAGGCGCCAGTGAGTTGATCGAATCCCTGGCCACCGATCTCCGGGACCCCCTCGTCGCGACCCTGCAAACCCTCCACCCAGGAACCCGAGTTGATGCAGTCGGTCAGTCCGCCGGTTCCGTTCGTCTCGTCTTCGAATCGGAAGCTGCCGCCCGAACCTTCGTCCAACTCTGGCCATTCCTCTGCCAACGAATCGCGCCCGGCCTTGAAGTCGCCTGCGCCGTGGGACCGTTGAACGTGAAGGGCTCAGACTCAATCCGGCAAGTCGAACACCAGATCGATCAACAACGGAACCGGCGCCATGTCCCGTTACCCATCGGTAATCTCGCCATCCGCTGGGCTTCGCAAACCGGGACGCCAGCCTCACCTCAAATCAAGGGAACACACCCCGGAACGGACGAGGAGGTGGATGCGGAAACCGCGGCCAAACGCGGGGCAGCCTCCAACGGCAAAGGTCGCCTTCTCCGAAAATGCCTTCCAGATGCGGTGTACGATTCGCCCGAGTTCCAGTTTCCCACGGACCTCACTCGGTTCGTCCGCGACGATTCGTCCTACGTCGCCATCATCCACATCGACACCAACGGTCTGGGAAAGCGGTTCCTGAGCCTCGCCCAACGTCTCGCCAACCAGCCTCCGGCGGCCGACCTCATTGCCCGCTGGAAGGAACTCTTCCTCAACACCTCCAAGGCTCTCGAAGAAGCGACCCAGAGCGCTGTTCAACGCGCCTTGGAACCAATCCTCGAGCGCATACCAGAATCTGACCGCAGTCAGGTTCCCATCCGTCCCCTCGTCTGCGCCGGAGACGACATCACCCTGATCCTTCGCGCGGACTGGGCCATCGAGTTCACCGAAGCCTATCTGCGCTGGCTTCCAACTGAACTTGAAAGTCATGCCGCATCCCTTCCCGACGAGTTCACAAATTCACCGCTCACCGCCGCAGCAGGCATCGTGTTCGTTCCCGCCAAGTTCCCCTTCTACGACGCCTATGAGGTCTGCGAGAAACTGGTCGCGTGGACCAAACGCACCACCAACCGGTCCCGGTCCGGAATCTCGTTCCTTCGCCTCACCGAACCCCTGACCGGACCCGACATCTTCCCAGCCCTTCATTTCCACGATCCGCATACAGACGACCCTTCCCGTCTGGTCCAGACCCTTTGCCCCTATATCGTCGGCGACAGGGTGAACGATCATCCCAACCTGACAGACCTGCTTCAATTGCTCGGCCAACTCCCCGACCTCGTCAGCCCCGGATTGCGCGAATTGCTGCGACAACCCAATCCTTCCTGGCCCGACCTTGAATCACGATTTGCGCGGGTTTGCGAAGTCCTTGATGACCGTGAAGACGGTGCGGGTCGCGCCCTTCGCCAAGGTCTGGCACTGCTCACCAACGCAAAGGACGACAGCCCGCGCTGTTTCGTCCGCTCTCACGAATCCGAATCTTCGACCCCCATCCGCGATCTCCTCGAACTGCTCGTTCTCGGCATTCCCAACCACACGCTGTCCAATCCCGAAGCCACCCCTGTATGAAATCCAGCGAGATCACCTTTGAGTTCCTCGACTTCTGGTGTTCCCCAATCCCGGGACAACCCGGGGGACCCGACCATGTCTGTTTCCGGGATCCGCAGGGGCTGCCGGCACTGGACGGAGATACCGTAAAGGGTCTGCTCCGCGACGCAGTTTCGGATCTGGAATCCCTGAAACATCTCGCTGACGGAACCACCACATCGCTCTTCGGCTCCCGTAACTCACCGGGTTCCGAACAGCCTGGCCAATTGCAGTTCTCACCCGCCACCCTCGATTCAGCCGACGCCAGCCTCGCCCTGGATCGCGGTGTGTCCCACCTGTTCCGAGTCATCCAACAGACCGCCCTGATCGATGGCGTCGCCCGCAATCGTTCACTTCGGTCAGTCGAGTGGGCCGTTCCTTGCACCCTCAAGGCCCGGGTCCTCGGTCCCAACTCCGCGGAATGGGGAACCTCACTCCAAGAGGCGGTGCACTTCATCCGGCAGGTCGGCGCCCATCGACATCGCGGTTACGGCCGGGTCCAGGTTCGTTGTTCAGAACCCGTTGCCCTTCCTGAATCCCCCTCGGAACAGGACCTTGTGGGAACCACCAACCCAACTGACTGCACGGTCTGGCTCAGGGTAGATCTGCTCTCCCGCACCCTGCTCGGCAGCTCCATTCGGACCCTCGGCCACATCGAAACCCTGGATCACATCCCCGGCAGTGCACTCTTCGGCGCTGCCATCTCGCTCCAATCCTCCTTTTCCCCTGATCTCTTCCAAAACATCCGGCTCACCCCCGCCTACCCCATCGACTCTCGCGGTCGCATCGCTCTCCCCACTCCCCTTTGCTGGAACAAGGTTCAATCCGGCACGAACACCCGAATCCTTTCCAGAACGGATCCCGACTCGACTGAGCTCGAAGGCAAGCCCTCCCCCATGCGTGGCGGCTTCGTCCATCCCGACAACGTCGACGTCGCCAACCCGAGCGTTTCACAACACTCCACACGTCGCCTCCACAGTCCCAAGAGCTCCCGTGACCCGGAACGTTTTGATCGAGCCTCGGACGGTCAGTTTTTCGCCCTCGAACGTCTTGAGGCAGGGCAATCGTTTGCATTCGCCATCGAAGGCACCCGTGCCGGGGAGCTTGCCAACCTTTTCCTTCGCAATTCCGTCCGTCTCGGTCGCCGCCGCAACTCCGGCAACGGTCAGGTCGAGTTTTCCAGGATCCCAACACCGCCAAGGTTTCCTCCCAGCATCCCTCCTCCACCGGACAACCCTCCAACCGAAATTCGATTGTACGCGTGGTCCGACGTCGCCCTGTACCAGAACGGTCTTCCCACCCTGGATATCCGGCCTGAACTCTTTGGCCTGCCCAAGGAGTGCGAATGGCTCCCAAAAAACAGCGCCATCCGTACCCGCAGCTATTCGGTGTGGAACCAGTTCCACGGCGGATGCGAGTTGGAACGACACGTGATCTCCCGAGGCAGTATCCTCTCCTTCAAGCTTCCATCCGGCATTGTTCCTGCCGCCGACCTCGCCGCCCAGCTCTGGACCGGTATCGGCGCCTTCTGCCACGAAGGCCTCGGCCGGCTCCTGCTCAATCCGGCGTTTCTCTCCAACCCCGGCGTCCTCACCCAAGCCAATCCCTCCAGCCGAAAATCTTCAGACGCCTCCGCCCGTCCGACTCCCACGACCCCTTGGCAACGCTGGCTTGATTCCCGCCCCAGCCCGGAAGCTGAACTGAAATTCCGACAGGATGCCGAAGCGCTCGCCGAGCGCCTTCGCTCCCTGCTCAAACAACAGCGAGCCTTGGGAGCCCAGACCCCAACCACCTCACAACTGCGTAGTCTTGCACGGTTGATCGAGGCCCAGTCGGATCCCTCCAAACTCCCCTCCGACATAAAGGACTTCTGCCGTCCCGGAGACGGGAATCCGCAGGGAGCGCGCTCGATCCGCATCCCTTGGTGGAATCGCGATCTAACCGAAAACGGAGAGTCCACCACCCTCTCCAAGGTCCTGATCGATTTCGCCCAGCACTTGCCATCCTCACCATCCAAGAAACCCGTGCTGGTCCGCGCTCTTCTCGAACTCGCTGCCGAATCTGCCCGTATCGTGCCCGCCTGAACGCCACCCAAAAGCGCCCAAGTATGAGACCGCCCATTACCTACTTCGCCCGCGTCTTCATCGAGTTCCCCAACGGCTTTCGAGTCGGCACCGGCTCGGGAGATGACAAGGATGACGATCTCATCCTTACCGACGCCAACGGCCTTCCCTTCATCCCGGGCACCAGCCTGACCGGCGCATTCTTGGATCGGCTCCGATTCATGAAATGGGATGTCACCCGACTCAAATCCCTGTTCGGCTACCAAAACTCTTCCCCCAATTCCGGCAGTCCATATCCCGACGGACAAGGCTCGCGCCTCACCCTCTCCCACGCCCACCTGCTCAACGCACAGGGAATCGCCATGGACGGCGTCCCTGCAAGGTTCACAGAGTATCTTCCCAACAGGGTTACGCAGGAGCATGAGTTCTCACCTCAAACCGCACCTCTGGATCGATTCCTCTCATCGGCCATCACCCCCACCCTTCGCGACCACGTCCGGATCAATGACCGGGGTGTCGCCGATGCGCGCGGCAAGTTCACCCGTTCCCACGTTCCCGGCGGCCACCGCTTTGCTTTCGACATCACGCTCGAAGGCGACGAATCCGATTCGCAGCCATGGAGCGACCTGTTGGACGTGTGGAAGGCAGCCGAGTTCCGCATCGGTGGTGCAACCCGTCAGGGATTCGGACGCTTTATCACCGTCGTGATCCGTTCCGTCATCCTGGACCTAAGGAAACCCGAAGATTGGGCCTCTTGGCAGAAGCTCCCGGTCCAACTCAACCTTTCCGAAACCGTCCTCACAACCTGGACACACCTCACGCCGCAAGTCCCCCCGAGATCACCTTCCTCGATTCGCATCCAACTCAAGTTGCAGGCTCAAGGCTTCTGGATGTTCGGTGGGAATGAGAAGGCCAATGGCATCAGCCCCTTGGAAGGACCTGTTCCGTTCAAATGGAAGGACAAGTCCAATGGCAAAATGGCAGCTTCCGATCCCCAACAGGTCAAACTGCCCGCGTTGGTCATCCCTTTCACGGGAGTCAAAGGACCACTCCGACACCGGCTCACCTACCACTACAACCGCTTGGTCAGTGATTGGGCCAATCCCAGTTCCGGGGAAGAACGGCTGACTCCGGGCGAACAGGCCGCCCGTCAACTCTTTGGATGGGCCTCGGATCAACCCCGCAGCAATGACGGTCGCCGCGGAGTGTTTGTCGGCGAAGACATTCACCCGGCATCGACCGATGTAGTGCATACCAAGAAACTGGATCATGTCGCGTTGGACCCGTTCACCGGCGGTCCGATTCCCGGTGCGCTTTTCAGCGAAACCCCGCAATGGAAAGGGGAATTCACCTGGGGCTTCGAGATCCTCGATCCCCAACCCCTCCTCAACGATCCCAAGCTTCTCAAGGCCCTGATCGCCACTCTCACCGATCTCGCCAACGGCGACCTCACTCTCGGCAAGGGAGCCGGCAAGGGTCGGTTCACCGTGCCTCCTGAAACTCTCGATGCCGCCATCCTTCCACTCACCCAGTTGATCCAACCCGAGGAAAACATCCCATGACTGTTCTGGACCTCGCCCATCAATTGCTTGGCTCAAGCCATCCCAACCGGTTGAAGGAGGCCACCTCCACCCGCATCCACTCCGTCACCGAAACCCTTGAGACCGTCGAAGAGGCTCTGAACCGCCTCAGCACGATTGCACCGTTGTCGACCCAAGCTTGGATCACCTGTGCTCACTCACCCGGCGCGCGCCGGATCAGCTCTCCATCCGACTGGAGTCAGCCCTCTCCCATCCGCTTTCCGACCTCCGGTGAAGGGCTGATCCCCGCCACCGCGGATCACCCGATCAAGAGCTGGCACCTCATCCATCTCGGCCCAATCGGTTGGCACTGGACCGTCTCCCACGAAGTCTCCGATCCCGATTCCATCACTCTCACCGACGTCCTGCTGGGTCGAGACGGTAGTTCAGTGCTATATCGGGTGACCTACGAGTCGGTGGAGGCCGGCCAACACATCGAGCTCCGTCCCAGATCTCAGCGCTTCATTGGATTCCAATCCTGACCACCTCGAACCGCACCGACCCATGAGCATTCCCAGCCCCTACTACTTCGTTCCCCGCAACGACCAGGTCGTCCTCCTCGACCCCACCGAAGCCCAATCCATCAGCCAGGATCGTCCCTTCGAGGACGGTCTGTGCGGTTCCTTCCAGATCACTTTCACCGCCACCACCCCGATCTTCACCCGCGATTCAACATCACCCGACACCTTCTTCCAACTGCCCGGCGGACGCTTCGCAATCCTACCAGCTTCGGTCACCGGTGCCGTCCGCCAGATCCTTGGCGCGGCCGCCTTTGGCAAACTCAAGCGGGTTGCCGATCACGTCTATTCCGTCCGCAATTTGAACGACGAAAAATATCGGCGTCTCGTCGCCAACGTGGAAGGGGGCTGGCTTTCACTCACCCCGGAAGGTCCGATCATTCATCCCTGCCCGGCCCACAAGGTTCGGCAGGATATCCTGGAAGCAGCGCACCGCGGTTTGGACCTCGGAAAAAAGCAGTCCGCCATCGACAAGTATGCTGCATGGGCGGCTCACGGCGCCGCGAAGCTGACAGGGACCTGGCCAGACTCCGACCCCAAGAAAAATGGAGCAAACAACACCGGCACCCTCGTTTTTGCTGGCCAACCATTCCCTCGCGGAATGAATCCCCAGGCCAAGTTCACCGAATGCGTCTTCGGCGCGCCAGACCCCGAATCGCTGCCAGTTCCAGATCGGGTGTTCATCGATTTCCTGACTCTCCACGAAGATCCCGAAGGAATCTGGAAGAAGAGGTGGTTGGCAAAATTCCAGTCTGGCGAACGCGTTCCAGTTTTCTTTGAGGCGGATGCATCCGGAAAAGTCACCTGCATGGGTCTCTCCCAGATGATGCGGGTCCCGTCACCCGCCCGCCTCCACGAGCGACTCGGACCCGCCGCAAACGATCACCTGAGCGACCATCTGGATCTGCCCGACGCCATTTTCGGATTCGCCGCCAACCGGGACGGGGACGGGCTTCGCCGGCGTGCCGACTTCTCCGTCTTCACCGCTGTAGGCGAGAACATCCAACCGATGGCAATCATCTCAACCCTGCTCGCTGAGCCCAAGGCCAGCTACTATCCGAATTACCTTCAACAACCCCCGAACGGAGATCTCGTCACCTATCTGGACGACGCCAAGGTCGCGCCGATTCGCGGACGTAAGTTCTATGCCGCCCGGGCAGATTCCCCAAACCACTCGATTCCGAAGGATCACACCCATCCCAAACAGAATACCCGCCTGACACCGCTCCCGGCCGACACCGTGTTCACCGGACGTTGTCACATCCACAACCTGCGTCCCTACGAACTCGGTGCATTGGTCTGGGCATTGACTTTCGGCGAGTACCCATCTCCCAACCCGGTCTGTCGCCTTCGCCTCGGTGGCGGCAAACCTTTCGGTCTCGGATGCGTCCAGGTTTCCCTCTCCGACCCCAGACTCCGACCCAACGATCCCGGAACGGAAACCACCACCGACAGAATCCTGTCTGACGCGGTGGCAGCCTTCGAAACCTGGATGCAGTCCAAAGTCCCCGACTGGAAAACCTCTCCCCAGATCCGCGAGTTGATCGCCATTCACCGGTCCGATCATGGCGTCGGAAATGAGCATTTTGACTATCCAAAGCTCAGTACGGGGGACAATCGAACCAACCAATTTCAGGATTTCATCAGAGCCAGACAAAGCCTTCCCGATTTCAGTTCCCTCCTGCCCCCGGACGATCCTCAGCCCGTTTCCGCGCCATGACTTCGCTCGTCCGATCACCCATCCAACGCCAGCCATCATCCCCGGCTGTAGCTGGGATATTTCGGAATATCCTTTCGCAATCCTTCACTCACGACCCGTGCCGTAATGATTCGATGACACGGCCCGCCGCGCTCTTCCTCGCCGCCTATGACATCAGCCTCCAACGCGAGCGGGTCCGTGTCGCCCGCGTCCTCTCCGGCTTCGGCGTTCGCGTGCAACGCAGCGTCTTCGAAATCCGCCTCACCCGTGCCGATCATGTCCGCCTCACGCGGACCTTGCAGGAACTCCAACTCGAGTCCGGAACCGTCCTGATCTACCGCGCCCTCGATTCCGTCCCCGCCGAGTCCATCGGGCAATCCACCGAAACCCCTGTCTCAGAGGAACACCACGCATGGGTTCTGGCGGAGTAGCCCACCACTCCTGGCACCGGATCGTGTTCGATCTCCGCAACACGCGGAACATCTTCGCGCGCCAGCATCCCCAGTTCGTCTTTCATGCCATCGCCAAATTTGCCGCCCGCTCCACCGGGATCGACACGCGTTGGCTTCTCTACCCCCTCGAACATTCCCTCCCCGACCGCATCCGTCGCGACGAAGTCCATCGCCTCGCCTGGGTCCTGCCTGCCGCCACACACGCAGAAGCCACCTGTCTCGCCGAAGCCTTGATCAACTGGCTCAGGAATCCCGATCACAACTTCGAACTCCTCGGCGATCCCGCGGTTCAACCCCGGTCACTCCAGATCCTCTGCGACGAAGTCTCTCCCGACCTCCTGCAAATCCCGGAGATCCTCATCGATGTCCTGACCCCGCTCACCTGCCCCCCGGCCCATCGCAATGGACTGTTGAACGCCTCCGATCTTGGCGAACTCTGTCGCTCCCGCCTGAACCTGATCGCCCCGTGGTTCACACCGGCGGATCCTGATCTCTGGCGCGGCCTTCATCTGCTCTCCTGGTTCTGGCAATTGTCCCCGCGCTTCGAACATGAGTCCCGCAGTCAGGCCACCCGCGGTGTCGTCCAATGGCTCCAAGGCTATCAAGGCCCCCTCTTCCTTCGCGGCGCTTTCGCCCCCGTCCTTCCCACCTTGCTTCTTGCCTCCGAATTCACCGTCGGACATCGGCTCAAGGTCGGTGAAGGCCGCTTCATCCTTCGTTCGCCCCGGCCCATCATCGATCCGCTCCTGGCCGATCCATCCCGGCTTCTCGCCTGCTGGGAAACCCTCAGGTCCTCAACCGATCTCGATCTGGATCTCATCGGCGACGCCATGCAACCGGTGGAAACCCTCGCCGCAACCGCCGCTGCAGAAATGGGCACACCGGGTTTCACCTTTGCACCCGCCTCCCGCTTCACCATCCAGGAACCGGGCCGTCGTCAACGCACCCTGCACCAACTCCAGCCCCGCGATGTCTGGATCCAGAAGTCCATCCATCTCGCGCTGCTGCCCCTCGTCGATCGCATCCTTCGCCCGGAAGTCATTGGCTATCGCCCCGGCCATTCCACCCACAATGCCCGCCCCCTCATCGAGGCCGCCGTCCGTCAGGGCTGCACCCACGCCCTGGAAACCGATATCAGCGGGTTCTTCGATCACGTCCCGTGGGCGCAGATCGATCAGGTCATTCATGATTTCCTCCCTCTCACCGAGGTCGCCACCCGCCAACTCCTCTCCGCCGCCATCCGGCAACAGGCCTGTCTCCGTGACCAATCCCCCGCTCCACGAACCGAGGGCCTCCTCCAGGGAAGCCCCCTCTCACCCCTCCTCGCCAATCTCTTCCTCTCCGCCGTCGATCAGGAACTCGCCCGATCCAACCACCTCTTCATCCGCTTTGCCGATGACATCCTCGTCCTGACCCGCGGTTCCAACGAAGCCGTCGCCGCCCAGACCTTTCTCGAATCCGTCCTCGCCCGGTACGGATTGCAGCTCAATGCCGGCAAATGTCGCATCACACCCCTCGACCTGGGCATCGAATACCTCGGCCATTCCTTTGATGCCGACCTCACTGTCGAAAGGATCCTCGCCACCCGCGTCCGCCACCCACTCTGGATCCGTCGCCCCTACGCCTCCCTCGGGATTGATGGCGATGTCCTCCTCGTCCGCCAGGACCGTGTCCTCTCCGACCGGATCCCCCTTCATCGCGTCTCCGAACTGATCCTCGTCAACGCCGGTGCCGTCGGAATCCATCTCCTCCATCGTTGCTCCGAACTCGGCATTCCCATCGCCTTTTGCGATGCCACCGGCCGTTTCCAGCAACTGGTCGATTCCGCCAACCGGGCACGCCTCGACACCGCAGGTCATCATCACGCCCGTCACCGCAGCCTTCCCGATCCTGCCCGCCTCGCCATCGCACGCTCCCTCATCACCGCCAAAATCCAAAACTACCTCCGCTGGTTCCATCACGTGGGAACCGATCCCTGCCGCCGCGCCGTTGCCTTTCTCGAACGTTCCCTAACCCAGTTGGATTCCGCCGAGGACATTCCCTCCCTCCGCGGTCACGAGGGATTCGCAGCCCGCGAAACCTTTGCCGCCCTCCGCCCCCTCCTCCGCCAGGAAGGCTTCGCCAACACCACCCGTCAACCCGGACGCAAACCCGATCCCTTCAACGCCCTCCTCGATTTCGGCTACACACAGCTCTTTCTTCGCATCGAAACCCTCCTCCACTCCCGCGGCCTCAACCCGTGGCTTGGCATTCTTCACGACGACGCGAACCCCTACCCGTCCCTCGTGTGCGACCTCCAGGAACCCTTCCGGGCTCGCGTTGATCGCTGGGCCGTCAAGGTCGTCAACCGACGCGAAATCAACCTCGCCCACTTCGAACCCTCCAACTCCGGTCCCAATCCCGTATGGAAGATCAATCGCCAGGGCTGGCCGCTCCTGATCGAAAGCTTCGCCCGCGAAGAACTCATCGGTCTCGCCCACGAAACCCATGCCTGGATCGATCAACTCGCAGCCCAGGTCCGCGTCGTCCAGGACTGGGCCCGAACCGACTCCCCGTGGTCCTCCTATACGTCCCCCTCCCGCCCCCTCCTCCCCACTGCCGATCCCGAGGAAGATTCCGCCCCGGAACCCGACGACGACGACGAGTCGGAAACCACCTGAAACCCAGCCTTGCAAGAACCCCACCCGGTTTCCCGCATCGTCCCACCTCCCGGCCACCACTGTCTTGTTTTACCCAGCCTAACTCCTTGCTCGACAATCCTCCCCGGCATCGATTACCCAAGACCCTGACCCGAGTGATCGGGTGTTATGACAGCCAGGCCAGGCCAGTGCCCGGCAGGTCTTTTGCCCAAGACCCTGACCCGAGTGATCGGGTGTTATGACTCTAGGATCTCGGGGTTGGGGATATTCTTCAGAACCCAAGACCCTGACCCGAGTGATCGGGTGTTATGACCACGAACCGATGAGATACTGTGCCGCCCTGATCCCAAGACCCTGACCCGAGTGATCGGGTGTTATGACTGATTATTTTCCCCTCTGGAATTTCAATCTTCATCCCAAGACCCTGACCCGAGTGATCGGGTGTTATGACGGTAGTCCAAGGAAACTTCGCCTGGCGGCCGGTCCCAAGACCCTGACCCGAGTGATCGGGTGTTATGACCTGTAGTTTCCGCCTACCAAGCGTTGAGGAACCCAAGACCCTGACCCGAGTGATCGGGTGTTATGACGATCGTATACATGATCTCCTGCGCCAACAACTTCCCAAGACCCTGACCCGAGTGATCGGGTGTTATGACCCTTGTTCGGCGCGCGCTGCGGCTGTGCTAATGTGCCCAAGACCCTGACCCGAGTGATCGGGTGTTATGACGGTATGATAGATCTGCTTGCATGTATTTTCCTTCCCAAGATCCTGACCCGAGTGATCGGGTGTTATGACGGGAGGGTACCATTCATGCCTATCCACAATCGCTCCCAAGATCCTGACCCGAGTGATCGGGTGTTATGACTCCATTCGCCTCGACTCCGAGATGAACAGTGTTCCCAAGATCCTGACCCGAGTGATCGGGTGTTATGACTTGAACGTTCCCATGAGGAATTCTCCATCATCCCAAGATCCTGACCCGAGTGATCGGGTGTTATGACCTTTGGTTCTTGCGCCGTGAATGCAAGTCTTGCGCTCCCAAGACCCTGACCCGAGTGATCGGGTGTTATGACCCTGTGCCATGAATGGATCCTTGGCGTGGCAATCCCAAGACCCTGACCCGAGTGATCGGGTGTTATGACTTCTCGTCAGTGTAACCGGCGAGGTAGTTGAACAACCCAAGACCCTGACCCGAGTGATCGGGTGTTATGACGATAGCGGCCGGGATGTTGCGGGGGTCCAAAACTCCCAAGACCCTGACCCGAGTGATCGGGTGTTATGACTAGTTAGATAGGCCCTGGCAGCATCTGCACGACCCCAAGACCCTGACCCGAGTGATCGGGTGTTATGACTCCGTCCTCGGTGTATCACTCATCGCAGTCCCTCCCCCAAGACCCTGACCCGAGTGATCGGGTGTTATGACCTTTTGACGTCGTCCGAACCCAACCAGACGTACCCAAGTCGCTGACCCGAGTGATCGGGTGTTGTGAGGCCGACAACGCTCCTGCAGTGGGCGGGATGTATTCATGACTTGGATCTGCCATTCCTTCGGAACCAGGCGGTTCGGCAGCACCCGTGAGGCGATCCAAGCCATTGACTCACCTCGGAGCGGCGCAGCCCGTGAGGGGATGGCGTCCGAATTGAAATTGACCGTCGGAAGTTGAAGGGAGCTTCATGTTGAGGATGACCCTATTGACCCTGGTTAGCCGGCAGCTCTGGACACAGGTACTGGTGATGCAGCATCTGGCTCCGGAGTCGGTGGTCTTGCTCCACACCGACAACGGCAGGGAATCCAGGCTACCAGCGGAACGACTGAAGACGTTTCTGGACAATCCGCCGGCAACCGTGGCCGGGGGCCATGGCACAGTGCCCGCCCAACGGACCCTCAGGGAGATTCCCAATGGGCAGGACCTTGGAGCCCTCATCGGGAAACTCGACCAGATCTTCGACGAACTGCAGTTGGATCCGGAAACCACCCTGCTGAACGCGACCGGTGGACAGCGATTGATGACGGCCGGTGCCGTGGAATGGGCGCGGAATCGGGGCGTCGGTTTGGTCTTTCTGGATCGGCAACGGGAAATCACCCATCTCCGCTTCACCAACAACACGTGGCGGCATCGCCCCGAACCTGCCTTGATCGATCCCGTGGCGGAGTGGGATCCCAACGCCATGCTGCTGTTGCAGGCCGATCAACCGCTGATCGGACCAGGCCAATGGCTTGCCCTGAGCGACCTGGGCAGGCGGATGACGATGGAGGACCTTCGCCATGATTTGGCCAAGGCTGAACCCGCCGATTTCGCCCCACTCCTGCGCCGCCTCGACAGCACCGAACCCCTCCATGTGGATGGCAAGGCCGGGACTCCGCTGGAGTTGAAAACCGCCATCTGGCTGCTTCGGGCCGGGGTCCCCGGCGTGCGCGTGGGAGCAACCCTTGCCGTTCAGGCGAATCTGCGGACGGGTCCCGACGAGAAGTTGAACCCTGACCCGGCGGGACGGGATCCCGACGAGGAGATCGATGTCCACTTCGTCCATGATGGCCGTCTGTGGTTGGTCGAAACCAAGGACAGGAAGAGTGAGTCCCAGGCATTGGATCAGGTCAGGAAATGGCTCAATTGGAGCAACGCCCCTTATTACATCCGGGAAAGCCTGACCCGAGCCAAGAGCCAGATCGAGGGGGCCGCGATGCAATCGCTGAAGCTGGATCTATTGAGTGCACGCCGGTTTGGGGGAATTCAGGCGGAGGTGATCCGGGTAACCCGCACCCCACTGAGTGCAGCCGTCGCCAAGTTCGCAGAGCGACAACGGGTCCATGTGGTGGTTGCAAACGACCTGCCCACCGCTTTCGAAACGATCCTTTGGCGTGGTTCCGCCCGGCGCCCCTCTCCGCCTCCTCCCCTTCCTCCCCCTCCCACCCCTGCCCGCCGCTACATCATCACATGAGATCCCCCGGCCCAACCCGTACGCCCTCCCGTTCGACCCGCTCCGATCCCGGATCCGGCGTTCGAACAGTCCTCGTTGCCGTCACCGGCAAGGCGAGCCCCATCCTCACCGAGGCGCTTTGGGCCCTGGCCAAGGCTCGGGATTTTCCAGACAAACTGGTGGTGGTCACCACCGAGGAGGGTCGCGATGAGATCGTCAACAGCCTCCTCACCCTTCAGGATTCGACGGGCCAGTTTCCTGGAAAGAACGTCTGGGAAGCCCTCATTCAGGACGTTGAATACATCCTGGGGGAATCGGTGACCCGCGACATCCAGTCGTGGAGTCCACACTCAAAGGCCGGCCTCGTCATTGCCGGAACAGGTTCAAGCCGCCCTGGACGGGGGACCCGCGATGTTCGTGACCGCCGGAAGGCCGAGACTTTTGGCTCCGCCCTGTTCGATGTCATCGCCGCCCACAAGGCCAAGGGGTGGCGGGTGCTCGGGCTGATGGGAGGCGGACGAAAACAGATGGAGTACCTGCTTTATGGCTGCATGACGCTCCTGGCCTCCTCTGACGACCGACTGCTCACCGTCACCGTCCACCCGGAATCCTGGGCTCGTGCAACACCCCGATTCTATTTCCCCACCCGCACCCCCACCCTTCATCACCTCCCCTCTCCTCCCCGCAAGCCAGGGTCCACAGCCCAGGACCACCCCCAATCCACCCAGGGCGCGAAGGTCCACCTGGTCGATGTCCCGGTGCCAATCCTGGGATCGCCTCAGGAAGGCAATGCCCAATCCATACGGATCGCTCGCAGCCGCTTTCAGGACGCCTTTGGGGGGTTCAATCCCGACATTCAAGGGGTTCAAAGCATCCGCATCGACATCACCTGCTCCCAACTTCATGTCGATGAAACCGCAATCAACCTGGGTCGCGCCGAGATCGCGACCTACTCCTTTCTCGCGGCTCGGACCAGGGCTCGGATCACCCCGGGGAAACCCACCCTCATCGAGCTGGCAGGCGAATGGGACCTGTGGCTGAAGGGGCTCGGCACGAATCGCCCCAAGGAATGGGCAGGCATCAAGCTGGATGCCGCGACCATTTCGAAAGCCCTTCACCGGATCCGGGGGCTGATTGCCCAAAAGGGATTGCTCACCGTCAGCGCCTCCATCGTCCCTGGCGGCCATGGCCACCTGCAAATCCCCAACATCGATCTGGTCCACGGCCTCCCAGCTGGCTCCGTCGATGCATTCGATGCAGTATCTTGATCGAGCCCGCTGGTCAAAGACCCTCCGGTGGAAAAGGTGCCCGTTCACGTTTCATTCCAGCGATACCTCTGCATGCCCACCCATTCTCAAAGGCCAACGTTGTCGATCGTATGGACCACCCACCCCGACGTCGCACGTCTGAAACGGGATGAAGGGTTCTGCCCCGTCGAATGCTCCTTCGGTGACGAATCTGTTCTGGATTCCCTGGCCATGGATCATCACGGCCGGGAATCCGGACGTGAACCGGTCTCCATCCGCGCCTGGCGGGATCATCGCGGCGCCCGCGCTGCCGATCCCCGTTTTGTGGTCACCGGATCCGCGGATGCCGACGCCACCTTCGCCATCGCAGCCCTGGCTGGAATGCTGCCCGACGCATCCTCGGGAATGAGCAGCATCAACGACCTTGCCCGATGCATTGGCGAAATGGACATGGATCCGTTCCAAAGACCTGCGGGTGATGATCCGGTCGGGTTGACCGTTCTGCTCCACAACCGGCTGGCGAGCCCCATCCAGGACGCGTCGAGTTTCCACGCAGGAATCGAACGATGGCGCTGGATCCTGTTGAACCGTGACCTGAACCCCTGGCTGGAACTGGTCCGCTCCTCCGAGGCCGAAAGGCGCACCCTCGCCGCCGCAGCGCACATCGAACTCCTGGGCCCGGAAGTCGCCGTCGTCCAAAGCCCCGTCTGGGGATGGGACGTATGGTACGCCCAGGTTCGCCCCATCATCGTCGCTCACGTCGAATCAGCCCGACGCATCAGTATCGGCTGCCGTGATATCGCCACGGCCAATGCCTTGCTGGGAAATGGTGGACTGCTTCGTGTCTTTCCCGAACTCGAACCTCAAGGCTGGGGAGGGCGCGAAACCATCGGCGGATCCCCACGCGGAATCCCTTTCGAGCTGAACGATGCCATGAAGATTGGGCACCAGGTTCAAACCATGATCCAACGATGTCGTTGAATTCCCCTGCCCTGCACTGCACCGGCAACCCGGAGTTGATATTCCGGAATATTCCAAGGGTATCGGACCACCGCATCGCCCCTCGCAATGGAGGCGATGAACAACGACAGCCTCCTTCACCGCACCCTCACCGAGATCCTCAACTCCACCCGGGATACCGCCCGAATCCGCGAAGCCATCGCCGAGCAACTCCACTCCACTCTCATGGCCATCGCCCTCAGTCATCACCCCATGGATCCCCATCAACTCTCCGACGCCGTCAGCGACGCCACCGAACAGTTTTCGGAGAAGGCCGAACTCCATCAGGTTCCCAACCCGGTCGGCGCCCTCCTTCTCTTCGTGCGTCGGCGTGTCATCGACATCGGACGCAGTGAAGTCCGCCGATCCCAGCGCCTCGACACTTCCATCGACGATGATGGAAATCACCGGGTCCTTCGGGAGGCAGATCATTGGTCGCCCGTGCCCGAGTTCCACGATCTGCACGACCGGATCCTCGCTATGATTGACCAGCTGTGTCTTGGGAGAAAGCCCGGATCGGCGAAGCACAACGCTTACCGAGCCATGCAGCAGCTCTTGCTCGACGGGCACTCACTGGAGGTCCCTGAACTTGCACGCAAAGCCATCCCCTTGGGACTGTCTCAACAAGCCATCCAATCAGCCCTCAAAAGGTTTCGAGCGGCAGTCCGCCAGCAGCTGGACCGGGATCCGGAGTTTGCTGAACTCGCTGAGATCTGGGCTCGGAGACGGCCCAACGCCCCGGTGTCCCACCGGACAGTGACCATAAATCACCGGACTTCCCGCAGACTGCTTCGGTCGAGTCGCCAGCGCTGGCGCTCCTCAAAGCCTCTACCCACCCACACCGGTGCATCAACCCAGTCCTGAAGCGGCTCAATTGAAGAAACTTCTCATGAAACCACCCATCCGATGGTCCCTGATCCAGATGTCGAGCGACCAAACCATGCAGAACATCCTCCCGGTCCTGGCCTTGTCCCCGGACCGGGTCATTCAGATCGTCAGTGGCCGGATCCAGAAATCCGCCCCGAAAGGTCCGGACGCTGTTCAATCCGCCCTCGCGGGTTCCGGATTCAACCCCGAGTTCGGAGACGTCCGCATGAGCCCCCATCACCCCACTCATACCGATGTATTCCAGGCCATCCATCAGGCAGTGGAAGAGGAACGGGCGGCGGGGCGCACACCCGTGATCAATGTCACCGGGGGATCCAAACTCATGAGCATTGGCGCCTTTGCTGCCGCTGCGAAAACCGAGTCTCCCGCCGTCTATGTAGACACACCCCAGATGCGTTTCGTCCTGGCCTACGACGGTCCACCCGAAATCCATTCAGCACTGGGTCCACTTATGGATTTCAATGCGGCCATGCGCGGGCTGACCCTCGAACTCATTGCCATCGCACACGGTGCCAGACTCGGTCATGCCGAAGATTGGCAAGTGATGCTACCGCTGTCAGAAAGCATCCGGGACTCGTTTGATGGCTGGCAGCAGTGTGCGAAAGACTTTGACCGACTCCTCCGCGCGCAGGCTTCGCCGGGCAAACGGTTTCCACCCTACCCGGAAGATGTCGAGGGATGGATGCGGCTCTGGACCCTTCCATTTTCGCTACCGTCCTTGGTGGGAACCGAAGCGGTGAGGACCGGCCACGTGATTCACGACGGTTCTCATTTCCGTTTGTCCCCCGGATGGATGCTCCCCCAACTGACCGAGCTCCTGGCTCGTAAGCCAGCGCCTGTCCGTGGCAAGCCGACCCCGGAACAACGCCTGATATGGGATGCCTTCGAGAAGGAAGCGAACCTGCTCACACTGCGCGTGCAGGCATTCCTGAACCTCCTCTTCGGAGGATCCTGGCTCGAAGTACTGACCGCGGAATCCCTCAAACGCCAATCGGACATTCTGGATGTCCGGTGGTCGGTGCCCGAGTTCAATATCAAGGGCAACCCCGCAACCGAGCACGATGTCCTGGCTCTGTGGCACGGTCGTCTGGTTCGGGTCTCCTGCAAATTGGGTGGAGCCGGGGACAAGCTTCCCGCCGCATGCTCCGAAGCTGCCCATGCGGCCAGACGCCTGGGGGGCATCCTGTCCATCGGCGTCCTGGGTGTCGGCCCCGGTCTTTCTTACAAGCGCCGCCAGAGCCTGCTCGAGCGCGCACAAAGAGACCGGATCCTGGTGGTGGAGGCTGTCGACCTGCCCCGGAACGACTGGTTCCGTCCCGGGCTCTGATGCACCATCAAGAGCCTGTCCCCATGTCCGGGACAGGCTCCTTCCCTGAGCATTCCGCCGTAGGTCGGTGGAGAAACGCAGGCGCAAACCGACGCTGCCGCCGGCACTGGCTTCGCGGCTGAAAAGTTCGCTCGAGGTTCACAGCGCCCTTGATGCCCTCCTTGGATCCCATTAATAAAAGGTGAACAAGATGTGTAAATCTTTTTGACGGATTCACCATGGTCGTGTTCTTTCAGTCCAAGAAGCTCCAGAAAGTCTGCTCTTCACAAAAGGAGATGCTGAAAGCCTTTGGTGCACCGCGCGCCCGGAAGCTCCAGCAGCGTCTGATGGAGCTGAAAGCCGCCGACAATCTCAGCCACATCGCCCGTGTTCCGCCTCCCCGATGCCACCAACTGACCGGGAACCGCCAAGGACAGCTCAGCGTAGATCTCGACCATCCGTTTCGGCTCCTGTTCATCCCTGCGCACGATCCGATTCCGGTGAGGTCAGATGGCGGCCTCGATTGGGAGCAGGTGACCGAGATCGAGATCGTCGAGATCGCTGACACCCATTGAAAGTCTGACCTCATGATTGCCAGGAAACAGCACCGCTTTGATCCCGACTACGCCGTTCCACCCGGAGCGACACTGGAGGAATCCATGCACGCACTTGGGATGACCCAGCGCGAACTCGCCGACCGCACCGGCCTCACCGTTCAGACGCTCAATCGCATCTTCAAAGGCGAGCAACCGATCAGCTACGAGACCGCAAACAAGCTCGAACTCGTCACGGGTGTGCCCGCCGGATTCTGGAACAATCTCGAGGCACAATACCGTGAGCAACTGGCCAGGATGGAACAGGACCGGGAGATGGAAGCTCATCTCGACTGGCTCAAGAGGGTGCCCACTCAGGAACTCATCAAGCGGAAGGTCATCCCTGCCAGCGATGACAAAGTGCTGCTCCTCCGTGAGTCGTTCCGCTTCTACGGCGTCAGCTCCGTGGATGCCTGGCGCGCGGTGTGGGAGCGGCCCGCTGCTGCTGCCCGGCGATCCACCCTGTTCGAATCAAGTCCCGGCGTCACCTCGGCTTGGCTTCGTCTCGGCCAACTTCAGGCGCGGGAGATCGACTGCCAGCCTTACGACAAGAAGGCATTCGCCGAAGCACTCATCTCCATCCGTACCCTCACCGTGAAAAAGTCATCGGTCTTCATCCCGGAGATGAAGCGTCTCTGTGCCCAGTCTGGAGTGGCCTTTGTCCTGGTTCCCGAGATCAAGGGGGCACCGTGGAGCGGCGCTGCTGAGTGGCTCAGTGCCACCAAGGCCATGATCCTTCTCAATCTACGCGGCAAGGCCGAGGACCGTTTCTGGTTCACCTTCTTTCACGAGGCCAGCCACATCCTCAACGACAGCAAGAAGGACACCTTCATCGACGACGGAAAGCCTTACGAAGCAGATCCCGCTGAGGAGCGTGCCGACAACTATGCAGCAGAGATGATGATCCCGGCAAAGCACAACCCCGCGATCAAAGCAGCCCGCTCCGCTGAGGACATCAAGGCGCTAGCCAGACAACTTGCCACCAGTCCCGGCATCGTCGCTGGCCGTTATCAGCATCTCACCAAGAAGTGGGCCCAGTTCAACGGCCTCAAACAGCGCATGGAATGGGAAGCCATCGTCTCGTAAGTTCGTCGTCCGTCAAATCCCTCCAGCCCACCATAGGCCTGTCCCCAAGGCCCACCCATCGGCGACCAGTCGTCACCGCTCCAATTGCCCTGGGAGCGCGGGATTCATCCCGCATCTCAATGCCCTCCTCGTCGGCGGACAGGAATGTCAGCGCTCCCGGGTGAACCTCCTTGGAATCCGGATTTCGGCTTGGCTTTCAACGGCCCTGCTCCCTCAATCAGGGCGTTCCCCGTCTCCATTTTTCTACGTCGCGTGGCATCGTATCTCTCAGCCGAAGCCGTGGTGGCGCCGCCCGGCTTCTCCCGCTGGCTGGTGCCGCCCGCCGCCATGGCGGTGCACCTCTGCATCGGTGAGGTCTACGGATTCAGCGTCTTCAACGAACCCCTCACCCGCACCCTCGGAATCACCCGTTCCCTCCCCGACCAGGACTGGGCCATTCCCGCGGTCGGTTGGATCTATTCCATCGCCCTGATCATGCTCGGGCTGTCCGGAGCGGTGCTGGGCAAATGGGTGGATCGCCGGGGACCGCGTTGCGCGATGCTGGCCAGCGCCGCGTGCTTCTGCGGGGGCCTGTTCCTTTCCTCACTCGGCGTCCACTGGCATCAACTGTGGCTGGTCTATCTCGGGTACGGCGTCCTCGGCGGCATCGGTCTGGGCCTGGGCTACATCGCCCCGGTATCCACCCTGATGAAATGGTTTCCCGACCGACCCGGCCTGGCGACGGGTCTGGCGATCATGGGGTTTGGCGGAGGCGCACTCATCGGGGCGCCGTTGGGTCAGGAGTTGATGAGCTTCTTCAAGAGCCCCACCAGTACGGGTGTGGCGGCCGCCTTCTGCGCCATGGCGGCCATCTATGCGGTCTTCATGGTGTTTGGCGCCGCCACCATCCGGGTGCCGGCCCGTGATTGGACCCCGGACGGCTGGACCCCTGCGGCGGGGCGCAAGGCGGCCGCTCCCTTTGCGGTGGGGGTGGACCGGGCCTGGCGCACCCGCCAGTTCTGGCTGTTGTGGGCGGTGCTGGCGTTGAACGTCACCGCCGGCATCGGGATCCTCGGGCAGGCATCCCTCATGTGTCAGGACCTGTTCGGCGTCAGCGCCACGGTGGGTGCGGGATTCGCCGGCCTGCTCTCCCTGTTCAACATGGGCGGCCGATTCATCTGGTCCTCCGCCTCGGATCGGACCGGTCGCAAGGCGATCTACAGCGTCTATTTCCTGTTGGGGGCCGCGTTGTACTGCCTGATTCCCTGGACCCAAGGCATCCAGAGCCAGGTCCTGTTCGTCATCGTCACCGCCGTCATCATCTCCATGTACGGCGGCGGCTTCTCCACCATCCCGGCCTATCTGCGCGACATCTTCGGCACCCACCAGGTGGGGGCGATCCATGGTCGCCTCATCACCGCCTGGTCCTTTGCCGCGTTGGTTGGACCGCAGTTGGTCAATTACCTCTCCGACGCACGGAAGGCCGCAGGGGTTCCCAAGGCCGAGGCCTACAATCCCACGCTGTACCTCATGGCCGGCCTCCTGGTCGTGGGTTGCATCTGCAACCTCCTGGTCCGCCCCCTGGACCCCCGACATCACCTGCCGGCCCACTCCCTGCCATGAGCCGCGTCCGACTTCTTGGCGTCTGGATCCTGATCGCCGTACCCCTCGCGTGGGGTGTCGCGCGGTCGGTGCAGAAGTCCATGCCCCTCTTCCGCGGCTCCAACGGCGCGGTCGTCACCCCTTCCCAACCTGTCCCCAATTCCACCAACCAATCCCATAGCACTCCATGAAACCCGCCTGGTTCCTCCCCTGCCTCGCCGCCTTCACCGTCGCGGCTGCGCCCACCCACAACACCGCCACCCCCGGAGGCAAGCTGCCCCGCACACCGAAGGTCGCCCTGGTCCGGGTCGCCACCGGCTTCGTTGATCCCGTACGCGCCACGCCGGCTCCGGACGGATCCGACCGCGTCTTCGTGTGCGAACGGACCGGCGTGGTGCGCCTGATCAAGGACGGCAAGACCCTCGACCGCCCCTTCCTCGACATCCACGAGACCGTGGTCAGCTCGTTCCTCGAACAGGGCCTGTACGACCTCGAGTTCCATCCGAAGTTCAAGGAGAACGGCAAGTTCTATGTCCACTACTCCGACATGTGGTTCAACGGCGCCTCCTTCATCGTCGAGTACAAGGTCTCGCCCACCAATCCCGACCGCGCCGATCCCGAATCCGCCCGCGTCGTCATGCAGATGGTTCGTCCCTACGCCAACCACAACGGCGGCGAGATCGCCTTCGGTCCGGATGGCTACCTCTACATCGGCAGCGGTGATGGCGGTTGGGAAGGCGACGTCCTCGGCGCCGGCCAGGACCTGTCCACGCTGTTGTCCAAGATGCTGCGCATCGATGTCGACAACCCCAGCAGTGACCGCGGCTACGCCATTCCCAAGGACAATCCCTTCCTCACCCCGCTCATGCAGATGAAGCTCTTCGGCGTCACCGAGGAAGCCTTCAACCGCATCCATCCCAATGCCCGTCCCGAGATCTGGTCCTTCGGCCTGCGCAATCCCTGGACCTTCCAGTTCGATCCCAAGACCGGCGACCTCTACATCGCCGATGTCGGCCAGAACCACTTCGAGGAAATCAATTTCCAACCCGCCGGAAAGGGCGGGGTGAACTACGGATGGAAGTTCATGTGTGGCACCCATCCGTTTCCCCTGCCGGTCGATGACACCGGCAAACCCCTGCTCGATGCCGTCAAGGACGCACCGCGCGTCGGTGAGATGCCCATCGCCGAGTACAGCCACGTCGACCAGGGCAACTGCGTCGTCGGGTTCGGCGTCTATCGCGGGACCCGGTATCCGTCCCTCGACGGCATCTATTTCGTCGGCGACTGGGGTTCCGGAAAGCTCTGGGGCATTGCACGGGATGGCCAGGGGCTCTGGCAGATGGAGGAACTGCTCGACACCAAGCTGATGTTCACCGGCGGCGGACAGGCCCCCGATGGGACGTTGTATGTGACCGATGCCACCGCGAACTACGGCGGCCCCGCTGATCCCGCCCAGAACGAACGCGGCAGCGTGTGGAAGATCGTTCCCATCGACCAGGTCCCGGCCGGTGCGGTCACCGCTCCGCTCGAATGAACGCGTCGGAAGTCTCCCGCATGAATCCATCGCATTCCATCGGCGGCCGCGTGTTGCTGTTCACCGTGCTTCTCGGCGGCCTGGCCCTTGCCCAGACCACCGCCCCGGCGCCCGTGACGGATCCCGCGCCCGGACACGGTTCCGAGCACGGCGCGAGTCACCCCAAGTCGGCCCTGCCCGATCTGCCGCCGCCCAAGGCCGAGGATTTCCTGAGTCTCGGTGAGGAACCCCAGAGCGTCCGGTTGATCCTCGTCTCCGCCTACAACGGGGTGAATTACGGGATGAACTTCAACGGCCAGGCCAAGGGCGGAGCCAAGGTCGTCATCCCGACCGGGTGGACGGTGGAAGTCGCTTTCACCAACCGCAGCCCGGTCCCGCACAGCGTGGTGGTGGTGGAACGTTTCCAGGTCCGGAAACTCCAGATGGGCGAACCCTTCTTCACCGGCGCTTCAACCCCCAACCCGGTCCGCGGCACCACCGGTACCAAGGGCGAGACCTTCCGATTCAAGACGGACGAAGCCGGTTCCTTCGCGTTCGCCTGCGGATTTCCCTCCCACGCCGCCAATGGCCACTGGGTCGGACTCGAGATCCTGAACGACGCCAAGGAACCCAGCCTGCAACTCGGCTCCGGCCCCGTCTTCACCCCGGCGGCGAAGTGACGCCGCACAGACCGGATTGGGGAGTGGTTGTCCGCAGATGACGCAGATGACGCAGATAAATGGGGCAGGAAGAGGGATGGGATCCCCCGCAGGTTGAGATCCGACCCAATCTTCCAACCCGATCCATCACCCATTCCTTCTGCGTCATCTGCGCAATCTGCGGCCAACCCAGCTTCGGCTTTTCAGGTTCGGCGATTTCCCAGAGCTATTCCCCGGGCCCGGCCCCTTTCTCTCCACCCCTGCCCCCTCTGTGTTCTCTGTGAACTCTGTGGTGAGATTCTCAGGTCCGAATGAGGGAATGAGATCCGGGAAGAATCCCGCGCTCCCGGGGCGACAAGCTCCCCGTGGCCCATCCGTGGTTTTCGTGGTTCAGACAACCAAAGGCTCCCCGCCACCCCAATTCCTTCATCCGGTCAACCCTTCAACACTTCCAGCACCCGGGCCAACTCGGCGTCGGTGTTGTAGAAGTGGGGCGAGAGGCGCACCACCTTCTGACCACCGGGCAACACCCGCAGCGACGGCGTGATCGAGGCCGCGCGCAGTTTTCCGTACAGTTCGGCGGAATCGATCCCTTCGCGATGGAATGAGATCGACCCCCCGGCGTTGTCGAGGTGCGGCGAAGGTTGAAGCACCTCGAAACCCTGGGAGATCAAACCCTCCACCACCCAGGTCCGTTTGCGGACCAAATCGGCGGCAATGACCCGCACCCCGATCTCCTCCACCAACTCCAGGGCCGCCCGCAATCCGGCCACGCCTGCCATGTCGTGCGTGCCCACTTCATAACGGCGTGCGTCAGGCTGGAACTCGAGTTCCTCCTGGGTCAGGAAATCCGGGCATTGGAGATTGTGCCAGCCATGGACGATGGGTTGGAGCCGATCCTGCAATTCCTTCCGCACATAGAGGATCCCCGCCGCGCTCGGTCCGAGCAGCCACTTGTGCGAGTCCGCCGCCAGGAAATCCACATGCTCCACCGACAACGGAAACGCCCCGAGCGTCTGGATGGCGTCGACACAGAACAGGATCCGACGCGAGTGAAGGAACTTGCCGATGGCATCGATGTTGACCCGCCAACCGGTGAGGTAATGCGCGCTGGCCAACGAAACCAACCGGGTCTGTTCGTCCACCTGTCCCTGCACATCCACCGCCCGGACCTTGCCCAATTCGCGCAGGTTCAGGAAACGCACTTCCACACCCCGCTCCGACAACGCCATCCACGGGTACACATTCGACGGATAATCGTCGTAACACACCAGGACGTTGTCGCCGCGTCGCCAGGGAAGTCCGGCCGCGATGTAGGACAACGCGAGGGAGGTGGGTCCAACCAGGGCGATCTCCTCGGGTCGGGCTCCGATCAGGCTCGCGGCCTTGGCGCGGGTGTCGGGAAGCAACCCGCCGGGCATTGCCTCGTACTGGTCCACCTCGGTACACCGATGCAGGTAACCGGTCATGGCCTCGGCGACACGCCGGGGCAAGGGGCAAACCCCGGCATGGGCGACGAAGATCCCGTGTCGGGTCACCGGGAACTCATGTTGACGGAGTGCTTCGTCGGAGTGCAGGTCAGCCAGTGTCATGTCTTGGATCAGCGAAAGGGTTGATTGAGTTTCACCTTGTCGCTCTTGCTCCGCAGCCGGAGGTTGAGCATCTCGACCCCCACCGAGAAGGCCATGGCGAAATAGACATAGCCCTTGCTGATGTGCTGACCGAAGCCCTCGGCCAGCAACAGTGTCCCGATCAGGATCAGGAACGACAACGCCAGCATCTTCACCGTCGGATGCCGTTCCACAAAGCCACCGATCTGATCCACGAAGATCAGCATCACCACCATGGCGAGGACCACCGCGATGACCATCACCGGGATGTACTTGGACATGCCGACGGCGGTGATGACGGAGTCGAGCGAGAAGACGACATCCAGCAGCAGGATCTGGATGATCACCGCGGTGAACGAGGGCATGCCACCGGGTGAACGACCGCCGTCCGCTCCCTCCAGTTTTTCATGGATCTCGCGGACCGATTTCCAGACAAGGAACAATCCACCCACCGCCAGAACGAGATCCTTGCCCGTGTTCGGCAGGTCGAGACCGAGGATCGAGAAGTTCCACAACTCCTTCTTCAAGCCGATCACCCAACTGATCGAGAGCAGGAGCATGATGCGGGTGACCAAGGCCAGGGTCAGACCCATCCGACGCGCCCGCGCCTGCTGTTCCGGTGGAAGTTTGCCGGCGAGGATCGAGATGAAGANNAGATCAGGTTGTCGATGCCGAGGACAATCTCCATCACGGTCAACGTCAGGAGGCTTACCCAGGCATCCGGGCGGTGCATCCAGTCGATCCAGTCATTCATGCGAGAAGCTATGGCTTGGCATACTGAAGAGGTATTGCGGTGGCGTCCCCTGACAGGTCAACGGTTGGCCGGGATGGCGCCCGGGGTCGATTCCAATTCCACCCATGCGATCCGTCGCCGCTGATACCAAGCCACGCCGACCAGATCAAAAAGCCCGCGTCCAAGGCGGTTCCAGACCCCGTACTTGCTCACCCCGGCGATCCGGGGTCGATGCTTCACCGGGATTTCGCGGCAACGACTGCCGTTCCCGGCGACCAGGATGGGGAGAAAACGGTGCAGGCCATTGAAGGGGAAGACGCCCGCCAACGATGAACGCTTGAAGGCCCGCAATGCACAACCGGTGTCCGCAAAATCATGTCCCAGGGCCGAACTCCGCGCCCAACGCGCCACCCGGGATGAAACCCGCCGAACCCAACCGTCCTCCCGATGCACCCGATGCCCACACACGAAATCACAGTCGCCACCCAGCATCCCCAGCATCCGCGGCAACTCTTCCGGGTCGTTCTGCAAATCCCCGTCCAGGGTGCACAACAAGGGAGCGTCACTCCCGCTGATCCCCGTCCACACCGCCGCGCTCTGGCCCCGGTTGAACCCGTGTCGGATCCCCCGGATCCGCGGATCCCCCGCCGCCGATTCATTCACCCGGTCCCACGTGCCGTCCGTGCTCGCGTCATCCACCAACACCAATTCCCATCGGTGCGCGCCTTCCCCAAAGACCCGCGCAATCTCCTCCACCAGCGGTCGGACATTGTCCGCCTCATTGAACAGGGGCACCACGATGGCGATCTCGCACCGCACAGGTGGCAGGCTACGGATCCACTTCCCCGACGCGAAGCGCATTCTCCCGCGTCACTCCCATCAACCCCGCGTGCAAGGAGGACACCTTCCCACGCCAATCCAGGGCCGCCTCCTTGCGATCCACCCCCACGCCCGCCGTCTCCCCGAATCGGATCCTCATCCGCAATCCGCCATGGCCCAGCAACCGGAGAAAATGCGGACCGAAAGTCATGTCCCCCCAATACGGCGCCTCCGCTCCGCCATCGGCAATCACCTCGAACGCCAAAGCGAACGGGGCCAGTCGCCACCCCCGTTCCACCGCCGGCCCAAACAACGACGCATGGAACGGCAACACTTCCTTCCCACCAGAACTGGTTCCCTCCGGAAAGAACACCACCGGCACCCCGGCCGACACCCGCTCCGACATCGCCGCCACGGCCCGACCCACCGCCATCCGACGTTCCCGTTCGAGAAAGATCGAACCCGAACGGGTCGCCAGACCTCCGATGATCGGCCAGTTCCGGACATCTGCCTTCGAGACAAATGCCGCAGGGCGGACGGTTCCCAGTCCCACGATGTCCAGATACCCCAGATGATTGCCCACCCACGCATCCGCATCCGCCGGGTCCCCCTCCACCACCACTTCCATCCCGATCGCAGCCGCAAACCCCTGCGCATGGCGTCGCGTCCACCGGGCCCGATCCGTCAGGGAAGCCGTGGGGGAATCCATGCCGGCGCGAGTGCATGCGCCCAGGAACCGACCCAGCCGCCAAAGCCGACGGAATCCGACCTTCAACATGCCGGGCTTCCCATCAACCGACGCGCTCCATCCGACAGGGTGTGGAGATCCATCCAGGTGAGGAAATCGATGGTCTTGAACTCGCGATCGATCGCCGGCGCCCCACAGATCCGTGCGCCGAAGGACAGGTAGGCGCGCAGCAGGGGCGGAAACCGGGGTGTCACTTCCGCAAGGCGATCCAGGGGACAGGCGTATTCGGCCAGCGGATGGGTCCGGAACTGCGCCTCCACCAAGTAATTGGGCCCGAGATTCAGGTAGGCAGAGGCCCCCTCCCGGGGATCCTGTGAGGTGAGGGAACTGCATCCGACCAGATACCGGCATCCGTTGTGCCGGGCGTAGGCAATGATGCCGCGCCAGAGCATGGAAAGGACCAGCAGGTTGCGATGATCCCGGTGGACGCAGGCGCGGCCCAGTTCGGTGACCTCGGTCCGGACGGACTCGAACGGGGAAAAATCGAATTCCTGTGCGGAGTAATAACCGCGATTGCGCGACGCCATGAGCCCGGTCTGCAGACGGTAGGTTCCCACCACTTCACCGGAGGCCACGTCCTCGACCAGCAGATGGTCGCAGACCGCATCAAAGGGATCCGAGTCCCGGAGCGTGACGTAGGACTGCTCCAACCCCTCGTTCAACTCGAGGTTGAACACCATGAAACGCAGGGATTGGGCGGCATGAAGATCCTCGGTGTTGAGCGCTGCACGGAGACGATACCGCGTGGCGCGTGCGCCCCGGGTCAGCACCCGCATTCCCACCCCGGTCACCTTTTTCGGTGCCGATCCGATCAACCACTCCTGATTCTCCATGCGACGAAATCCTGCACGATGGCCCGCCCGGGCCGCACGTGAAGTAGAGGCAAACTATGCGACGACCCAGTCACAGACCAGCGACAATTGGGGGATCGTGTGGGTCCAGAACCGAATTGCGCCTTGACGCTTTCCTCCAAGAAAAACTAACTTACGGCGCAATAACAGCTTCCCGGGCCGGCACGTGCCGGCCAGCACAAGTCGGAGGTAAAACTACCGACTTTTTTTTGTCCGCATGGGGAGCGAGGGAGCGCGAATGAACGCAGAATTTTTGGCCGTATTAGAATACTGGGAGAAGGAAAAGGGGATTCCAAGGGATCGCCTTCTCGCCGCTGTCCAGGAATCACTGGTCGCCGCTGCCAAGAAGTCCGTCGGACCCGCCCGCGAACTTCGCATCTCCATCGAACCCAAGAACGGCGCCACCCGCGCCTGGGCCAAACTCATCGTCGCGGAAAAGGTCCTCTCCAAACACGATCAGATCTCCATCGCAGAAGCCCGGCGCCTCGGCCATGTGGACGCCAAACAGGGCGACGAGATCGAGGTCGAAGTCACCCCCAAGGACTTCGGTCGGATCGCCGCACAGCACGCCAAACAGGCCCTTCTCCAGCAGGTCCGACGCGCCGAAAAGGAACTCATCTTCTCCGAGTTCAAGGATCGCGTCGGGGATATCGTCAGCGGCACCGTTCGCCGGTTCGAACGTTCTGACGTCGTCCTCGACCTCGGCAAGTTCGAGGCCGTCATGCCCAATCGCGAACGGGTTCCCACCGAGGAATACCAACCCGGCGAACGCATCCGTTGCTTCGTCAAGGCCGTCGAACAGACCATCCGCGGCCCCGAGATTATCCTGTCCCGCGCCGATCCCAATTTCGTCCTCAAACTGTTCCGCCTCGAAGTCAGCGAGATCTCCGACGGCACCATCGAGATCAAGGAGATCGCCCGGGAACCCGGCTTCCGCACCAAGCTTGCCGTCTACTCCCGCGATCCCAAGGTCGACCCCGTGGGCGCCTGCGTCGGTCTCCGTGGCAACCGGGTCAAGAACATCGTCCGTGAACTCAACAACGAGAAGGTCGACATCATCCCCTGGTCCCCGGATGTCCGCACCTTCATCACCAATGCACTCGCCCCGGCCCAACTCAAGGGCATGCAGATCGATGAAGCCGCCCGCCGCGTCTTCATCAAGTGCTCCCCTGACCAACTGTCTCTCGCGATCGGCAAGCGTGGGCAGAACACCCGGCTCACCGAACGCATCACCGGTTGGCGCATCAGCATCGAACCCGAGGCTGAACGGGTTTCCGGCTTTGCCGACAAGGTCGACCACGCCATCCAACAGATGGCCCTCGTACCAGGGATCAATCCCGATCAGGCCCGCGCCCTGATCACCGGCGGATTCCATTCGCTCGACGAGATCGCCCAGGCCGATGTCGCGGATCTCCATGAATTCCCCGAGATTGGCGACGACGCCTCGGTGGTCATTGAAGCTGCCCGGGGTGAACTGGCACGTCGTCAGGCCGGCAGCGATGCCCCTCCGGACGCCACCCTTTGATACCCGCCCGACTCGATACACCGCTTTTTCCACTGGTCTGAACGCCCCCGCCCGGTCCAACTCTCCCGAAATACAGTATGCCCGTTCGTATCTACGAAATCGCCAAGAAGCTGAACCTCGAGAGCAAGTTCGTTCTCGTGAGGGCCAAGGAACTGGGCATCTCCGCGGCCAAGGTTCCCTCCAGCTCGCTCGACAAGATCACCGCCGAATACCTGGAACAACAGCTCACCCCGCTGTCCCAGGCCGCCCCGCCCACTCCCATCCAGGAGTTCGCTCCCGTGGCCCTCATCCGTGTCCCCGATCCGGAACCCGCACCCGAACCTGAACCCGAGCCTGAACCCGAGCCTGAACCCGAGCCCGAGTGGCAGGCCGAGCCGGAAGCCCGGTCCACCCCTGAACCCGGCCCCGCCGCCGTTCCCTCCGCCGAACCTCCCGCACCCCTCTCCTCACACCCGGTTCAGGCCGAACAAGTCCCTACGGTGGAGTCCCACGACCGCAAGCCTTCTCATGAGCCCGCCCCGGAAACGGATCCGGCCGGGATGACCTCGCCCGGCGCAACGGCTGTCAGCGGCCCTTCTGCAACCGACCGGGAGCCCGCTCCCGCAGCAGCCATTCTGAGTGAGGTTGCCCCCCCCGTTCCCTCACTCCCCCCTTCCCCGCCAGTGACACCGGCCGCAACCGGCCCCGCGGTCCCAGCGCCCCCCGCGGTCTCAGCGGTCCCAGCGCCCCCCGCGCCCCCCGCTGGCCCCCGACCGGGCCTCGGCGAAAAGGTGGGCTCGATCGATCTCACCAAGTTCGGCTACCGACGGCCCGGCGCCGATCCCCGCGGTCGCGACGGCAAGCCTGGCGCCCCCGCCAACCCCGCCCCCGCCAACCCCGCGAATCGCGGTCAGGCTCCTTCCGGCCCCGCCAACCGCGGCCCAGCTCCTTCCCCTCCGGGACAACCGGCGCGCCCCGGTGCTCCCGGTCAGTTCCAGCAACGCCCCGGTGCCCCGGGTCAGGGCCAACGCCCCGGTGCGCCCCAGCAACAACACTCTCCCAACTACCAGGGCCAACGCCCCGGTGGCGGCCAGTTCCAACGTGGCGGATACAACAACCGTTATCCCGGACCGCACGGCCGGCCCGGGGTTGCCGCTTCCAAGCCGACCGGCCCGGCCAAGCCGCAACTCCATGTGGATGCTCCCGTCATCCAGATCCGCCCCCCCATCGGCGTTCGCGACCTGGCCGAGAAGATGGGTCGCAAACCCTTCCAGGTGATCGCCGATCTCATGCAGATGGGCGTCTTCGCCACCGTCACCCAGACCATCGACGCCGAGGTCGCCGTGAAGGTCTGCGCCAAGAACGGTTTCCGCTTCGAAACCGAAAAGCGCGACAAGGCTGCCCACACCGTCAACGTTCCCCGCGAGCAAAAGGTCGAACTGGATCAGGAAGACAAGGTCGAGGACCTCCGGTCGCGCCCCCCAGTGATCACCATCATGGGCCACGTCGACCACGGCAAAACCAGCCTCCTCGACGTCATCCGCAAGGCCAATGTCGTCGCCGGTGAAGCCGGTGGCATCACCCAGCACATCGGCGCCTACACCATCTCCTACCCGCACCCGGAGCGTAAGGATGAGGTGATGCAACTGACCTTCCTCGACACCCCGGGTCACGCCGCCTTCTCCGCCATGCGCGCCCGCGGCGCCCACGTCACCGACATCGTCATCCTCGTCGTCGCCGCCAACGACGGTGTCATGCCCCAGACCCTCGAAGCCCTGGCCCACGCCCGGGACGCACAGGTCCCCATCATCGTCGCCGTCAACAAGTGCGATCATCCCGCCGCCAACCCCATGAAGGTGAAGCAGCAACTCCAGGATCGGGGTCTGGTTCCCGATGACTGGGGCGGTGACACCCTCTACGTCGAATGCTCCGCCATCACCAAACAGGGCGTCGACAAACTCATCGAGAGCATCCTGCTCCAGGCTGAACTGATGGAGCTCAAGGCCAACCCGCTCCGCAACGCCAAGGGCAATGTCATCGAGTCCGGCGTCGAACCCGGCGGCCCCGTCGCCACCGTCCTCGTCCGCAAGGGAACCCTCCGCGTCGGTGATGTCATCCTCTGCGGCCCGTTCTACGGCCGGGTCCGCGCCATGATGAACGAGGATGGCCAACGCCTTAAGGAAGCCGGCCCCTCCAACGCCGTCCGCGTCCTCGGGCTCAATGGTGTCCCCGAAGCCGGATCCGAATTCTCCGCCGTCGACAACGAGAAGGCCGCCCGCGAACTCGCCGAAGAACGCGAGATGGCGCGCAAACGCTCCGATCTCGAAGTCGTCCGGCCCCGTCGCCAGACCCTCGAAGACATCTTCACGAACATCGACCAGATGTCCGCAAAGATCCTCAAGATCATCGTCAAGGCCGATACCCAGGGATCCGTCGAGGCCATCTGCGAAGCCCTCCGGAAAATCGAGGCCAACAAGGTCCAACTCGAAATCATCCACTCCGCCGTCGGAGCCATCAGCGAGGGCGATGTCCTCCTCGCCTCATCCGCCGATGCCGTCATCCTCGGATTCCATTCCCGCGTGGATTCCAGCGCGGCCGAGACCGCCAAGCGCGAAGGCGTCCAGATCAAGCTCTACGCCATCATCTACGAACTCATCGACCATGTGAAGGAAGCCATGGCCGGCCTGCTCGATCCCCTGCTCAAGGAGACCGTCGTCGGCCAGGCCGAGGTCAGGAAGACCTTCGAGTTGTCCAAGGGCGGCAAGGTCGCCGGTTGCGCCGTCCTGTCCGGCCGGATCGTCCGTGGCAAGATGCGGGTCCGACGCCGTTCCCACGTCATTTACGAGGGTGTCTCCACCACGCTCAAACGCTTCCAGGACGAGGTCAACGAAGTGCGTAACGGTCTGGAATGCGGTATCCGCCTCGAAGGCTTCGATGACTTCCAGGAGGGTGACTTCATCGAGTGTTACACGGTGGAGAAGGTTGCCCAGAAGTTGAGCTGATCCGTACCGGTTCCCACCCTGCCCGGCCGTCGGCTTCGACGGATCCGGGCCGTTTCGCCATGTTGCCTCCAAAACCACCCAGTCGTCGCCTTCAACGCGTGGCAGAACTGCTCAAACGCGAACTCGCCGAGATCCTCCGACGCGAGTTGTCCATCGACGATTTCGGCCTCCTCACCGTCAATGACGTCCAGGTGGCCAGCGATCTCCGCAATGCCACCGCCTTCATCGGCTTCGTAGGCACCCTCGCCCAACGCCGCGCCCTGCCCGACAAACTTGCCGCCCGCGCCCCCCGCTTCCAGCAACTGCTGGCCCCGCATCTCCGCCTCAAGTGGACCCCGATCATCTCCTTCGTCCTCGACGAATCCGTGGAACGGGGCAACCGCGTCCTCGCCATCCTTGAGGATCTCGAAGCCGGCAAACCCGCCGTCCCCACACCCAAACCCTCCAATCCGGATCCCCCTCTCCCCTCCCGATGAAGGACCGCCCCCCAGTAGTCGATGACATCCTTGCAGCCATCCATGAGGCGCGCTCCGTGTGCGTGGTGGGCCATGTCCGGCCCGATGGCGATTGCATCGGCTCCCAGATGGGGCTGGGGTTGGCTCTCGAAGCCGCGGGAAAACAGGTGTTCCTCTGGAACCAGGATCCCGTTCCACCAAAACTCAAGTTCCTCGACCCCGAACGTCGCTTCCGCCGCCCCTCCTCCGGCCACACCTTCGACCTGGTCATCGCGACCGATTGCGCCGCCCTCGAACGGATGGGCCGGGTCGCCGATCACGTCGGCAACCGCGGCCGGTTCATCAACATCGATCATCACGCCTCCAACACGCTCTACGCCGACATCAACTGGGTCTCCCCCCGGGAACCCAGCACCGGCGAACTGATCTTCGATCTCTGCGGCTGGGCCGGTTGGCCCATCACGCCCCACATCGCCGATTGCCTCTTCACCGCCATCTCCACCGATACCGGCAGTTTCCAGTATCAGTCCACCACCCCCGACACCCTCCGGACCGCAGCCCAACTGGTCGAGGACGGCGCCGGCCTCGGGCGGATCTGTGAAGAGGTCTACCAGAGCTATCCCCTGACCCGAGTGAAACTCCTGCGTCACGTGTACTCCACGTTCAGGCTCACCCACGATTCCCGGACCGCCTATTTCTGGCTCAAGAAACGCGACTACACCCGCGCCGGCGCCGCCACCGACGAATCCGAAGGTCTCATCGACCACATCCGGTCCATCGACGGCGTCGTCGTTGCCGTGGTGTTCGAGGAAGTGGAAGAGGAACTCACCCGCGTCTCCTGGCGATCCAAGTCGGATCACATCGACGTAGGAGCCCTGGCAGAAGCCCTCGGAGGCGGTGGACACCGGGCTGCCGCCGGCGCCCGCGCAACGGGTCGGCCTCTGGGCGTCCAACGACGCGTCCTCGGCGCCATCAAGCGCGCCTTCTCCAAGTCCAACTCGCGCTGATCAGATCCGGCGGCCCCATTCCCCTTTCAACATGCTCCAGCATTCCGCCCTCGACGGCGCTCTCGTCGTCGACAAACCCGCCGGCTGCACCTCCCATGACGTCGTCGACCGGATCCGACGCCGGTTCGGGATCAAGAAGGTCGGTCACTGCGGCACCCTGGATCCCAATGCCACCGGCCTTCTGGTGTTGCTCCTCGGTCAGGCCACCCGGCTCTCCGAGAAATTCATGGCCGCTGACAAGGTCTACGAAGGCGATATCCGGTTCGGTGAAGCCACCGATTCCTATGATGCCGACGGGCAGACCACCGGATCGCTGCCGGTCCCGCCCATGACCCTGGAGCAGTTGAACGAGGAAACGAAACCGTTCCTCGGGGATCAGCAACAGACCCCGCCCATGGTCAGCGCCGTCAAGATCGGCGGTGTTCCCCTCTACAAACTCGCCCGCAAGGGTCAGGAGGTGGAACGCCAACCCCGCTTCATCCACATCTACAGTTTCCGCTTCAGTTCCTATACCGAGCCGGATGCCCACTTCCGCCTCGCCTGCACCAAGGGGACCTACGTCCGCACCATCGCCCATGAGATCGGTCAAAAGGTCGGTTGCGGCGCCCATCTCCTCACCCTTCGCCGCCTCGCCTCCGGCAAGTTCGATGTCGCCGATGCCACCCCGCTCGACACCCTGTTGAAGGGCTCGGAAGCCGAACTCGCCGCCAAGGTCATCCCTTTCCTGAAACTGCGCAGCTTCGAATAGCTGACGCACTCCTCCCCGCTCCCGGCATGCGCACCCTCGCCCATCCCGAGGACCTCGGTCGTCCGTCCGCCGGCGTTTGCATGGCCCTCGGCATGTTCGATGGCGTCCACCTCGGCCACCAACATGTGGTCCGACAGGCCCTCCTCGACGCACGCGCCCTCAACGCCCGGTCCGTCGTCGCCACCTTCCACCCCCATCCGCTCCATGTCATCGCCCCGGACCGCGCACCACGCTTGCTTCAGTCCGTCTCCCAACGCCTCCGCGCCCTGTCCACCCTCGGCATCGATGCCTCCCTGGTCATTCCCTTCACCGCTGAACTGAGCCGCATTTCCGGAGAGCATTTCATCCGCTCGCTCGCCCGCGACTTCGGCCGGCTCCGCAGCGTCACCGTCGGCCAGGGATTCCATTTCGGGAACCAACGTTCCGGCAATGTCCCCCTGCTGGAATCCCTCGGACACGAACTCGGCTTCACCACCCACGCCGTCGCCCCCATCCACATCGGATCCGAACGCGTCTCCAGCACCCGCATCCGGTCCAATCTCCGCGAAGGCAGGTTCGGAGCCGTAGCCGAACTCCTCGGTCGCCCCTACGCCATCGCCGGCGAAGTCGTCCCTGGCCGGCAACTCGGCCGGCAACTCGGCTTCCCCACCGCCAACATCCCCGTCCCCGGACTCGAACTCCCCCCGCTGGGTGTCTATGCCGCCCGCGTCCGCATCGATCCAACCGACCCCCTCGCCACCCACCCCGCCGTCCTCAACCTCGGTCTCCGGCCCACCGTCGATCCCACCCATTCCAGCCCGCTCCTCGAAGTCCATCTCCTCGACCATTCCGCCGACCTCTACGGCCGGGAAATCGAGGTCGAATTTGTCCGTTTCATCCGACCCGAACAGCGCTTCGACTCCATCGACGCCCTGCGGACCCAGGTTCAAGCCGATGTTGCCGCCGCCCGGTTGACGTTGGCGTGACCCTTCGTCTGACGACTGTTCAGCAGCCCAAATCCAAGCAACGCCGTCACCGCCAACGGCCCCACCGTCTTCCCCTCCGGCACCTCCTGGATGGCCAACCCGGTGGCATCCTGATGCGGACCCACGCTCAAGGTCACCGTGGCTGCCGACACCGGGTTGATCGCAAGGAAATGCCGATGGAACCAGGTGATGCCGTACAAGGCGCCATTGGCATCGAAATCTATGTCGCTCACATGGCTCGCCAAATCCGTATGGGCAATCGTCCCCACCAGGCTCACCGACGGTGTCGGGGTCAGATCCACCCGGAACAGTTCATCCAGATTGGGACCGGTGTTGCCGCTGAGGAAAACGTCGCCGGTGGATGTCTGGTAGGCGACGCCAGTGATCGTATGGGTCGCCAGGCTGGGCAGCGTCGTCGCATAGGTGACCGTCAGGGTTCCCAGATCGAAAAAGAACAGGTCCTGGGTTGCATTGCTGAATCCCCACAAACCATTCCCCGCATGATCCAGATCCCCCACCAGCGTGTATCCCATCGACCCCACCGGAACCACCGATGTCGCCGTGATCTGAAACAGAAATCCAGGTGGAGCCGGTGGCACAGAGACTCCCGTGGCATCCGCCACGTAGAAATTTCCCAGCGGATCAACCGCCAAACTGTCTCCCTGCGCCGCCGGATTACCAAGCGTCACCCCCGGATTCGCGTTGAGACTCGGGTTGACCTGTCGGATTCCACCCAACCCATCCAACACCCAGAACACGCTGGCCGACCCCGGCAATGCCAGACTGCCCCCCAGCAACATCATCCCACCCACGCGCCCGATCCCACGCATGACGGTACGTTGAATGGGTGCTCCCGATCCCTGCAATCACCAAACCACCCCTCGCGGCCTTCAACCTCACGGCTCCAGATCCGCCCGTTCAAACACCCTCAGGATGCGATGGAACGAATCCCGAACCTGACTGGCTTCTTGAATGGAAACGCGAAACCGCCCATCCCGGTTGGGTCGGTTCACCACATGCCCGTCGGCGTGCAACACCGAGACGTTCAGACGCCGATGATGCGACCGCGTAACGACGTTGAAATCCGACAGGCCCTCCGGCGCATCATACTGCACGTCCACCGCCAGGGCGCTGATCGGTTGGCCCTGCCGGTTGGAACCCAGTGATTCGAGACGGATCGGCGAAGGGGGCCAGGGGAGATCCGGGGGATCGAACAATTCGGTGTTTCCGCCATGCCGATAGTAATAGCTGCCCTGGGCCTGCAACCGACCGACCCGGGCCAACTCCTTGGTGGCATCAACCGGTTGATCCGCCCCGGGACAGAAGAGCACGCGGGGTTGGGCGGTGAGGGCGTTGGTCAGAAGCAACCCCAACCCCACGGGTGCCCCGGACTGCAGGGACAACAGGCTGGTGGGAGTGCCGGTCGAGGGATAAAAGCTGGCCGGACTGGTAAAAGGCGGCGCCTTGGGACCGAAGGGAATGCGTCCGTCGTAGTCGGATGCATAGGTCTGGATGGCGATCCCCACCTGCCGGAGGTTGGAGATGCAGGCGGCGCGTTGGGCGGCCGCCTTGCCATTGGCGAGTGCCGGCAGGAGCAGGCCGGCCAGGATGGCGATGATGGCGATCACCACCAACAACTCCACGAGCGTGAAGCCCGGTTCCCCGGGCCTATTGCGGCAGCCAACCCTGAAGCCTGAAAAATGCATTAGTCTCCGGCTCGACAGGCACTTCCACCCTCAACTCACCGCCTGTCCCCACCAATTCCGCCCCGTATGGATCCCCCATGGCCGGTCCATCGGACCGGTACAACTGATAACGCCAGCCCGCCTGTGAGCCCCATCCCAGACGAATCCCGTCGTCTGCACGGACCAACGTCAGATCGGATCGGACCAGCGGAAGCCGGACCAACTGGATCGCGTCCACGTTCCAATACCCACCTTCCAACTGGGGAGATACCATGGACCTCACCTCAATCGCCAAGGATCGACCTATCGAAGGATCATTGGCCGGGACCGGCGCCGAAGTAAACTCAAAGGTCCGCATCCGGGTGCGGGTCGGGAACAGTTGAACCGAATTGGTCACCGTGAACGACGCCAACGTGGAACGTTCTGAACCCTCACCCATTCCCTGCAGACGGAAGCTGATCGGCACCATCGGCCGCATCGATCCACCCCCGCCCAGAAGATCCAGGGTTAACCGATAGGTGTCCCCCTCCTGGATCCGCGCATCGGCCGTGCCATCACTGGTGCGCACCCGTTGCCAGACGCCGTTGTCAGGCACGGCGAACACCCACATGGATTGCCTGCCTTTCAGATTCTCAAGATGGTCGATACTGCCGGGTGCCGAGTTGGCAAAGGTCCCGGTCAATTGGTTCCACAGGAAACCACCTTCTTCGACATACCCCTCAGGCTTCGGAAAACGTTCCCACGAATCAAAGAAAAGCGTCACGAACGTGGTCTCCGGAAGCTCAAACGAGGCGTTGGGGATCACCAGCACCTCTTCCGCCCGCGCATCGACAGCCACGCCCACCACCAAGACCACCCCAAGGTACGTTGCGCTGCCGAGGCTGCTCATTTTTATCATAAAACTGTAGTGTCTTTGCCGGGCTTCCGCCGGTTTCCGCAGCCCATCAAGAGCAGGCTGCCTGCACCGATCCCCAACAGCGCGTAGATACCGGGTTCCGGAACCACCGACGCGCTCAACCGCACGTTGTCGACATTCCAATAGCCGACTCCCGCTCCCGAAGCCGAGACCACCTGGATCCCGATTGCCTGTCCGGCCCACGGATCCGAACCCTCTACCGTCGGAACACTCAACGAGTAATCCACCACCAACGCCGAGGTCGGGAATGCAGCAGCCGAATGCAGGACCGTGGTTGACCCAACGGAAACCGGGGTAAGCCCGTCCATATAGAAAAGTCCGAATTGAAACGCCGTTCCTTCGGGCATCCCACCACCTCCACCCACCACCGCCACACTCAATTCGTACGCCATTCCCACCTCAAACGGGCTCCCCAACACCTGGGTCAGCCCGGCTCCAGGCAGCGCAAAAACATACAACGCCTGGGCGCCATCCAGATTCTCGATATGGCTCGCAGTACCCACCGCCGTATTCGCGAATACTCCCGACAACTGTCCCCATTCCACCCCGCCCGTTTGCGCTGGATCAAACCAGACCGGGGTCGGCGTCTTTTGCCAGATATCCACCATCGGACTCACAAAACCCGTCGACGGCATTTCAAACGAACCGTTGGGGACGGGAACTGGCGCCGCATTTCCCGCAGAAGCCAGAAGCACTGCGGCGGTGAAGACAATGGAACCCGGAATACTGATTGGTGAACGCATCATTGGAATCAGACTGGAGAATCGTACCATGGATTCAAGCGGTGTCTCCTCAGGACAAACCCGGTCATGGGCTCCAACCTTTCTCCTGTCAGCCCCATCCGATCCGCCCCGCCAGACTTCCGGCTTTCCGCTCCCACCCTTCCTGCGTTAGCCATCCCCATGCCCGCCGCCCGTCCCTGCATCTATCAGCTCTATCTCCGCCAGTTCTCCAACATCCGCTCCCCTTCACAACCCCATGGCTCGCTCGCCCGGAATGGGGTCGGAAAATTCGCCGATCTCAATCCCGCCGCCCTCAACTCCCTCCGCAAACTCGGCATCACCCACCTGTGGCTTCTTGGCGTCCTCCGGCAGGCCACCGGCACTCCCTACCCGGATCTCCTATTGCCCGCCGATGATCCCGACCTCCTCAAAGGCGTGGCCGGCTCCCCCTTCGCCGTCCGGGACGTCTTCGATGTCTGCCCCGATTACGCCCACGATCCCTCCCGTCGCCTCGACGAATTCCGGGAACTCATCCACCGGATCCATCAACACCAACTCCGTGTCATCATCGATTTCATCCCCAATCACGTCGCCCGAAGTCATCGGTCTGTCGTCCGACCCGATCTCGAATGGGGAACCAGGGATGATCCCACCCGATTCTTCGCCGCACAGAACAACTTCTTCCATCTGCCCGGCCAGGGACCGCTCGTGTTGCCAACCGTCCTCGACGGCCAACCCGTCACCGACGCATGCCGAATCCTCGGCGGATGCGACGGCCGATTCGACCCCGAATCCGTCCAGGCCCGGGTCACGGGCAACAATGTCACCTCGGCTCATCCCGGGTTGGGTGATTGGTACGAAACCGTGAAGCTGAATTACGGCTTCGATTTCACCCGGGGCCGCCATGCGCCGCGGCTTCATCCCACCCGCGAAGACCCCGATCAACCCATCCCCGACACCTGGCTTCAGATGGATGCCGTCCTCGCCCACTGGCAGGCTCTGGGCGTCGATGGATTCCGCTGCGACATGGCCCACTGGATCCCCATGGAGTTCTGGGACTGGGCAATCCACCGCGCCCGAATGCGGAAACCCGACGTGTTCTTCGCCGCCGAGGCTTATGAGGATGACCCATCGAAAGTCACCGACCACAACGTGCTCGTCGCACTTTTGGAAGCCGGGTTCGACGCGGTGTACGACGACCTCACCTATGACTTGCTCAAGGCTGTCTTTGATGGACCCAAGTGGGCCAATGACCTCGACGATGTCCTCGGCCGGGGCGCCCCTCTCCACCGCTCTCTCCGCTATGCCGAGAACCACGACGAAGTCCGGATCGCCCATCCCAAACACTGGGGCGGCCATGGTCCCCAGGTCGGCATCCCCGCGTCCGCACTTCTCCTCGGCATCGGCCGCGGCCCCATCCTCCTCCACAACGGACAGGAAGTCGGTGAACCCGCCCTCGATCCCCTCAACCCGGAATCCGCGCATGCCCGCACCAGCCTCTTTGACTACGGCCACATGCCGGAACTGCGCCGTTGGGTGAATCAACACCGGTACGACGGCGGCGCACTGCTGCCCCAACAGCAGGCGCTCCGTGAAGCCTATGGACGCCTCCTAAACGCCCTGCACCAACCCGCCTTCGCACACGGTGAGTTCCATCCGCTCAATCCCCATCACATCCATGATCCCGGGTTCGGCCGCTTCCCCGGAGATCCCGCCAGTGGACATTGGATCTATGCCTGGATCCGACATGACCCGGTCTCCGGGCAATGGGTGCTCTGCGTGGTCAACCTGCATCCCACCCTCAGCCTCACCTCCCTCCGTATCCGCATCCCCGCCCAGCTCCCCGAACCCATCGCATCGGGAACAGGCCCGATCCGTCTCACGGATCTTCTCGGCACGATCCCCGACATCCTACCCGAATGGCCTCGCCAAACTCCGGGCCCGGAAGAGGTACAGATCCTGGAACTGCCGGCACTCTCGGCCGTCTACCTACTGGCCCAGCTGCACCCGTGAAGGTTTGAAGTCTCCGGCTTCGCACACGCCCCGGAAGACCCTGAGGGCAAAGAGGTCCATCCTGGGTCCCAACGCCACACGGACCGCTCAGTTCGTGCCCCTGATGCCGTACTTCTCCAGCACCGGTTTGAACCTGGGATTGGTCACCCCGTATTTCTCGAACTCACCGACCACCGCACGCATCCGGGCCAATTCTTCCTGGTTCCTCGAAGTCATCATCTCGCCCGCCTTGATGGAACGATGCTGCTGCCACGCGACGCGCCCGAGGAACAGGGTCACAATCCAGACAAACACCACCATCAACCTCAATCCCAACTTCACCTGGTTTTGCAGCGCTTCCAACCCGGCACCCACACCCGCTTCAGAAGGTTCAATCGGATTTTCCATGTCAGCGTCGGTTGGGGTTGGGGGTCGCAGCGGCCGGCCGCGCATTCGTTCCCGCAGTCCGTCCGGAAAGCCGTTCCAGCAACGGAACAATCGTTGGGTCCGTCCGCGAATACGCCACCGATTCGTTCAGCAGCATGGAAAGCGCGGTGGCATTCTGTGAGACCATCTGCGCAACCGCCTGCTGCCCTCCTGCAATCCGCGACTCATGAATGTATAACCCGGCCACAATAAGGGTCGTCAACACCCCGGCACCCAACGCCGGAAGTTCCCACCCGATTCCCCGATCTCGCTTCATGACCGAAATCCTATTTGGAGGGGTGCTCCGACTCCATGCCGAACTCCACCACCTGGCCCGGGACCGGTACAATCACCTCCGCGCCAGGCCGTTGTTCCCTGAGCAGTTCCGCAAAGGCCATCGATTGCTCCTCTTCCCCGTGGATCACCGTGATCTTCCGGATCCGTCCCGTGATCGACTTCACATAGGCCGCCAGTTCGGTCCGGTCCGCATGGCCCGAGAAGGCGTCAATGGAAGCCACCTGCGCAACCACCCGATGAGGTCGGCCATGGATGTTGACCGGACTCTTTCCGGAAAGGATCTGCGCCCCCAGCGTGTGATCCGCGCAGTATCCGACGAACAGGATCAGGTTCCTTGAATCGCCGATGTTGTTCGAAAGGTGATGCCGGATGCGGCCGGCCTCGGCCATGCCCGAAGCACTGATGATCACCACCGGTTCCTTCAGGTCATTCAGCTTCCGTGAATGGGCCGCTTCCCGGATATAAGTGAGGTTCTCCATGCCAAACGGATTCCGCTGCTCGCGCAGGAAACGGATGGTTTCCTCATCAAAACACTCCGGGTGCAGCCGGAATACCTCCGTGACATTCACGCTCAGCGGACTGTCGACATAGATCGGGACCCTCGGCAGGCAGTCGGTGTCGGACAACTGGTTCAACACATAGACCAATTGCTGGGTCCGACCGACCGAGAACGCTGGAATGATCACCTTCCCCCCGCGTCGCACCGCGTCGCCGATGAATCGGCACAGCTCATCCCGGGCGTCGCGCGCGTCTTCATGATCCCGCCCGCCATAGGTGCTTTCCACCTGCAGGAAATCAACATCCTCCACCGTCTCGGGATCCCTCAGGATCTCCTGATTCGGCCGCCCGATATCGCCGCTGAACAACCACCGGAATTTCCGACCGTCCTCGACCACGTCCAGAACCACCTGGGCCGATCCCAGGATGTGTCCAGCATCCACAAAGGTGACGGTCACTCCATTCGCCACCGGAAGCGGTCGGTGATAGTTCAGTCCCACGAACTGTCGCACCGCCTGTTCTGCATCCTCTGCCGAATAGAGGGGTTCAACCGGCGGCTTCCCCTCCCTGGCCCGACGCTTCGAGACAAACTCGGCATCCGATCGCTGGATGGCCGCCGAATCCGCCAACATCACCGCCGCGAGATCCCGGGTCGCAAATGTGGAATAGATGTTCCCGCGAAAACCGTTGCGGACCAGGTTCGGCAGATTGCCGCAGTGATCAATGTGGGCGTGGCTCAGGATCACCGCGTCCACCTTCGAGGGATCAAATGGGAAATTGCGGTTCCGTTCGGTTGATTCCTCCCGATGCCCCTGGAACAAGCCGCATTCGAGCAGGAGCCGGCTGCCATTGACTTCAACCAGGTACATCGACCCGGTCGTGGTCCGGGTTGCCCCCAGATAATGAACACGCATGGCGCAACCATGCTCATCCAACCATCGGGTTCCAAGCGCTCAACCACCGGAACCGGTCGCCAATGACCGGTTCCGGCAATACTGCAGAAACCCGATTCAGGAACTCAATGTGGCACCTTCAGCCGGAGCCGTCGGCAGCGAGAACAAAAGCTTCTCACCGTCCGCACTCACACTGACCTCGCCTGCCGTCGCGAAATGTCCGCGCAGGATCTCCTCCGCCAACGGATCCTCCAGATACTTCTCCACCGCCCGACGCATCGGACGTGCCCCGTACTGCGGATCGAATCCCTTCTCGATCAGGAAATCCCGGGCCTTCTCGTCCAGGACAATCGAGACGTTCTTGCTGCGGATCCGGTTGAGCACCTTGATCACTTCCAGATCCAGGATCTGGATCAACTCCGGCTTGCCCAACGTCCGGAATACAATGACGTCATCCAGGCGGTTCAGGAACTCCGGACGGAATGCCTTCTTGGCCTCCTCCATGATCCGCCCCCGCATGTTCTCATAATCCGTCTCCTCCGTCGGCCGGCTGAAGCCCATGACGTTCGGCTTGCGGATCACGTCCGAACCCACATTCGACGTCAGCAGGATGATCGTGTTGCGGAAGTCCACCACCCGACCCAATGAATCCGTCAGCTTACCCTCCTCCAGGATCTGAAGGAGCATGTTCATCACGTCGGGATGCGCCTTCTCGATCTCATCAAACAACACCACCGAATAGGGCTGGCGCCGCACCTTCTCCGTCAACTGCCCACCCTCCTCGTACCCGACATATCCAGGAGGCGAACCGATCAGACGGCTCACCGTGAACTTCTCCATGTACTCCGACATGTCGAGTTGGATCATCGCACCCGCCGAACCAAACATCTGCTCCGCCAAGGTCCGGGCCAGCAGGGTCTTCCCAACACCCGTCGGTCCCAACAGCGCAAAACAACCGATCGGACGCCGCGGATCCTTCAGATCGGTCCGGGCACGTCGCAGTGCCTTCGCCAACGCATCCACCGCGTGACGCTGGCCCACCACGACCTTCGCCAACTCCTCGCCGACAGCCAGGAGCTTCTGGGTTTCGGATTGTCCCATCCGCTTCAATGGAATCCCCGTCCACTTCGCCACCACCTGCAGGATGTCATCCTCGCTCACCACCACCCGACGCTCTTCCTTGTTCTGCTTCCACTCCGCCAGAACCCGGTCGAGCTTCTCCTTGGCCTGCTTCTCCCGATCCCGCAACTGGGCCGCCCCTTCGAAATCCTGGTCCTTGATCGCCTGCTCCTTCCGCGCCTTCACCCGCTCGATCTCCGCTTCGAGATCCTTGATGTCGGGCGGACGTTGCATGGCACCGATGCGCGCCTTGGACCCGGCCTCATCCATGACATCGATGGCCTTGTCCGGCAGGAACCGCGAACTCACGTACCGATCCGAGAGCTTCACGCACGCCTCGATGGCGGCCGGGGTGAACTCGGCCTTGTGATGTTCCTCATACTTCGACTTGAGCCCGTTGAGGATGATGATGGCGTCGTCGACGGACGGCGGTTCGACCTTCACGGTCTGGAACCGGCGTTCGAGGGCCGAGTCCTTTTCGATGTACTTGCGGTACTCGGTCAGGGTGGTGGCCCCGATGATCTGCATCTCTCCACGGCTGAGGGCCGGCTTGAAGATATTCGACGCATCCATCGTTCCCTCGGCCGAACCCGCACCCACGATGGTGTGCAATTCGTCGATGAACAGGATCACGTTCCGGGTGCGCCGGATCTCATCCATGACCGCCTTGATGCGCTCCTCGAACTGACCGCGGTACTTCGTCCCCGCGACCATCAGGGCGAGGTCCAGCGTCACGATCCGCTTGTTCTGAAGGATCTCAGGGACGTTGCCCTTCGTGATCTCCAGGGCCAGTCCTTCCACGATCGCCGTCTTGCCCACACCCGCCTCACCCAGCAGGACCGGATTGTTCTTGGTCCGGCGGCACAGGATCTGGATGACTCGTTCGATCTCGGATTCGCGACCGATCACCGGATCCATGTCCCCCTTCCGCGCAATCTCGGTCAGGTCACGGCCAAACGCCTTGAGCGCCGGTGTGCGGTTGTCGCCCTTGTTCTTGCCATCCTTGCCCTTCCCACCCTCTCCCTCGTTGGTCAATTGCTCGTCCGGGCCGCCGGGGCCATTGCCTTCGCCCTGCTGAAACTGGGGATCCAGCTCCTTCAGGATCTCCTGACGGCACTGCTCGATGTCCACATCGAGGTTCTTGAGCACCTTGGCCGCCACGCCGTCCCCCTCGCGCAACAGACCCAACAGGATGTGTTCGGTGCCGACATAGGTATGATTGAGTGCCTTGGCCTCCTTGGCCGCCAATGTCAGCACCTTCTTCACCCGGGGCGTGTAAGGAATGTTCCCGGTGACCTTCTGTTCAGATCCCGAACGTACTTCCTTCTCCACCTCCGTGCGCACCGTCTCCAGATCCAATCCCATCTTCTGCAGGACATTCACCGCCACTCCCTGCCCCAACTTGATGAGGCCCAGCAACAGGTGCTCGGTCCCCACAAAGTTGTGGTTGAACCGGTCGGCCTCCTTTCGTGCCAGGGCAAGAACCTGCTGGGCACGAGGGGTGAAGTTATTGAGATTTTCTTCGCTCATGGGAGTGCGCCGCACGCGACCGCATCAGTCGCATTTGGTAGGCCCAATGTGGGCATCGATGAAAGACCAGTCAAAAGAGTTTCCTTCCCGGATCGATGATCAACCCGGCCTAGATGTCGGCTCCCGACAAGGCCGGGCCTGCTCCGCCCAAGGCCATGTGATCCGGCCGATCCAACCCCTTCAACCGCTCGCGCAACACGTCCGCCCGCAGGATGTCCCGCTCATCGGCCCCTAATTTCTCCCTTCGGGTGAACAGGGTTTGCAGATGCGCCGGCTGGGTGATCAGCAACAACTCGTCGACCATGGACCGCGATGCGGCCGGCAACATGCCGATGTCCACTCCCAGTCGGAGCAGGCTCAGCAGGTTCATGGTCTCCTTTGAGGAAATGGTGTGGGAATGCGACAGGATTCCGTAGGCCCGGCCCACATGGTTGAAGACGACCTTTGCCTTCTTTTCGAGCAATCCCACCCGCGCGTTCTCTTCGTGCTCGATCACCTGCAACAGCACCTTGTTGATCCGCTCGACAATCTCGGTCTCCGACTCGCCCAAGGTCATCTGGTTGGACACCTGGAAGATGTTCCCCAGCGCCTCCGTTCCTTCCCCGTACAATCCCCGCACCGCGAGACCGATGTCGTTCACCGCCTTCAGGATCTGGCCGATCTGCTCGGACAGCACCAAGCCGGGCAGGTGCAACATGGCGCTCACCCGGATCCCGGTCCCGAGATTGGTCGGGCAGGCCGTCAGATAACCGCGCTCGGCCGAGAAGGCGAACCCGATGCGCTCCTGCAGCACGGTGTCCAAAGCGTCGATCGCCAACCATGCCTGCCTCAATTGCAGGCCCGGCCTCAGGGCCTGCATCCGCAGATGATCCTCCTCATTGATCATCACGCAAAACGACTCCTCCCGGTTCAGGACAAATCCGCTCCCCGCCCCACGCGCCGCATGGTCGCGGCTGATCAGATGCCGCTCGACCAGCACCTGCTTCTCCAAGGGAGTGAGGTGATCCATCGACTCCGCCATGCTGTCCGCCATCTCCGGCAGTTCCTTCACCACCGGCAACAGCGTCTCGTAAGCCCGCATCCGGTCCGCCTTCTTGCCATGACCGGGAAACGGGGTTGAAGGAAGGTTGCGGGCCAGTCGGACCCGACTCGAATACACGATCCGATCCTGCGGACCGGCCCGACGACACACCTCGGCCGTTGGAATCAGAAACTCGAGAAGATTCATGCCTGTCCGTTCAAACAGTCGCCTTCGCCACCTTGATCTCGTCACGCAACCGGGCCGCCTGCTCGAAATCCTCACGCACGATCGCCGCCGACAATTCTCCGTTCAACCGTTCCAATATCGCCTCCTGCTCCACCTGACGCCGCATCGCCGCCGGGATCTTGCCCCGATGCCGGGTACCCCGGTGCATTCCCTTCAGCAACCCTTCCAGGGCATCCGCAAACACCGTATAGCAATCCGAACAACCCAACCGCCCCGCCTTCTTGAAATCCGCCTGGGTGTGTCCACAGCGTTTGCAGCGCAATTCATCCACGGCCTCCGTCGTGGCTTCCGGCGACTCCGCCGCGCCCAGCAGGAGTTCGGCAAACGAAAAGCCCGCCGGATCGTTCACGCCCTTCTGCTTCGCGCACGCCTCACACAGATCCAGCTTCTTCATCGTCTCATCGACAATCTGGGTCAGATGAACGGTCGCTTCCTTCTGCTTGCACAACTGACACACCATAAAAGACTCAGCTAATTCGACGCACTCCACCCGCAAGTCAAGGCGCCCGCCCGGAACCCGTTGCCGGGTCCCATGGCCCGGACTCAGGAAAAGATGATCTCCCCATCCACCTTCGTCTTCTCTCGGAAGGCGTTCATCAACCGCTCCGTCACCGGACCCGGCTTGCCATCCCCAATCACCCGCCCATCCACCTTCACCACCGGCACCATCTCCGCCGCCGTGCCCGTCAGGAACATCTCGTCCGCGATGTACACGTCGTACCGGGTGAGATTGGGTTCACCCCACGGAATCCCCAGTTCCCGAGCACTGTCCAACACCGTTCCCCGGGTGATGCCATACAGCGCCCCGGCACTCAACGGCGGGGTCAACAACCGCCCCTTGTGCACGATGAAGACATTGTCGCCAGTGCACTCCGCCACAAATCCATCGGTGTTCAACAGGATCGCCTCTTCCACACCGGCGTTGTTCGCCTCGATCCGCGCCAGGATGTTGTTGAGATAGTTCAACGACTTGATCGCCGGGTTCACCGAGTTCACCAGGTTGCGGGTGGTCGGCACCGTCACAATGGTCAAACCCTCCTGATAATACTTCTCCGGATACAACTGGATCGTCGCCGCAATGACGATCACCGACGGTTTCGGGCACCGGCGCGGATCCAATCCCAGGGTTCCCTTGCCCCGCGTGACGATCAACCGGATGTATCCGTCCCGAAGTCCGTTGGCGCGACAGGTCTCGACACAGGCTCGGGTGATCTCCTCCGGCGTCATCGGGATGTCGAGCATCAGCGCCTTCGCGGACCAGAACAGCCGTTCGATGTGTTCCCGCAACTTGAAGATGCGGTTGTGGTACATGCGAATGCCCTCGAACACCCCGTCGCCATACAGCAGACCGTGATCAAACACGCTCACCTTGGCGTCCGCCTCATCCACCAGTTGCCCGTCAATCCAGACCTTCATGCAGCTTTGAACCGCGACCGTACGGGACCCGGGGAAAGCGGTGCAAGGTCCGAGAGGCCGTTTGTCAGTTGCCACACCAATCCCGGCCTTCACCAACCCGTCAGTCCCAGTGCCGCCGGATGCGCGATTGCCATCCAACCCCACCCGACGCCAACCTCCCCCATGCCCGTCCCCGGATCCACACCCACGGACTTCATCCATTCGGAGGAGTTCCTCGCCGGATTGCAGCGGCGCCAGTTCCGCCTGTCCGTCACCTGCGCCGCCTCCTTCCTTTCACTGCTGCTCGCCCTTCCCCTCCTGAATTACTTCGCCCCGGAAATCATGGCGCGACCCGTCGCCGGCTTCCCCTTCACCTGGCTCCTGCTCGGCGTCCTCTTCTTCCCCCTCGTCTGGCTCATCGCCTGGATCTTCATCCGCCGTTCCATCGAACTCGAACGACGCGAGGCCGAACTCGCCCGTTCCAAGCGATCCAACGTCGCCTGATCCATCCCCATGCTCCCCCCCCTCTTCGCCGCGGTCGATCCCTGGATCCTCGCACTCTCCATGGTCACCGTCGCCGTCACCCTCGTCATGGGGTACTGGGCCGCCGGCAAGTCCCGCACCGCCTCCGACTTCTTCGTCGCCGGCCGCGGCGTCTCCGTCGGATGGAACGCATCCGCCATCTCCGGGGAATACCTCTCCGCCGCCTCGTTCATGGGAGTCGCCGGCATGGTGATGTCCAGCGGTTACGACGCCCTTTGGTATCCGGTGTGTTATGCCTGCGGATACCTTTTCCTGCTGCTCTTCATCGCCGGCCCGCTCCGCCGTTTCGGCGCCTACACCATCCCGGATTTCGCCGAAGGCCGCTTTGATTCACCCATCTTCCGCAAGATCGCCGTGATCTTCGTCCTGTTCATCGGCTTCTTCTATACCATGCCCCAGATGAACGGCGCCGGAACCGCCCTCGCCTACATCTTCAAGGACATCTCCTGGTTCGGTCAGACCGGGCTTCCGTACTGGGTCGGTGTCGTGGTCGTCGGCGCCGTCATCACCCTCAATGTCGCCATCGGTGGCATGAAGGGCATCACCCTCGTCCAGGCCTTCCAATACTGGCTCAAGCTGTTTGCCATCTCCGTCCCCGTCTTCGTCCTGATCTCGCTTCACGGCGGCTACGGGAAGCATCTCGAAGCCAACCGCCCCGCAGCAACCCCAGCCATCGCCACCACCGCCACCAATCCCGCTGCGCAGGATCCCGCCATCCAATCGCCCGACGGAATCCGTCGTGAACTCCTTCCCGCCAAAGCCCCGACCGATGATGTCTGGCTCAACCCGTTCGGTCCCCTGACCACCAAGGCGCCCCGCGCCGCCAATCTGTCCCCCGAACAATCCCGCCCCTACGCCCTCCTCTACACCTATTCCCTCATCATCGCCCTCGTGTGCGGCACCGCCGGTCTGCCTCACATCCTCGTGCGCTTCTACACCAATCCCGACGGCGTCGCCGCCAAGCGCACCACCATGTGGGTCATGATCCTCATCGGCGTCTTTTACGTGTTCCCACCCGTGTTCGGCACCGTCGGGCGCAACCTCCTGCCCGAACTCTACAACGCCACCGGCTCCCGCGGCCCCGACAAGGTCGTGCTCGAACTCCCGCTCATCCTCAACCGCGCCCATGCCCCCTGGGGCGCCATCCTCTCCGGCATCACCTGCGCCGGCGCTTTCGCCGCCTTCATGTCCACCTTCTCCGGACTCCTCGTCTCCATGACCGGCGCACTCGCCCACGATGTCTATGGACGCATGCTCCGCCCCCAATCCACCCCGAACGAACGGATGCGGATGTTCAAGTGGTGCGCCATCCTCGTCGGCGGTGTCGCCACCCTCCTCGGCTGTTTCGTCGAGAAGCTCCAGATCAACTTCATGGTCGGCCAGGCCTTCGCCATCGCTGCCGCCTCCTACTTTCCCCTGCTCTTCATGAGCGTCTGGTGGCGCGGCATGACCACCCGGGGCGCCGCCGCCGGCATGCTCGTCGGCGGCCTCTGCGCCCTGGTCGCCGTCACCCTCACCAACTTCTCCGACCTCGGCTGGATCGATCTCAAACCCTTCTGGATCGCACATCCCCTGCTCCGGATCCTGTGCGAACAACCCGCCATCTGGTGCGTCCCCCTCGCCATCAGCCTCATGGTGCTCGTGTCCCTCGCCACCCGCGCCCAGGTCCCGGCCGACATCCGCATGAAGATGCTCGTGCTGCACGCCCCGGAAACCCTGGGCCTCAAACAGGAATACGTCCGGGATCACGACGGGCATTGATCCGGCCGGTGTGGCAACAGCTTGTCGCCTTCCACAACCCCTTCTCCCCTCCACGCACCTCCGGCGACAGGTTGTCGCCGCTCCAATCCGGACGCAGTCAGGACGCGCACCGGCCATCGAGGCTCCCCAGAAATTCCTCCATTCCCCGAGCCTTGCGCCCTACCTTCAACCCATGGCTCGCCGTCTCTCCGCCCTCTCCCCCGACTGGTGGGATTACACCACCCTCGACTCCGAACTCATCGATGCCGTCGCGCGCCTGACTTCACGCGATCTCGCCCGGTTGTCCCGGCCCGGGTTCGAGGTGCGCCTGTATGACACCCTCGAGGACTTCTACCTCGCCGAAGCCCTGGAATACATCGAGGCGTGGCGACAGAGCACGCCCGACAATCCCGTCGGCCTGTGCGGTCCCATCGGTCCCACCGAACAACTCCCCCTCGTGGCGCGCATCGTCAACAGCCTCGGGCTCCGCCTTCACGACGCCCATTTCTGGGGCATGGACGAGTGGTTCGATGCCGCCACCGGTGCCGAGGTTCCCGTCACGCATCCGTTGAGTTTCGAGCGCGCCGACCGAGAGTTGTGCTTCAACCGGATCGAGAAGCGGCTGCGCATGCCCGATTCCCACCTGCATTTTCCAAAGGCCGATACCGCCGCCTTTCGCGCCACCTGGGATGCCGGGATCCGATGCGCCGTCATGCAAGGTGGACAGGGTGATGTGAAACACTGGGCGTTCAATGATCCCCTGCCCCGGCGCGGAAAACATCGCAACGAACCCCCGCCCGCCGCCGAGTTCAGGAAACTCGCCACCCGTGTCGTCGACCTCCATCCGCTCACCATCGCGCAGAACGCCCGGACCAGCGGTGGCGGCAACATCTCCATGGTCCCCACCCAGGCCATCACCGTGGGTCCGGTTGAAACCTGGAAATCCGATCGGGTCTCCATCTGGCACGCCGGCAACCACGACAATCCCTTCGGCCAACGCCTCACCGCCTACATGATCTCCAAACGCATCGTCGACACCGCTGTCCCCATGTCGCTGCTCGCCGACCATCCGGATGTCCGGTTCCATTATTTCCGCGGGGGAATCGGCTCCTGCTCCATCGAGATGCACTGAACCAATCCGGCGCGGCAGGACCACCCGATCCCTCGGGTCGCGCTGCAAGTCCGTCCCTCAACACGGATCGCGGCTCAAAGTCCTTCCGGAATAGCTTTCGATCCCATCACTCCCAACTGCGTGATGGCCCCCAATCCAGTTTCTCGTGCTCCCCGCCCTCCCAGGAATTCCACCGCCTCCCTCTCCTGACATGCCCCCCACTCCCTCACCCGATCCCGTCGCGCAATCCGGGGGCGCGGATCAATCCCCAGGCAAGCTCTCCCGGTTTCCCTGGAAGTGGGTGTTGCTGATCCCCCTGGTCATCGGGCTGTGGATGCTGGCCCGCGAATTCAATCTCCAATCCCGGATCGGACAGGCCCTCGACTCGGTGTCCGACCTCGGCCCCTGGGGCGTCGTGCTGTTCATCGTGGCCTACATCGTGGCCGCCGTCCTTTTCGTTCCCGGCTCAGCCCTGACCCTCGGCGCCGGAGCCGTGTTCGGCGTCGTCCGCGGCTCCATCTACGTGTCCATCGGCGCCACACTCGGTGCCGCGGCCGCGTTCCTCGTCGGTCGTTACCTCGCGCGCAATGCCGTCGCCCGGCGCATCGAATCCAATCCACGCTTCGCCGCCATCGACCGCGCCGTGGCCAACGAAGGCTGGAAGATCGTCCTGTTGACCCGCCTTTCCCCCGTGTTCCCGTTCACCCTCCTCAACTACGCCTTCGGCATCACCCGCGTGAAGTTCACCCATTACCTCCTCGCCTCGTGGATCGGCATGATGCCCGGAACCGTCCTCTACGTTTACCTCGGCTCCCTTGCCCAGGTCGCCACCTCCGCGCGCACCCGTTCCCCCGCGGAATGGACCCTGTACACCGTCGGTCTCGTCGCCACCCTCGCCGTCACCGTCCTGATCACCCGCATCGCCCGACGCGCCCTCGCCCGTCAGATCGCCTGATCCCTCAATCTTCCCCGATGAGCCCCGCGTCCTCCCCCCCCGTCCTGCCGTGGGACAGCCATAACCAGCGCCTGGTCTCCCACGTTCATCCCATTGACTGGCAGAATCCCACGCCCGCTTCCCGCTACAACCTGGTGGTCATCGGCGGCGGTACCGCCGGTCTCGTCACCGCCGCCGGAGCCGCCGGACTCGGTGCCAAGGTCGCTCTCGTCGAACGCCATTTCCTCGGGGGCGATTGCCTCAATGTCGGCTGTGTACCCTCGAAGGCCATCCTGGCCGCCGCCCGCGCAGTCGCCTCAGTCCGCCACGCCAAAGAGTTCGGTATCCACATTCCTCCCGGTTCCACCGTGGATTTCGCCGCGGTCATGGAACGGATGCGACGCCTGCGCGCGGACATCAGTCCCCACGATTCCGCACGGCGCTTCACCGAACTCGGGGTCGATGTCTTCCTCGGGCCCGGTCGCTTCACCGGATCCGACTCCGTCGAGGTCAACGGTCAGACCCTGCGCTTCTCCAAGGCGGTCATCGCCACCGGTGCACGCGCCGCCGCACCCCCCATTCCCGGGCTGACCGAAACCCCGTTCCTCACCAACGAAACCCTCTTCTCCCTCACACAACTCCCCCAACGCCTCGGCATCATCGGCGCCGGCCCCATCGGCTGCGAAATGGCCCAGGCCTTCGCCCGCCTCGGCTCCCAGGTCTTCCTCATCGAATCCTCCCACGGCATCCTCCCCCGCGAAGATCCCGACGCCGCCGCACTGGTCCGGGCCGCCCTCGAAAAAGACGGCGTCAAACTGCTCTGCTGCGGCAAGGACCTCGTCGTATCCCAACATCCCAACGGCGTCCGGATCCAGGTTTCCTCCCATGACCACGGATACGATCACGTCGTCGATCACCTTTTGGTCGCCGCCGGTCGCGCTCCCAATGTCGAAGGGCTCGGCCTCGAAATCCTTGGAATCCAATGCGACCGCCGCGGTGTCCGGGTCGATGACCAATTGAGGACCACCCATCCCCGCGTGTTCGCCTGCGGCGATGTCTGTTCCCCCTACCAGTTCACCCACGCCGCCGATTTCATGGCGCGGATCGTGATCCAGAACGCCCTGTTCATGGGCCGTGCCAAGGCCAGTTCCCTCACCATCCCGTGGTGTACCTACACCTCACCGGAAATCGCCCAGGTCGGTGTCACCCCCACCGAGGCCGCCACGCAGGGCATCGCCATCGATTCCTTCACCCAACCCCTCGACCGGATCGACCGGGCCATCCTTGATGGCCAGACCGACGGATTCGTCCGGGTCCATGTCCGCAAGGGCACTGACCGGATCGTGGGCGCCACCGTGGTCGCCGCCCATGCCGGCGATCTCATCGGCGAATTGACCGTCGCCATGAAGGGCAAGGTGGGCCTTGGAGCCCTCGCCAATGCCATCCATCCCTATCCCACCCAGGCCGAAGCCATCCGCAAGACCGGCGACCTCTACAATCGCACCCGCCTCACTCCCTGGGTGAAGCAACTGATGTCGCGCTGGTTGGCGTGGCAGCGTTGAATCCCGTGCATCTCACCATGTCCGGGCCACGCCCCAGACTGATCCTGTTCACCCGCCCACCCATTCCAGGGATGGTCAAATCCCGCCTGATCCCAGCACTCGGCGCCGACGGCGCCGTCTGCCTTCATCGGCGACTGGTTCTCCGCACCCTTCGCACCGCCCACCGGTTCTGCCGGGACCACCGCGTAGACCTGGAGATCCGGTTCGCCGGCGATGACATCGGCCTCATGCAGCATTGGCTGGGGGACAGTTGGTTCTTCCGCCCTCAGGCCGGGGGAGATCTCGGATATCGGATGTCGGCCGCCCTCGCCGAAAGTTTTTCAGAAGGCTCACCCGCCACGGTCCTCATCGGCAGCGATTGTCCCGATCTGTCCTCCGCCGAACTCGCCGCAGCCTTCGACGCCCTCCGCCAACAACCCGCGGTCTTCGGTCCGGCTGCCGATGGCGGATACTACCTCGTCGGTCTCACCCAACCTCAACCCCGGCTCTTCGAAGACATCCCGTGGGGTTCCAACACCGTCCTCGCCCGCTCGCTCGAAAGGACGCGCGAGCTCGGGATCTCCCCAGCCTTGGTTCAAACCCTCGACGACCTGGATCGCCCCGAAGATCTGCCCGCGTGGAAGCAACGGATCCAAGCCGAAGAATCCGACCTGACCCAGGTCTCGGTCATCCTCCCAACCCTGAATGAGGCAGCGCACCTCGCCCGGACCCTCAACAGCATCCGTATCGGCAACCCTCACGAGATCCTCGTGGTCGACGCTGGAAGTTCCGACGACACCCGAGCCATTGCCGCCGCCGCCGGCGCACAGGTGATTCCTTCGGGCAAAGGCCGGGCCCGTCAGATGAACGCCGGAGCTGCCTCGGCCACCGGTCAGGTCCTGCTCTTCCTTCACGCAGATACCCGGTTGCCACACGACTGGCCCCGTGCCGTATCGGATGCCCTCCTCCACCCCAACGCCGTTGCCGGGGCTTTCACCTTCGCCCTCGACCAGGACTTTGCCGGAAGGCGTTGGATCGAATGGACCACCCGATTCCGGTCGACCCGATTCCAACGTCCCTACGGTGACCAGGGTCTCTTCCTTGCCCGCGCCCGATTCGAGGAACTGGGCGGGTTCGCCAACCTTCCCATCATGGAAGATTACGAACTCACCCAACGCCTCCGTCGACTGGGCCGCATCGTCATTGCCGACGTACCCGCCATCACCTCAGGCCGCCGCTGGCAACGGTTGGGTTGGTTCCGCACCACCCTCATCAACCAAGGGGTCATCGCCGGATTCCACCTCGGCATCGCCCCCGATCGCCTCGCCCGACTGTATCGCCGCAACTCCACCCCACGCTGATCGGAATCGCCGCCGCTGCGGAACCCGACTTCACGGATGGAATGGGAAAAGCACTGATCGGATCTCGTCGGGTTCCTCCCTCCACGTCTCCGCGTCTCTGCGGGAATCCCCCCCTCCATGGGCACTTCCCGGGGACAGGCTCCCCGAATCCCAAACCTCCCTGTGTCCTCTGTGCTCTCTGTGGTAAGAACAACCCTCCCCCAACACGCCGTGCTTTCGTGTCCTTCGTGTGATTCTTGGTGCGCGCCTGTCCGCTTCCACCCGTCGCTCCCCTGCTCCATCATGCGCCCGTGTCCGACACGTCCCGCATCCGGGTCCTCCTCATCGATCATGTCTCCAAGGTCCTTGGTGGCGCAGAGGTCAACCTGCTGGAACTCGTCGCCCACCCCGCCCTGAACCGGCATTGGGAAATCACCGTCGCCTGCCCCAGGAAAAGCCCGCTCTCCAATGCCCTCGTCCCCCTCGGTGTCACCCAGGTCGAACACGCCTTCAACCCCGCCCTCAACGAACTCCGCGTCGTCGGTCGCCGATTCAACCCCGCCGCCAAACTCCGCGGCTGGCTGGAACTGCGACGCGCCACCCAACGCCTTCAATCCACCGTCGCCGCCCTCCAACCGCACCTGCTCCTTTCCTGCACCAACAAGGACCACTTCGCCGCAGGCGCCGTCGGGCGCACCCTCGGCATCCCGTCGGTCTGGTGGGTGAACGATATCCTGTCCCCGGACTTCTTCGGATGGCCGGTGCGACGCGCGTTTGTCTCCCAGGCCCGCCGGCTCCATCCCCGGCTCGTCGCGGTCTCCCGCTTCGGCCAAAATGCACTCCTTCACGAAGGGGTCCCGGCGGCCGCCGTCACCACCCTCCACAACGGGATCCCCCTCGACCGCTATCTCCGCAATCCGACACGCCCCCTCCGCAACCAACTCGGACTGGCTGATTCAGAACTCCTCTTCGGAATCGTCGGACGCCTCACCCCGTGGAAAGGACAGGACATCGTGCTCCAGGCCGCACAGGAATGGGTCAAGGCCGGCAATCCCGGTCGCTTCGTCGTCATTGGCGGCGCCTTCAACGAGGACGCCGCCTATGAAACCCAATTGCACCAGTTCGTAGATGCCCACCGCCTGACCGACCGCATCCACTTCATCCCCTTCCAACCCGACATCGTGGGAGCCCTCTCCTCGCTCGACGTGCTCATCCACGCCTCCTCCAAACCCGAACCCTTTGGCCGGGTCCTCATCGAAGCCATGGCCGTGGAAGTCCCCGTCATCGCCTCCCGCGGCGGGGGCGTCCCGGAAATCGTGACCGACGGCCTGGACGGAACCTTGGTCAACCCCGGCGATGTCCCAAGCCTGTTGAAGGCCCTCACGGAATTGAACAACCCGGCTCTGCGCCAGACCCGCGCCCGGGCCGGCCAACAGACCGTCCAACAACGCTTCGGCATGGAAAGGGTGTGCACGGAATGGCAACAACTCGTCGGATCCCTGCTCCCCCAACACTCTCCCGGTTGATCCTCCGCCTCACGGCCCGTGCAGGACATCGCTGTACAACCGGAGATATTCTCCAGCCTGTTTTTCCCATGAAAAATCGGCGCGCATGCCGTTCCAGCGGAAGTGGGCCAGCGCCAGCGGATCCTCATAGACTGCCAACGCCTTGCGGATCGCCCACGCCAACGCCGCCGGTGTGATGGCCGCAAAATGGATCCCATTCGCCCGCTCCGGATCGTCCCGCGGATCCACCACCGAATCCGCCAACCCCCCGGTCTCCCGAACCACCGGAATCGCCCCGTACCGGAGCGAATACAACTGGTTCAATCCACACGGCTCGAACCGGGACGGCATCAGGAAGAAATCACACGCCGCCTCGATCCGATGCGCCAGGCGCGGATCAAACCCGATCTTGATCGCCACCTGTTCAGGAAAACGGAGGGCGAGGGCGCGGAACGACTTTTCCAGGGCGGCATCGCCACTCCCCAACAGGACAAACTGGAGTCCGGTCTCCGGCAGGAGAAGGTCCAGGGCACCCACGATCAGGTCGCACCCCTTCTGCTCCGCAAGCCGGCTGATGTTGCCGAACAACGGGACATCCGGTCGCTCCGGCAATCCCATCTCCTTCTGCAACGCCGCCTTGTTCGCCGCCTTCCCCGCCAGGTGCATCGCGTCATACGCATGGGGCAATGCCGGATTCGCCGTGGTGTTCCATTCCGAATAATCCACCCCGTTCAAGATGCCGGTCAGATCGTGTTCACGCCGGCACAGCACCCCTTCCAGTCCACACCCGAATTCCAGCGTGCAGATCTCCCGCGCATACCGCGGACTCACCGTGGTCAACGCATCCGCCAGACACAGCCCCGCCTTCAGGAAATTCAGCCGACCATGGTGCGCCGCACTCTCCAGATGGAACCAGGCGGGAGGCAGGTTCGTGTACGCCCACGCCGCCGCCGGAAAGGATCCCTGATACGCGAGGTTGTGGATCGTGAACACCGTCCGTGGCGCCTTCGCCCATGTCCCCGTCACCCGCGCATGATGCACCAGCAAGGGAAGCAAACCCACCTGCCAGTCGTGACCATGGATGATCGCCGGCGGCTCAGGATGATGCCGCGCCAGCAGCAGGGCGGCCTTCGTCAGGAAAAGGAAGCGCTGCGCGTTGTCCGCAAAATCGTCGTTCCCCAATTGATACAACCCCGCCCGATCATAAAAGCCGGGCTGATCGACAAACCACAACGACAACCCCGGGGTGACATCCAGTCGAACAAACTCCCCGCTCACCAACTCCGGCCCCATCGGGATGTCAAACCGCCAACCCGTCCGCTTCATTCCGGGATAACGCCCCTCCAGACCACGGTACAAAGGAGTCACCACACTCACCCGGCAACCCGCCCGGGACACTGCCTGCGCCAATGCGGCAACCGCATCGGCCAGACCGCCCGTCTTTGAAAACGGATGAAGTTCGCTGGAGGCCAGCAGGACGTGCATTGCCGTCACCCTCGCGTGGCGATGGAAACAGGCTCAAGGTGGAAATTCCCGGGATTGAATTTCAGGACAGACCTTCACACTCCCTCACCTGGAGCGGCGACAGCCTGTCGCCCGGTTCGCGTGGAAATGAGAAAGGGCCATTGGACTTCCACAAACCGTTGCGGCCGCTCCATCCGGTTCGTCTGACGCTTCGCGTCAACCCCACATCGCTGACAGCAACAGCCCCACATACGGCAGGTCAGCGGGCACGGTCACTTTCGGATTCGGCCATCTGCCCTCCACCAACTCGACCTGCTGCCCGATGCATTCACACGCCGCCGTGTCGTCCGTGACGCGGAGTCCACGTTGTCGCACTTCCCCCAGCGCACGCCGGATCACTTCCACCCGGAAACATTGCGGCGTCTGTACCGCCCAGAGCCGCGACCGATCCAGATGCGCGGCCACCAAAACCCCTCCGTCCGATGCCTTGATGGTGTCGGTAACCCTCTGGGCTCCCACCGCCGCCCCCGTCCGCTGCGCCGCCTCAAGGCAATCGATCACATGCTCCCGATGCGTACAGGGACGCGCCCCATCCTGGATCGCCACCAAACCGTCGGAGGAATTGATCGCCTCCAATCCGTTCCAGACCGAATCCTGACGTTCAGCCCCGCCCACTGCAGTCTTCCACGGCTTGCCAGGCCGGACCAAGTCCTGCGCCAGACCGGCAAAGGCCGATTCCATTCCCTCGCGCACGACCAGGATCACCTGATCGATCCGGGAACATTGATCCATCAACCGCCAGGTATGGGCCACCACCGGCATGCCTCCCACTTCCAGAAACAGTTTGTCCACGTCAGGTCCCATCCGGGTACCCCGACCGGCGGCAACAATGATGGCGGTGATCATCGGATCAGGCAGGACAATGTCTTGGAACGCTCGGAAAACAGCGAAGGCGCAGGGAAACCCCTGCGCCTTCGAAATCAAACCACATCCAACACCCTCACTGTCACTAGGGCTTCGGCAGTGAATCCGGCGGAGCGTTGACGTTGAGCGCCTTGAGCACCGGCTCGGTCAGATCGTCGCCACCACCCAACAGGCTGGTGTAGACCACAACCGGCGTCTGGTTCACCGACTCCGCCGCGGTATCGATCACCACCGCATAGCCCGCCGCCTTGGCCTTCTCCTCAACCACACCACGGATGTCCCGGAGCACCGAGTCCCGCATGCGCTTCTGCTGCTCCATGATCGTCTTGCGGGAGGTGTCATCAAAAGTCCGGATGCTGCCTTCGATCTCGCGCAATTCCCCCTGCTTCTTCTCAGCTTCCGTCTTGCGCTTGTCCTTCTCCGCGGCGGATGCCGAAGGATCATTGAGACCGTCCAGCAGCTTCTTGAAGTCTTCGCTGGACTTCTTGTAGTCCTCCAGCATCCCGGCCCGCGCCTTCTCCAGATCAGCGGCGCGCTCCTTCAACTGCACGTCCGCCTGTCGCGTCCGGTAGTAGCCATCAAACACCTTCTTCAGGTCGACCACCGCCATCTTGGTCTGGGCCTGGGCACTCCAGGCAAACAGCAGCGCCGCCATCAACCCCGCCCAACGTTGGATCACATTCGCTTTCATGCAGTCAGTTTTACCTCGTTCAGTTTTTCAGAAATCACGCGTGTAGCCCACACCAAACTGGAAGCGTCCCCCGCCGGATGACCGGCTGTCATGGGTGATCGGGATGCCGTAATCCAATCGCAGCGGCCCGATCGGCAGATTCAACCTCAGACCAATACCCCAGTTGTCGTTGTACAACCTCGTCGTCTGCCGTTCCCCGTTCGAATCCACGAAGTCCTGCGGATCGATACTGTACGCCTCCGGATAAACCATTCCGATGTCGTAGAACACCGCGAATCTCAGGCGTTCAATGATCGGTACGCTGTACTCCGCCCCGCCAAACCAGTACGTGCCGCCACCCACCGGTTCTCCCGATACCGGATCCCGCGGCCCCACCTGTCGGAACCGATACCCACGCAACGAATACAGGCCACCCAGATACCAACGGTCAAACAACGGCACCCGATCCCGCCGATCCCGATCACCATCGCCGTAGGCTTGGACAATGCCGGCCCGACCCGTCAACTCCAGCACATGCCCGTCAAACACGTCCTGCCAGAAGCTCGCCTCCGTGAAGAGGCGGCCCGGATTCCAGTACTGCGACGCCCGAACCTCCAACCGGTAATAGTCCGAGTCGCCCCCGAACGGTCCACCCGCCAACTCCGGCAGGAACTCCACCCGATGTCCCCGCGTCGGCAATTGCACCGAATTGCGGGTGTCATGCGCCAGGGTCAGTCCCACCCGGGACACAAACCGACTGCCGGCCTCTTCCAACAGCACCGTATCCGGGAACTGCTCCTGATAGGATTCATCGAAATCAATCGCCACCCGCTCCAGCGTGTAGCTGATCCCTCCCACCACGTTGAACGGCAATTGCCGGGTCAACCCCACCCGTCCACCGGTCTGGCTCTGGTTGTAGTTGTCCGACAGGAAGTTCAACTGCCGGTGATACAACTCGGTGCTCAATGACAGGCGCCGACCCAAAAACCACGGCTCGATGAACGTCGCCACGTAGTCCTGCCGCCGCGTTCCCGCCTGCAACCGCAACCGCGCCTTCTGTCCCCCACCCGTGAAACTCGGGAAGTTGAACAGGTCGAAATTGCCCTGGAACACCTCCACGTAACCCACCAACGAATCAATCGAACTGAACCCGGCACCCAGAATGAAATTGCCCGTCCGCTTCTCCTCAACCCCGATCACCAGGTTCTTCCGGTTCGCGATCTCCGTATCTTCCGTCGTCGTGTCGACCTTCTCGAAATACTGCATCTGCTCCAGGCGCGACTTGCTCACCTTCACCCGGACCATGTCGAAGGTCTCCCCCGGCGAAATCGCCAGTTCCCGCCGGATCACCCGATCCTTCGTCCGGACGTTCCCCTTGATCTCCACCCGCTCCACAAAGAACTTTTCGCCCTCCTGCACCCGATAGTTCAGGTCGAGCGTCCCGGTCTCCACATTCGGGACCTTCTCCGCATCAATCCGCGCCTCGATATACCCGCGCGCCCCGTAAAAATCCGTGATCGACTCCACGTCCCGGGCCAAACTCTTCGGCGTGAACTTTTCACCATCCTTCAGCACCAACCCGTACTTGATCTTCTCGCCTTCCCGGGTCCGCAGGTTGGCGATGATCTCTTCCCGCGAGAAAAGTTCATTCCCCTCAAACCGGACCCCGCCCACCCGGTACTGAGTCCCTTCATCCACCACGAACCGGACCACCATCCGGTTGGTCTGGGTGGACTCGAACTTCACATCCTTGAGCTCGAAATCGATGTAACCCTGCTCGGAATAAAACTCGCGCAGACGTTCCTTGTCCTCCTCGAACACGTCGTCCTTCAACTTCCCGGATCCGGTCAGCCACGAAAACATCCACCAACGCCGCGTCTTGGCCACCCGCCGCAACTTCCGCTGGGTGAACTCGGTCGCCCCATCAAAAATCACTTCCTTGATCCGGACCTTCGGGGATTCCACCACCTCGAACGTAACGATGCCGCGTCCCAGTTCCTCGTTGATGCTCGGCACGGGCTTCACCTCGGTCTTCTGAAGACCGGACTTCTGGTACATCTTCAGGATCTCCTGCGCGTCGTTGAACAGCTTCAACTCGTCCAACGGCTCACCCACCTTCGAGGTCAGCTTCTTGCGCAGCTTGGCAGTCCGATACTTCTTGTTCCCCGAGAACCGCACCTCCGTGAGGATCGGCTTGCCCTGAAGCCGGTACGTCAGGGTCACCCCACGCGCATCCCGCTCCAATCCCACCCGGATGTTCGAAAAGAATCCCGTCGAATGAAGGCTGATCACGTCCGCATCCGCCGCCTGTTGCGAAAACGGATCCCCTTCCCGCACCCGGATGTTGGCCCGGATCAACTCGTCGGAAACAGTCGGCGGACCCACATGGACAATGACGATCTTCTGGATCGTGGGCGCCTCCTGCGCCAACGCCGTCAATTGGACACAGGCAGCCAGAATGGCACAGAGACGCAACCAACGACTTGAGGCGGGATTCATGCTGGCTTCAAAAACGGCCCGGCGATCAAACCCAATTCAATCGGCTGGCGCAATCTTCGATGCACTCTCGTAACGCGTGATCCCCTTCAGGAAAGTCAGGCACACATCCCCGGTCGGTCCGTTGCGCTGCTTCGCGATCAACAGGTTCACCGGCGTCGCCGCCATCCCGTCGTCGCGCCCGTCCGGTTCATCCTTCCGCTTCTCGTCTTCCTCCTGGGCCGGCCGATACAGCAGACCCACCACGTCAGCGTCCTGCTCGATTGCTCCCGATTCGCGCAGGTCGGACAATTTCGGCTTCCGGTCCTTGTCCTTCTCCATCTCGCGGTTCAACTGGCACAGCACGATCACCGGCACCTTCAACTCCTTGGCCAATGCCTTCACCCCATTCGACAACTCCGATACCTCCTGTTGCCGGCTGTCCTGAGCCTTCTTCGACGTCGAATGCATCAACTGAAGGTAGTCGATCACAAAAACCTTCACCCCATGCTGCTGCCACATCCGTCGCGCCCGCGCCCGCAATTGCAGGATGGAAAGCCCCGGCGTGTCATCAATGTGGATCGGCGCCCGGCTCAACTTCGATGCCGCCGCCGTCAATCTCCGGAAATCACCCTCCGAAAGGAATCCGTCTCGGATCATCCGCCCATTCACCCGCGCCAATGAACACAGCATCCGCATCACCAACGATTCCGAAGTCATCTCCAGACTGAAGACTCCCACCGGCAATCCCGCCTCCACCGCCACATGCTCCGCAATGTTCATCGCCAGGGACGTCTTTCCCATCGATGGCCGCGCCGCAATCACCACCATTTCCCCCGGCTGCAATCCGCTCGTCATCCGATCAAAATCAACAAACCCGGTCGGTATCCCCGTCAGGCTCCCTTGCCGCTGATGAAAGTCCTGGATCATGTCCACCGCGGACCGGACCAAATCCTTCATCCCCCGGTTGCCCCCCTCCTCCCGATCCTCACTGATCTTCAGGATGTCCCTTTCGACCTCATCCAGCAGTGTGTCCACCGATCCGTCATGCCCATGAACCCGGGACACCACCTCGCTGCACGTCGCCAGCATGCGCCGCAACACGTGCTTCTCGCGGACGATATCCAGGTAATAGGTCAGGTTGGCGGCGCTGGGCACCGCATCCATCAGGGCCGACAGATATGCCAATCCACCCATGGCATCCAACTGTCCCGCGTCCTTCAACCGTTGCCCCAGTGTGATCAGGTCGATCGCCTCCTTCTGGTCATACATCTCGACCAACACCTCATACAGGGTCCGATGCCTCAGGTCGTAGAAGAGTTCGCCTCCGCTCTTCAACCGTTCCACGCACTGACCGATCGCCTCGTTCGGAGCCAACAGGGCGCAACCCAATACCCCCTGCTCCGCCTCGATTGAATGCGGCGGCAACCGATCCAAACGGGAAAGGTCCACCATCGGCTTCTTCTTTCGCCCCCCCTTCCTCCCCTCCGTCAGCGACACCTCCTGTCGCGGGGCTTCTTCCACCACCACACCCATCCCGCCCGGTTGCCCCTCCACCGGAATCGCGCTCTCGAAGTCGTCTCCCATGAGCCGGTCAAGATGCCTGAACCTCCATCCGCGAGAAGAACGGATTGTTCACATCCGTTCCCAATCTCCGCAGCCACCCCGGACAGCAAAAAGGGTCCGGCATTGCCGGACCCAATATATCCCAACCCAATCGGGAGAGCCCTGAATCAGGCCTCCGGAGCGTCACCCTTGCGGGCACCCGCATTCCGGGAACTGCGCTTCTCGGACTTGGGAGCCTCCGCGGCCGCTCCCAGTTCTTCCTTCGGCTTCGGATTGGCACTGATCACATTCAACTTGAGGCTGGAACGGACTTCCGGATGCAGGCGCAGCTCGATCTCATGTTCACCCAGGGTGTGGATCGGCTTCTCCAGATGGATCTTCCGCTTGTCGAGTGACACTTCGAGCTGCGTGCGCAAGGCGTCAGTAACCGTTCCCGTCGTCACACTCCCGAACATCTTGCCGTCATCCCCGGTCTTCACCGGGATGGTGAGCGTCACCTTGGACAGGCTCCGCCCGAGCTCACTCATCAAGCTCAATTCGGTCGCCTCACGGTCGGTCCGACGTTGGCGCAGGGATTCAAGCCGGCGCTTGTTGGATTGGGTCAGGGAAATCGCGAGACCCTGCGGAACGAGGTAGTTGCGCGCGAATCCCGCGGACACCTTCACTTGGTCGGACTCGCCGCCCAACCCCACCACGTTGTGGATGAGAATCACTTCAGTCTTGGCCATGGCAAAAGCAGTTTGATGATGGATCTAGTTTAAAAATGAAATCGGTATGCCGGTCTCGGCACTCCTAATGATGCGCTCTCTCTTCAGTTCAACTCTTCAATCTTCAGAACGGGACATCGTCCTCCTCCGGAGGCGGACCATCCGCCTCGGCAGGCGCAGGCTCAGCAGCCCGCTGGGAAATCGGTCGGGGCGCCGGTCGGACCGCAACCCCGGGCTCAGCCGACATCGGAGCACCCCCGCCCATGGACTGCCCACCCCCGTCGGATTTGCCGCCCATGAACTGGAAATTCTCCATGACCACCCGGAGCTTGGAAGTCTTTTGCCCCGTGGTCTTGTCATCCCACTGGTCAAACTTCAGGCGTCCCTCAATGAACAACGGGTTGCCTTTCTTAAGGTACTGGGAAATCAACTCCGCCTGTTTACCCCACGCATCAATGTCGACAAAGGTCGTCTCTTCCCGTGCCTCACCCGAATCCAAGGTGTACTTCCGGTTCACCGCCAACCCCAACCGCGCCACTGCCTGACCCTTGGGCGTATACCGCAACTCGGGGTCACGGGTCAGATTCCCGATCAGGATGACTTTGTTGAAGTTGGCCATGATGCGCGTGGCGGAAAGTGAATGGTGCGAGCGGAAGATTGGATCCCCGAGAGCAGAGCCCCGACCCTTCAACAGGGAATTCTCAGGCGACCGGAGCTTCCACCGGCACCGGGAGACCGATGCCAGCCTCGGTAAACAGCGCCCGATGAACCTCGTCCGAGTGACGGAACCGGGTATGCAGATCCTTGATGACACTCGGTTGGGCCTCAAAGAAGACATTCACATAATGTCCGGAATTGATGCGGCGATCCGCCACCCGGGCGAACGCCTTCTTTTCCATCTTCTGGATGGTCTCGACCTTGCCGCCCGCGGCGGTGATCTCAGTGGACACGCGGTCCACCGCCTCCTTGATGCCGTCTTCCTTGCCCGCAAGGTTCAGAATGAACAGTCCTTCGTACCGTTTCACAGTTTTTCCAAGTTTGGTCCGGTGGCTCACGCCACCGATCCGTTATATAGATTCATTGCCTTCGCCAGTCCGTCCTCCAGCCAGCATCTCATCTGGCTTTCCGCCCGGACCAACACCTGATCCCAAATTGTTTGTTCCTCGGCCGTGAACCGCCCCAACACATGCTGGGCGATGTCCCGCACCGCCTGTTTCGGCCGCGCCACACCCAGTCGAAGCCGGGGAAACCCCCGCGATCCCAGATGCTGCTCGATCGATTCCAGGCCGTGATGTCCACCGTGTCCGCCTTCCGGACGCAACCGGAGCGTGCCGAGCGGGAGATCTGCATCATCCACCACCACCAGCACGTCTTCCGGCGACATCCGATGAAAACCCGCAAGGGCTCCCACAGCTTCGCCGCTGCAATTCATGAAGGTCTGGGGCTTGCAAAGCATCACGCTCCGCCCACCCACCGAACCTTCGGCCAATTCTGCAAAGAACTTCTTCTCCAACCGCCATGGCCAACCCAACTGGCCCGCCATACGGTCCGCCAGCATGAAGCCGGCGTTGTGCCTTGTATACTGGTATTCCCTTCCAGGGTTACCCAGTCCCGCGATCAAGCTCCGTCTTTTCACGGCAGCAAGCTCAGCGAAACAAATGGAGCCCGACAACCGCCGGGCTCCATGAAATCACAAACCTCACTTCTTCTTGTCCGCAGGCTTGGCTTCGTCAGTCTTCTTCTCCTTCAGCATCTCAGGCTGCTTGGTCGGTTCCGCAGCGGCCGCTTCGGTCGCCGCTTCCGCCGTCAACGGTTCAGCACAGGCATACACCGTCGTTTCCTTGCGCCCCAGGATCTCAACTCCGGGCGGAGGAACAATGTCGGAGATATGGATCACTTTCCCGACCTGCAGGTTCGAGACGTCCACCGTGATCTGATCCGGCAACTCTCCCGGCAGGCCACGGATCCGGATCTTGAGCAACACATGCTCCAGCGTTCCGCCCGCCTTCACCCCGGGACATTCCCCGGTGCTTTCCACCGGAACCCGGATGGTCACGCATTCGTCCGGCTTCACTTCGTGGAAGTCGACGTGCAACACCTTTCCGGTGAGGGCGTGATGCTGAACATCCTGGACCAGCGCGAGCCGGGCGGGACGGGAATCACCCTCGATCGTTAGATCCACCAAGATGACTTCGGAGTGGGCCTTGCCGACCAGCACTTCAAACTCCCTCGAATCCAACTCGAGGTTCTGCGCAGTGGCGGACTTGCCGTAGATGTTGGCGGGAATGCGGCCCAGTGCCCGAACCCGTTTGGAACCTTTGCGGCGCGTTTCGGAGCGCACGAAGGCGCCCATTTTCAAACTTTTCATTTCGGAGTCGTATCTGCCGATCTGCCGGACCATCCGGTGGATCAACCCTTGAACTCGAAGAGCGATGTGACCGACGAATTGCTGTGAATCCGTTTGATCGCCTCGCCCAGCAAGCCAGCCACCGAAAGGGTGGTAACATTCACCCCTTCAACAGCAGAGCGGGCGACGCTATCAGTCGTGATCAGTTCGTCAATTGCCGATTTCCGCAGTCTTTCGGCCCCGAGCTCATTGATCAGCGCATGCGAGACACACGCCCGGATCTGGCACGCTCCACGGCTCTTCGCCAACGCCGCCGCATTCACCAGCGTCCCCGCCGTCTCCGTCAGGTCATCCACCAGCAACACGTTCCTTCCCTCGATCTCACCAATCAGCGAGATGGCCTCCGTCTCTGTCGGACTCTTGCGTCGCTTGGCCACAATCGCCAACTCCGCCCCCAACGTCTGCGCATAGGCCGCCGCCATCTTCAACCCACCCAGGTCCGGGCTCACCACCACCTGGTTCGGGATGTCCAACCGCTTGAGATACTCAAAGATCACCGGGGCCGCATAGAGATGGTCAACCGGGATGTCGAAGAAGCCCTGGATCTGCTGGGCGTGCAGGTCCATCGTCAAAACCCGGTGCGCGCCCGATGCCACGATCAGGTTGGCCACCAGCTTCGCCGTGATCGGCACCCGCGGTTGATCCTTCCGATCCTGCCGCGCGTACCCATAGAACGGCAGCACCGCCGTGATCCGCGACGCACTCGCCCGGCGCAACGCATCGATCATGATGAACATCTCCATCAGATGCTGGTTGGCGGGCGGGCTGGTCGACTGGACCACAAACACATCCTGTCCGCGCACATTCTCATCGATCTTCACGTACGTCTCCCCGTTGGGAAACGGGCGGACAGTCGAACGGGCCAGCGGCATCCCGATGGACTCGCAGATGGACTTGGCAAGGGCGGGATTTGAATTACCGGAGAAGACTTTCACGATGACCTGAGCCGAACCTGCCGGGAAGAATGGACCGGTGGAACATCGGCGGTCGACAGGCTGCGGGAGGAGTACTCCGGACAGCAAGGGGGATTTGGAGACCCCCATTCCCCCGTTGAATTTCGAACGTTGCGAAGTGGCCGAAGCCCAAGGAACTCATTTGAACCAGAACCCCGGTCAGGGCTAAGGTCTTCCCATACCTTCCGGAGAAAACGCCTCGGGGCGGAGTCCGGACGCAAGAAAACCACTTCGCACATGCACAAGATCGCCTTAATCGCCGCCGGTCTCACCCTCGCCGCCAGCCCGGCCTTTGCGGCCGTGGACTTCGAAAAGGAGGTTTCACCGATCCTCGCCGAGCACTGCATCCAGTGTCATGGCGAGGAAAAGCAGAAGGGCAAGTTCCGCCTCGACCAGAAGGCGGACGCCTTCAAGCCCGGCAAGAGCGGTGCCACCCCGATCGTTGCCGGCGACGCCGACAAGTCCGAGATCCATCGGCGGATCACGCTTTCCAAGGATTCCGACGAAATCATGCCCCCCGAGGACGGTCCGGTCCCTGAGAAGTCCATCGCCATCCTCAAGGCCTGGCTCGCCGAAGGCGCCAACTGGCCGGATGGCGTGGTGGTGAAGGTCGCCGCCAAGGCCGGCGCCCCCGCTGCCGTCGCCCCGACCCAACCCGCCATGCCGGCCCGTCCGGTGCCGCCGTTGCCGGAATTGCCCAAGGATTTCAAACCGGCCGACGCCGAAACCGTTGCCATCGCCGCCCTCGCCAAGGATGGCGTCGAAGCCCGCGCCATCGCCCAGAATGTCCCGTGGCGCGAAGCCAACTTCCGGCTCAAGGGCCCCGAGGTCACCGACAAGACCCTCGATCCGCTCAAACAGATCCCCAGCCTGGTCGAGGTCCGACTCGGCAACACCAAGGTCACCGACTCCGGCCTCAGCGCCCTTGCCCCGCTCCAGCATCTCCAGGTCCTCGGACTCGAACTCACCGGCATCACCGATGCCGGCCTCGACCACGTCGGCAAGCTTGGCAATCTCGTCTATCTCAACCTGTACGGCACCAAGGTCACCGACGCCGGCATCCAACGCCTCGCCGGGCTCAAACACCTTCGCAACCTCTACCTCTGGCAGACCCAGGTCACTCCCGAGGGCGTAAAGAAACTCCAGGAAGCCCTTCCCGGCTGCGACATCAACACCGGCGCCGAACTCGTCGTTGTCCCCCCGCCCGAAAAGAAGGCTGAGGAAAAGAAGTAGTCCCCATCGCCTCTGCGCCGTTGCAACGAAAACGACAACGCAGCAAAGGCAGGTACCCACTTCAATCCCCCCACTTCAAGGGTTCCTCCGGTCTTACCGAAGGAACCCTTTTTCATGCCCAAAACCGTGGGCTGCTCCACTCAGAACAGTTCGGATCCGATCCCGTTCCCGGCGGCGGAAAACCTCACCAACACTCCCGAAATGAGATCGGTTCAGCGGCGGGAAGAACTCACACGAAGTCACGAAGCCACGAAGGAGTGGTGGGGAGTTTTCTGGAAAAGGCCCGGGTGAAATCAGCTCTGCGCCTCCGCGCCTCTGCGGAATGCAATTTCCGGATCCAGCTGGATACGGAGGCCATTGAAAGTTTTCGCGCGGAGACGCAGGGAACGCCGAGAAGGGCGGCGGAGAAATTTTACGCATCGGCACGAAGCACGCAACGGAGGGATCTCACTTCGTTGGGTCGTAGTGGAGCGGCTGTCGTGCGGGAATGTTGCGCCTTTCCACCGTCCCTCTTGCTTCACCCACCAGTGACTCAACATCCTGCCCGCCATGCTCACCGGCGAACTCCGCAGNNGAGGTCATCGAGCAGATCACCTACCTCCTGTTCCTCCGCCGCCTCGATGACCTGCACACCCTCGAGGAACGCAAGGCCATCACCCTGAAGAAGCCCATGGCCCGGCGCATCTTCCCCGAGGGACTCGATGAACGGAAGCGCCCCTACGAAGACTTCCGCTGGTCGCGCTTCAAGCACTTCGAGGCCCGCGACCTCTTCACCGTGGTCGGCGAACATGTCTTCCCCTTCCTGCGCACTCTCGGTGGCGACGACTCCACCTACGCGCACCACATGAAGGACGCCCGGTTCACCATCCCCACGCCTGCCCTGCTGGCCAAGGTGGTCGACATGCTCGACCGCGTCCCCATGGAGGACCGCGACACCAAGGGTGACCTCTACGAATACATGCTGGGGAAGATCGCCAGTGCCGGCCAGAACGGGCAGTTCCGCACCCCACGCCACATCATCCAGCTCATGGTGGAACTGGTCCGACCGGTTCCCACCGACGTCCTGTGCGATCCGGCCGGTGGCACCTGCGGTTTTCCTGTGGCCGTGGGCGAATACCTGCGCGCGCATCATCCGGAGATCTTCCGCGACAGAAAGCTGAAGCAGCACTTCCACCAGGGTCTGTTCCACGCCTTCGACTTCGACAACACCATGCTGCGCATCGGCAGCATGAACATGCTCCTGCACGGCGTGGAAAACCCGGACATCCGCTACCGCGACTCCCTCGGACAGGACCACGCTGGCGAGGAGGACAAGTACACCCTCATCCTCGCCAACCCGCCCTTCGCCGGATCGCTCGACTACGAAACCTGCGCCAAGGACCTCCAGCAGATCGTGAAGACGAAGAAGACCGAACTGCTCTTCCTCGCCCTCTTCCTCCGCCTGCTCAAACCCGGCGGACGCGCCGCCGTCATCGTGCCCGACGGCGTCCTCTTCGGATCGTCCAACGCCCACAAGACCCTGCGCAAGATTCTGGTCGAGGATCAGAAGCTCGACGCCGTCATCTCCCTCCCCGGCGGCGTGTTCAAACCCTACGCCGGCGTCTCCACCGCCATCCTCCTCTTCACCAAGACCNNCCGACCACGTCTGGTTCTACGACGTCGACGGCGACGGCCTGTCCCTCGACGACAAACGCACCGAATTGCTCCCGCCGGAAAAACTCGGCCCCGTGCCCAGGTCCCCGCTCTCCGCCGAGGACCACGCGAAGAACAATCTCCCCGACATCCTCGCCCGCTGGAAGGAACGCGCCGGCTCCGAAACCAAACGCGCCCGCACGGAACAGTCCTTCACAGTCCCCAGGGCCGACATCCTCGCCCAGGGCTATGACCTCTCCCTCAACCGCTACAAGGAGGTCGTCCACGCCGAGGTCGCGCACCGTCCGCCCGGCGAGATCCTCAAGAACCTCCGCGCTCTCGAAGCCGAGATCGAAAAGGGAATGAAGGAACTGGAGGGGATGTTGAAGTGAAGGCCGAAGGTCGAATGACGAAGAGTGAATGGAAGACGCTGCCGCTCGGTGAATTAGTTGAGTCGGTTGATTACGGCGTAACCGCATCTGCCACCGAACAGCCTCTCGGCCCAAAGTTTCTTCGCATTACGGACATTCAAGATGGTGCGGTGAATTGGGACATCGTTCCGTGGTGCGAGTGCGATACGCGCTCTGCGTCCGAGGCTCGGCTCAAGACGGGAGACATTGTCTTTGCGCGAACAGGCGCGACGACGGGGAAGAGCTTGCTGATTCGTGACTGCCCGACTGACACGGTGTTCGCTTCCTACCTCATCCGCGTCCGCGTCGGTGCTTCGGCAGAGCCGCGTTTTGTCAGTCACTTTTTTCAAACGGAAAACTACTGGGCACAAATCGCGAAAGGTGCACGAGGCGTTGCTCAACCCGGCGTCAACGCGACGACGTTGAAGGCTCTCCAAATCCCCCTGCCGCCGCTGCCGGAGCAACGTCGGATCGCGGAGGTGCTGGACCGGGCGGAGGCGTTGCGGGCCAAGCGCCGCGCCGCCCTCGCCCAACTCGACTCCCTCACCCAAGCCCTATTCCTCGACCTCTTTGGCGACACACGGAAGGAGCGCACTCGCTGGCCAACTCTTCCGCTCGAAGAAATCGTGCGCGAAACCAAGCTAGGCTTGGTGCGTGGCTCGCAAGAGTTCGGTCCTGAATTCCCGATTCCATATGTGCGGATGAACGCGATTACGCGCATCGGCGAGCTTGAGCTTGGCAATGTTCAGCGCACGCACGCCACCGAAGCCGAGATTGAAGCATACCGGCTTGAACCGGGAGACTTCCTGTTCAACACCCGCAACTCTGAAGAACTCGTTGGCAAAACGGCGCTGTATCGCGGCGGCGGATTACATCTCTTCAACAACAATCTGATGCGCGTTCGCTTCACCGCCAAAGCCGACCCTGTTTTCGTCGCGGCAGCTTTCAAGACGGCTTTCGTCCAGCACGAGTTGAATCTGCGAAAATCCGGCACAACGAACGTCTTCGCCATTTACTACAAAGACCTACGTTCGCTTCCGCTCCCGGTTCCCCCCATCCCACTGCAGCGCGAATTCGCCCGGCGCGTGACGGCAGTCGAGGCCCTGAAGGCGTCCCACCGCGCTTCCTTGACCGAGCTGGACGCCCTTTTCGCCTCCCTCCAGCACCGCGCCTTCCGCGGAGAACTCTGAAACGGGTTCTTGCGGGTTCATGGGCAGGACCGGGCGCATCTTGACACTGCCCACGGAGCGCCATGAGGAAATATCCGACCCCGATGCGGCGCCAGACCCGTCGCCCCTCCTCATCCCGGAGGGATGGCAGCGATTAGCCCGGGGTACCACCCCGGGTAAATGGCGCAAAAAGTCCAATCAACCCTGGAGGGGTTGAAGATCTGCCACCCCTCCCGGGGTGGGAAGGTTTTGGGAACAACTGATCCCGGGGTGGTACCCCGGGCAAATCGCTGAAACGCCTCCGGCGTACCGCACACCCGCGGTCCTAGGCGGGGGCAGTGTCAAGATGCGCCCGTCAGCACCCGACCCGCGCGAAACCCGTTGGACAAACGCCTCCCATCGCCGCTGAATTCCGGCATGTCGAATTCGCACTCGCCTGCCTCCGGCACCCGACCGCAAGCACCCGGGCGCGAAGCGAAACTCGCCACCCAACTCCTGGCCGAGGTCGCCGCCGTCTCCCCGGATATCGGCGTGCTCTGTGAAACCTACGGCATGCGCCGCGAGGAGTTGTCGCGTCTGACGGGATTCTCACTGCGGGCGTTGGCGGATTGGTCCTCTGGGAAGCTCCCGAGCCAACCGGCCCAGCGCCGCTTGCAGGAGATCCGCCGGTTCCTGGACGCGCTGGCGGGACTGGTCCAGCCCACGGCCATCCCGACGTGGATGCGGAGTCCCAATCCGGCCTTCGGACGGCTGACGCCTCTCCAGGTCATCGAACTCGGTGAGATTGACCGCCTCTGGGCGATGATCCACGAACGGGGCTGACCGACATCCAACTGAGCCCAATGAGCAACTTCACCTTCCTCCAGCCGGAATGGCCCGACTTGCCTGTTGCGGCAAGGAAAGCCGAGTCGCTGGCCAATGCCGGCGCGACGCCTGGAGGTGGGGGTGCAGCTGCTCTAGCCCCCCGAAGCGCCCTCGCGGCTGCTCGCGAAGTTGGCAGCGCTCTTTGGAGCCCTCTATTTCGGCGCAGTCCTGGAAGGACGTAAGCCATCATGCAGCGCATTCTAAGCCACAAGCTCTGGGGCGAGATCTCCGCCCGCGCAGCCAAAGCCAAACGGCGCCAGGCAGCCATCGCCTACGTGACGGAAGACCTGCTCGGCCTGAAGCGCGGCGATTTGCTGGTGACCGATGCCTCCCCCTCGGCCATCCGCTCCGGGGAGACGAGCGCGAAGCTTTTGCGAACGCTCCTGCGGCGCGGAGTAACGGTGCATTCGTGTGCCGGCCTGCATGCCAAGGCCATCCTGCTCGACGAGGTGGCCGTGATCGGTTCGGGCAACATGTCAGGGGCATCGCGTTCCGCCCTGATCGAGGCGGCGATCATGACGGATGCCACGTCCACCGTCAGCGGAGTGGCTTCGCTGATTGCCCAACTCGTTCGCCAGTCCCCTGCCCTTGAAACTGACGCCGTTGAAAAGCTGTGCGCCATCGAGGTGATCCGTCGGGGAGGTCCGACCACCGCCGGGAACCACCACCGGCGAGCCAAGGTGGTTCCGCTCGGACACAATGCATGGTTGGTGGGGGTGCATGAGATCGATGAGGATCTGGACCGAAGGGAACAGAGGATGGTGGACTCGACTACGGCGGAGCTGGCGCAGTTGCTTGGTCGTCGGGAGAAATCCATCGAATGGATCCGTTGGGGCGGAGGCGGCCGCTTCCTGAAGGCGGGTAGGCCCGGTGACCGCATCATCCAGGTCTATTCCCGCAAGGGTGCATCCAAGCCGGTGACCGTGCTGAAGTCGGTGCCCGTACTGGATCGCAGGCGGAGGGGCGGAAAGACGTTCATTTTCGTGGCGGAACCGTCTGGACGAAGGCCAGAAATGTCCCTCGCAAAGTTCAACCGGCTGCTGAAAACGCTCGGAGTGGGACGCCCGGTCGGTGCAACCACGGAACGTCTTCTTGCCCCCAGCCTCGCCGACTCAATTTGGAGTGGATGGAACACTGCCTGATCCACAAGCTCCGCCATACTCCCGGAACACCATGCAACAACAGAACATCCCCATCAGCTCGCTGATCGACATGTATAAATCCGGTGCGCTGCGACTGCCTGAGATTCAGCGCCATTACGTGTGGCGTTCGACGCGCGTGCGCGATCTGCTCGACTCGCTGTACCGGGGTTATCCCAGCGGCTCGATCCTGGTGTGGGAGACCGACGAGCCGGTACCCACTCGTGATGGAGCCATCGCCCAGGACACGACGGCGTTTGCCGGCCGAAAGCTGCTGCTCGACGGTCAGCAGCGCATCACGTCCCTGACGGCCGTACTCGCCGGGGAACCGGTAAAGGTGCGCGGGCGGCGGCGGCCCATCGAAATCCTGTTCAACCTGGAGCATCGCGAAGGACCACCCACCGAAGTGACCGAAGTGGAAGGCGACCTGGATTCGCCGATGACACCGGACGACGAGGCCCCGGATGAGGCCGACGAGAACAACGACGGGGAAGTGGCAGTCGCCGAGCGGTTCAAGCATTTCACCTTCGTTGTGGCCAGCCAGGCACTCCAGGCTCAGCCCCATTGGGTATCGGTCAGCGAGGTCTTCCGCACCGCGAATGATTCCACGATCCTGAAAAAGGCCGGCGTGGTGTCGTTCGATGATCCACGGTTCCAGAAGTACTCCGAGCGCTTGACACGACTTCGCCAGATTACCCGCTACAACTACGTGGTTCACGTCCTGGAGCGCTCGATGAACTACCAGGAGGTCACCGAAATCTTCGTCCGGGTAAACTCCCTGGGGGCCAAGTTGCGGTCCTCAGACCTTGCCCTGGCCCAAATCACCTCACGGTGGCCAAACCTGCTCAAGGAATTGGAGGCGTTCCAGGAGGAGTGCGAACAAAGCTGGTTCACGATCGACCTGGGCCAATTGGTGCGCTCCATCGTGGTATTTGCCACCCGTCAGTGCCTTTTCCACACAGTAGGCAAGACGTCGGTCGCCGATCTGAAGCGGGGCTGGGAGGAGGCCCAGGAAGGCTTGCGCTTCGCGATCAACTTCCTGCGGACCAATGTGGGCATCGAGGATGAATCGCTGCTGTCGTCGCCGATGTTCATCCATGTGCTCGCCGCCATCAGCCGGGTAAAGGGTGACCGCCTGACGCAGGCGGAACAACACGCGCTGACCCAGTGGCTGCTGGTCGCCAATGCCCGCGGCCACTTCTCCCGCGGCGCGTCCGAGTCGGTGCTCAACGAGGATCTGAACATCATCTTCCGCACAGGAGATGTGGCGGCGTTGTTGGAGCCCTTGAAACGCCAGTTCGGGCGCCTGCATGTCGAGGCCAGCGACCTCGTGAACCGTGGAGCCGGCAGCCCGCTTTTCTCCCTCGCCTATCTCGCCCTCAAGGCCGGTGGGGCCAAGGATTGGTTCAGTGGCTTGGGGTTGTCGCTGACCCACCAAGGCAAACTCCACTTCATCCAGTGGCACCACATCTGTCCCAAGTCGCTGCTCAAGGAGTTGGGCTACGAATCCGGCGAGATCAACGAGATCGCCAACATGGCCTTCATCACCGGTCAGACCAACCGCCGGATCAGCAACAAGGCACCGCTGGAGTACCTGAGCGACATCGTGAAGACGCAGGGACAGGCGGCTTTGGACAGCCAATTGATCCCCACGGATCAGGCATTGCTCCGGCTGGAGAACTACCGGGAATTCCTCCGGGTGCGACGTGAGGCCCTCGCCAGCCGCATGAACGAGTTCATCCGGGAACATGCCGGACTTTGACCCACGTCGCTTCCATCCAGGCGGCTCAACCCGAGGTATCTTAGCCTGTATTATGTTGGACACCGGTGGTGTTCATCCGCGCCCATTGGTTGGAGGATTTTCCATCGAAATGACCGAGATAGACGGGATTCGGTCTGCGTCCCCGGGCAACCAACACCTCTCAAAATGACCTGCCACAAACCAGCATCTGTCCTGAATGCGACAGGCGCTGTGCACAACTACCCATCCCCAAAGGATCCTGGGGCCCTGTTGAGGTCGATATCTGAGGCGCTGCGAGACAAGCCTGTGTACGCCTACATCGTCACGACCATCAAAACCAAATGCCCCGACCACCAACTCGTCCAAGAAGGCAGTGCCCCCAATTTCGATGGCGGACGAATCACGCTTTGCACCTGTAAGCACAAGGACCGGGCGACATTTTCACCGACGAGCGACCGTGATGACCCTTGGAAGAATGTTTGGGTAGCCGGTTTCACCAGCAAAACAGAGGGCCCTTCGCGAAGTCTCGCCTACCTGATGTGTGTGGAACGGTCGTTCCTGAGCCAAATGGAACTTTGGCACGCGCTACCAAGCAGCTGCCGGGAGGCGAAGTGTGCATCAAGGTCCGCCCGGGGTGATTTGTTCAAGCCCAAGAGGGCGGCGCGCGACGCCGACGCCCCCTTCAATCCGACGCACTACTACGCCCCGGCCGTTGGCAGGCATGTGCATTCGACTCCTGAGAATCCGATGCACTGGCATCAGGACATCCGGCCCTGGGGCAGATCGTCCAAACCGCATCGGCTGCTGCTCGGTCAGGCGACGCAAAGCTATCGGTGGATGAACGTGAAAATGGTGTTGAAGTTGGATGCGATGGGCATCTCCGCGCATCATCGGATGTTCGCTTCGCTGAGCGAGTTCGTCGCCAACCTTCAGGAGTACGACCCATGAGCATGGCACCGCCACCGGCTGCGGCAGGATCCACATCCAGTTGTTCCGAGACGGCACATACAAGTCCCTACCGATACCGGATTCGTGCGAATTCGCCCGGTGCGTCGCAGCGGTGGAAGCCCTCTTCGCTTCCCTCCGGCACCGCGCCTTCCGGGGCGAAATGTCAGCAGTTGCTGCCACAAACTTGCCTGTGGCACAACGTGGCCCGGCCGATAGGTTGAGGGCACAAGACATGTCCGAGGAACTAACAGAACGCGGGTTCTCGCACGATGATGAGGTCGGCGGTCGCACGCTGCGGTTCACGAATTCCAGCCAATTCCAGCACGGCAACGAGAATGCCTGGGTGGCGGTCGAGAAGTATCTGACGGGCCGGGTGGTGAACGCCGGCGGAAAGCAGGATCCGAACGTGCACCTGGTTTTGGTGGATTCGGGCGCGACCGTGCGGATCAGCGCCTCCGAAGAGCAGTTGGGCGGCGAGAAGGAAAACCAGCTCTACAAGGACGTAACGCTGCGGGTGCATGCGGAGCAGCACGTCCGGACCAAGGCGCTGCGGAACATCCGCCTGATCCAGTTCCTTACGCAGTCCAACGAGGTGGACGAGCGCGCGCTGGAGAATCTCTGGAAAAAGGGCCGCGAAGCCTGGCGCGATGTCGCGTCGGCATCGGGTTGGGTGGAATCGCTCAGGGGCAATTCTTGAACCATGCTTGAGGTTTCCCTTCCGCGAGGTTCATCCGGTTGCCCTCGTCGAGATCTAAAATACTTACCAGCAAACTAAATCGATTACCCAGCGAGGCCGCTCCTGAAAAACGATTACGGCCTCGGGATCTTCGGATACGGTTCGGCTATCGCCCAATGAGCAACTTCACCTTCCTCGCCGCCGAGTGGCCGGCCCTGCACGAGGCGGCGGTCAGGGCGGAATCGTTGGTCCATGGGGATGCGCGGGCGGCCTGCTTCTACGCCAGGCGCACGCTGGAACTGGCGGTGCAATGGCTCTACCGCAGCGATTCGTCACTCAAACTCCCCTACCAGGACCACCTCAGTGCGCTGCTCCACGAGCCCACCTTCAAGGCGGTGACCGGCGACGCCGTATTCGCGAAGACCCGGGTCGTCAAGGATCTGGGCAACCTCGCCGTCCACAGCCACAAGCCGGTGCGCCAGTTCGATGCGGTGGTGGCGGTGCGGGAGCTGTTTCACTTCGCCTTCTGGCTAGCCCGGACCTACGGACGCACCGCCCAACCCGCGGACGACCTCGCGTTCAATCCCCTGCTCCTGCCCAGGGAATCCGCATCCTCACCCCAGACACGGGATCAGTTGCAACGACTGGAAGCGCAACTGCAAGAGAAGGACGGGAAACTGGCCCAATTGCTGGCCGACAAATCCACACTGGATGCGGAGCTGCTGGCACTTCGAGCGGAGGTGGCGGCGGCGAAGCTGGCCAACCAAAAGCAGGCGGATACCCACGACTACTCCGAGGCCGAAACCCGAGACTACTTCATCGACCTGTTGCTGAAGGAAGCCGGCTGGGGCCTGACCCAGGCCGGACACGACACGGAGTATCCCGTAACCGGGATGCCCAACCCAGATGGAAAGGGCTTTGTGGATTACGTGCTATGGGGCGATGACGGCAAACCGTTGGGTCTGGTGGAAGCCAAACGCAGCAGGAAAAGCGCCCAGGTTGGCCAGCAGCAGGCCAAGCTCTATGCCGATTGCCTCGAAAAACAGTTTGGCCGGCGACCCGTCATTTTCCTGTCGAACGGCTACGAGCACTGGATCTGGGACGACACGGGCCATGCGCCACGTCCGGTGCAGGGTTTCTATAAGAAGCCCGAACTGGAACTGCTGATCCAACGCCGCACCACGCGACAGAAGCTGGCCGAGGCCGCCATCGACCAGGCCATCGTGGAGCGCTACTACCAGACACGGGCCATCCGAAAGATTGGAGAAACGTTCGAGGTGGATCTGGATCGCCGGGCTCTGGTGGTGATGGCGACAGGTGCCGGCAAGACCCGTACGGTCATCGCCCTGTGTGACCTGTTGATGCGATGCAACTGGGTGAAGCGCGTGCTCTTCCTCGCGGACCGGAAGGCGTTGGTGAAACAGGCGGTGAATGCCTTCAAGAAGCATCTGCCGGCGTCGTCACCCGTGAATCTGGTGACAGAAAAGGACAAGGAGGGTCGGGTGTTCGTCTCCACCTACCCGACGATGATGCGGCTGATCGACGAGACATCCGACGGCCAACGCCAGTTTGGCGTGGGCCACTTCGACCTGATCGTCATCGATGAGG
>DITU01000152.1 GCA_002422905.1 Verrucomicrobia bacterium UBA6176
AATGCCCTGGCCCTGGATGTGGCCGTGGCGGAGGCTGGCGTGCCGGTGGTGGGCCTGATCGACAGCGTGGCGGCTGATCTGGATAGCGAGCGCGTCGGCGTGCTCGCCACCCCGGCTACGGCCCGCAGTGGCGCCTACCGCCGGGCGATCCATGCCTGCCATCCCCACGCTGAAGTGCTGGAGGTGGGTTGCCCGGCCTTTGTGCCCCTGATTGAGGCGGGGGATTTACAGGCTCCGGCCCTGGAGGCCGAGGCCCTGGCCTACCTGGCTCCCCTGCTGGCCGCCGGCGTCGACACGGTCGTGTTGGGCTGCACCCACTACCCCATGCTGCGCCCGCTGCTCACGGCCCTGCTGCCTCCCCACGTGCGGCTTGTCGATCCAGCCGCATCCGCCGTGCGGCGGCTGGGCCCTCTTCTGGCCAGCATGGGTGGGATGCCCGAAGGCGAATTGTCCGGCGTGGAGGTGGTTCCCCCTGCCCAGCGCACCCGGGTCTGCGTCAGTGGCTGCGCCGAGGCCTTCGCCGATGGGGCCAACCGCTGGCTGGGCTATCGACCGTCGGTGGAGCGGGTTGACCTGCGGTCGGTCGGTTGAGCCTTCTAGGATCGCGCCACGGCGGAGGTGTTGTGGCAACGGTTGCAGAGCTGCTCCAGCCCGTAGAGGCAGACCTTGATGCCCTGCTGGCCGATCTGCGCAGCCTGATCGGAGCCGGGCACCCCATTCTTCAGGCCGCTGCCGAGCATCTGTTTGCCGCTGGCGGCAAGCGGTTGCGTCCCGGCATCGTGCTGTTGCTCTCGCGGGCTGTGTCCGCCGATGGCGAACTGGGCCCGCGTCACCGGCGCCTGGCCGAGATCACCGAGATGATCCATACGGCCTCCCTGGTGCACGACGATGTCGTCGATGAGGCGGCCACCCGTCGCGGCGTCGATACCGTCCACAGCCGCTTTAATCACCGTGTCGCCGTATTGGCCGGCGATTTCTTGTTTGCCCAGGCCAGCTGGCACCTCGCCAACCTCGACGACCTTGAGGTGGTCAAACTGCTTAGCCGGGTGATCATGGATCTCGCTGATGGCGAGGTGAAGCAGGGCCTGTTCCGCTACGACACCGGCCAGAGCTTCGAGACCTACCTCGAGAAGAGCTACTGCAAAACCGCCTCCCTGATTGCCAATAGCGCCCGGGCTGCCGGGGTGCTCACGGGCCTGCCGGCCCCCCAGCTCGATGATCTGTACCGCTTCGGTCGCCAGCTGGGCCTGGCCTTCCAGGTGGTCGACGACATCCTCGATTTCACCGGCAGCGACCAGCAGCTGGGCAAGCCGGCCGCCAGCGATCTGGCCTCGGGCTACCTCACCGCACCGGCCCTCTATGCCCTGCAGGAACGCCCAGCCTTGGCCGGTCTGATCGAGCGGGAATTCAGCCAGGAGGGCGATCTCGAGCAAGCTCTCGAGCTGGTGCGTGGCTGTGAGGCCATTCCCCGCTCCCGCGCCCTGGCTGAGGGTTTTGCCCAAGAGGCCGCCCAAGCCCTCGATTGGCTGGCTCCCTCCGAGCCCCGCAGTGCCCTGCGCGCCCTGCCCGATTTCGTGCTCAGCCGGCTCTACTGATCAGCAGTGGCGCCTGCTCCAGGCTGCCCAGGAAGCGTTCAATCCCTGGGTAGAGCTTCTGCCGGTCGCGGTCGCTGAGCTGGGCTGGCGGCACCACAAACACCTGGCAGCCAGCGGCCCGAGCGGCCTGGGCCCCGGCTGGGGAATCTTCAAACGCCCAGCTCTGCTCGGGCGCCACCCCCAAACGCTTCGCCGCCAGAAGAAACACATCCGGTGCCGGTTTGCCGGCCGTCAGCGCCGGATCATCGCCATGGACGCGCGTGGTGATCGCTTCCATCCAGGCATGGGGCGCCGTTTTGAGCGCCACGGCGGCGCGCGAACTGCTGGTGGCGAGCGCCATCGGGATGGCCAACGCGGCGCAGCGCGTCACCAGCTCCACCGCGCCGGGCGTGGGCTGGGCATGGATCAGCAGCGCTTCGGCGATCGGCTGGCGCACGGCCAACAGGGCTTCAGGGCTCGGGGCGGGGCGCTCGGCTGCCTGAATCCAGAGGATCACCTGGGCGGCGCAATCCAGCCGGCGGCGGCCCCGCAGCGCCAGCAGCTGGGCGTCGCTGAGCACGCAGCCAAAGTGACCTGCCGCCTGCTGCCAGGCCTGGGCGTGCAGGGGCTCGGTGTCGAGCAGCAGGCCATCGAGATCAAACAGGCAGGCGGCAGGCTTCCCCATCAGGGCATTCTCGGCGACGGCAGACGGCGGATGCCGAGCTGTTGAGGTGTGACGGGGTCGGGTTGTCTGGGAGGTGGCCTGTTACAGCGCCGATCGGCCTTGGCTGAGCCCCGGTGCTCCCCGCTTGAATGGCTGCAACTCTCTTAGTTGTTGGCGTCCCATGGGTCAGGCCCCCACGATCGAGTCGGTGCTGCAGGAAGAGCGACTGTTTGCACCGCCGGCTGAGCTGGCCGCTGGCGCCCGCATCGGTTCGATGGAGGCCTACCGGGCTCTCTGTGCCAAGGCTGAGGCCGATCCCGACGGTTTCTGGGGCGACCTGGCCCGCGAGCAGCTGCACTGGTTTGAGCCATTTCACACGGTGCTCGATTGGAGCAACCCTCCCTTCGCCAAGTGGTTTGAAGGCGGCACCACCAACCTGTCCTTCAACTGCCTCGATCGCCATCTCGAGGGCCCCCGTGCCGACAAGCTGGCCCTGATCTGGGAGGGGGAGCCCGGCGACAGCCGCACCTTCACCTACCGCCAGCTGCACACCGAGGTGTGCAAGGCCGCCAATGCGCTCAAGGCCCTGGGCATCGGCAAGGGGGATCTGGTGGCCCTCTACATGCCGATGATTCCAGAGGCAGCGATCGCCATGCTGGCCTGCGCGCGGATCGGTGCCGTGCACAGCGTCGTTTTCGGCGGGTTCAGCGCCCAGTCTGTCGCGGATCGTATCCTCGACTGTGGCGCGAAGTTGGTGATCACGTCGGATGGCGGATATCGGCGCGGGGCGATCGTTCCGTTGAAGAAGAACGTGGATGAAGCACTGACGCTGAAGGATGCGGAAGGGGAGTTGCTGGCGAAATCGGTGACGTCGGTGCTGGTGGTGCGTCGGACCGGCCATGAGGTCCATTTTCAGGAGGAACGTGATTTCTGGTGGCACCGGGAGTTGGATTATGTGGATGCGGTGTGTCCGCCCGCGAAACTCGATTCCGAAGCGCCCTTGTTCATCCTCTACACCAGCGGTTCGACCGGGAAACCAAAGGGCATCCTGCACACGACGGCGGGTTATCTGCTGGGGGCCAAGATGACCCACAGTCGGGTGTTCGATGTCCGGGATGAGGATGTCTATTGGTGTACGGCGGATGTGGGATGGGTGACTGGCCATAGTTATATCGTCTATGGACCGCTGGCGAACGGGACGACGTGCGTGATGTATGAGGGCGCCCCCAACTGGCCGGAGCCGGACCGGTTCTGGCGGATCATCGAGAAGTATCGGGTGACCATCCTGTACACCGCGCCGACCGCGATCCGGGCGTTCATGAAGTGGGGGGATCAGTGGGTGAAGAAGCACGACCTGAGTTCGCTCCGGTTGCTGGGATCGGTCGGTGAGCCGATCAATCCCGAGGCTTGGATGTGGTATTACACGGTGGTGGGCGGGAAGCGGTGTCCGATCGTGGACACGTGGTGGCAGACGGAGACGGGAGCGATCATGATTTCGCCCTTGCCGGGTGCGACACCCTTGAAGCCGGGGACGGCGACGCTGCCCTTCTACGGGATCCAACCCGAGGTGGTGGACGACGCCGGCAATCCGGTGCCGAAGGGGACGAGCGGCAAATTGGTGGTGCGGAAGCCGTGGCCTTCGATGCTCCGGGGTATCTGGGGTGATCCGGCGCGGTTCAAACAGACCTATTGGAGCGAGGTGAAGGGATCCTACTTCACCGGCGACGGCTGTCGGCAGGACAAGGACGGCTATTTCTGGATCGTGGGCCGGATTGATGACGTGTTGAACGTGGCGGGGCATCGGATCGGGACGGCGGAAGTGGAAGGTGCCCTGGTCAGTCATCCGTCAGTGGCGGAGGCGGCCGTGGTGGGGCGGCCTGACGAATTGAAGGGACAGGCGTTGGTCTGTTTCGTGACGTTGAAGTCCGGACAGGTGGCGACCGCGGAGTTGAAGGCCACCCTTCGCAATCATGTGGGCCGCGAGATCGGACCGGTCGCCAAGCCGGACGACATCCGGTTTGCGGACGCACTGCCGAAGACCCGTTCAGGAAAGATCATGCGCCGGTTGCTCAAGCAGGTCGCCTGCGGCCTGGAGATCAAGGGCGACACCACCACGTTGGAGGATCTGACGGTTCTGGCGAAGCTGGCGGCGGAGGATTGAGGCGCCGGTTTTTCCGGGGGACAAAAAAGATCCGACAATCTTGCAACCTTTGTCGGGATGCACCGTGAGGGATTTGCAAGGCCGTCATGGTTGGTTGCCGCAGCAAGGATCTGCGGGACGGCCTCCGGACTGTTCGGCCGCGCCAAGGCGACCGTTGGAGCCAGTCTGGAAACCCGCAGATGAAGGGGTGGGGACCCCCTCAGGCAGTGTGCAAGCTGTCTGGGCCCGCGTAACAGCCACGTGGGAACGGGGCAGTCGGAGGACACCGGACGGCGGTGGTTCACCGGCTGCCCCCTTTTTTGGGTGGAAGGGACTTCCTGCGGCAAGTCGATGAGGAAAGAGACCGCAAAAGGCAGTGTCGGTGGCGCGCTATTGCAGGGGCATTACGAGGCGACGAATGCCTCTCTGTCGCAAAGGGGCGACCGCATACCAGCCCGGGGTGCGACCCCCGGGTTTGCGGCACCCATGCCAATGCGTTCTGAAGGAACGCCGAATGGCCCAAAGCTCGTCCTCACGGAGGAGAGCAAGAGAGCCCATCCAAAGGGACGACAGCGAAGTGGCTACGACTGGCTCGATCCCTGTGCCCGATGGATCGGTTTGATGGCGGCGGAGAACCCGTGGATGCACGTGGCGGAGGATCGGAGGTCAACCCAATTGTCGAATATTTAGACGCGACCCCATTGTTCGCTTGGTCTCAACCTTTGCGGTTATGCCGGGCGACTTGGCAGGGTTCGGTTCCAAGGAGGGATTTCACTCCATCGCTTCGATCCGATCGGCGTAGACTGCTATCATCTTGTGCTTTGGCAGCAGGGCCTCGACGTGTGGCCACATCTGGCTCAGCAGTCGGTGGTATTCCTGGCGGCGGAGATTTCCGAAGCGCAGGTGGACGATCCAAGGTGGAGGTGCGCTGACGAGGATTCGGTCCGAGAAGTCGGCATCCTTGGTGACGATGACCAAGCTGCTCGCCCTGGCGTAGTCCCAAAGGTCCGAGTCATCAGCGCTCTTCCCGAGTACACTCGAACTCGAAACGACCGGGAGGGCCGGTCGGAACGCCAACCGGACGGGAACATTCTCGTCGAGGATGAATCCCTTCACGCCACCTTCTGGATGACGAAGTGGTTTCCCATCAGGCGCGATGAGTAGCGGAGGCAGGCCAACACGTCGTCACGCGTCAGCGTCGGGTACTCGCCGAGCACGTCCTCGACGGAGTCGCCCGCACCGAGGAACTCCAAAACCGTCTGCGCCGTGATCCGGGTACCGCGAATGGTCGGGCGGCCGTTGCAGACGGCGGGGTCGATGACGATGCGGTCTTCCATGGGCGGCGAGGCTATTCTGGACGATGAGCCTCAGCAAGGGTGGTAAGGAAGCATGGCCGCTTGTCCCCAGCTATGACACGGGGATCGGGGTAAGGCCTTTCTTTTGACACAGTCCGGCGTCGGAACGAAGTCCTCCGCCATGCCCAGACCATTGCCCAGGGAATTCGCGGGTGCGGTGGACCACGTGGCGAACCGCGGTGATCGGAGTGAGTCGAGTGGTCAACCTTCTCCGAGCGCCGTCCGGGAAGCCTGCCCGCCGGGGGCGTACGAGTGTCAAACGCGAAGCCTGACCGTTCCGGCCCGTGGCGAAGTGGTGTGCTTCTCTGTCAGCCTCAGGAGACAATTTAACAAATACAGGACTGACCCCATTGCCCCTTCCGTACGCTGATCGATTTCCGCCAATGAACCATGGCTTGCGGCTGGGAAGCCCCCTTGCTCTTCTAGCCCCTAGTCTCCCCAAAACTTTCCAATGGCTATTCCTGAATACAACGAGATCAAGGTTCCGGCGCTCGAGCTTTTTGCCGATGGGACGCCGCGGAAAACTTCCGAAACCTACGACCCTCTTGCCGAGCCATTCGCGCTGACTGCGGATGAACGGGCGGAGGTGCTCCCCAGTGGTTCCCAGACCCGATGGGAGAATCGCGTCCGCTGGGCGCTCTACGACCTTTACCGCGCCGGCTTGCTGTCAAAGCCGAGGCGAGGGACCTATGTGATCACCGAGGCGGGTCGCAAGGTGGCGCAGCAGAAGCCGAAGCTGATTGATCGCGCCTTCCTGATGCAGTTCCCGGAATTTCTTCAATGGGTGCAGGCAGGGGGCACGCCGAAGCCGGATCCTTTGGTGAATGACACGATTCCTCCCAGGACTGTCATCGAGCCAATTGACAGGACACCGGAGGAGGTAATTGATGCCGCCCATCAACTCCTTCACAACGCATTGAAAAGGGACGTGCTCGACTTGGTGAAGCGGATCGAACCCACCCGATTCGAGCAGCTTGTCCTGGACCTGCTTTTGGCCATGGGTTACGGCGGGTCGCGGGAGGAGGCCGCACAGGGCACGAAGGCTTCACACGACGAGGGAATCGACGGCGTCATCAACGAGGACCGTCTCGGCCTGGATGTCATTTATCTTCAGGCCAAACGTTGGCAACAGACCGTCGGACGAAAGGAGATCCAGAGTTTTGTGGGTGCGTTGGCGGGGCAACAGGCCAACAAGGGTGTGTTCATCACGACCAGCGACTTCGCTGAAACGGCTGTGCAGTATGCCCGAAAAGTGGCTCAGAAGGTGATTCTGATCGACGGCGATCGTCTAGCCGACCTGATGATCCAGCATAACATCGGGGTTAGCCGAACCCGGGCCTACGAGGTGAAGCAGGTGGATAGTGATTACTTCGATATCGATTAGATTCCGGGGGGTGTGGGTGTCCACAGGGTCCGGGGACAAGGCGGGATGGGTGGTTGGGATTTGGATTGGACCGGCATCAGCCAGGGTTGAGCGGAGCGACACCTCTGGGACCTCACGGAGGTCGGCAAGCGCGCTCCATGCATCAGGCTGCGATCCGACCGGGGTTCGGATGATTCCGGTGATTTGCCCTGCTTCAGCCTCGTCAGCGGGCAGTAGATGCGGATTTCTTATATGGCCAGACTCCGCTGAGAGCCTACCCACTTGCCCACGGGCAACGACCAGGTACAAAATAGTCACTCAATTGCATGGCAGATCCGACATCATCCAGGTTTCCGCTTCTCCGTGCTGCCCTTCGTGCCGTTGGGCTCGCGCCCGAGAAGGTGGATCAGGTGGTTCAGTTCATTGTTGAGTTGTTGTCTGAGGATCAGGCTCCGGCGGCGGGTCCGGACCTCGGGGCGTTCAAGCTTCGCGATGATTTCCTGTCCCCTGCTGAAAAGTCGTTCTTTCTGGTCCTGCGCGGGGTGATTGGGGCGGATGGCGAGGTGTTGGCAAAGATCCGGTTGGGTGATCTCTTTTATCCGAGCCGAGGCGATTACGGCGCGCGTGCCGGGTTGAGGAACAGGGTGGATCGCAAGCATGTCGATTTTCTGGTGTGCCATCCAAAGACGTTTGAGCCGTGGTTCGGGGTGGAACTAGATGATTCGAGCCATGCCCGTGAGGATCGGAAAGAGCGGGACGATCTGGTGAACAAGATCTTCGGGGCGGCGGGCCTGCCCTTGATGCGGTTCGCTGTTCGGACTGCATACGCGCCGGGCGAAGTGGAGGATCGATTGATCCGTGAAGCTGGTTTTCAACGTATTGCGACCAACTCTCCGCCTGCGCCGGCGGCCTCCGCGGAACGGGTTGTGCTCACCCCCAGTCGTGAGACGGACACGTCAGCCCGCCCGTGTCCGAAATGCGAGAGTCCGATGGTTCTACGGACGGCCAAGAGTGGTGATCGGGCGGGGAATCGCTTCTGGGGTTGCAGCAATTATCCCCGGTGTCGAGCGGTGGTGGAGGTCTGACGGGGCGATGAGGCGCCGGGAAGTGATGAGGCGGATCAGACAAAGGGCAACGGTCAGTCCTGAATGTGTGACAACCTGATCATGTCGAGCAGGCCTGTCGTTCGGTCCGACGGCTTCGCATCCGCTTTGCTGATGCCGGATCCCCGTTGGTGAGCCTTAGGGACGGCGGTGAGGTGCTGGTCGGACGGTTTCAGGGAGCGAATCAGGGCAGGGGTTGGAAATAGGGGGTTGACCCCATGGCTTCCCGAAACCATTGCCCCCGCATGCTGCATCGCGAGGCTGCGTGCGGACCTAGCTCTGGGCCTTGGTGTCCGAGGTGGGTTTGACCTTGGGGATGGGATTGATGGATCCCGGTAGTGTGGCGGCCCGGCTGCTATAGGTTTCCCTCAGGGCATTGATCTGGATCGTGAGGGTCTGGGCCTGTTTCGTCAGTTCCACGCGTGTCTCTGGGGTGATGTTCTTGTTGTCGATCAGACGATTGCACTGCTCGAGTTGAGCAATCAGGGCCTGGAGGTGAGTGGCCTCGGAGGCGATGCGCGATTGTTCCTGGATGGCCGCCAAGGAGGCTTCGAGCGATTGCTGCTGGAGATGCAGGGAGTGTCCCTGCTGGGCCATGGACTTGCGTTGGAGATGCAGGGTGTAGATCAGGCCGGCCAGGGTGACGCCGGAGAAGAGGGCGTTGAGACCGCCGAACATGTCGCCGAACTGTCCACGCACAGACCAGTAGGCGGAGGGATCGCCTGTTGCCGCGGACGATCCTGGGTCGGACGGGGGCTTGGGCGTCGGGCTCGGCGCAATGAAGAGGGTGACGAAGAAGAAGTACGCCATGCCGAAGATCAGGATGGCGACGAGGACCTTGAAGAAGAGCGTGAGGCTTTCGTGGGAGTGGTTCGGCGAATGGGGCGTCGGACTCATGGCCGGGAGGCTGGAGGTACGGGGGAAGGCAGGCAAGTGATCGGGCGGAGGTTGGCAGGACCGCCACCTGAATGGCACCCATGCCACCGTTTGCCATGGTGGTTCCGGGTTGGTATTCCGTCCCCATGCCTCAGGACAACCCAGCCCAGCCGGTGATCGACACGTTGACCGAGTTCCACAAGGCTGGCGGGTCCATGGATTTCACGGCGACGTGCAGCGCGGCCTACGCCGAGTTGATTGCCCAGATCCAGCGGGAGTCACCGAATCCGGCGGCGGTGGATGCGGCAGTCGCTGCGGTGAAGGCGGCCCCGGAATCCGGAGCAGCGGCTGCCGAACTGGCCGCCGTGTTGCCGCAGGGACAACCCAGTGAAGCCCTGCTCCAACGGATTGTTGCCCTGTTGGAGTCGATGAACGGGCGTCCCTCTGCGGATGGGATTCTTGGTCGACTCCGCAGCCTGCATTTCCCCTTGGCCAAGCAGGTGAATGTGTACGTGGAGAATCAGACGAACCACTTCTGATCGCCCATGGCTACTCCTTCCATCGGTTCCACGTGCAGCCGTTGCAATGAACCCCGTCCGCCGGGTGCCCGCTTCTGCCCGAACTGCGGACACAAGCTGGCGGGCACACCGGACTTCGAGGCCGGCGACATCCATGCAATGCAGGTCAATCAGCGCGTGGAGAACCAATACAACATCGGCGCCGGTGGCCCCGTGCCGGTCACCTCTCCAGCGAAGGCCCTCGACGCCTATCTGGGCTGGGTTCTCGAGACCCAGAGTGCGCTTCGTCTGGCGGACATCATCGAGGGAATCGTGGCCGTGGACAGTCGGCCGCTGGAACTGCGGCAGGTGTTCGTGGAGTTGAACACGTATTTGCGCATTCCCGAAAAGCAGACGCTGGCGGCGTACCTGCAGGCGCAGCAATCGAAGGGCGTGGAACGGAAGGGCCAGTCCACTTTCTTCCGTCCGCTTTCGGGACGAAAGACCTTGCCGGAAGGCGAGGAACCCACCGAGTTCCGTCCGGTCGGCGTGTTTGAAACCTTGAGCCAGCACCGGGCAATCGTGTTGGTGGGTGATCCGGGGTCAGGCAAGTCCACTGTGGGACAGTTCATTGCCCTGGCCCTGGCCAGTGCCGGCTTGGGCCGCTTGGACCTGTTGCCCCAACTGCGGATGGGGGACGGGTTTCGTCCGCCGGTGCCGGTGTTCCTTGTTCTCCGGGATCTTGCGGCGGCGCTCGACGCGGGCACCGGGGCTGGAAAGGCCGCGGACGTTTGGGCGCATCTGCGGGGGACCCTCCGGGCCTGTGGGAAACCAGACTCCTGGGCTGAAGCGGTGCAGGGGGCGGTGGTGGAACGCGGCGGATGGTTCCTCCTCGATGGATGGGATGAGACGGCGGATCCAGCGAGGCTGACCTTGGTGGCGGAGGCGGTGGCCGACCTGGTCCGCAATTCGGGGAAGGCGTGTCGGTTCCTGCTCACCTCCCGGTTTTATGCGTGGGACGCAGTCCAGTTGGCGTTTGAAGGTAAAGCGCAGGTATCGCAGGACCCACGAAAGCACTTGGAATTCGAGCGCTTTCGCAAGGCTCTGGCGGGGCTCGGACGTGAGTTTGGTGCGCGATACGACGTGGAGCCCCTCGTGGATTTGCAGATCCGGGAATTTGTCGGGAAATGGTACACGGCGATTGAATCCGGCGCCCTGGCCTGGTTTTCGCCCAAGGATGCGGCGCGGAAGCGGGCGGATCTCGAGGTTGCCGTGGCCCGGGAGGATCTGAAGCCGGTGATGGCCAATCCGCTGCTCCTGACATTGACCGCGGCTTTGAGCGGTACCCACCTGCCGGATGACCGGGCCGACCTGTTCGACAAGATCGTCGACCTCCTGCTTCGGCGGTGGACCGAGGCCAATGGGGCGATACTCAGCCTGCGTGAGCGTCTCGGGCGGGCGATCCGTCAGGAGGACATCCGACGCAAGATGGAGGAATGCGCCTTCGAGGCGCACCGGGGGCATGTCGGTAAGGACGGGGTGGCGGACATTCCGGAGAGCGCGCTCCTGAACGCCTTTGCCAGCCTGCTCGATGACGATCTCAACGCCGCCCGGCAGGTCATCGAGTTCGTCCAGCACCGGGCCGGCCTGCTCATCGGAAAGGGTGCGCCGCTGGGCAACCCGAACCAGCCATTGATCCGCCAGTTTGCCTGCCCGCATCGGAGCCTTCAGGAGTACCTGGCCGGACGTTGCCTCGCCAACCGATCCAACTTTACCGCGTCCGGCACCAGCCCGACTCCAGACGTGGTCTCCGCTGTCTCACTGGCCCGCCAGGATCCCGGCCACTGGCGCGAGGTTCTCGCATTTGCCGCCCGCACGGCGGGACCCGACCGCGGATCCCTCGCGGCCTCGCTTCTGGTCCATGAAACCCCCTTCAAGGACCATGCCGCGCACCATGCGGTGACGGAGGCCGACTGGCGCTGTGCCGTGCTGGCCGGACACCAGTTGCTGGAGATCGGCCACACCGCGGTCGCGGGGGATCCCGCGGCGCAGCGTCGATGGCGCCTGATAGCTGGTTGGCTGGCGGCCTTGGTCGAACGTGAAGGACTGCCGTCGATCCGTGAACGGACCGAGGCCGCCAGGATGCTGGGGCGCCTGGGCGATCCGCGTCCGGGCGTGGCTCCTGCCTGGCCGCCGACGGCGGAGGCACCGTTCTTCGCCTGGGGGAAGCGTGTGGAGGCGGGGACGGAGTTTGAAATGGGAGGAGACCCCGATGCCTGGGATGGGAAGGCGTTTCGGAAGATACGGTTCCCAATACCCTTTCGACTCGCGCGCTATCCGGTGACCAACGCGCAGTATGATCTTTTTGAGGCGAGTGACTGGTTTGCGGCGAAAGGCTTGGAGCGACGGGACCAGAGCGATGCTCAGTTCAACGGTCCCAACCAGCCGGTGTTGAATGTCTCGTGGTGTGATGCCATGCACTTTTGCGAATGGCTCTCCGGGGAGTTGGCGGCGGGACGGGTTTCTCCCGAGTCGATCGGGGTCGCAGCGGAGGACTTGAGGGTGTGTTCCCAGTGGCACATCCGTCTGCCGGCCGAGGCGGAATGGGAGTATGCGGCGCGGGGGCCTGAGGGGCGGTTGCTGCCTTGGGCGGCGCGCGGGCAGGAAGACACGGTGGCTCTGTCGGAACGGTGCAACATGGCCGGGACGGGGCTGGGTGAGACCTCCTCGGTGGGCCTTTTTCCGCAGGGAGAATCGACAGAAGGATGCCTCGACCTGATCGGGAATGTCTGGGAATGGACACGGAGTCGCTATCAGGACGAACCAGAGGACTTCGAAGATCAGTTGATTGCCTCTTCCGACTCAGGTGACCCCCATGTGTTGCGGGGCGGATCTTGGAGCTTCAAGTTTCGCCAGGATCTTCGGTGTGCGACGCGCGACGCCGGTCGTCCCGTCGGTAGTTACGAAGGCGTCGGTTTTCGTTGTGGGTTGGTGGGTGGGTTGGTGGCTGGTGGGTGACGGGGTCTGCTTCTGATTTCTGGCCCTCTGGTTCTTTGTCTTTTTTCCCCGCGGAAGCGGGGAGTTGGATTTCCGGATCCGAAAGGGCCGGAAGGGTATCCTCCGAGCCGATGGGGATGGGGATGGGAGGAGTGCTCACGCGACGACGCGAAGACACAAAGAAGGGGAAACGCGGGCTTGGGCCGAGCCGCGGCCGTCATGTCGTTGGCGACCGGGAATGCGGCCGAGACAGGACGGGACGGGTTTCCCGCGGAGACGCGGAGAGGGGAGGGGGCAGGTCGGGATCGCCGGGTTCTCCCTGGGTTTGGGGCACATGGATTGCACCGGGGGTCGGCGCTTGGATAGGCTTTGTGAATGGCCTCGCCAGACCCAGCACGGATCGTTGCGGAGACGTTGGATGCGTCGTTGAACTGTGATGCTCCGTCGGACCTTCGGGAGACGCTGAGCAGAGTGACGGAGGAGACAATTGCCGCACTGCGGGCTGGATCGAAGGACCCGAAGGCGTTGGATGCGGCCTTGGCCGAGGTTCGCAAGGATCCGGAATCGGAGAAGGCACGGGAAGGACTGGCGAAGGCGGTGGGCGCGCCGCCGCTGACCCGGGAGTTGCTGGAACGGATTCTGGCCGTGCTCCAGGTGCTGGAGAAGGCGGGCAAGGATCCGGAGCGGGTGGGGCCGTTGCTGGCGGGGGTTCGCGAGATCCAACAGTACAACCACTCCATCCACACGCAGAACAACTACTTCGGGAATGTCACGCCCGGTGCTGGCGCGACCGCCGACACGAAGCCTGCATTTCACAATCTGGTGGAGACGGTTCGCCCATATTTGAACCTGCTGGCGCACGACTGCCGGAAGTTGCCGTTGCTGGGGCTGGATACGAAGGCAAGTGATCCGACGCAGGCGGGGAAGCTGTTGTTGGATGCCGTCTATACGGGTTTGGATACGACGTCGTCCGAGGAGGTGGAGGAGGGAACTGAGAAGAAGACGGTTCCCATCAGCGCGTTGAAGGCGGTGATCGATCATCCCCGGGTGGTGTTGCTCGGGGATCCTGGCTCGGGGAAGACCACCTTCCTGAACCACCTCTCGCTGTGCCTTGCCCGACACCACGTCGAGGGCGGTGACTGGCTGGAGCGGTTGCCGGGTTGGCCGGGCCGGTTGCAGCAATTGCTGCCGGTGGTGGTCACCCTGCGTCGGTTCATGGCCTGGATTCACAAGTCGGCAGGGCCGCAAGCAGCAGCCGGGGCGGAAGTGATCTGGAATCATTTGGAGTCGGCCAACGAGAAGCATTCTCCCGGCGACGCTTTCGAAGGGTTGCGAAAGGCGGCGGAGCAAGGCTGGGTGCTGTTCATCCTGGATGGTCTGGATGAGGTGCCGACGTTGGAAGATCGGAAGTTTGTCCGGGATTGCGCGATGGCGTTGGGGATGCGGTATCCGAAGGCGCGTGTGCTCCTGAGTTGTCGGACGATTCCGTATCAGGACAAGGATCTTCAACTGACCGGTATTCCGGTGTTCGAGTTGCGGGCGTTTGGAGAAGCACAGATCCTGAGCTTTGTGACGGCTTGGTTCCGGGCTCATGAAGGGTGCGGCATGTCGGCGGAACAGGCGACAGGCAAGGCTGCCAGGCTCCTGCTCGCCCTGCTCGATCCGCATCGGCTGGAGCTGCGTCGGTTGGCGGGCAATCCGATGCTGTTGACGGTCATGGTCCTGTTGCAGACCAACCAGCGGGAACTGCCGGAACACCGGGCGGAATTGTACAAGGAGGTGATCGACCTCCTTTTGCGGCGCTGGCACGAGACCCGGAGCGATGACGGCGCGATGACTCCGGGGATTCCGGAGTTGCTGCGGTTGAAGAATGCGGACCAGAACGATCTCGAACGGGTGCTCTGGAAGTTGGCGTGGGAGGCCCAACTCGCGGGGCAGAAGACCGTGGATGGCAGCAGCCAGGTTGCCGGAGATTTGAGCGCAAGGGATTCGGGCGGGGTTGCCGACATCCCGCGAGCCCGCCTGCATGACGAGTTGCTGCCCTTGTCAGGCAAGCCCAAGGACTATGACTGGGCGAACAAGGTGGTGGAGGCGATCAAGGAGCGGACCGGGTTGCTGCTGCCCACCGAAGAGGATGTCTTCCGATTCCCGCATCGTTCCTTCCAGGAGTACTTCGCGGCGGCGCACCTGTTGGATCAGCAGGGAGACGAGGAGCACGGAAGCCCGTCCGGCGTGGGCTACCCGGGCAACATCGCACCCCTCCTGGGCCAGGCTGCGTACTGGCGGGAAGTCGTCCGTTGGACGGCGGGGTTGGCCGCGCATGTGTGGAATCGTCCCAACGATGCCCTCGCGCTGCTGGAGGAATTGTTGCCGACGGGAGAGGTCAGCGCAGCGAATTATTGGGAGCGGGTCTGGCTGGCCGGGGAGGCCCTGCACGAGATCCGAGTGGCCAAGGCACAGCGGACGCCGAAGGGCCGCAGGTTGCTGGAGCAGACCCGGGCACAATTGGTGCGTCTTGTGGAGGATCCGGGGCAGCCGCTCCCCATCCGGCCACGGGCCCGGGCGGCCGTGGTGCTGGGATACCTCGGCGATCCCCGACCTGGGGTCGCTCCGGCCTGGCCGCCGACAGCAAAGGCTCCGTTCTTCGCGTGGGGGAACCGGGTGGAAGCCGGGACGGAGTTTGAGATGGGGGGAGATCCGGAGGCCTATCGAGGCAAGCACTCCCGAGGGATCCGCTTCCCGGCCCCGTTTCGGATGGCGCGTTATCCGGTGACCAACGCCCAGTATGATGCCTTCGAGGCCAGCGCCTATTTTGGGGAACACGGGTTGAGACGGCGCGACAGGGATGATCCCCGGTTCGTGGCATCAAATCAGCCGGTGGTGAACGTGTCGTGGCACGATGCCATGCACTTCTGTGAGTGGATTTCCGTGGAGTTGGCTTCGGGCCGGGTGAGCGCCGCTGCTTTTGGGATCGGGTCGGAGGATCTCGCAGGGGGGACGACGTGGCGGATCCGCCTTCCAACCGAGGGCGAGTGGGAGTTTGCCGCACGCGGTCGCGAGGGACGGTTCTTGCCATGGGCCGCCCTCGGGAAGGAAGAGGAGGTCCCGCTTTCGGAGCGCTGCAACATGCGGGAGACAGGGCTATCGGAGACCTCGGTGGTGGGTTTGTTTCCGCAAGGGAGATCGCCCGAGGGATGCGACGACATGATCGGGAATGTTTGGGAATGGACGCGGAGTCGATACGGCAGGAAGCCAGAGAGTCACGCGGAGCAGGTCGAGGTGAGGATGGATTCCCGAAAGCCCCGTGTGTTGCGGGGCGGGTCGTGGCGCATCGGGGGTCACGAGGTTCTTCGTTGTGCGACGCGCCGCGTCGGTCGTCCCGGCGTTCGTATCGGCAACTTCGGTTTTCGTTGTGTGATGGTGGGTGGGTTGGTGGCTGGTGGGTGACCGGGTCTTCTTTTGGGTTTTGGCCCTCTGGCCCTTTGTCTTCTTGTTCTTTGTTTCTTCTCTGCGTGAGAGAAGGTCCGGAGCCCGCCGAAGTGTCATTCAGACGCGACCCCATTGGTGATTACCGCCATGGAGGGACGTTCAGCGTCGGACCCGGAATGTTCCGTTGCCGGACATCAGCGCTTCGATCTCGGTCCGGGTGGCGCGGTTGGCGTCGCCTTCGATGGAGTGCGCGAGACACGAGGCGGCGATGGCAAACCGCAGGGCGATCTCCGGCGAATCCATCCCCGGCGTGTTCATGCAGAAGATCAATCCCGCAGAGAAGGCGTCGCCGGTCCCGACCCGGTCGATGATGTGCTCGATGGGGTAGGGATCGAATGAACCCTCTGCGGAGGTCGGTGCGTGGAAGGCCTGTCGGGTGGCGGTGTCGTAGAGGAATCCGCCCCAGCGATGACGGGAGGCGGTGATGGTTTGCCGGAGGGTGATGGCGATCTGGCGCAGGCCCGGGAAGGTCTCGTGCAATTGATGGGCGACGTCGAGGGTGGCGGCGAGATCCGGGGCATCTCCTCCCGAGGGCGGAGTGCGTGGCCGGATGCCCAGCATCTCCGCCGCGTCTTCACGGCCGCCGATGAAGTGCGTGGCGAAGGGGAGCAGTTCACGGAGGAGGCGGTTGGCGAGGTCGCGGGGTGCGGTGCCGGGTTCCCAACGCCAGAGTTTGGATCGGAAGTTCATGTCGCAGGACACCGGAATCCCCAGCGCATGCGCGGTGCGGGCGGCGACGAGATTGGCGGTGGCGGCGGTTTGCGAGAGGGCTGGTGTGATGCCGGTCAGGTGCAGCCACGAGGCGTTGGCGAGGATTTCCGGCCACGCATAGGCGTCGGCGGGCGTGGTGGCGATGGAACTTCCCTCACGGTCATACACGACCGTGCCGGGACGCTGTGCGGCTCCCTTCTCCAGGAAGTACAGTCCCAGTCGGCCGCCCGGTGTCCGCACGATGGAACGGGTGTCGATCCCGTGGCTGCGCAGGCTCGCCACGCAGGCATCGCCGAGTTCGTTCGATGGCAGGGCGGTGATGAAGGATGTCGGCAACCCCAGATCGGCCAGCGACCGGATCGCGTTGGCTTCCGCACCGGCGAAGTCGAACTCGATCGTGCCCGGCAACGCCTGGCTGAAGCGCCGGTAACCGGGCATGGCCACGCGCCCCATGATCTCGCCGAAAGCGACAATCGGCTTCATGCGGTGCGGGGTTGCCGGATGGAATCCACGAGTCTGCGGACTGCCCGTGCGTTGTCGCGGATCTGGTCCCAGTGACCACCGGAGATCAGGTCCCGGGGTGCAATCCACGATCCGCCCAGGGCGATCACTGAAGGTTCGCGGAGGTAGGATTCTGCCGAGGGGAGCGTGATGCCGCCCAGCGGGATGTAACGCACGCCGAGATGTGAGAAGGGCGCGGTGGTGATCCGGAGGTGACGCGCGCCTCCCAGCGTCTCTGCAGGAAAGTATTTCAACAGGCCACAACCCAATCCCAAGGCCCGGTCGATCTCCGTGGGTGTGCAGACTCCCGGGGCGAAGGGAAGTCCCGCCACCTGCGCCGCCTTCACCACGTCCGGGTTCAACCCCGGTGCCACTCCGAAGGTCGCCCCGGCATCCGCCGCCGCCTGCACCTGGTCGGCATCCAGCAGTGTGCCGGCTCCGATGCCCACCGTCGGGAACGCCTGCCGGATCCGTCGGATGGACTCCAGTGCCGCCGGGGTCCGGAGGGTGAGTTCGATGAGGTCGATGCCGCCTTCGAGCAATGCCGCGGCCAGGGGTTCCGCGTGATGCGGGTCATCGACAATGACCACCGCCACCGCACCGGTGGATTGAAGCCGGGAACACCACGGCTCGGGGAAATGCAGGTTCATGGGGTCACGATGATGTCCGGTTTCAAGTCCCATCAACGCGATTCGTGATCTTCGACCCGGATCATCACTTCCTGATCGGTGAGGGTTCCGAGGAGTTCGTGGATCGTCCGGGTCTGGCCCGGCAAAACGAGGTCGGGGGCGAGTTCGTGGAGGGGTTCGAGGACGAATCGACGGAGATGGGCGCGGGGATGGGGCAGGGTGAGAAGGGGCGTCTGGCGGAGTTGACCGTCCCAGTGGATGAGATCGAGGTCGAGGGGACGGGACTCGTTGAGGACCTTCTTGGGTTGGCGACCGAACTCCCGTTCGAGTTCCTGGAGGGAGAGGAGAAGGAGTTCCGGGGTGAAGTCGGGGGCGACACGGAGTTCCGCCATGGCATTGACGAACAATGGCGAGTCCGGGGGGCAATCGACCGGAGCGCTGGTCCAGAGGGACGAGCGGAGGATCGGTTCGGGGGAGAGGGCCTGAAGCTGGTCCATGGCGGAGCGGATCAGGCGGGGCGAATCGCCGAGGTTGGAGCCGAGGGCGACGAATACCCGGGGAAGATTCATGGGTTGATGAGGCTTCAGCGGTCGCGCAGGCCGAGGACATCCTGCATGTCGTAGATGCCGGGGGCGCGGGTATGGATCCAGTCGGCGGCGCGGAGTGCGCCGTTGGCAAAGGTATCACGGTTGCTGGCCTTGTGGGTGAGTTCCACGCGTTCCCCATTGGCGGCGAAGAGGACGGTGTGATCGCCGACGACATCGCCGCCCCGGAGGGCATGGATGCCAATTTCGGACGCGGTACGCTCGCCAGTGATGCCCCGGCGTCCGTGACGGAGGGCGTCGGCGAGTTGGAGATTGCGGACGTCGGCAAGGATCTCGAGCAGCGTGGTGGCGGTGCCGCTGGGGGCGTCCTTCTTGAGGCGGTGATGCATCTCGACCACTTCCAGATCGAAGTCCGGGCCGAGGATTTCGGCGGTCTTGCGGGTGAGCCAGAACAGGGTGTTGACCCCGGTGGAGTAATTCGACGCCCACACCATGGGAATGCGGAGGGCGGCCTGTCGGATGACGGATTTCTCGGTTTCATCGTGGCCAGTCGTGCCGATGACCAGGGCCTTGCCGGCCTCGGAACAGGCCCGGGCGACGCCTGGGGTGACGTGGTGCAGGGTGAAGTCGATCACCACGTCGGTATCGGCCAGATGCTGTTCGATGGAATCGCCGGCATCGATGGCCGCCGAGACCTGGAGACTTGGGAAACGTTGGGCGCACTGGAGCAGTGCCTGACCCATGCGACCGCGGGAACCGTTGATGAGGATGCGTGTCATGTGCGGGGGCAAGTGAACCGGAAGGTGGAGCGCTCCGGGAGTGAATTGTCAGGGTGTTGATGCAACTGCATCGGAGTCTTCCCCCGGTTTCCGCGAGTTCCTTGAATCGTTCAACGCCGCTGGGGTTGGATAGCGGCGGGTTGCCCACGGAAGACATCGGGCATCATGAGATTCCAACGACAGCTTTGGAGATCCGCTCGACGGAGAGCCCGTTCCACGATGCCGGCCTGGATGAATCCCAACGGGATTTCATGAACTAGGGGACTCGGTGGACGGATTGGACAGCATGGACGTGGTTGAAGATCGTTTGCGGCATGATGAGTGAGCCGGAGAAACTCATCCCGCCCCACGGGGGCTATCGGAAGCTGAAGAGCTTCCAGGTCTCCCAGTTCGTCTACGATGTGACGGTGCGTTTCCGTGATCGCTACATCGAGAAACGCAGCCGGACCCACGATCAGATGGTGCAAGCCGCCCGTTCCGGCGTACACAACATCGCCGAAGCCAGTCAGGCCAGTGGCACGTCCAGGAAGATGGAGCTCAAGCTGACCAACGTGGCGCGGGCCAGCCTGGAGGAACTGCGTCTGGACTATGAGGACTTCCTCCGGCACCGGGGCCTGCCGCAGTGGCTCCGTGACGATTTGCGTCGGGCAGACCTCATCGATGCCCGCTCCGCCTCCGCGGACGATGTGGCTGAGTGGGTCCGGGCCGTGCATGACGGACGGGCAGGAATCGGAGTCGTCGGAAACCGGTCCATCGAGTCCACAAGGTCCACTTACGCTGGGATCTCAGCCAACGGCGCACTGGCGCTGCTTGCCGTGGCATGCAGCCTTCTGGACCGGAAGATCGCCGCTCTGGAAAGGAGCTTCGTGGAAGAGGGCGGCTTCACTGAGCGCCTCCACGGCGTGCGAACTGCCCGCCGCAGTTCCAGTTCATGAGAGGGATGACTCGGGGAGGATGAATCGAGCTGGGGCACATCCGGTTTCCTGAGCCAAGTGCCAAGTGCGCCAATTCCCTGGCTTCGATCCCAGCGGTGTTGGGGATCCCTGATTCGCAGGCATGCGCAAGGTGTCTGCAATCGTCCTCGACCTTGCCCGGGAGGTGCTTCGCCAACCGTTTGAGAAAACGTCCGAGCCTGCCGTCGCTGTCGCCCTGATGTTGACGCATGCTGCATGCAATCAATCCGTGGAACCCGGGGTGATCCGACGCGGCGGTTCCCACCGCGATCCGACTGATCGTGTCCTCCTCCACACCGCGCTTGTCTGGGGAATCCATCTCACTCAATTTGCGCCATGAGCAAAGCACAGATCCTTGAGGAGCTGCCCAGGCTGACTGCCAGCGACCGTTCCCAATTGTTCGCCCGCCTTGCCGAAATCCACGAGGCCGACTTGCTCGAAGGCATCGCCCCCACGCCCGCAGAAAGGCAGGCACTTGATGAGGCCCTGGCAGAATTTGAGCGCGACCCGAGCCCGGGTGAACCATGGCGCGAGGTTTTCCGGCAACTCCGCAAAACTTCCCAGTGAAGCGGATCGCCACCCTGCGACCCAAGGCAAAGGCCGACCTCCGACGGGCGCAGGACTGGTATGATGAACGATGCCCTGGATTGGGTGACGAGTTTCTTGCTGATCTCGCGGAGACACTGTTGCGTCTGGAAGCCGATCCAGAACGCTTCCCACCTTACTACCGCGGCTTTCGCCGCGTCCTTGCGCGACGCTTCCCTTACAAGGTCTTTTTCCGCATCGACGGCCAGAGGCTCATTGTCTTTCGCATTTTGCACGGCGCACAAGACCACCCCAGTAAACTCCACCCATGAAGAGCCAGGCGTGCCGGCCCAGGCCGTAGCGCAGGGATTTCACGGGTGCGGTGGACCAGATAAGGGGCATTCGGGTCAGTCCCGTATTTGTGACAACCTGCTCAGGTCGAGTAGGCGTGTCGTTTGGTCCGAAAGCTTCGGATCCACTTTTGCGGATGCCGGATCCCTGTTGATGAGCCTTGTGGACGGCGCTGAGATCCGCATTGGACGGTCTCGTGGAGCGAATGAGGGGAGATGTTGAAAATGCGGGAATGACTCCGGTGCTCCTCCTGGGGTGGCGTTTGGCGGATGTGGTGAAGGATGTGCCCGATGTAGCTTCCGATGTGCCGGCGGTAGGGGCGACATATCTTCGACGCAGCTCGGCGAGACGCCCCGAAATGCTGGGCTTCGCAGTCAGCCTCAAGAAAGAATGTCAAATGTACGGGACTGACCCCATTGCCCCTCCCTCAGGGTATCCGCGGGCGTCGCACGAGTGCGGAGGCCTCGAAATGGGCCCTTGAGCTGCCGCAGGGCGAGGCCAAACGGGGCGAGGCCGCCTTTCGGGATTTGTGGTGTCACGCCTGTCACGTGGTGAAGGGCTATGAGAGTAGCTTTCCGGCCCCCTATGCGCAGCCGACGGTGCCGGTGAGGTTGCTCGTCGGTCCAGGGTCAAGGTGTCAATGTTATGTTCAGGTTTGACCCGAATCCGCACCCGCCGATCAGTTGCCTTCCGATGCCGGCACCCGGACACGATAGATCGCGCGATCCGTGCTGGAATCGACGGCGCCCGCCAGGCCCCCGGATGAAGGGTTCACACTTTGAATGATTGTCCACGGCCCGGCCGGATCGCTGGCCCGTTCGAGCACGTAGGCCATGCCCGGAACGGCGTACCATTTCAGGTGGGCCTGGTCGTTCGCGACCACCGGCAAAAGCATCTCCAGGCGGGATGCTGCGTCGCCTGGGTGTGTTCTGGCCCGATACTCCCTGGCGTTGCTGACGCCATCGCCGTCGGAGTCTTGAATCCCCGTTTCATCGAGTGTCCCCAGGTTCCAGCGCTCCCAGTCATCCGGGAGCCCGTCGCCGTCGATGTCGACTGAGATCGGTGGAACCAAGTCGGCATGGAAGACGTCGCGGGCTTGATTGAAGTCCCCGGCAACCAACCCCGCCCCGAACGACTGGAACACGGCCGAGCGCCCATCTCCCGATACCATCACACCGGTGCTGGGTTCACTGCGGTTGGGGAGCGTCGGCGTTGAAACCCGCCAGGTCACACCGGCGGAATAGTCACGGATCACCACCTGGCTTCCGACGATCGGGTCGCCCAGCGCGACATTGGGTGCGCGGGTGCGAAAGGCGACGACACGCCCGTCCCGGCTGATCGAAGGTTGATCCGAAGCCCCTTCGGCCGCCCCGCGGGCAATGCCGGACGAAACCCAGTCCACCAGGCCGTCGGCCACGCTCACCATGTAAACGTCCGGCACCGAGTTGGTGTCCTCAGCGACCAGGGATTGGGTGGTGGTGAGGAGCAACCGACGTGAGTCGGGAGTGAAGGCGAAGGAGCGCAGGGCTGATGCGGTCAGGTTGATTTGCCGAACCAACTCCAGACCGGGCAACCGAAGGACCCGCAGGCCGGCGGGCCCCAACGTCGGCTGGATGTACGCCACATGGGAACCATCCGGTGCCAGGGCCATCATCCGGACCGTCCTGGAGTTCGGGTCTACCCGGAGGACCTGACCGTCCTCGTGCCGCACCACAACTTCGCCGGCGACGGGCGAAGAAGCCGTCGAATGGAGAAAGGCCGTCCATCGCCCGTCTTCACTCAGTGTCCCGTGGCTGGCGAAGCCCTGAAGGAAGATGCCTCCCTGGGGTGTGGTGCTGTTCGTGGAGATCAGCGTCGTCGTGCCGTTCTCCACGTCATGGAGGAACACGTTCCGACCACTGGTTCCCCCGGCAATCAGATCACCAGCCTGACTTTCCAGCATCACCCGGCGCCCCAGTCCATCGATCCCCGCCAGAATGGTTGCTCCGCCTGCCGTTCCGCCTCCGCCATGTCGAACCGAAAGCGCCCGCAGCGCACCGGATTCCCGTTCATACAGGAACACGTCCGACACCCCGTTGGTATCGTCTGCAACCAGATCATTCCGGGTGGAGCTGAAGAACACGCGTCTTCCGTCCTGCGACAACACCGGCCCGGTGATCGTCCCGACGGTTGGAACCTGACCGGGGGTTGGAGGGGTGAGCCACCGATTCACTCCCTGTTCCATGTCACGAAGGAACAGGTGGGCGACCGTCGCGCCTTCGACCGGAGGTTCCACGAGATCACGCGCCATGCTGGTGAAAAGCACCCAGCGCCCGTCATCGCTGAGCGCCCGCGCTCCGAGGGTGCTGTGCCCCATCGCCATCGACGCCGCCACACTGGAGGCCCTCACGCTCACCAGTTCCGCAGATCCCTCAACTTCGGGTCCCAGAAACACATCCAGGCTCCGATTCAAGTCTCCCTCGACCAGGGGAGCTTGTGAATCGAACACCACGCGGACTCCATCCGGGCTCAACATCGCCCCTGGCATCCCCATCAATGGCATTGGAGCTCCCTCTTTCCCTGCGGTCAGCACCCGTGTCTGACCCGTGATCACCGACCACTCATACAGCAATGGTTCGCCGGAGAGGTTTTCCACCGAGGCTCCACCCAATCCCTGGGGACTCGAGATCACCAGTTTACCCCCATCCAACGTGACATCGACCAACTCCGAATTGGTGCAAGCTGCTACCACGGGCGGCAGCGTCAGCATCCGTTGCTCCAGGGATTGCAGGCCGTTCGCCTCATCCCAGGCCATCACCCGGGAGGTTGATTCACCCGTCGGCCGTGCATCGAGAAACACCTGGCGCCCACCATCGGCGAGCCGGATCGAGTCCGTGGCGGAAGCCAAACCCGGCGGTGTGACGGCCCGGACGGTTTCGGATGCGAGATCGTACCAAAGCGCAAATGGGGTGGGATGGATGGTGTCGCCGACCCGATAACTGGCTCCGCCCAGGACAAGTGCGAGGTGTCGGCCGTCGGGACTTAGGTCGTAGTCCCGGACACGCGGTACACCCGACACGGAATGGTCGGCGATCGGACCCAGCCCCAGTTGACGCACCGCGCCGTTGGAACGGTCGCGCAGGTAAAGATCCGTCGCCCTGACCTGATGATTGGTCACGAGGTTGATGGAACGGCTCAGGAAGCTGATCCAACGCCCGTCGTCGCTGATCCGCCCCTCCCAGGCACCCAGGTTTCCGACCGCGTTGTCCTGTCCCAAGGCAGCCAATTCGGTTTGGCCGGTGGAGAGGTCGTGGAGGTATACCTGCGGATATCCGTTGGTGGCATCCGGCGAAAGGTTCGTCGCGACGGATTCAAACAGCACCCAGCGTCCCGCCGTGACCATGGGCGCGAAGGAAGCGCCGTTGCCCCGGGAACCATCGGGAGCCGTGGAAAGCAACTGGGTCACGCCGGTGGCAAGGTCCCGCAGGAAAACGTCCGTCACCCCATTGGTATCGCCCGCCACCAGGTTGGACGCGTGGCTTGCAAACACGATCCGGTTCGAGCTTCCGGCGAACTGTGCAAACGATGACGCCCCATTGCCGCCTCCGGATCCATCCAGGGCCACCGAGACCAATTGGTTGGATGAACTGCCCATACGCCGGATGAACACGTCGAATTCCCCTCGAGCCGCAAGAGGTGGAACCATGTCGCGGGCCCGGGATTGAAAGACGACGGACTGGCCGTCCGGACTCCAGAATCCGGCTCCGGAAAGGTCGGCGCCCGTGGTGGGGGTGGATGCGCCGGGGGGGCGGGTGCTGACCGGGCGGATGGTGTCGGCGAACAGCCCGGTGTGGACTCCCAGTGCCAGCAGCAGGGAAATGGGAAACGTCTTCATGAGTCTTTCATCACCAGCCGGAATCGTGAATCCGACCGCGCTGGGGAGGAACCGTCACGTGGTTTCAACGGATTCCGCATCCAGTCCTTCCGAAGTTAATGGCTTCATCGCGTGAGGAATCGACGGCATGCTTGTCTGGCCTACATTCCACGCCCATTTCGTCAGTGCAATGCCAGTCCGCCAGGAATCATCGCCATGAAACTTCGAGCCAGTCCGGGCCCCAAGCGAGCCTTCACCTTGATCGAGTTGATCACCCTCGCTGCCGTCGGAGTTGTGCTTTCAGCCCTGGTGCTTCCCGCGGTCTCCAATGCCCGTGCCCGTTCGGGCGTGGTCGCGTGTGCGGACAACCAGAAACAACTCGCCCTCGCCATGACCCTGTACGCGGTCGAGAACTCGGATGCCCTGGCTCCGACCGACAACTGGCGGAATGCGGCCGGCGTCCTGGTCCCGTTGACCGGTGGCGGGTATTGGGCCGGGATCACACCGATGGTTGCCCCCGGGACGACGATCCCGGACGCCATGCACAGGGTCCGGGCCGGACTGACCAATGGTCCGCTGTGGGCCTACTCGGCCCATGAGGAAATCCATCACTGTCCGTCCGACGTCCGGTTCCGACTGAGGCCGGGATCAGGTTGGGCGTATGACAGCTATTCGAAGGTCAATGGGATGGCCGGGTTGGTGGGTTGGTCAACGGATCAGCGCCCCTTCGAACGGATCACGGACATCCCTGAACCGTCGATGTCGTTCCTGTTTCTGGAGGAAAGCGATCCGCGCGGTCAGAATCTTGGTACCTGGGTGTTGAGCACCACCTCCCCTGGCTGGGTTGATCCGCTCGCCATTCGGCACGATGCCGGCGCCAATTCGGTCTATGCCGACGGGCATACGGACTATCGGCGCTGGACCGATGCCCGGACGATTGAAGCGGCGCGCGGCGGCGATCAGGGGCTTGCCGGATTCAATTGGCCTGGCGGCAATGCGTCGAATCCGGATTTTCGATGGGTCTGGGAACGTTATCGCTACCAGCGCTGGAGACCGTTGCCGCAGTGAACGGGGAAGCGTGTGTTGGGTCGCCTGCTGGTTCCGCGGTTGGGGAATGGACAATGGGGTCAGTTCCGTATATTTGACAATCTGATCATGGCGAGTAGCCCTGTTGTTTGGTCCGACGGCTTAGGTTCCACGTTGCTGAGGTCGGATCCCTGTTGATGAGCCTTGTGGACGGCGCTGAGATCCGCATTGGACGGTTTTGCGGGGCGAATGAGGTCAAAATGTCGAAAATATGGGACTGACCCATTGCCTTTATCAGCTTCCGCTCCACGGCAGGACCAGCGCCGGAGGTGGTCAGATTGGGAGATCTGAACGCACGGTGAACTACCAGTAATCAGGGACGGGCGGGATTTGGAAATCTGCTGCCGTCCGTCATTGCCTCAGCCCGCGGTAATCGGGATGAGCGTCATGGTGTCGTTGCCGAAGATGTCGATCACCTTCACAGCGATGGTGTACCGACCCGGCTTGGCGTAGGTATGGCTCGCGCTGGTCAACTCCAGCTCCCTTGATTGGCGCGTCCGGAAGCTCTGCCATTCATTTTCGAAGATGTAGGCGCCCGTCCAGCGCTCTTCGAAATCCACGAACTCGCCTGCGTCGGCCTTGATGACTCCAACGAGTTCGCCTTCCACCCCCATGCGCTTGGGAACCTTGATGATCTCCTTCCGACTCTCGTAGTCGAAATCCACAGCCCAGTAATCCACCCAGTCGGTCCACTTCTTCGTCAGTACGTCCCGGGTCATGATGCCGTTCTTGTCCTTGCTGATCTTGACGAGTTTCCCTCCGTCGCAGGTCACCTCGCTCTTGCCAGCCTTCAAGTCTGCCTCGATCGCTTCGGTCAGTCCCTGAGAATAGTAAACCGAGAAGTCCGTCAGTTCGACAGTCAGGGCGAGCTTGTTCTTCTGGTCGAAGCGTGGGGTGACTTCGATGTAGGCCACGTCGTGGAACCGAACCTGGCCCTTCTCCACGGCGCGCTTGTCAAAGACCTCCGGCGGAATGGTCTTGGGCGCAATGTCGATCCCCTTCTGCTTCGCTTCGTCCAGCACGGCAGGGAAGAGACCCATCTCAAACTCGAACGCCAGCACGTCCACGCGTGACGCTCCGCGCTTGCGGCATTCTGTGATGACTTCCTCCACAAACAGTCGCCCCACAGGCAGGTTGATCGGCCCGACAACGACAAGCCGCCCGCCGTTCTTGCCGTGGAAAAAGGCGGCGTCCGGCAATGACTCGGCGCGGTAGGCTTTCAAGATCAGTTCACGGAACTCCTGTTCCTTGCGGTCGAGGGCCTGATCCTTCTTTTTGCCACTGAGCCGCCCGCCGACGTTGAGGTAGGCCTGCCGCTCGTACCGGCCGAGATTGAGCACCTCGAAGGCTCGGAAGGATCGGCCAGATGCCTTCAATTCACGCTGCACTTGAATGAGTCGCTTGCGTGTGGTGTGGATGCCGAATTTGCCGAGGTCGGTGGCGATCCATTTGCGCCCAAGTTTCTCGGCCACGGCCGCCGTCGTTCCGCTGCCGCAGAAAAAGTCTGCCACCAAATCGCCTTCGTTGCTGCTGGTGGCAAAAATGCGTTCTAAAAGCGATTCAGGCTTCTGCGTGGGGTAGTCGAGCCGCTCAGCCGCAACCGGATTGATGACGAAGATGTCTGTCCAAAGGTTGGGAACTGGTTGCCCTTGGTACTCGTCCTCGTAAATCTTCCTTTCAATCCGCCCGTCCTTCTCTTTCGGGAAACACAATTTCCCTTCTTTGTCCCATTGCTCCATCATCTCCCGTGAGATTGACCAACCGTTCTTCGGCGGCTTAATGCCTTTATAATCGTAAGTTAGATTCGGTCGTGGATTCGGACTGATGATTGGCGACTTGCGATACTTCCGGCCATCGGGGTCGGTGTTCGTGAATCTTTCCGCGATGTATTCCTTCACATCATCCGAGTCGCGTGTGAACTGGGGATGAAACAGATACGAGTCTGTTTTGCCGTAATGAATCAGCGAATCGGTGACGACTCCCAAACGATTTTGGGGGTTGGCACTTCCACCTTTCCTCTTCCAGATGATCTCGTTGACGAAGCAGTTTGCTCCGAATACTTCGTCCATTGCCAGTTTGATGAATGAGTTCACCCGCCAATCACAGTGCACATAGATGCTCCCATCCCTGTGCATCAGATCGCGCATGAGGATGAGGCGCTCATAGATCATCGCGATGAAAGAATCCGCGCCGCGCCCCCACGTGTCGCGGTAGGCGATCTGTTCGATCAGGTTCGGCTCCTTGTGGAAGGTTTCGCCCCCGATCTCGATATCGATGCTGAAGTCCGCACCCACGTCGAAAGGGGGGTCGATGTAGATCAGCTTGAGGCCGCCGGCGTCCTCGATCTGCCGGCGGAGCGCGCCACTTCTGAGAGAAGAGAGGATGAGCTTGTTGTCCCCCCAGATCAGCTTGTCGGTCCAGCCCTTGGCCTGCCGTCCGACCGTGTCCAAGGCAAGCTCCTGATTCTCGCTCTTCTCTTTCCGAGGCTCGTCGATGTGTTCGAGGGTCTGGAAGGGGAGGATGGCGGTGCAGACCTCGCGGGTCTTGCCGCTCCAGACGAGCTCCACCTCGCGCTTGTCGTCGAAAAGGAGGAAGCGGTACTTGTCAGGCAAGGGTTTGCCCTGCTCGATGCGCTTGATGAGGTCGCGCTTCTCGGCGTCGGTCAGCTCGTACGAGTCGGTGCCGTGGGGTCGTGGCATGGGGGAGAATTTGGTTGGCGGCGAACGGGGAAGTGAATGACAGTGACCGCGGCCTGCTGCCACTGAAAGTCGTCTCCATGGCGTCGCGGGGTATCCCGCTCAGGTGGACGGTGGGCCGATTTTGTTATTGGGGGTCAAGGGGTTGCGATTGTCGTAGTAGTTGCGATTGCCTGCGTAGTTTTCGCTGTCGTAGAGATCGACGACCAGCCGAATCTTGGACCGAAGGTAATCGTAAAACCTCATTTCCCCCTTCTCGAAGACACGCTGCACCGCCCAGCCGAAGTAGTCAGGCACGGTCAACAACGGCTCCCGGAGCGGGTTCTGGACATTAAACGCAACTTCTCGTTTCAGGTCAGAGGCATCCCATCGTTTTCCGGCTCGCCCGGTAGCCTTCACAACGGCCTCTTCGAGAACTTTGGCACGGGTGCTTGAGCCACGTTCGGCAATGTTCAGGACCAGTCGCCGCGGTTGCTTCAGGCGGCCCTTGATGAGGTGGGACAGGACGTCCGCATAGAACTCGTCATCCTTGCCGTGGTGCTTGTTGATGAAGAGTGAATGGATCTTCCGGGCGACAACCACTTCGATTTCGCAATCCAGATCGCGCAGGTGGTGAAGAAACACCGTGCGGACGTCCGGCGTGTCCTTGCAGGCATGGAAGTAGAAGCCGCCCTTGGCCACGCGTTTGGCGACACTGGGAATCGTGTTGAGCAGGGGATCCCGTTCAACCTGCTGGTGAAGGGCGACAATCTCGGCTCGGACGTCGGCCAGGGGCCGGCCGAACTTGGCGATGCCCATGCCGAAGATTTGGGAGACCCCTTCCTGGCCAAGGATGACCTCCTTGCCCTTCCCATAAAACGTCGTGTCGCCGACTTCATCAATGAAGCGGTGCGTGACAGGCAAAGGCTCCTTCGATTCGTCGGGCACGGTCAGGATTTGAACTCGGTGAAGCTGTTGACCAGAGCCTCGAAGGTCTTTGGGAGGTGTTTCTCAAAGCCGTTCTGGTCCACGAAAACGAAGTCGTATTGCTGGCCGTCTTCCTCGGCGGAGGTGGCATCGGCGCACCACTGCTTGAGCCGGGTCATCTTCTGGGGCAGGTCGAGTTCGGCTCGGCCCTTTGTTTCCACGATCCAGATTTTCCGATCGGTGGTGCGGACGATGAAATCGGGCGTGTAGTTGGAGAGGTCGCCACCGGTCTTCACGTAGTCGAGCTTGAAACCGATGGCGAGGTAGTTCTTGGCGAACGCCTGCACATCGGGCGCTGCCTCCAGGAATGCGGCGAAGCGGAGCTCGAAACCGCCCGAGTTGGGTTCACCGACCACCTTGTTGAAGATGCTCTTGGTGGCGGCAAGGTTCGGGCGGTAGTCGGTGCGGAAGGGACGCGTCTCCTTCAAGCGAATCCGGTCCTCGATGCGTGTCGTCCCGGTTTCCTGAACGGTCAGGGCGTTGATGGCTGACTTGAATGAGTCGTACAGAACCTTTCCCGCTTCCGGCTCGGACAGGTTGCGCAGTACCACGGGGTCTTCCAGGTCCACGGGGGACGGCGTGAACAGGTGCGATTGCAGGAAGGCTTTCACCTTGCCGTAGAGGATGTCGTAGCCGCCAACGAGACGGAGGTCCTTGAGCAACTGGCGGGCGAAGAACGCGACGACCGAGCGGTAATCCGCGGCACCCGTTCCATCGAGGTGGATCGTGTGATGAATCTCCGCGTCGAGCATGGTCTTGAAGACGATCTCGCGGGTTTCATCGGGGGTGAACGCTTTGAGCGGCAGGGCCTGATTGCCGAGCTTGGCCGGGTTGATGCCTTCGAGGTTCTTGAACTCGCGTTGGTAGCGGCGGGAGAACTTGGGGAGCGGAATGTCGAGATCGTCGAGGTTCTTGTCATCGTTCTCGGCATCCACTTCCACGATGATGGAATCATGCCGCGTCGAACCGCCGCCCATCGGGACGCGCTCGAAGGTCACGCCTTCGCTCTGGATCGATTCGACAAAGTCCATGAAGGCGGGCGTGCCCATCACGGAGACGGTTTCACGGGCGACGTCGTTCCCCGGGTACATCCGTCGCAAACCGCGTCCCAAGGTTTGCTCGGGGAGGATGTCACTTTGCGCGGCGTAAGCACGGAGGCCCACGATGGTCGTGACGTTGCGCACGTCCCAGCCCTCCTTGAGCATGAGGACCGAGACGATGGCCTTGTGGGGCGACTTGGGCGTGTCGATCTCGTTCGCTTCCTTGCGCAGTCTTTCGAGTTCCTCCTTGTTCTTGCCTGAGGCCGCCTCCGAGATCTCGCCGTTGTTCTTGGTGTGAATGACCAGCACCGCGCCTTGAAGTTCGGGACAGATCTTTTCCAGGTAAGACCCGACGTCGTCGCAGTTCCGTGTGTCGTCCACCATGACGAACAGGACCGCCTTTTTGCCGAGCGCCTTGTGTTCGTTGAAGCTCTTCCTCCATTCCTCGACGCCCAGCTTGAGATAGTCGTCGTACCTTTCGGTGAAGATGGCGCTCTTCCTCTCGTGGAGCTTGGCGCGGCTGGCTGCGTCCGGAAGGACAGGGTGCTTGACGACGTTCTGATGGATGGCCTCGACCAGCGGGTAGTCGGAGACCGTCTGAACGAAGATGGCCCCGTTGTCATGGCGCGGGGTCGCCGTCACGTCCACCTGCAATGCAAGGCGTCTGTCCTTCTGCAGCATCCTGTGGTGGATGTCCTGGATGGATTTGAACCACGCCATGCGGGGGTCATGGATGTGGTGAGCCTCGTCGTTGAAGACTGCGAGTTCCTCAATCTCCCGGACAACCTCACCCAGGTCGACCTTGCTGTCGGTGGTCTTGCCGGCCGGCTTCTTGCCGAAGGCGTCCGAGAGGAAATAGTCGCGCAGGTCGTCATCCTCGATCGACGGTTCGCGAACGTCGCCCAGGAAAACGCGGTGGATGTTCGTCAGGAAGATGTTGCCTGTCTCGCGGAGGATCCGCACGTCGTCCTGGATGTGCAGCGTGAGTTGGAAGTCGTCCCGCCAGTTTCGTCCATCGCTGCCATTCTGCGGCAAGACAGGGTCGTTGAAGAAGATCTTGAGGCCGTCGAAGTCGGAACGGAGCCTGTCGAGCACGATGATATTGGGCGCGACGACCAGAAAATTCCGGGAAAGCGCGGAGTCGGCCTCGTAGAGCTTGTGGTAGAAGCTCCACGCGATGAGCAGGGAGAGGACTTTCGTCTTGCCTGCCCCTGTTGCCAATTTCAGGACGTAGCGAGGCCAGTCCTCAGCAAACATTCCTGACGACACCGAGCCGGATGCATCGAAACGAAGAAGGTCATACTTGTCCCGGGCACCACGCACCTCATGGAGCCAGATGACAGTCTCCACCGCCTCACGCTGGGCGAAGTAGTACCGGAAGGTGGAAAGGGATCCGTCGGCATTCTCCGTCAGGTGCTCGGTCTCGAACCAATGGCGGAGCAACGCCACGGAGGTTTGGGATGCACCCTGATAGCCGTTGTTGCGCCAGGCGAAGACTTCCTGCCGCACCTTTGCCACGAGCGGCGGAAGGAGCTTCTCATAGGCTGTGCTGCGCATCTCCTCGGCAGCAGGGAACCAGCGCTGCGTCGGGACGAGCGGCGCGTAGGGTGAAGTTGGAAATTGAGGGTGCAGTGACATGTCAGATTTCCGTTTTAGAGCGGCACCGGAATGTTGCCATGCAGGACGTCGAGAGTGTTTCGACCTTTTCTTGGTTGGGGCAGGTTGCGTGTCGGATTGTATTTCACTTGGTTATAGGGCCTACCGGCCATGAATCGACCCGACCAACCATGGAGCCTGAAATGCTCCGACCGGTCCATTGGGTGCCTATCAAACGTCAGGCTTATAGTCTCATCCGTATGCTTTCCTGTTTGTTTTCCAAGCTGTGCACATTGCTCGGCGAGAGCGGCTTGTGTCGAGTCTGGATCTCGAGCGGGCTTGGGCCTTCAGCCCCTCTTGGGTAGGGGCATTTCTCCACGTTGGCGGGTTTGCGGAGCCTCAACCGCGACGAGATCACCGTGAGACGCATATGAGCACCATCGCCCCCGGTCGCCTTTTCAACGTCAGCGACGCCGCCAGCTTTGTGGCCCTGTCCCAGCGGAACTGGGTCATCGTCAGCGAGGAAGTCTTCCGCCGCCTCGCCACCTACCAGAACGGCACGCCGAACACCCTGAACGGCCTGCCGACGTCGGGAACGTGGGGCGCTGGTGACTTCTGGCGGGACCAGAAGGGTGCTGAATTCGTCTGCACCGGAGCCGGTACGCCGGGAACCTGGCGGCAGATCACGCCGGCCACCGTCACCACCGATCCGGCCAGCGGAGGTTTCCCGGTCGGATACCTGATCGTGAACCTCACGGACGGCGGCTTGAAGCGCCACGCCGGGTCGTTGTCGTGGGAGATTCAGGTGGGGGCTTCGACCGCTGCGAAAGTCGGCTTCCGCCGGGTGACTCCGGTCGGCCACGGGGCCAGCGCCGATCAGCCTGTGGCCGCGGACCTCGCCAGCGTCATGGTGCTCGCCAACGAGTTGCGGGTGGCCTTGGTTGAGAAGGGGTTGATCAAGGGGGCGAGCTAAATGCATTTGGGCTTGTCTGACTCGGTATCGCTGTCGTCCCGGGCGATAAATCCGGAGGCTCTGACAAGCGCGCTCCCACGCACTCTGAGTACTTAGCGAGCCAGTTGGCAATGATCCGGCCAAAAATCCTGAATGTGATTTCGACATCATGCGGGCATTGGTGAACTGGCCGAGAAACAAACAAGAGTATGCCATTCGCTTGAGTCGATTCGCATACCAGCGGAATGGGGGATGCCACTATGGACAACAGTTCCCCTTTCGGAGTGAAGGAGTCACAGACGAAGACGTTGTCGTTGAAACAGCGCTGCATTGCCTTCTGGAGGTCCAGTAAGCTTCCCCTTGCTTCGCTGTCACGCAGAAGACTTGGCACCAAGGTTTCGCTTACGCCGAAATCGTCCCGAAAGACAATGAAATCATCGGTCCAATCTCTTGAGGTTGGGGAGAGGTAGTTCACAAGGCACGCCACGGTGAACCTTGATTCATTGCAATCGAAGACATATTGGGGGCGAGAAATCAGCGGCTCGATTACCTGTTTCAGGCCCGTGGAAACCGCCTGAGAACAAAGTGTGTTTTCGGCTTCGGAATTGATGGCGCAAGTCTGCGCATTCAGAGCAGTTATTGAATCCGTGATAAAACCTGAAACCACGGTGCGTCGGTCAAGCTGCTTTCGCGCTTCGGCGAGTAACCCCCTCGAACGTAGCTCTTCCACCACAGCGGATGGAAATAGACGCTGGGTCGCGAGCTTCGCGATCAGAAGGGCAAGATAGGCCAACCCAACAGCCAACAAAGATCGGCGATAACTGCCATCAGCCAAATAAGCCCCCAACAGTGCGCCAAACACAATGCCGACTGCGGTTTCTAAGAGCGTGAACAGCCACGAGATGATCGCGACATACCGCTTCAGATTGTCAAAGAGTTGCGTCATTCGGCTCCCAATCGGCACAAGTTGCCCGAATATTCTGGCCGACTTCAATAGGACATTTTGTGGTCGCACAGCCAGTTGCTGCACTGAGTGCACCGGGAGACGGCAGTGGTGCCGGAAAGGTTGCTCTGAGATCGTGGGCAACCTGCGATTCAACACTTGCCGTACACTTGAGCCTTTCTGGCCTCCGTCCACTCTGAACCTCCATTTGGCGCGACTCTTCGCGCCAAAGGTTTGGCGAAAGTTTGGAAATGCGCCCAAGTGCGCCCCAATGCACCAAAGTGAACCCAAGATCGTTCGGAGCTCAGGAACCGTGCCAGAAAGGCAAATAAGCCGCTGGATTGCAGTAGCTTAAGGCGTTGAATACCAACGGAAATTGGTTTCGGGGCTAGGACCTGAACCTGGGATTCCGCACGGTGGTCTGGATGACGAACCAAGCGAGCCCTTCGGATCGAAGGTGGAGGCGGATTACGGCTCACCAGGAACATTCAGGGATCGGATCCGCAGGGGAGGGTGATGATTCTGTCGCCCCGCTGGGGCTGGTTTTCCGCTGTGGATGAGACCCACGGGTGACGCCGTGGGCTACTGTCTTTCGGCCCTCCGGGCTTGGGGACGGGGGGCGCAGGTGGGTGCAAAGCATCCAGATGTCGTCCGCGTGCCGGGCTTGAAACTTGAATCTTGAAACTTGCGACTCAGAAACCAAGAAGGCCGTCCCAAGGGGACGGTCCCGCACATGCGGGGTTGCGGGGCCAGGATTTGAACCTGGGATCCCGTCCCGCAGGGCCGGACGGGATTATGAGCCTGACGAGCCTTCTCGAAGCAGGATTGGGGCGAGGCCGACACCACCCTTCTGACGCTTTAAAAGGTTTTCCAGCTTCCGGGCCTCACCAAGCGATCTAGGTGTGCTGGTCCATTCCAAGATCCATGGACCTTTATCGCGCGTCCACCGGGAGACGCCTACATTGTGCTGTTGGACGCGGCGGACAACGTCGCCCGACAGACCGATGTATCGGATTCCCGTCGGATTCCGGAGCAAGTAAACACGGTAGCAGTTTGGATTCATCGACCTCCCCAAAAACCAAAAAGGCCGATCCCTAAGGACCGGCCGGAAATTGGTTGCGGGGCTAGGATTTGAACCTAGGANNACCGGGCTGCTCCACCCCGCGATCAAGTCCGATGACATTGCTTGGCGGGGTGGGTCGGGAGCAAGGGGATTCTTGAGGGATTTTGTCAGGAGCACGGAAAGGGTCCAGTCCGCGGCTTGGCGCTTGGGAAGGCATCCCGGGCGTGGCAACCTTTTCCCCATGTTCCGCGGAGGTCGTGGGTTCAATGCGCTGGTCCAGATCCTGGTGATCTTGGGCTGGGTGTGTCTGTCCCGGGGCAGGGCCGATGAAGTGGGCACGGACGCGTCTGGAGTGGGTTCGCATTGGGCCTTTCTACCGATCCAACGGGTCGAGCCGCCAACGGTGCCCGGTGTGTCCGGGTCGATTGATCGATTCATCGTGTCGCGGCTGGCTGAAGCCGGGCTCCGGAGGTCGCCGGCGACGGATCGGCGGACGTGGTTGCGTCGGGTGACGCTGGATCTCACGGGGTTGCCTCCGTCGGAGGCGGCGGTGGCGCGGTATGTGTCGGATGAGAGGCCCGATGCGCGGGAGCGGGTGGTGGAAGGATTGTTGGCGGAGAGTGCGTATGGGGAACGTTGGGCGCGTTGGTGGCTGGATGTGGCGCGGTACGCGGATACCAACGGCCAGGACGAAAACAAGGTGATGGCCAATGCCTGGAGGTATCGGGATTGGGTGGTGTGGGCGATGAACTCGGACCTGCCCTATGACCGGTTCCTGATGGAGCAGTTGGCGGGGGATCTGTTGCCGTCGGAAGGGGTGGAGGAACACGAGTTGTTCCGGCGTTGGACGGCGACGGGTTTCCTCGTGTTGGGACCGAAGCTGTTGGCGGAGCAGGACAAGCCGAAGCTCGTGTTGGATGTGGTGGATGAACAGGTGGACACGGTGGGACGCGCGGTGCTGGGCCTGACGTTGGGGTGTGCGCGGTGTCATGATCACAAGTTCGATCCGGTGAGCCAGCGGGAGTACACGGGGTTGGCCGGGATTTTCCGCAGCACCCGCACGATGGAGAACCTGGCGTTTGTATCGAAGTTCAACGAACGCCGGGTGAGCACGGTGGAAGAGTTGGCGTTGATCGAGCGGCATGGGAAGGAAGGGAAGGAGATTGCCGAGGGATTGAAGGTGGCGACGTCGGCGGCCGAGGAAGTGTTGAAGGCCGGTTGGGAGGCGGCCTTGCCGAGGTTGTTGGCGGAGCGTGAGGGGGAATCGGATGCGGAAGTGCCGACGGGTTTGCGGGACCGGTTGGGCAAGCAGTTGGTGAAGGTGCCGGCGATGGGCCCGGTGTTGGCGGGATTGAAGGGAGATGCCGGTGCGGTGGAACTGGCGTTGGGCCGATGGAAGAAGGCGGGGGAGTCGGGAGGCGTGGTGCCGGGTTGGCGTGGAGGCGCGTTTGCGTCGCGCGGGACGAATCGGATGGAGTTGCCGGTGCCACCGGGGAGCGAGCCGATGTCGTGGACGATGTCGGTCTGGGTGCGGCGGGATGGGGAGAAGGGGTCGGGGGAAACGCGGCGTTGGCTGGTGAGCCGTGGGGCGAATGAGTGGGAAGACGGCCATATGGCGCTGCTGCTCGATGGGGGACGTCCGGGGGCGTATCTGAACACGGGAGGAGGGAGGGAGAAGGTGGTGTCGGCGTGGGGCAAACCGGATTCGGTACCGGTGGGAACGTGGCGTCATCTGGCGGCGACTTCGGATGGGCGGCAGTTGCGGGTTTATCTGGATGGGATCGAAGTCGGATCGGCGCCGGTGGTGGAACAGGCGGGACCGGGTCAGGGACCGTTCGTGCTGGGGATGCGGCCGGACGGCTATGTCGGGTTCCGGGGCCGGTTGGATCAGGTGCTGATCTTTGGTCGGGTGTTGGATGGGGCGGAGGTGAAGAACCTGGCGTCGGGCGGGACGGTGGAAGGGACGTGGATGGCGCGGGATTTCGATCCGATGAACCTGGAGGAGGAGAAGGCGTTGGCGGATGGGGAGGCATCGGAATTTTTCTGGGGAGCGGACGGGGTGTTGGAAGTGGCGGATGCGGCGGAGCGGCGACGGTTGTTTTCAGGAGAAATCAAGGTTGCGGTGGAAGGGTGGGAGGCGCGTCAGGCGGAATGGAGACGGCGTGAACCGGCTCCGGCGGCGCATGCGTTGGCGGTGGTGGATGACGTGGTGACGAATCTCCCGGTAATGATCCGGGGCAGTCACCTGCGTCCGGGACCGGATCCGGTGCCGCGGGGATTTCCGAAGTTGGCCGGGGCGATCCCTGTGACGTCGCCGGGGACGAACACGAGTGGCCGACTGGAGTTGGCGCGATGGCTGACGCATCCTTCGAATCCGCTGACGGCGCGGGTTTTGGTGAACCGGTTGTGGCAGGCGCATTTCGGCGAGGGCCTGGTGCGGAGCCCGGACAATTTCGGTGTGCGCGGGGAAACGCCGAGCCATCCCGGATTGCTGGATTGGCTGGCCTGGGAATTCATGGCATCGGGCTGGAGTTTGAAGCATCTGCATCGGCTGATGGTGTTGTCCGAGGCGTATGGACAATCGTCGGCGATGACACCGGAAGTGGCGAAGGCGGCCGAGGCGGTGGATCCGGGCAACCGCCTGTTGCATCGGTATCCGCGGCAGCGGTTGGAGGCTGAGATGTTGCGGGATGCGGTGTTGATGGTGTCGGGAAGGCTGGATCGGGCGGTTGGGGGAACGTTGGTGGATTGGAAGAACGACGAGTATGTGCCGGGAGATCCGGCCCCGTTTCTGAGTGTGCGTCGGGCGTTGTACCTGCCGGTGGTACGGGATCGCGGGGATGACCTGTTCACGGCGTTTGACGGGGCGAACGCGAGTGTGTGCGTGGCGCGCCGGGGAACAACGGTGGTGAGTCCGCAGGCGCTGTACCTGATGAATGCGCCGTTGATGAAGGAATCGGCTCAGGCGGTGGCGCGGGAGGTGACGGATGCGGAGGGGGAGAAGCGGTTGGAACGGCTTTATGGTCGGGTGCTGGCGAGGATGCCGGGAGAGCGGGAACGGGAGCGGGCGCTGGCATTCCTGGGGGATGCGCGGATCCGTGGGTTGGAGGAGAATGACCGGTGGACGGCGCTGGCGCAGGTGTTGTTGATGTCGAATGAATTCACCCATCGCGAATGAGCACTCCCATTGGGAATAGAGGGTTGGGGAAGCGGCCGTGGAACGGGTCGCGTCGGGCGTGGCTGGAACGGTCGGCGCTGGGGTTCGGCAGTCTGGCGATGCTGTCGATGTTGGGTGGCAAGGGGCAGGGGGCGGGATCGGCATTGGCGGCGGGGATCCCGCATTTCGCGCCGCGGGCGCGTCGGGTGATCTTCCTGTTCATGCACGGGGGGCCGTCGCATGTGGACACGTTTGATTACAAGCCGGGGTTGGAGCGGGACTCGGGCAAGCCGCTGCCGTTTGCGAAGCCGCGGGTGCAGTTTGCGCAGACGGGCAACCTGCGTCGGTCACCGTGGGGATTCCGGCCGTATGGCCAGAGCGGGGCGATGGTGAGCGAGTTGTTTCCTGAGGTGGGAGCGTGTGTGGACGACCTGTGCTTTTTGAAGGCGGTGCATGGGACGAACGAGGCGCATGGGGGAGCGTTGTTGAAGTTGCATACGGGGTCGGATGCGTTGGTGCGGCCGAGCATGGGGGCTTGGATCTCGTATGGGTTGGGAACGGAGAATGCGAACCTGCCGTCGTTCCTGACCATCAACCCGACGATGGGTCATGGCGGGGTGGCCAACTGGGCGAGCGCGTTCCTGCCGGCGGCGCATCAGGGCACGCGAATCGGGGGTGGGGGAACGCCGGTGGAGAAGGCGACGTTGTCGAATCTGGGTGGGGCGTGGGATCCGGCGGTGCAACGGGCGCAATTGGATCTGCTGGGGGATTTGCAGCGTGAACACCTGGGTTTGACGGGACCGGATCGGGATCTGGAAGCGCGGATTGAATCATTTGAACTGGCATTCCGGATGCAGACCGAGGCGCCGGAGATCCTGGGTTTGGAAGGGGAAACGGAGGCGACGCGGAAGTTGTATGGGTTGGATGAACCGCGGACGGCGTCGTTTGCGAGGCAATGCCTGTTGGCACGGCGATTCAGCGAACGCGGGGTGCGGTTCGTGCAGGTGACGCATGGGTATTGGGATCAGCATGACGACCTGACGCGGGATCACGGGCGGTTGGCGGGTGAGGTGGACCGGCCGATCGCGGGATTGTTGCGGGATCTGAAGGCGCGGGGGTTGTTGGACGAGACGCTGGTGTTGTGGGGTGGTGAGTTTGGTCGGACCCCGACACTGCAGGGGGCGGATGGGCGGGATCATCATCCGCATGCCTTCACGATGTGGATGGCGGGTGGCGGAGTGAAACCGGGATTCAGTTTCGGGCAGACGGACGAGTACGGGTTTTACGGGGTGACGGACAAGGTGCATGTGCATGACCTGCACGCGACGATGCTGGCGTTGCTGGGATTGGATCATGAACGGTTGACGTACCGACACGGGGGCCGGGACTTCCGGTTGACGGACGTGGCGGGCCGGGTGGTGACCGAGATCCTGGCTTGACCGGGTTTTGAGTTTTTCACCACAGAGGGCACAGAGGGCACAGAGGGGGGAAAGGGGGGGCGGTCGGGCATGGTCCCGGGCGGAAACTGCGACGAGTTGGGCGGCGACTGTTGGTTGCGGTCCACGGCCCATTATTTCATCCCCGCGTTACCGGCGACCGAACGTCGCCGCTCCGGTGCGGGGGTTGTGTCGGAATGCACCGTTGGATGATGGGAAGATTTCTTGTGCCTTGCCTGAAGGGCGCGGTTCCGGAGACTTGGGGCACGCATGAAGAAAAAGAGTGGTGGTCAATCGTTGGAACGGGCGCATTCGTCGATGGTGGTGGATGGGATCGAGCGGGCGCCGAGCCGGGGGATGCTGTACGCGACCGGATTCAAGAAGGAGGACTTTGCGCGGTCGCAGGTCGGGGTGGCGTCGACGTGGTCGATGGTGACGCCGTGCAACATGCACATTGATCAGTTGGCGGTGAGCGTGGCGCAGGGGATCAACGAGGCGGGAGGCAAGGCGGTGGTGTTCAATACCATCACGATCTCGGACGGCATCTCGATGGGTACGGAGGGGATGAAGTACTCCATGGTGTCACGGGATGTGATCGCGGACTCGATCGAGACGGTGGTGGGTTGCCAGGGGTTTGACGGGTTTGTGGCGATCGGGGGCTGCGACAAGAACATGCCGGGTTGTGTGATGGCGATGGCGCGGTTGAACCGGCCGTCATTGTTTGTGTATGGCGGCACGATCCTGCCGGGGACGCATGGGGATCGGGATGTGGATCTGGTGAACATCTTCGAGGCGGTGGGCAAGAATGCGGCGGGGCAATGTTCCGCCGAGGAGGTCGAGGCGATAGCGGAGGTGGCGATCCCGGGACCGGGTTCGTGCGGGGGAATGTACACGGCGAACACGATGGCATCGGCGATCGAGGCGATGGGATTGAGCCTGCCGAATTCGTCGGCGCAGGCGGCGGTTTCGCAGGAGAAGACGAATGATTGCGAGGCGGCGGGCAAGGCGGTGCTGGAGTTGATCCGGCGCGGGATCCGGCCCCGGGACATCCTGAGCAAGGAAGCGTTTGAGAATGCGATGACGGTGGTGATTGCGCTGGGTGGCTCGACCAATGCGGTGATGCACCTGATTGCGATGGCGTATTGCGCCGGGGTGAAGCTCACGCTGGACGACTGGACGCGGGTGGGGAAGAGGGTGCCGGTGCTGGCGGATCTGAAGCCCAGCGGCAAGTACGTGATGGCGCGCCTGGTGGAGATCGGGGGAACGGTGCCCTTGATGAAGATGTTGCTGGATGAAGGGCTGTTGCATGGGGATTGCCTGACGGTGACGGGCAAGACGATGCGGGAAAACCTGCGCAAGGCGCCGAAGTATCCGAAGGGGCAGGACATCATCCGGAGCTTCAAGAACCCGATCAAGGCGACGTCCCATCTGGTGGCATTTGGCGGCAACCTGTGTCCGTTGGGGGCGGTGGGTAAGATCTCCGGGAAAGAAGGCCTGCATTTCAACGGCAAGGCCATCGTGTTCGAGAACGAGGAGAGCGCGCTCAAGGGAATCCTCAGCGGCAAGGTCAAGGCCGGCCATGTTGTCGTGATCCGTTATGAAGGACCGCGTGGCGGACCGGGCATGCGCGAGATGCTGTCGCCGACCTCGGCCATCATGGGCAAGGGGTTGGGGAAGGAAGTGGCGTTGATCACCGATGGCCGGTTCTCGGGTGGGTCCCATGGGTTCGTGATCGGGCACGTGACACCGGAGGCTTATTCCGGCGGACCGTTGGCGGTGGTGAAGAATGGCGACCCGATCCGGATCGATGCCGAGCGGCGGAAGATCGATCTCGAGATTTCGGCCACGGAGTTGGATGCGCGGTTGAGGGCGTGGAAACAGCCGAAGCCGAGGTACACCTCGGGGGTGCTGGCCAAGTACGCCGCCACGGTGGCCTCGGCATCCGAGGGAGCCGTGACGGACAAGCACCTCAACCTCCGCTGAGGAACCACGGACATGGAGAGCCAGGTCCTGGGACGGTCGGCGTTGCGGGTGTCGCGGATGGCCTACGGGTGTTGGCGACTGGCGGGATCCGAGGGCGGGCCGGTTCCGGTGGATGGGGATCGGACGGGGCGCCGGGCAGTGCACGCCGCGTTGGACGCTGGCTATACGTTCTTCGATCTGGCGGACATCTACGGGGGAGGTGAGTGCGAACGGATCTTTGGTGGGGCCCTGAGGGAGAGGCCGGGGATCCGGGACGGACTGGTGATCGCGAGCAAGTGCGGGATCCGACTCCCCGACGTCCCGGTTGGAGCGCCTCACCGCTACGATTTCTCGCGCGAATACATCGTGTGGTCGGTGGAACAATCGTTGCGGCGCCTGGGGATTGAGGCGTTGGACGTGCTGATCCTGCATCGGCCCGATTACCTGATGGATCCGGAGGAAGTGGGCGGGGTGTTCGGGCGGTTGCGGGCATCGGGCAAGGTCCGGGAGTTCGGGGTGTCGAACTTCACCTGTTCGCAAGTGGCCTTACTGCAGCGCGCCTGGGGAAATCCGCTGGTGACGCATCAGGTGGAAGTGAGTTTGCGAAATCTGGGGGCGCTGGAGAATGGGTTGCTGGACCAGTGTCTGATGGAAGGAATGACCCCGACGGCGTGGAGTCCCTTGGGACGCGGGGTATTGGGAACGGGCGCATTGGACGGGATGGAGCCGGTGCAGATGGAACGGGTGGGGCGGGTCCGGGCGGTGCTGGATGAATTGGCGGAGCGTGAAGGGGTGGGTCGGACGGAGATCGCGTTGGCGTGGTTGTTGCGGCATCCGTCGCGGATGATTCCGGTGGTGGGGAGTGTGCAACCGGAACGGATCGTGGCGATGACGCGGGCCTTGGACGTGTCGATGGGACGGGAGGATTGGTATCGATTGCTGGTCACGGGCCGGGGCGAGCGGTTGCCTTGACTTGCCCTCGGGTCTCCACACCATGACGAACGTGTCTCAGATTTCCAGTATCCCCGCCGAATTGCGCTACGAGACGGTGCGCAAGATCTATGAGGGTGGGATGGGGATCGTGTACGAGGCGTTGCAGCACGGGGCGCGGGGATTCGTGAAGCGGGTGGCGATCAAGGTCATCCGTGAGCGCTACGCCCGGCAGCCCGAGTTCATCGACAACTTCATCGGTGAAGCCAAGTTGGTGGCGGACCTTATCCATACCAACATCGTCCAGACCTACAATCTCGGGGAGACCAAGGGAGCGTGTTACATCTGCATGGAACTGATCCGGGGCGTGAACCTGGAGCAGTTCCAGGAACGTCTGGTGCAGTCGGGCCGACCGCTGCCGGTGGAGTTGGCGGTGTTCATCGTGTCCCGTGTCGCCCGTGGCCTGGCCTACGCCCATTCGAAGGCGGATCGCGACGGGAATCCGCTGGGGATCGTCCATCGGGATGTGAGCCCGAAGAACATCATGATCGCGTTTGAAGGGGACGTGAAGCTGACGGATTTCGGGATTGCGAAGGCCCGTGGCTTCCTTCGGGACAAGGAGGGGGAAGAGGTGGCGGGCAAGCCGGAGTACATGAGTCCGGAGCAGGCGGACTTCCAGATCACGGACCAGCGATCGGACATTTTTTCGGCGGGTGTGGTCTTGTCGTGGCTGTTGACGGGGGAGAATGTTTTCAAGAAGGGCACCCCGGAGGAATCACGACAGAGCGTGGTCGCGTGCAAGTTGCCGGATTTCACCGTGATGAATCCCGAGATTGGAGAGCCGTTGAACGCCTTGTTGCATCGGGCCATGGCACGCCGGCCGGAGGATCGGTTCCAGACGGCGGGAGAGCTCCTCTACGGGCTCGAGCATTTCATCTATCACAAGGGGTATGGGCCGACCAACGAGACCTTGGGAAAGTTCATCCGTGAACTGTTCCGTGAACTGACACCTGCTTCGGGCCCGGCACAGCCCCTGCCCGAAAACACCACCCGGATGACCCCGGGCAGTGGAGGCCGACCGCGTGGACCTGAAGACGATCCACCTGCTGAATCGACCGGTACCGTCCGTGGTTCCTCCCTGTTTGATCAGATCAAGAACAAGCTTCGATGAGTCATACCCCGTCCCGAAACCGAACCGTGACCCTTGGCCTGTTGCAGCATGCCTGCACTGCGGATCCACGGGAGAATCTCGAAACCTGTCTGGCGGCGGCGAACCGTGCGGCCCGGGACGGCGCGCGGATCCTGTGTACCCAGGAACTGTTCCGGTCCCAGTATTTCTGCCAGGCGGAGAAGCACGAGTATTTCAAGCTGGCGGAGAAGATCCCTGGACCCTCGACGGAGGCCTTCCAGAAGCTGGCGAAGAAGCACAAGGCGGTGGTGATCGCCTCGCTTTTCGAGAAGCGGGCCGAGGGTCTCTACCACAACACGGCGGTGATCATCGATGCCGATGGTTCGATCCTCGGGATCTATAGGAAGATGCACATCCCGGATGATCCGTTGTACTACGAGAAGTTCTATTTCACGCCGGGGGACACCGGGTTCCGGACCTGGAACACCCGATATGGGAAGCTGGGGGTGCTGATCTGTTGGGATCAATGGTATCCCGAAGCGGCGCGGCTCACTGCGTTGCAGGGAGCGGAAATCCTGTTCTATCCCACGGCCATTGGTTGGCATCCGTCGGAGAAGGCGGAGCATGGTGACCACCAGCATGGGGCCTGGGAAACGATCCAGCGTTCGCACGCCGTCGCCAATGGCTGCTACGTGGCCGCCATCAACCGGATCGGAAGCGAGACACCGGAAGGCGGGGATGGGATTGAGTTCTGGGGACGTTCCTTTGTGGCGGGAACGTCGGGACAGATCCTGGGGAAGGCATCGACGGATCGGGCGGAGAACCTGTTGGTGGAGGTGGATCTGGGGCGGGTGGACGAGACGCGGACGCATTGGCCGTTCCTGAGGGATCGGCGGATTGATGCCTATGGGGATCTGACGAGGCGGTTTATCGATCAGCCCGGGTTTTGAGGGGGGTGGGGGGAGTATAGGACCTGTGGGACTTATAGGACTTATGGCGCCCCGGGGGCGCTCAGACGATGGAATTGGAAGCCATCGGGATCGATGGGCAGGGACCATTGGAGGGTGCCTTCGGGCAGGGTGGGGCCGGGGATCCAGAGCAGCAGGTTGGTGGAGGATTCGATCCGGGTGCCGGAGGGAAGAGGGGTTGACCATTGGAGGTCGAGTTGGCCGGGGCCGGGGTTAGGGGCGAGGACGAGTTGGGGGAGTTGCGGGGGTGGAGGCTGGACCTGATCGATGACGGCGCGGAAGTCGTTGAGGGGTGTTTGGGTGGAGCCAAAACCAAGACGTGAGTAGAGGAGTTCCCAGGGGCGCGCGCTGGGGGAATTGGTGAGGCCATTGATGATGGCGAAGATGGGTTGGCCGGAGGCGGCGAAGCGGTTGGCGAGGGTCCGGGTGGTGTCCTGGAGGACGGGATCGAAGTGGTAACGTTCGATGAAGGTGGTGGTGGCGTTGCGATCGCGGGCGGCGGCGTCGGATTGCAGGTTGATGGCGACGTGCTGGACGGGGACGCCGTGGGGATTGCCGTTGCGTTCGCGGTAATGCTCGATGATTCCGGCTTCGACCTGGGGCGCGGCGGCGACGCAGAAGGGGCACCAGTGGGCGAACCATTCGAGGAACACGATGTGCCCGGTGAAGTCGGTCAACTGCATGGGTTGACCGGTGGCGCGGTTGATGAGGGTGAAGTTCTCGACGATGTCGCCGGGAACATAACGGTTCTGGGCGAGGGCGGTTGGAATGGTGGAACCGATCAACAGGAGGGAGGCGAGGAGGTGACGGAACGGGGTGGGTTTCATGGTATTGAGGGGGCGGGGGGTCAAAATTCCCAGCGATACGAAAGTTGGGCGGCGACGAAGGTGCGGTCGCGATAGAGGTTGGCGAAGAAGGTGGTGTTGAAGGTCACCGGTTCGTAGCGGGTTCGATACGGTCCGGCACCGACCTGGAGGGTGTGGGCGCCGGAGGACCAGCGGAGGCCGATGCCGAGTTCCTCGGCTTCGAGTCCGGGGGCGGCGGTGGAGAAGGAGAGGGTGTTTTCGATTTCGCCGGAGTCCCGGTAGTGACGGCCGCGCAGGATGAGTTGCCAGGAGTCCGCCATCTGCCATTCGAGGGCGCCGCCGAACCAATGTCCTTCGAAGCTGCCCTGACCCTGTTCGCGAAACTGTTCGCGGGAGTAACCGCCGTCGACACGCAACACCCAGGTCTTGGCGAGCGAGGCGTTGAGTTCGGCGGTGGCGGTCCAGCGGGCGCGACGTTCGGCCTGATCATTCATCCGGATGGAGACGCGGGAACGGATCCGGGTGGTGAGCACGTTTTCAAAGGCGACCCGCAGGACCTGGGTGGCCAGGCGGCTGCGCAACGGGGCCACATCAAGGAGACCGCCGAACCCGTCGAAGATCTCTTCGTAGCCGGGCGCGATCTCGTCGCTGGCAAGGCCCGCCTCGAATTGCATCACGCCGAGGCCCGGGAGGTATTCCCAGCGCAGCCCGATGCTTCCATTGAGACCGCGCGGATCCGGTTCCACCAAGCCCGGGAGACCATCGAAGAACTGCCGGTACCAGGTCGACACCCAGGCGCTGCGGTAGCTGTTGAAACCGTCATAGGCACCGGCATCGGCGAGGCCGGTCCAACGTTCGCCCAACTTTCGGCTGATGCTGAGGGAGGCGCCGACGCGGGATTCTTCGACGCGCATGGGTGAGCCGAAGATGTCGGCGTCGACGGGTCGATAATCGAACCCCATCCACCCGCCATTGATACCGGCGCGGAGAAAGGTGTCGCCCCAGGCCAATCCGGCACCCGTGGCGGCCTGGAGCAGGGTGATGTCGCCGGAGCCGAGGAAATCGAGATCGGATTCCAGGGCTGATGTTTCCGCTGCTAACAGGAATGGGTCGGGGGCGAGGGCGAGGAGGAGTCCGGGGAGAAGGATCCGGCGGAGACCGGTGTGGATTGGGAAGGGGTTCATCGGCAGGTGGTGCAACCGGCGGCCTGGGCGCCACTGACACCGGCGCGACCGGATTCGATCTGTGGCGAGAGTCGGGAGGTGACGGACCAGGCGCCGGCCTGGGAGAAGACCATGTTGGGTTGGCTGACGCGGGCGAGGGCGGCGGGCGAGCGGGCGACGCAACCGGAGAGGGTGGAGAGGGAGAGGGCGCCGACGACGAGTCCTGCCATTGCGAACCGGCGATTTTGGAATGGGCCCATGGTTCTGGGAGGAAGGACGTGAATAAATATTCCCGGAATATTCGGGGTGCTCCAGCCTCTTGGAATTGTGGCGGCGCCGGACATGCAGGAGTTGGTGGATCTCCATCATGGGGCGCTGTACCGGTTTGCCTTGGGGTTGTCGGGGAGTGAACACGTGGCGGCGGACCTGACCCAGGAGACTTATTTCCTGTGGGCGACCAAGGGGCATCAGTTGCGGGATGTCACCAAGGTCCGTTCCTGGCTGTTCACCACGTTGCATCGGGAGTTCCTGGCGCTGAACCGGCGCGAACGCCGGTTTCCACAGGATGACCTGGATTCCGCGGAGGCGAGTCTGCCGATGATTGAACCGGGGATGATGGATGCGATGGATTCCGCGCTGGTGATGGAGACGCTCCACCGGGTTGAGTTGAATTACCGGGTGCCGCTTCTGCTCTTTTATCTGGAGGACATGGCGTACCGGGAGATTGCCGTGGCACTGGAATTGCCGGTCGGAACCGTCATGTCCCGCATCTCGCGGGGGAAAGCGCAGTTGCGTCTGCTGTTGCAGGACGCCCTTCACCGGAATGACTCGAAGGTAATACCGATGCCGCAGGTGAAACCGATCCGATCCCAGATGTCATGAACGTTGATGAAGCCCGTTTCATCCTGAACGCCTGCACCCGGGCTGACCTGGAGCATCCCGATGCGGATGTGCGGGAGGCGTTGCGGGTGGCTGAGGCTGATCCCGTGTTGGGCGCTGAATGGGCGCGACAACAGGCCATGGATCGGGTGGTTGCTGCCCGGATTGCCGGGATTCAGCCACCGGCGGATCTGCGGGCCCGGATCCTGGCGGGGGAACGAGCCTCGCTTCCGGCGGTATCGCGCCGGCGTATCGTGCTTGCCTGGGCGGCGGGCCTGGCGGTCGCGTTCACCGGGGGCGGACTGGCCTGGTACTGGAATCGGGACACACCGACGCCTCTGGTCCGGTCCCTCACGGACCTGGAGCGGTTCCGCGCGGACATGATCCGGTTCCTGGAAGTGGAGTGGGATCATGCCTTTGATCTCAAGGCACCGGTGGCGGGCGACCTGGTGAAGGCCTTGGCGGAGGCAACCGATGGCATGCGGTTGGAGTTGCCGGCGACCCTCAGTGGGTTGCCGACCTATGGCTGTCGCCGGTTCCGTTGGCAGGGTCAGGACATCGCCCTGATCTGTGTCCAACCGGAGGGGAATGGCTCGGTGGTCCACGTGTTCTCGGTGTCGGCCACGGCTTTGACCGGCCCGTTGACGCCGGATGGGGATCCAAGCGGGATGCAGACCGGGCCATGGCGATCCGCTGCGTGGCGGACGGGCGACCGGATTTATCTGGCGATGTCGTGGGGACCGTTGGAGGGGTTGGTTCCGGCGGGTTGAATGATGGAACGGCGGGTCTGGAGGGAGTAATAGGCGTAGCCGAGACCGGCACCGAACCCGAGGCCGTAAGCGATTCCCCAGGAGAGCTTGGCCATCAGGAACCAACGGTCGCGGGCGGTGGACCTGGCGGGTTCGGTGCGGCCGATGCCGATGAAATGGGCCATGGTCTTGCCTCCGGCGAAATAGCCGGTGGTGTGGGTGACGAAGAAGACAATGCCGGCGAGGAGCACTGAGTTCCATTGGCCGAGACGCCAGGCGCTGATTCCGATGAAGGCCGCGCTGCCGACGAGGGCACCCAGCCATTCGCCGGCGCCGCTTCCCAGCCAGAACCAGAATCCGGACCAGATGACGGCATAGACCAGGAATGCGGGGACGAAGACGCCGTAGAATCGGAGCCACCGACGGGATCCGGTCAGCAGGGGATGCAGGAAGGCGCCGGTCAATCCCATGAACACCACGGCGATGACGGCGTACATGGCGGGTTCACCGCCGCGTCCGCGGAACCAGTTGCCGCCAAAAGCCCACACGGCGAACGCCAGGGTGCTGACCGCGGTGAAGGCCAGCGTGCCGAGGATCACGGATTGGAAACGGGACAAGCCCGTTGCCGGCGATGGTTCAGGAAGGGATGCGTTCATGGAGGCCAAGATTCGTTCTCCCTCAACTACCACACCACGCGATGCCGTCACAGGGTGGATCGTGCTGCCCACCCGGTTGGTCGCCCGGGAAAGGAAAGGGGCCTCGTCAGGCGAGGTGGGAAAGGCGTAACTCGCGTGGTGGAAGGCGTGGGTTGGATTTGTCCGTTGTGTGGATCGGGCGAGACGGCGTTGTTTCACAGCAACGCACTTCGGAGCTATGGCCGTTGCGGTCGTTGCCTCCTGACGTTTGTCCCGCCGGAAGGACACCTGACGCATGCCGAAGCCGAGGCCGTCTACCGGCTGCATCGGAATGATCCGGGCGACACCGGCTACCGGGAGTTCCTGGACCGATTGGCCCGGCATCTGCCGTCGCGGATACCGGTTGGCGCGACGGGACTGGATTATGGGAGCGGGCCAGGCCCGACGTTGTCGGTGATTTTGGAGGAGCGGGGATATCGGATGCGGATCTATGATCCGGTGTTTGCGCCGGACACGGGGGTGTTGGGGGAGAAGTATGACTTCGTGACGTGCACGGAGACGGCGGAGCATTTTGCTGAGCCGGGGGGTGAATTCAGGCGATTGGATGGACTGTTGCGTCCGGGCGGATGGTTGGCGGTGATGACCCAGATGTTGTTGCGGGACGAGGCGTTTGCGGGTTGGGGATATCAGCGGGATCCGACGCATATCGCCTTTTACCGACTGGAGACATTGATGTGGATCGCGGGCCGGATGGGTTGGCAGTTGGAGACGCCCGAGCCGCATGTCGCGCTGTTCCGGAAGGGGTGATTGAGAATGCCGGAGTGGGATCAGCCGCCGATTTCGCAGATGACACCGATGGAGAGGCAGTGGAGCGAACTTGAGGGATCAGCTCCGACGGAACCGGTCCCGTTCCCGGCGATTGATGGTGGCGAGATCGGATTCGAATTCACCGAGGGTGGCCTCGACGGTGCAGATGAATCCTTCGCAACTCTGGGCATGGCCGCCGAGTCCGATGACGGTATCACGTTCGGCGTGGTCATTGGTGATGACCAGGACTTCGCCGTAGGGAAGCAGTCGGTAGACGACCCGCTCGATCAGGTCGTCGGCGGTCTGGCCGCGCCGGGAGTAGAGGACCTCGACCTTGGGAGTGGAGAATGCCTTGGGTGTTCCGGAGGGAGCTCCCTGGCCGTCGAAGAAGAGGGTCAGGGGAACTCCGGTTGAATCCTGATAATGGGTCAACCGGGTCAGGAGCGTGTCGCGAGCCGCGGCAGAATGCCGTGCCAGTCCGGGAGCCAGCGCTGGCCAGGCATGCAGCAGGCTGTATCCGTCGATCAATATCCTCACCAGCGCCATCCGGCGTTACGGTGCGGTTGGCGGATGAAACCGGCAATCCGGAAGCCGTCCAAACCGTGATCCGGCGGATGGTCATGGGGTTGGGTTGGAGGTGTAAGGAATCGGATTGAATGGAAGGTGAGGTGAGTCGTCGGCGACGGTCAGTTCACGCGCGAAGAAATTTTCCTGCAGACCATTCCTCCACCCTTCCCACCCTTGGAAATCGGCTCCATGAATCCGACGGACAGCATGCAGCATGCGGATCCCCCCAGTCCCGCCCGTCAGGCGGCCCTGTTGACCTTGCTGGCGGACGACGATCCGGGGGTGTCCGGGCAGATCCGGAGCCGTCTGATTGCGGAGGGGGAAGGGACGGTGCGTTGGTTGTCGGATCACCGATTGCATGATGATCCGGCCATCCGGCGGCGGGTGCGGGAGGTTCTGGATCATTTTGGGGCATGTGAGGCGGACCGGGCGTTGGTTCATTTTCTGGGGACGCAGGGGGAGAATCTGGATCTGGAGGAGGGGGTATGGTTGTTCACCCGAACGCAGTTTCCCGACGCACCGGTGGCGGCTTACCGGGCGCAGTTGGATGAGTGGGCGTTGCGGTTGGGGGACGGGATGGCGGAGTCGAAGACCGGGGCGGCGATGCTGGAGCGGATCAACCGGTTCCTGTTCGTCGAGTTGGGTTTCAAGGGGAACGAGAAGCAGTACTACGACCCGTCGAACAGTTATCTGAACCTGGTCATGGACCGGCGGGTGGGGATACCGATCTCGTTGTGCACGGTTTACCTGCTGGTTTGCCGGCGCCTGATGCTTCCCGTGGCGGGGATCGGCATGCCGGGGCATTTCCTGTGCCGTTATCAGACTCCGCGGGAAGAGCATTACATTGATGCGTTTCATGGGGGACAACTGCTGTCGCGGATCGATTGCCTGAGGCGGTTGAAGCAGTTCGCGGTGGATTACGAGGACACGGTGCTGCAGCCCATCAGTTCGCGTCGGATCCTGCATCGGCTGATCTCAAACCTGCACCTGATCTACAAGGAGAGGCGGGCGCGGGAAGTGGTGGCCCGACTGGAGCGCTACCTGTTGATGCTGGCACCGTAATCGGCGGGGGCACCGCAAGCGGCGGTGGTGGAGTCGGAGTCCGTTTGGCTGGCGCATCCCGAGGTGGTAGGCGAGTACGAGTACGATGACGCGGGGTCCCACGTCGTGTGCCGATGGGTTGGTACCCGCCATCTCCCTGTTCCCGCCCCAACAACTTCGGGAGGCACGTGTTTGGCTGAGGACCCGTAAAACGCTTTGACCCCCGGGGCATGGGTTACCTAGGCTGTCGTGACCGTTTTCGGAATTCATGAGCACCACCTACGTTCCCCTAATCAGTTCCGGCGTTGCCGGTCCCCTCGGCGTTCTGCACCTCCCCCGGCTCTGGCTGAAGGCCTCCCTGGAGGCTGCCGGCAAGTTGGCCACCGGTTATCCGGGCATTGGCCAAGGCTATGACAGCATGGTCATCACCGGTCTGGGCCTGAATGCGGATGAGGTTAAGAAGTTTCTTGCCGAGACCAAGCCGACCTATCCGCAGTTCGAGGCCTGGATCAAGCGCCAACCGGGCATCAACCTGTCCCGCGCCAACATCCATGCGCTCAACCTCTCCATCGCCGGCTATATCCACACCGAGGAAGTGCGCAAGGGCATCCTGACCGCCAACAATCTTCCGGACGATGGTTCGATCCTTCCGGACGCCATCAACCTGAACAACCTCGACGACTGGAACGAGTTCCATCAGGCGGTCTTGAAGGCTTGATCTGGGCCTGATCTGACTGTTCCGAGGGGTCTGCCGGCCTGATTTCCCGAAGCAGGTTTGAGGGGATGGGCGGGGATTTCACAGGATTCACGCTGCGGCAGTGTCCGCCCGATGGGGGCGGGCACTGCCGCGTTTTTTCTGGTGGGTTCAATTGCAGGAAATCCCGCCTTGCAACTCGCTGGGATTCAAGTATTCCAAGCGGCTCCGTTGGATGCGTCTGACGGATCCCCGACCGGCAAGGCTGGGAGGGACCTGGAGCGGGCACCGTGAGGAAGCGGAGCCCGACCGGATGTGGCGAAAGGATGTGAACGTGAAGTGAGCGAGGTCAAACTGAAGAAGGGCGAGCCCGTGGATCGGGCATTGCGCCGGCTGAAGAAGAAGGTGGACCGCGAAGGCACCCTGAAAGAGGTCCGTAACCACCGGCATTTCGAGAAGCCCAGCGAGAAGCGTCGTCGCCAGATGAAAGTGGCGAAATTCAACGCCATGTTGTCTGCCCGATACGCGGACGTCTGATTCTGGACGTCGGTATGCGGTGCAGGATCCGATCATGGATCCTGACGTGAGGGCCCGGGAAGATTCGCATGGGCTGCACGGTTGATTCGAGCGGGGCTGGATGTTCTCCTTGTGGGGGCGCCAGCCCCCTTTCCATTTCATGTACTCATTGTCGACCTGTTGGAATTCGTCGCGACACACCGAAGGTCGCGAGATGTTGCGCGAGATCCGGGATCTGGGATTCACCCATGCCGAGCTCAGCCATGGAATCCGGTTGAGCCTGGTACCGGGGATCCTTGAGGCGGTTGAGGCGGGGGAGATCCTGATTTCGACGCTCCACAATTTCTGTCCGTTGCCGATGGGCATCAATTATGCGGCGCCGAACCTGTTCAAGTTCAGTTCGGAAGACCGGCGTGAGCGGGAAAGCGCTCGCAAACATACGCTGAAGACGTTCGAGATGGCCGAGCGCGTGCGGGCGCGGTTGGTGGTGCTCCACACCGGTGCGGCCGATCTGAGCGGTTTGTTTGGGTCGACGGACTACACCGAGAAGCTGGAGCAGTTGGTTGAGGCGGGGCAGCGCGAGACGCCGAAGTACCAGAAGTTGATGGCGGAGATCGAAGCCCGTCGTGAGAAACGCAAGGCACCGGCGATGAGGCATGCGGCCGACCTGATCCGGGAACTGGCGGAGGTGGCGGGATCGAAGGGGTTGTTGTTGGGCATCGAGAACCGGGAGGCGGTGGAGGAGATTCCGTTCGATCACGACCTTCCGTTCTTCCTGGAGGAAATGCCGGAGAACGTCCGTTACTGGCACGACTGCGGGCATGCGCAGATCAAGGAGAACCTGGGTTTCATCGCCCAACATTCGATGCATGTGGAGACGTTGGCGCCGCGTCTGGCGGGGTTTCACGTCCACGACGTTATTCCGCCGGGTACGGACCATTGTCCGCCGGGATCCGGGATGATTGATTTCAAGGCGTTGGCGCCCTTTGTCCGTCCGGATCACATCAAGGTGTTGGAATTGAATCCGGGGGTGCCGGTGGAGGACGTGCGCACGGGATACGAATTCCTCCGCTCGGTGTGGGGGCCTGAGTGAGCAATGCGCCGGGTAGAGGGGAGGGATCGACGCGGTCGGGCGGCCGGGCGTCGGCCTGGATCCGGTTGGGGGTGGCGGGACTCCTGATGGGGATGATCCTGCACATCATCTTCTGCAACGAGGCGCAGCTGCACCTGACGATCACCGGTGGGAGTTGGGATGCGTTGAGCCGATGGGAGCAGCGTCAACTGGCTTGGTCACGGGGTCCGGTGGAGCTCTGGCGGACAATAAAGGGTCTTGAGGCTGGCAACCTGGCACTGGCGCTGGGGCTGTGTGGATTGCCAGTGGTGCTGGGGGGATTGCGATGGCGCCGTGCGTTGCAGGTTCAGGGATTGAACCTGTCGGTGCTGGAAGTGACGCGGGTTTCGTTTGTGGCGCACTTCTTCAATGCCTTCCTGTTGGGATCAACCGGTGGGGACGTGGTGAAGGCGTGGTGTGCGGCGCGGTGGACCCGACACAAGCGTGCCGAGGCGGCGTTGACGGTGGTGGTGGACCGGTTGCTGGGGACCCTGGCGCTGTTGCTGTTTGCGGCGGTGATGATCCCGATCGCGTGGGAGGCATCGCCCGGGGTGGGCTTGTTTGGGGTGTATCGGCGTTACCAGGCAGTGGCTTGGTTGGTGGGAGGCATGGCCCTGGTGGCGGCGGTCGGGGTGGGGGTGGCTTTCTACACCCGACTCTTTTCCGCCGACTCGATGGTGGGTCGGATGGTGAGGCGCCTGCCGCGGGGTGAGAGTCTGGCCCGGGCATTGGAAGCCTGCCGGTTGTTCGGGCGACACCGACGTTACCTCGCGTGGGCGGCCTTCTATTCCTTCCTGATCAATCTTTCCATTGTCGGAACCTTTCAGGTCCTGGCGACGGGGTTGGAGTTGGAGGTGCCGGCCCGGGTCCTGTGGTTTGTGGTGCCGGCGGTGGTGTGCGTGGCGGCCCTGCCCATCACTCCCAGTGGATTGGGAGTGAGGGAACATCTCTTTGTTTCACTTCTGGCCATCGATGTCTTTCCCGGGGCGCGGCCGGGTGAAGCGCTGGCGCTGGCCCTGCTGGGGTACACCGCCAATCTCGTGTGGAGTGCAGTCGGCGGTGTGGTCTACCTCGTGTGGCCCATCGGCAAGGGGAACTCCGATCCTGAGCTGTAACGACGCAGGATTGCTGAAGGCAAAAGAATCCCACATGAAGCTGTCATGAACCTGCCGCCCACCGTTCCGCTTCGGAAGATCGAGGGAAACTCCGCCGTGCTCCTGCCGTTTGGGGGGGATGGCGATCCGGACCTGGATTCGTATGTGGGATTGCTGGAAGACACCTGGTCCGCGGGGTTGACCCCAGCGGTGAACATGGACACCGGCTACACCAATCTCCTGAGACCGGAACAACGCCGGGAGATCCTTGAATTGACCCGGCAGAAGTCCCGGGGTCGCCGGTTCATAGCCGGGGCGTTCATTGAAGGTCTGGACGGGGATCCGCTGGGTCATTACCTGCGGGAAGCCCGGGCGATCACGGAGGCGGGCGGAGTTCCCATTCTTTTTCCGTGCACATCGACCCAGTCGATTCCGGGTCCGGCGTTGGTGCAGTTGTTCAGGAATGTGGCGGCGGAGATTCCGGAGTTCCTTGGGTTTGAACTGGGCGAGATGTTTGTTCCGTTCGGTCGGATCTGGGATCTGGCGACGTTTGAAGCGTTGCTGGACATCCCGGAGATGACAGGGGCCAAGCACAGTTCGTTGTCGCGGGAACTGGAGTGGCAACGGTTGGCGGTGCGCGATGCGCGACGGCCCGGTTTCCGGGTCCACACCGGCAACGATCTCGCCATCGACATGGTGATGTGGGGCAGTGATTACCTGCTGGGGCTCTCGGCATTTCATGTCGAGGCGTTTGCGGCACGGGACCGGATGTGGGCGGCGGGCGATGCCCGATTTCATGAGTTGAACGACTGGCTCCAGTACCTCGGCATGCTGGCGTTCCGCGATCCTGTTCCGGCCTACAAACACACCTGCGCCCAGTTCCTTCACCTGCGTGGGAAGATCCGCACTTCCGCCACCCATCCATCCGCAGCCCGGCGTCCGGAATCGGATCTGGCGTTGTTGGAGCGGATGGCCGGCAAGCTCGACAGCCTGGTTGCAGCCGCTGCCTGTTGATCCGATTTCCATCCACGATTCCCCCATGAACTTTCCCAAGGTCGCCTCCTTCAAAACCGTCGAAGAGTTCCGCGGTCGCCTTGCTGCGCTGGGCCTTTCGTTGCCGGTGAATGACGGGCCGCCCTGGTCGCATCTGGGGCAGTCGATCCCCGCCGGAGTCGGGCTGCCGAAACGGTTGGGAAACCGTTTGGCCATCCTCCCGATGGAAGGTTGGGATGGCACCCCGGACGGTCATGTCACGGACCTGGTGCGACGTCGCTGGCAACGCTTCGGTGAAAGCGGGGCGAAGCTGATCTGGGGGGGAGAGGCGGTGGCGGTCCGACAGGATGGCCGGGCCAATCCGCGACAGTTGATGCTCGGCGATGCGCATGAAGCCGGGTTGGCGGGATTGCGGGGGGAGCTGGTCGGGGCCCATGCGCGCCGGGGATCGACCGATGATCTGTGTGTCGGTTTGCAGCTCACCCATAGCGGTCGATGGGCGCGCCCCAACGATCCCAAGCGCCTTGAGCCGCGGATCGCCTATCGACATCCGATCCTGGATGCCCGGGCCGGGGTGACGAGCGACGAGGCGGTGTTGAGCGATGGCGAGTTGGGAGATCTGGTCGGGGATTTCGTGGCCGCTGCGGTGCGGGCACAACGGGCGGGCTTTGATTTCGTCGATGTGAAGCACTGTCACGGCTACCTGGGGCATGAGCTGTTGAGTGCCGTGGATCGGCCCGGCCGCTATGGGGGAAGCTTGGGGAACCGGGCGCGGTTCCTGACGGAGATCGTGGAGGGGATCCGACGGGATGCGCCGGGTCTGGAGATCGGGGTCAGGCTGAGCCTGTTCGATCAATTGCCGTATCAGAAGGGTGCGGATGGTTGTGGCGAGCCGGTTCCGTGGGCCGGACCTTATCGGCATGCGTTTGGCGGGGATCCGGATGAACCGTCGCGGATCGCGTGGGAGGAGCCGCTGCGGTTTCTGGGGATGGTCCGGGATCTGGGGATCCGGTTGGTCTGCCTGACGGCGGCGAGTCCCTATTACAATCCGCATCTGCAAAGGCCGGCGATGGTACCGCCGAGCGACGGATATCTGCCTCCGGAAGACCCGTTGTTGGGTGTGGCGCGACAGATCGAGGCGGTGGCGCGGGTGAAGGAGGCGATGCCGGAGTTGGTGCTGGTGGGTTCCGCCTACAGTTACCTTCAGGAATGGTTGCCGGCGGTGGCCGAAGCCCAGGTTGCCGGAGGGCGTGTCGATTGCATTGGACTGGGACGTTCGGTGCTCAGTTATCCGGACCTGACCCATGACCTGCTGGCCGGACAGGGCCTGCAACGACGTCGGATCTGCCGGACGTTCAGCGAGTGCACGACGGGTCCGCGCAACGGGTTGGTGAGTGGATGTTTTCCCCTCGACGATTTCTACAAGGCGCATCCGGACGCCGCGCGATTGCGGGCGATGGCGCCGCGGGGTGGTGGGGCGGGAGGCGGGACGGGTTGAAGGGCGGCTGGAATGCCCGGATCGTCGGGTGGATGAACAGCAAAGGGACCAAGGGACGAAGGTGAAGGTGGGGCCGAAATACCCATCCGGATCGAACTGGAGCGTCTTCTCCCTTCCACATATCACCGGCGAACGAACGTCGCCGCTCCAGTTCGGGGCGGTGGGTTGATGTCAGGAGAAGGTCCGAGTAGTCTTCGGGGATGGAAGTGCCTCCCGTCCGTCCCCCGCCGTGGCCGCCGCAACCGCCTCAGATGATGCGGCCGAAGAAGGCATCCGGCTGGGGGCGTGGATTGGTGGGAGTGTTGGTGGCGTTGCTGCTGATGTTGATTCTTGGTGGGTTGGGGTTGGTGGGGTTGTTGTGGGGTGCCGGGGAGGGAACGGGACTTGGCGCGGGTTCACCGGGAGCATCGGGATTGACGGAGGTGCTGATCCGCCCGAGCGAGGCGCGGGAGAAGATTGCGGTGCTGAATGTCGAGGGAGTGATCCTGGGAGCGCCGATCGACGGGGAGGGACGGACGTTGGTCGAATTGATCGGGCACCAGTTGGAACGGGTGGCGGCGGATGACCGGGTGAAGGCGGTGATCCTGAAGGTGGATTCACCGGGGGGCGAAGTCCTGGCCAGTGACGAGATCTACAATCGGCTTTGGGATTTTCAGGAGGATCACCCGGAGATCCCGGTGGTGGTGTCGATGGGATCGTTGGCGGCGTCGGGCGGATATTATGTGAGTGCGCCGTGCCAGTGGATTGTGGCGAACGAGTTGACGATGACGGGATCGATCGGCGTGATTTTCCACAGCTACAATTATCGGGGATTGATGGACAAGGTGGGGGTGAAGCCGGCGATCACGAAGAGTGGGAAATTGAAGGACATGATGAGTGGGGAGAAGGCGCCGGGAGAGGAATTGCCGGAGGAACGGGAGATCATGCAGTCGATGATCGATGAGAGTTTTGCGCGGTTCAAAAAGGTGATCGAAGCGGGTCGCAAACGGGCGGCGGAACGGAATGCGGGAGAGGGAACGGTACTGGCGCAGGACTGGGAGACCATGGCGGACGGACGGATCCTTTCGGGACGGGCGGCACTGGAGAAGGGGTTGGTGGATGAGTTGGGCAATTTCGAGACGGCGGTGGGTCGTGCGATGAAGTTGGCGGGGATCGAGGAGGCGAAGCTGGTTTCCTATGATCCGCCGTTGAGTTTCGGGAGCCTGTTCCGGTTGTTGGGAAAGACGGATGCGGAGGCGCGGACGGTCCGGGTGGATCTGGGGATGGGGATCCCGACGCGGCTGCCGCAGGGACGGATGTATTTTGTGTCGCCGGTGCACCTGCATTGAACTGATGGAGAGCCATCGGCTAGTCTGAGATCCGTGGAAGCGTTCACCGATCGTCGCCTGTTTCTGGGTGCCGTCCTCTTTTATGGGGTGGCGACCCTGTTCGCGGCATTGGCGTGGCGACGCGGGTTCAAGCGGGATGACGGGGCATTGTACGGGTTGATGGCGGTGGGATTCGCGTTGCACACCTGGGCTTTGGTGGAGCGGGGATTGAGCCTGTCGCGGTGTCCGATCCGCAATTTGTACGAGGCGACGACCTTCCTGTTGTGGACGATTGCGGGGGCATACCTGGTGGTGGGTTCGTTGAGGCGCCTGCGGTTCCTGGGTGCGTTTGTGGCGCCGTTGTTGATGGGGGTGGGGGTGTTTGCGCTGATGCCGGCACTGGATGCACCTGGCGATGGGACACGGTTGGTGGCGGGTTGGCAGAGCCTGCATGCGACCCTGATCCTGCTGGCTTACGGGGCGTTTGGTCTGGGGGCGTTGACCGGGGGGATGTACCTGCTGGAAGACCACGATCTGAAGCACAACAAGGCACGGGCGATGGCGAGTTTGTTGCCGCCGATTTCCCGGGTGGAAGCGGTGACGGGCGGGAGCCTGGCAGCTGGCGTGGCGTTGTTGACGGCAGGATTGACGACGGGAGTGCTCTATCTGAAGGCGGCCCGGGGAAGTTATCTGAGTACGGATCCGTACGTGCTGTACTCAGCGTTCACCTGGTTGATCTATCTTGGGTTGGTGGTGGCGCGGTGGCGATTTGATCAGCGGGGTCGGCGGTTGGCGGTGGGCGCGGTGGGAGGGTTTGCATTTGTGCTGCTGACCTTCTGGGGAATCTACCTGCTCTCCGGGCTGCATCAGCAGCCCGGTACGGGAGCCGGGGCGGCGGGGGGACAATCGGTCGGGTTGGTGGAAACACGCTGACATGTCACTCGTCGTTGTCGGACTGAATCATCGCACGGCACCGGTTGAGGTGCGGGAGGCCTTCGCCTATCAGGAATCCGCGGTACCGACGGTGTTGTCGGTGATCCGGGGTGCGGGATTGGTCCGGGAGGCGGTGTTGTTGTCGACGTGCAACCGGGTGGAATTGTATGCGGCGGCGGAGGGTGACCTACGGACGGTGGCGGCCCGGTTGAGGGAATTCCTGGTCCAGGACCGGCGCTTTCCCGGTCCCCTGGAGCCGGTGAGTTACACGCATCTGGGGAGGGGTTGCCTGGAGCATCTTTTCCGGGTGGCGGGCGGACTGGATTCCCTGGTGTTGGGCGAGACGGAGATCCTTGGGCAGTTGAAGAAGAGCTACGACATGGCGTTGAAGGCCGGTCACACGGGGAAGGTACTGAACCAGGCTTTCCAGAAGGCCTTCAGCATGGGGAAACAGCTCCGGACCGAAACCCAGATCCAGCGCGGCAATACCTCGGTCGCCTCCGTGGCCGTCGAACTGGCCGAGAAGATCTTCGACGATCTCCGGCATCGGGAAGTGATGGTGATCGGTGCGGGCGACACCAGTGAGAAGACCGCGAGAGCGTTGTTGAGCCGGGGCGCCCGGAGTCTGCTGGTGTCGAATCGTTCCATCGAAAGGGCTACTGCCCTCGCCGCTGAACTCGGCGGAAGAGCGATCCGTTTCGAAGACTGGGATCACGAGTTTCATCGGGTGGACATCGTCATCAGCAGCACCAGCGCCCCCCACCACGTGCTGGACCGGGCCCGGTTGGAGCAACTGCTCAGGTCGCGTCCTTCGCGTGCCTTGCTCCTCATTGATCTTGCGGTTCCCCGGGACATCGATCCGGAAGTCGAGAAGCTGAACGATGTCTTCCTGTATAACGTGGATCATCTCCAGGCGGTGGCAGAGGAGTATGGGAGGCAACGTCGTGAGGAAGTGGCCCGATGCGAAGCCATCATCCGCACGCGGGTCGCGTCCCTGATCCCGGACGGAACGACGACGGGGACCCCGGTCATCCGCCCTGCGGCGGCGGGTCCGGGTTGAAACCAATGAGCCTGTCCCCATTCCAAACCACGTCCAAACCACGTCCGACCGTCCCCTGATTCCATCCATGCAAGATACGAAACGTCCCCTGATCATTGTCACCCGCGGTTCGGCATTGGCGTTGGCGCAGGCCAACGCGGTGGTGGCCATGGCCAGGCAGGTGCTGCCGGACCGCAAGGTGGAGGTGAAGGTGGTGCGGACCACGGGGGATCACTTGCAGACGGCGTCGATGGCCAATGCCGAGGGCACATTGCCCAAGGGACTTTTCACCAAGGAACTGGAGGTGGAACTGGCATCGGGCGGGGGCGACATCGCGGTCCACAGTCTCAAGGATCTGCCGACTGAATTGCCGGAGGGAATGGAGTTGGCCGGGGTGTTGGCGCGTGCGGATGCCCGGGAGGTGTTGGTTTATCGGGATGCGGAAGCGGTGGCGAAGCGTCCGCCGCTGGCGGAGTGGTCACCGGGAACACGGCTGCTGCGGGGGTTTGGTCCGGGCCTGCGGTTGGACCGGCTGCCGGAGGGGGCGGTGATTGCGACGAGCAGCACGCGACGTGCGGCGTTGCTGCGATTGCGGCGACCCGACCTTGGGGTGGTGCCGATCCGGGGGAATGTGGGGACGCGGTTGGCGAAGGTGACGGAGGATGCGGCCTTTGATGCCACGATGCTGGCGGCGGCGGGCCTGGTGCGGTTGGGGATGTTTCTGGGACCGCGGGGACGATTGGTTCTGGATCCGGTGTTGCCGCCCGGGCACGGGAACGAGGCGCCTCCGGAGGGATTGTTCGGGGTATTGATTGAGCCGGAGGAACTGTTGCCCGCGGTGGGGCAGGGGGCGGTGGGATTGGAGATCCGTTCGGACAACAGCGATGCGCGGGAGTTGGCCCGGATCCTGACCCATGGAAATACGGAGAAAGCGGTGATCGCGGAGCGGGCCTTCCTGCGCGGAGTGGGTGGGGGCTGTCAGAGCCCGATCGCTGGGTATGCGCGGGTGGTGGGTCATCTTCTGCACCTGCGTGCCTCGGTGTTGACGGGTGAATGCTGGTGGCATGGCGAAGCCCGCAGGCCCTTGCGGGAAGCCGAGGTGTTGGGACGGGAACTGGCGGAGGAGTTTTGTCGGAGTCGATAGAGTCGAGAGAGCATGAAATACCTGATCCGAGAAAAGCTGCTGTGCCTGGGGGACGACTTCAGAATCCAGGATGCGTTTGGCAAGGACCGGTACCAGGTGGATGGCCGTGCGTTCACGTTGCTGAGGGAAAAGTTGTCATTCGAGGACATGTCGGGCCGTGAACTGGCCTTCATCCGGGAACAGGTCCTTTCATTGCGCAAGTCGTATGAGATCCATCGGGACGGCCGTCGGGCGGCGGTGGTGCGCAAGGACCTGTTCAACCTGTTCCGCTGCCGGTTCACCGTGGATGTGGAGGGCCCGGACGATTACGAGGCGCAGGGTTCCTTCCTGGATCACGAGTACACCTTCCGACGCCAGGGCAGGACGGTGGCGGAGGTGTCGAAGAAATGGTTTACGCTGCGGGACACCTACGGGGTCGACGTCGTTGACGGGGAAGACGACGTCCTGATCCTGGCGTCCGCGGTGGTGATCGACCAGATCTGCCACGACCGGGACGGTGGGAAAGAGGACTGATTTCAGAGGTCGGATTGGACAACCGCCGATTCAGGAAAAAAGCACCGCGCTGGTTGGCCGCAGATTACGCAGATTACGCAGATGGGGAGCCGATGAAATGGGGTGGGGATGTTGGGTGGGCTTATTTTCGTGGGTGATCCGATGACCGTTTCCAATACCCACGACACTTGTAAAACCAGCGGCCCTGGGGTGCCCATGAGTGGCCAATTCGTTATTCACCAAGGGTTTAGCAAATTAGAGTCAGTAACTCTAATTTGCATGATCGTCGAGTTTCTGGGCGGTCGCGCTTCCCCTTCCGACCGCTTGGATCCCGCTTAAACCAGGCGCTGATGGATTGGGTCGAGGGCGAGTTTGCGGACGAGGTCCTTGATCTTCTGGGCTTCGGATCGGGCGGCGACGAGGACGGCGTCGTCGGTCAAGACGATGATGCTGTCCTGGACGCCGACGAGGGTGATGAGGGAACGGTTCTGGGTGCGGCCGTCGTAGACAATGTTGTTGGCGGCATCGACCTGGACCAGGTCGCCGACGGCGGCGTTGCCGGCTTCGTCGTGGGGGACATGGCGGGCGAGCGCGGGCCAGGCGCCGAGGTCATCCCAGGCGAAGGAACCGTCGGCGACGACGACGTTGGTGGCCTTTTCCAGGAGGGCGTAGTCGATGCTGACCTTGCGGATTTCGGGGTATTCGGCGGCGAGGATCTTGCGGAGGGCGGCGGGGCTGGTGGCGGCGGCCTGGAGCCATCGGAGACACGCGGCATGCATGTCGGGCTGATGGGTTTGGAGACCTTGTGAAATGGTTTTGAAGGACCAGACGAACATGCCGGCGTTCCATCGGTAATTGCCGGTGGCGAGATACTCGATGGCGCGTTCGAGCGAGGGTTTCTCGACGAACTTGCGGGCGTTGAAGAAGGCGGTGGGGCAGGTGAGGTCGGCGATGCGTTTGCCGGTGTGGATGTAGCCGTAGCCGGTGGCGGGTTCGTTGGGTTGGATGCCAATGGTGACCACGACGGGTTGTGCGGTGGCGAGGTCGAGGGCATCGGAGAGCACCTGTTGGAAACGGGCGGGCTCGGGGATGACGTGATCGGCTGGAAGGACGGCCATGACGGCATCGGGTGAACGGGCGCCGACGATGGCGGCACCGAGGGCGACGGCGGCGCAGGTGTCGCGACCGACGGGTTCGGCGACGATGTTGCGGGCGGGGAGTTCGGGGAGTTGACGGCGGACTTCGTCGGCCTGGGCGGCGCTGGTGATGACGAGGATGTGGGACGCGGGAACGACGGGACGGACGCGGTCGACGGCCTGCTGGAGGAAGGAGCGGTCACCGAGGAGGCGGATGAGTTGCTTGGGGGTCTTCTCGCGGGAAACGGGCCAGAAACGTTCGCCACGGCCACCGGCCATGATGATGACATAGCGTTGGGGTTTGGCCGGGGACTTCGAGGATGGCTTGGCGCTGGGCATGGGGTGAGGGGAGGGGGGAGGGTTTGGAGGTGAAATGGGATCGGGATCAGGCCGGGGAAGCCGAGGCGGAACGGACGGCATCGGCGAGGGAGCGGACGAAGGCGCCGACCTGGGCGGCGAGGGTGGGATCGGAGCCGAGTTGGGCGATGCGGTTGACGATGGCGGAGCCGACGACGATGGCGTCGGCGTGGGTGGCGACCTCGCGGGCCTGATCGGGATTGGAGATGCCGAAGCCGACGGCGATGGGGAGTTGGGAATGCTGACGGATGCGCTGGGTCATGTCGCCGATGGAAGTGCTGACGGTGGATTGCATGCCGGTGACGCCTTCGCGGGAGACGTAGTAGATGAAGCCCTGGGCGCGGCGTGCGATACGTTCGATGCGGGCATCCGGGGTGGTGGGAGCGACGAGCCAGATGGGGCACATGCCGGCCTTGCGCATGAGGGCCTCGTAGTCATCGGCTTCCTCCGGGGGCAGATCGAGGATGAGGAGGCCATCGACACCGGCGGCGGCGGCCTGGGCGATGAAGTGATCGAGGCCGACGCGATGGAGGAGGTTGAAATAGATGTAGAGGACGATGGGGATCTGGGAGTCGCGTCGGATGTCGGCGACGGTCTTGAGGACGGAAGACGGGGTGGTGCCGGAGGCGAGGCCGCGTTGGGCGGCGAGCTGGTTGACGACGCCATCGGCGAGGGGATCGCTGAAGGGGACACCGAGTTCGAGGACATCGACACCGGCCTGATCGAATTCGAGGGCGAGTTGGCGGGTGGCTTCGAGGTGGGGATCACCGGCGCCGATGTAGACGACGAGACCCTTGCGTTGTTGGGAGCGGAGACGGGCGAAGCGTGATTCGATGCGATTCACTGGAGGCGCGATTGTTGGGCGAGGCGAGGCGGGATTCAATGCTCTGGGGAGTGCATTTTATTTGCTGTTGACCCCCGGGAGCGTGGTCGGTGATAGAGTTGAGGGACGTACCGGTCCCACGATCGGACGGAATTTCGTCAGGACACAGACATGGCTCGAGGAACTCGGAACGCGGCAAACGGCAAGTTGGCGGCACCCCGCGTGGTGAACACCACCAAGTACGATGCGCACCACAAGGTGCTCAACAACACCTACGGCAGCTTCGCGGACCTGCGTCGCGAGTTGTCCGACTCGAAGGAGAAGGTGGCGGAACGGGAGGCGGTGTTGAAGCTGCTGGCGACCTGTGCGGATCCGCAGCGGGCGTACCTGATGTTCGACGACTACCTGGAGAAGCTGGCGTTGAGGCGCTCGGATTTCGGGCAGCACGACTGGTGGGCGCGGATCCAGGCGGCGACGGGAAAGGCGCGGTTGGAAGAGGTGGCGATGTTGTTCCTGCGCTCGAACCGTTCATTGCCCACCGAATTGATCGGGCACGCGAACTTCGAGCGTTTTGCCGAGGTGGAACAGACCGAGAAGGAAACGGGGTTTGTGGAGGAGTTGGAGAACTGGCTGTTCCCGCCGCATCACACCCACCTGGATTCCCCGAGGGCGGCATTGCGGATCGTGTGTGAACCGGTCCGGAATTCGTCGGACATCAACCAATGGCGGTTGGCGGTCCATTTCTTCCTGTTCAGGAGCCGGTCGGGAGAGAAGGAGCGGTGCCTGTCGGACCTGTGTGACCTGCGGACGCGAGCGGCGCACGAGGCGGAACTGTTCCCGGCGGAAGACTGGGCGGTGATCGACTGGTTGCACGGGAATTGGTCGGAGAAGGTGAAGGATGGGGAGGCATTGGTGTTGGAAGGGCCGGACCTGCTGACCTGGCTGGCGAAGTTTGCGACGGGATCACGCCTGGAGTTGCAGGGGACGGCGAACAACCTGTTGTTTGCGGGACGTGTTGCGACGTTGCAACCGCGATTGGAGACCATCGAAGAAGAGATGAGCTTCACGCACGTGTTGCAGTTGTCCGAGGGGGGGAGCCGGACCCTGCCCGAGTGCCAGTTCTTCCAGGGAGAACCCCCGCTGGTATTGGTTGGGAATGAATTTCATGTGGTGCGGGATGCACCGCCGCCGCGTTTGCTGGGGGCATGGGCGCAGCGGCCGGTGGTGCCGGTGCGGAGATTGTCGCAGCGCCTGTTGACGGAGTTGAGGCGCAATCGTCCGGTTGGTTCAGAGACGGCGGACTGGGGAGCCTTGTGCGAAACGCATTCGGCCAAGCCGCAGTTTGTCTTTGAGTTGGCGGACGAGGTGGTCCGGGTCCGGTTGCTGGCGATCAGCGAGAAGGACGGATCCGAGTGGCAATGGAACGGGCACGAGTGGCAGCGGGTGGTGCAACGGCGTGGGACGGAGAACCGACCGGAGTTGTTGGAAGACCCGCGGTTGACGCCGTCGATCCAGTGGTTGCAACGGGCGGACTGGTTCACACCGGAGCCGGGCTTGTGGGTGCTGGATGCCAATGAACTCGCTTTGTCGCAGTTGGCTTTTGCCTGGCAGGATCGTCCGGCCGATTCGGAATTCCTGGGCAACCCACCCTTCCAACGCCTGTTCTTGAACCGGCGTGTGGTCCGTCCGCGGATCGTGTTGAAGGGTTCCGGCATCGACTGGCTGTCGGTGAGTGCGGAATGGGAGGCCGAAGGGTTGAAGTTGTCGTCGGCGGATGTGCAGCGGTTGGCGGCGGCGAACACCCGTTTCGTGAAATTGCCGGATGGCGGCTGGGTGGAGATCGATGTCGATGCGAACCGCAAGGCGCATGAGACGGTGGCGACGCTTGGCCTGGAAGGGTTGAGCCCGGATTCGCAGAAGGCCTCGCTGCTGCATGCGACGCAACTGGACGAGGCGACGTTGGCGGCGTTGGGGACGGAGAAGGCCGTGGCGGCGTTGCGCGAGAAGCTGACCAACTTCCAGGGCGTGCCGGACACGGAATTGCCGGAACGGATCCATGCGGAGTTGCGGCCGTACCAGAAGGAGGGCTTCAACTTCCTTTGCAACCTCACCCGGTTGCGCCTGGGTGGGATCCTGGCCGACGACATGGGTCTGGGTAAGACATTGCAGACGCTGACGTGGTTGACCTGGCTGCATGACACGACGCCGAAGAAGGATCGGAAGCCCTGCCTGGTGATCTGTCCGGCATCGGTGCTCTACAACTGGCAACGCGAGGCGGAGAAGTTCGTGCCGCATCTGAAGGTGCTCGTGCTGCAATCCGGTTCGGCGCGACACAACCTCCGGAAGCAGATTCCGGAATACGACATCGTGGTGACGAACTACGCGATCCTGCGACGTGACCTGGATGAGTTGGGCAAGTTCCAGTTCCGGGCATTGATCCTGGACGAGGCGCAGTTCATCAAGAATCCGACCGCGCAGGTGACGGTGGCGGTGAAGGAGTTGGAAGCGGACCAGCGGTTGGCATTGACGGGAACGCCGTTGGAGAACCGCTTGCTGGATCTGTGGTCGATCGTGGATTTCATCCAGCCGGGTTACCTCGGCAGCCAGTCGTCGTTCAACGAGACCTATGAATCCAAGGGGGAAGGTCCCGAGTGGGAAGCGGGGACGATGCGTCGTCGGCTGAGTGCCAAGCTGCGTCCGTTGATGCTGCGACGTTTGAAGCGGCAGGTGGCGAAGGATCTGCCGGAACGGATCGAGGAACGTCGCGACTGCGAACTGGATGAGGAACAGCGCAAGTTGTACCTGGCGGAACTGCGCCGGAGCCGTGAGCAGGTGATGAAGACCCTGCAGGAGAAGGGTGTGGCGAAGTCCAAGATGCACGTCCTGGCCGCGCTCACGCGACTGCGCCAGATCTGTTGTCATCCGCGTCTGGTGGGCAATTCGTCCGCCTCGGGCAAGACCGAGACCCTGTTTGAACTGTTGGAGCCGGTGCTGGCCTCGGGAAACAAGGTCCTGTTGTTTTCCCAGTTCGTGGAAATGCTCCGCATCCTCGAAGCGCTGTGCAAGGAACGCGGCATCCGCACCCACATCCTCACCGGCGAAACCAAGGGCCGCCAGGAAGTGGTCAATGCCTTCCAGCAGGACACTGAACCCTGCGTCTTCCTGCTGTCGCTGCGCGCGGCCGGCACCGGCCTCAACCTCACCACCGCCAGCTATGTCGTGCTCTACGATCCGTGGTGGAATCCCGCGGTCGAAGCCCAGGCCATCGACCGGTCCCATCGGATTGGCCAGACCCGGACGGTCAATGCGTATCGGTTGATCGCGCCGGGCACGGTGGAGGAGAAGATCTGGGAATTGCAGCAGCGCAAGTCGCAGACCATCCAGGACGTGTTGGGTGAGGAAGGCTTCGCCACGAACCTGAGCAAGGACGACCTCGAATACCTGTTCAGCGAGGATTGAACGACTGGACCCATACCCGGGCGGTGTTGACCGCCGGTTGTACCGACGGCCTGCATGCCGGAGCGCAGGTGGCGGTCTGGCACGGGGGTTGTCTGGAGGAATGGGCGGTGGGCGATGCCCGGGCCGGGGTCGCCATGACCCCCGACTCGGTCAACCTCTGGCTCTCCGCTGGCAAACCCATCACGGCGCTGGCCGTGGCGCGTCGCGTCGCGGTCGGTCGCCTGCATTGGGACGACCTGGTGACCCGCTGGATCCCGGAGTTTGGTGGGGGAGGCAAGGAATCGATCACCCTGCGCCATCTGTTGACCCACACGGGCGGATTCCGGTCGGCGGACACCGCTTCGCTGACGGGCACGTGGGAGGAGTCGGTGGCCGCGGCGTGTGCGGCGGAGTTGGAATCGGGTTGGGCCGTGGGCGAGACCGCCGGGTATCAATCGAACGCCTCGTGGTTCATCCTGGGCGAGGTGCTGCAACGGGAGACGGGACGTGGATTTCGCGAGGTGATCCGGGACGAGGTGATCGGGCCGCTGGATCTGGGGGAGGGTTGGTTTGGATTGGCACCGGGGGAGGTGAAGGCGTTGGGAGATCGATGGTCGCCGATGCATCGATCGGGGCGGAGCGGCGTGGTCGTGGATGCGGTGCTGGAGGATCCGGTGGTGGTTTCGAGGTGTCGTCCGGGATCGGGATTGAGGGCGCCGGCACGGTTCCTGTGCCGGTTCCATGCGGGATTGCTTCAACCGCCGCCGGATTGGTTGCCGCGATCCGTGTGGGCTGAAGTGACGGGGAGACAACGGGTGGGGCGGATGGATCGGACATTCCAGGCGGTGGTGGATTTCGGGTTGGGATTGCTGTTGAACCTCGATCCACCGGGGGCGCGACCGATGCCCTACGGATATGGATCGCATGCGGGGGTGCGGACGTTCGGGCACAGTGGGAACCAGAGTTCGTGTGGGTTTGTGGATCCGGACGTGGGATTGGCGGCGGCGTGGGTCTGCAACGGGATGCCGGGGGAACCGTTGCATCAGCGGAGGCAACGGGCGGTGCAGGAGGCGTTGTATCGGGATCTGGGGTTGGCTGGGAATGGGACCGGGTCAGCACACTAGACTTCCCGGGATGCTGCTGGTAAATCCGAAGGAAGTCCCGTGAGGTGAATCCAAGGATGAGTGATGCCCCGGGACATCGAATCATGCACATGAAGCCATTGTTTTTTGCCGTGGGACTGGCAGTTGCCAGCCCCGTGTTTTCACAGGCCCCGGGCGGTGCTCCGGGCGGTGCCCCGGCGGTACCTGCCGAGGTGTCGGCCGAGATCAATGCCAAGTTCAAGGATACCGACGAGCGCAACGGATATGTCCTGGGCGCGATGATCGCCGAGGACATGGTGAACCGGGTGCGTCGGAGTGGATATGACGCCCCGGACGCGGCGATAGCGAAAGGGTTCGAGGAGTGGGTGACGGGGAAGTCCAAGCTCTCGACGAATGAATTGCGGGCGGTGTTTTCCTCGATGCAGGCGGAGGTGAGCCGCAAGAACGAGGAGAAGCGCGCTGCGGAAGCCACGAAGAACCTGAAGGAGGGCGAAGACTTCCTGGCGGCGAACCGGACCAAGGACGGCGTGGTGTCATTGCCATCCGGACTTCAGTACAAGGTGTTGAAGGCGGGTGAAGGACAGGTGAAGCCGAAGGCGGAAGACACGGTGGTTTGCCACTACCGCGGCACCCTGTTGGATGGGAAGGAATTCGACTCTTCGTACACCCGTGGCGAGCCGGCCAAGTTCGGTCTGAACCGGGTGATCAAGGGATGGACCGAGGGATTGCAGTTGATGACGGTGGGTTCGAAGTACCAGTTCTTCATCCCGGCCGGCCTGGCCTACGGACCGAACGGCAGCCCGCCCCGGATCCCGCCCAATTCCACGCTCCAGTTCGAGGTCGAGTTGGTGGGCATCGATGACAAGGCGGCGAAGCCGGCCGCGGCGGCACCGGCCGGTGGTCAACCGGTGGTGACCAGCGACATCATCAAGGTTCCCTCGAAGGCCGAGTTGGAGAAGGGGGCCAAGATCGAGGTGATCAAGGCCACCGATGTGGACCGGTTGCAGAAGGAGAAGGAAGCGCAGCAGAAGAAGGACTGATGTGATGAGGCTCCAACGTCCAACCCGGGGAGCCTTCACATTGATCGAGTTGCTGGTGGTGATCGCCATCATCGCCATCCTCGCCGGGATGCTGTTGCCGGCGTTGGCGCGGGCGAAGGAGCAGGCTAGGAAGACGGTCTGTTTCAACAACCTGAAACAGATGGGTCTGGCGATGGTGCTGTATGCGGATGACAACCGGGGGTTGATCCCGCGCGGCAACGTTCCGTTCTGGTGGCAGGTCTACATTCCGGCGCTGGGTGGCGGACGTGCTGCGCGGGACCAGTACGGGCGGGTGAAGGTGTATACCTGCCCGAGCTATCCGAACAAACGTCAGGTGGTGTGCTACGTGATCAACGCCTGGCGGTTCACCAGTGTCCGGGACATTACCGGGAGTGAATTGACCGGGGCGCACAACGTGAACCGGGTTCATCGCCCGTCCGACACCATCTATCTGGCCGACAATGAAAGCGGGTCGTGGCGCCCGGTGTTCACGGTGAATTCCATCGTGGGCAGTGACGATCTCAACGATGTCTGGGCGCCGTCCCATCTTCCCTACGTGAACAACGGGCGCACCCTGAGTGGATCCCGCCGTGTCGCGGCCCGCCGTCATGGGGAGGGTTTCAATGCACTGTTCTTCGACGGCCATGCCGGATGGAAGGATGCGCGGCGGATGACGGTGGACGATTGGCGGGAAGAGCGTTGAGGGCGGGAGGCGGGTTGTCTGCAGATGTCGCCGGTGACACAGATCCGAGGACCATGGGGCCTTTGGAAATCTGGTTGATCCCCATTCTTGTGCTGCGGGAGATGCCTGTGCCGGCATCAGGTTGGGGATGTCTCCGGAGATGGGTCGGGCCCGGGGACGGGTGCAGCGGCGGGGAGATGCCGGGCCTGGCGCCGGGGCAGACGCGGGTTGGATGCGGGGCGCTCAGGGGTCCCGGTGATGGATTGGTCCTGGAGGAATGGGGGAAGATCGCGACGGCCCGGTTTCTGGTAATCGGTGGCGAGGGATTGACGGATGCCGGAGGCGTCGTCGGGGTGCAAGGCCAGGAGGTGTTGCAGGAGCAATTGATATTGGCGGGGCAATGCGACGCCGGAGGTGCGGGCGCCCTGTTCATGGAGCCAATCGGAAAAGCGGAGGAAACCGTGGAACGCGGAGGGTGGGCTGGTTGCGGTTGGATCGGGGTTCCATAACCGGGGCAGGCTGGAGGTGAAATTGCCGCTGTTGCCGTACAGATCCCAGAATCCGGCGAACCGACGTAGCCGGGCGAGGGTGGCGAAATCGAGATCGGAGTTTTCGAGGATTTCGTAGGGCGGATACGGACTGTATTTCATGCCGAACGCGGCATCGTGACGGATGATGGGGGTGCCGCGGAGTCGTTTGAGGATGCCGACCTGGATTTCCTGGGGATTGAATCCCAGCAACCGGTTGAAGCCGGTGGCGAAGCTTTCCATGGATTCGCCGGGGAGCCCGACGATGAGGTCGGCATGGATGTGGACGCCGGACCGGGTGCGGAGCCAGTGGAAGTTGTCTTCCATGCGGGAATGGTCCTGGCGACGGCTGATGCGTTGTTCGACCTCGGGATTGAGGGTCTGGATGCCGACCTCGAACTGGAGGGTGCCGGGTGGGAATTGGGCGATGAGTTCGCGGAGAGGTTCGGGGAGGCGGTCGGGAACCATTTCGAAGTGGACGAAGAGACCGGGGCAACAGCGTTCGAGGAAGAACTGAAGGATGCGTCGGGAGACGACGGGATGAAGGTTGAAGGTGCGGTCGACGAACTTGAACTGGCGGACGCCGCGGTCGAGGAGTTGCTGGAGGGCGTCGAGGAAGGGTCCGAGGGGGAATTGGCGGACGGGGATGTCGAGGGAAGAGAGGCAGAATTCGCAGGTGAAGGGACAGCCGCGCGAGGCCTCGACGTAAATGATCCGGTGGGCGCAATCGGCGTCGTTGTAGAGGGCGTAGGGCAGGGCGATGCGGGCGGGATCGGGAATGGGGGCGTGGAGGATGTGCGGGGGGATTTCGCCTTGCACGAGGCGGCGGCGGCAGAGATCGGCGAAGGCGAGATCGGCTTCGCCGGTGATGACGTGATCGGCGAGTTGGACGATTTCCTGATGATCGGTCTCGTGACTGACCTCGGGTCCGCCGAGGACGATGACGAGGTTTGGGCGGAGTTGGCGGAGGAGGGCAATGAGTTCGGTGGTGGGGCGGACATTCCAGATGTAGATGCCGAAACCGACAAGGGAGGGGTTGAGGGCGAGGATCTGTTCGGCGATGTCGATGGGGCGTTGGTTGATGTCGAATTCGCGGATGACCGCGAAGGGTTGGAGTTCGGCGAGATTGGCGTGGAGATAGCGCAGGCCGAAGGCGGCGTGGGGATAACGGGCGTTGAGGGTGGAGAGGAGGATGGTGGGGGACATGAGGGGAGGGCGCGATGCGTTGCCGTGAGGGAGCGAAACACGGGGTGGAAACATGGGCAATGATCCTGCTGCGACGCCACTTCCCTCCCTGCTGCATGGATCCATGGATCCGGATGATCGGAAAGGCGGTCCATGGACGGTTCATGGGATTGATGAAGCGAGTTTGAAAACGGGGTCATGCGGCATCTTGCAGCGCGGGGGTACCTTCGCAAGAGTTGGCCCGTCAGGAACCCAGGGTGGGCGCCCGGCACAAACGAACACATGGAACGGATCGATCGCATTGGGTTGGAGGCGCCGGATATCGGGGCCATGCACCGCCACATCAACCTCAAGTTGGCGGAGTTGGGATTCAGCCCGGTGTCGGATGTGCCCGGTGGGGAAGCCCTGGATGCCGGATTGAGGCAATACATCGAGCACGTGCGGGAGAAGGACCGGTTGTTGTCGACGTATCTGTGTCCGGCGGACCAGCGGATCCAGTCGTTTCTCTACGAGTATCTTGGGGAGGTGGTGGTGCCGCCGAAGTTGCCGGCGAAGACGTTCGTGCTGGATCGGGCGGGGTTGGCGCGGGTGCTGTCGTTGCCGCCGGGGGCGGACAGTGTGACGTCGCCGTTGCTGAAGAGTTTCCGGTTGAAGAACGGGGTGTTGCACAATCCGAAGTCGGATCGGCGGACCACGGCGGGGATCTTTCATGTGACGGAGGACGGGTTGCCGATAGCGGACGACAAGAAGGCTGTGCCGCGGGAGGTGTTCGCCAGTCTGCTCTGGAAGGCATTGCAGGCGCCGGACGACCTGTTGCGACTGCCGTTCACGGCATCGGGGACACCGGCTGAGTGCTTCGTTTCGCTTTTGTTGCGGCCGGTGGTCTGTCCGGCGGTGCCGGGATACCTGCCGGAGAAACGGATGGAGATCCGGTTCATCGTGCCCGGATCGCTGGTGGCGAACCTCGATTTCGTGGAGCGGATCTTTGGGAATGGAGGAGATCCGTACCTGCCGGAGAACGATGGCGCGTTGGATGGCGAACATTGGTCGGGCCACACGGGTTGCGTGATCCTGGCGCCGCACCTGACGGGTTTGACGAAGAAGGAGGTGGGATTGCCGCGTTGGGAGGCGGCGACGGAGCGGCAGCGGCGCGACGGGATGTGCTGGAAGGACGAGGGCGAACTCTACAACGAGGGGAATGCCTTCAAGGTGACGGCGCGCGATGCTTCCGGGGTCATCGTGACGGTCATCTGCGACAACTATTTCGGGTACTGCAAGAAGGAGGTTAAGACCCAGATCAGCTTTGCGGCGAACCTGATGGGGTTGGTGGAGGAGGAGCATGCCGGCGGGGCGCTGGTGTTTGCCCGGTACGACCTGGCGAGCGAGTACGACGCCAACCAGCATCGGAAGGAGTATCCGCATCAGTTTGAGGAGGCGATGCAGTTGCTGGGGGACGGGGTGGAAGTGAGGCGGGAAGGGTATGGGGTGGACAGGAAGTATCGGGACGTGGTGTACGTGCCGGAGACGACGCGGTTCGAGTTGGAGAGCCAGGGGGTATTCTGGCCGAGACCGGACGGGACGGAGCACCGGTTGAAGTTGTTGCTGGGGGTGACCTACGTGTTGCCGAGCGGGTTCAAGGTGCATCTGGAGAAACCGATCGGGAAGCGGGCCTGGCGCCTGTTGGGAACCCGCCAGGAAGGTGTCCTGTGCCACAAACCCTGCACGGTCAGCGGAGGAGGAAAGAGCGAGATTTCGAAGCCGATCGTCGATGCCATCGTGCATGGCCCGGTGTTCGTGGCGGATTTCCAGCGCGACTTCGACACCATCGAACAGGTCCTGCAACGGGACTTCTCCCGTCGCTTCGCCGACCTTTCGTTGCACGGGAGCGATCATCGGGCGGTGCTGTCGCCCCAGCGCACGCTGGGGTCGGTGATCAAGCTGTTGACGCCGAGCCCGGAGTTTTCGGACGAGTACAATTCCTGGCTGGATTCCATCCCGGCGCACATCAAGGAATTGGTGCTGGTGGTGAAACGGTTCTGGCAACCGTCGTGGGGACAGCAATGGCGGGAACACTTCGCGGTGGATGTGATCAACGGGACCCCGGCGAATGAACTGAGGGCTGGGCATCGTCGGTTGGCGACCCAGTTCCTGCGGGTGGGTTATGAGAAGGATGGGGCGTGGCGGACCTTCGGTCTTCGGAAGGACTTTCATCCATCCCTCAAGCTCCAGGCGGAGGACGACATCACGGCGAGCGTGATTGTTCCCCGGGAGAAGGCGGGACGCCTGAGTGAACATTCGCGGCAACCGTCGGTGAAGTTCGTGCAGAACGTGGAGTATCGGTTGTTCCAGCGGCCCGATGACGCCGTGATGCGAGGGTACGACAAGGCGGCGGAGTCGGATTTCGAGGCTGATGACAACTTCTTCAGCAACTACGAGCCGAAGACCCGGGAGGACGCCCGCAACATCATCGAGGATTCCATCGGGTTCCATGAGTTCACGGAGCCGATGCAGCGACTGGTGAGTTCGGTGGCGACAGCGGAGCCGGCTGAACTGTTCGTGAGCACGGCCCATCCGCGGGTGGTCGATGGCAAGCCGTCAAAGAATCCGCGTTACCTGCAGAAGCGACCGGATCTGTTGGATGCCCGGACGTGGCACATTGCGGAAGTGGGCGCGCGACTGGCTCGTCGTCTGTCCGGGGGTGAACCGGTACCGGTGCCGGTGCATGCGGTGTTGGCGGGACGACGGAACAACCCGGCCGAGAAGGGGGTCCGTTCGCTCGCGTGTTACGGACCGATCCATTACCTGGAGCTGCCCGAGCTGTTCATGGAGTTCATTTCCAGCATGACCGGCAAGTCGCCGAGCACGACGGGAGCGGGAAGCGAAGGGGCACTGACCAAGGGTCCCTTCAATGCACTGGCGCCCATCTATGACCTGAATGCGGCCTTGGTGGGTTATATCGTGACCGGGTACGACGGCTTCCTCACCAGCGCAGGCTGTGTCGGACCGAAGCTCCGGGTGGATCACGACATCTCGTTGCTGGTCCCCGAGCTCTGGTGCCGGATGGGTGTCGAGGAACGGGATCCCCAGAACCTGATCGCCCACGGCCATCTCGAACGGTGCGTGGATCAGGTGGTCAACGGACGGACCCTCCGGGTCAGTCGCCTTGGATACCGGGTGACGCCCCGTTTCGTTGCCACCTACTTCGGCCGGATCTTCAATCATCCGCACTCGGTCCTCACCGAGGCCATGCTGCGACCCGAACTGCAGGATCCTGCCGAGTTCGTCGATGCAATCGACAATGTCGTCGAGACCCATCGCCGCGTCGCTGAACATTACTTCAACGACAAATCCATCGAGATGGCCTGTCCTCCGTTGAAGGCCCTGCTCCACATCATGCGCGATGACCATTACCAGGGGCAGGGGCTCGATTCGCCCGCCATCCGCAGCCTGTTCACGCGGGAAAACCTGCTGGCGTCGGACTGGTACGCCGCGCGGCTCCGGGCCAAGCAATGGATTGATCTGCGGGCCTGGCGCCGGCACTGCGATTACCTGGAGAAGTTCCTGGGTCGACCGAGCTATGCCGGTGAAGCAACCCGGTTGCGGGTGGCGGATCGTCTCAGGTGGGCCCGGGTGATGGTCGAGAAGGTGAAGGCCCCGGAATACCTGAGCGAACTGGTGGGGACCATCGGTGCTGAACCGGCAGTGATCGCCGAGCGCTGAACATGCACCTTGTCCAGCGGAGGACCTGCCGGATCTGCGGGTCCCGTGAGCTCACCCCCGTCATCGACCTGGGCCTGCAGCACTTGCAGGGATCCTTTGTGAAGCCCGATGAACCGGCTCCGCCCCAGCGGCGGATTCCCTGTACGCTGGTCCGATGCGACCCCACGCGTGATGAACGGGCGTGCGGGTTGTTGCAGATGTCCCACAGCGTTCCCCCCGAGCTTCTCTACTCCGTCTATTGGTATCAGTCCGGGACCAACCAGACCATGCGGTCCCACCTGGCGGGGATTGCAGGGGAGGTGCGGACGTTGCTGGGCCGGGAGACGGCCACGGTATTGGATATCGGATGCAATGACGGGACGTTGTTGGCGTCGTATCCGGCGACCTATACCCGGATCGGCGTGGATCCGTCGGATATAGCCGAGGAAGCACGGCGATTCGGGCGGGTGTATCGCGACCTGTTTCCGTCGGTGGAACTGGGACGCGATCTGGGGGCGCAGGCGTGTGATGCGGTGACGTCGATCGCGATGTTCTATGACCTGGAGGATCCGGGCCGGTTCTGTCGGGAGGTGGCCCGGTTGTTGAAGCCGGACGGGTGCTGGGTGTTCGAGATGTCGTACATGCCCCTGATGCTGGAGATGAACTCCTATGACACCATCTGCCACGAGCATCTGGAGTACTATAGCCTGGCGGTGATTGAACGGTTGCTGCTGGAGAGCGGGTTGAAGCTTTTCCGGGTCGAATTGAACACGATCAATGGGGGAAGCCTCCGGTGTTATGCCACGCCGGAGACGAATCCGGGGTTTCGCAATGAGACCTGGCTGGGAGAACTCCGGGAGTTGCGGATCCGGGAGTTTGACCTGGCTTTGGATACCGACGCCCCGTACCGGAGTTTCCAGGACCGCATCAACCTGCATCGGGAAGAGCTTGTCGGCCTGTTGAAGGGACTGCGCGCGTCCGGCAAGCGGATCCACCTCTACGGGGCGTCCACCAAGGGCAACACCATCCTCCAATGGTGCGGCATAGATGGCCGGTTGATCGAGGCGGCGGCCGACAGGAATCCGCGCAAGCATGGGGCCCGCACCCTGGGCACCGACATCCCGATCCTGTCCGAGGCGGAGTCGCGGGCGATGTCACCGGACTACTACCTGGTGTTGCCCTGGCACTTCAAAGAGGAGTTTCTGGAACGCGAAGCCGCCATGCTGGATGCCGGGGTTGGCTTCATCTTTCCACTTCCGCGGGTCGCGGTGGTGCGACGGGAAGGCACGGGTCAGTAATCAGGGTTGGGAGGCTGGGGCAGGAGGATTATTCCCGGGCGGATGCAGGGCTTCGGTCCGGCCGCGGGGCAATTTGCCGAGGTGATGGATGAGGTAACCGTGGAGGAAGAGGCGGATGGAACGGACCGAGGCGGCGTCGGCCTGCAGCGAGGCGAGATCCGTCCAGTCGACTTCCAGCAAATCGCGCAGGAGGGAACGGGCTGGAGAAGGGAGATGGGTCTCGGCGGGATCGGGATCGAGCCCCTGACACGCGAGGAGTTTGAGTTCGAAGGCGAAGACGGCGCGGGCGGTGGGTGGGTGGGATTCGAGGTAATGGAGGAGGTCGATGAACAGTTCGTGGAGCTCCGGGATGGGCGTGTCGGATTCGGAGATCAATTCCACGAGACCGATGGCGTAGGAAACGACGTGGAGGGCGTGGAGGTCGGAGGTGATGCGCGGATGCCGGCCAATGACCGAGACTTCGCGCAGGGTATGGAGTTCGGAGCGGCGGCTGCGGAGGTAGCTGAAGTCGGCGGAGACGAGAAGATCGAGTTTGCCGAGAAACGGGGAGCGGGGACGTCGGGCGCCCTTGGCGACGGTGGCGAGGCGGCCGAGGTCGGGGGTGAGCCATTGGACGACGAGACTGGTCTCGGTGAGGGGACGGACGCGGAGGACGACTCCATGGGATCGTTCATCCATGGCGGGGCGGGACCGGGCGCCGGGGGAGGACGGGGGGGCGTTCGAGGGAAGCAGTGGGAATGAGGGATTCGACGTGGCCGAAGAGTTGGTTCTCGCGGCGTTTCATGCGGCGCCGGGCGCCGGGTTCGAGGTCGTCCTCACCGGTGAGATGGAGGAGGCCATGGATGACATAGCGTCCGAGTTCCTGCTGCCAGGTGGTTCGAAAGGATCGGGCCTGGTCGATGGCATCGGCGATGGAGATGTAGAGTTCGCCATGGAGACGGCCGGGTATTGAGCCGTGATCGAAAGTGATGACGTCGGTGGAGCCGTCATGACCGAGGAAGCGCCCATTGACCTCGGTCATCTCGGCGGTGGAGACCAGATGGATGCCGAGTTCGGCATCGGACTTGAGGAAGCGGAGGGTGAGGAGAGTCCAGCGGCGGAGGCCGGGGATGGAGACACGACGATCCCGCTGGCGATTGGAGATGGAGACCAGCGGCGAGGGGGCGGGCATCGGGAGGATCAGGCTGGGGGTTGGGTCCCGCGATGTCGTTCGTAGGCGTGGACGATGCGTTGGACGAGGGGATGCCGGACGACATCGCGTTTGTCGAACTGGACCAGGGCGATGCCTTCGACCTGGGCGAGGGCCTGGGCGGCTTCGATGAGGCCGGAGCGTTTGTTGCGGGGGAGATCGATCTGGGTGGGATCGCCGGTGACGACCACACGGGAGCCGAAGCCAAGCCGGGTGAGGAACATGAGCATCTGTTCGCCGGTGGTGTTCTGGGCTTCGTCGAGGATGATGAAGGCCTGGTTGAGGGTGCGGCCGCGCATGTAGGCGAGCGGGGCGATCTCGATGACGCCCTTCTCCATGCTCCGCTGGATTTCGTCGGCGACCATCATGTCGTGGAGGGCGTCGTGGAGGGGGCGCAGGTAGGGATCGAGCTTCTGGTAGAGGTCGCCAGGAAGGAAACCGAGGGCTTCGCCGGCTTCGACGGCGGGGCGGGTGAGGATGATGCGGGAGACCTTGCCTTCCTTGAGGGCGTTCACGGCCAGAGCCATGGCGAGGTAGGTCTTGCCGGTACCGGCGGGGCCGATGCCGAAGGTGATGTCATTGTCGCGGATGGCCTCGACATAGCGGCGTTGGCCGGTGGTCTTGGGATAGACGGGGGCCTTCTTGGTGGTGGTGGCGAACTTCTGGTTGAAGAGATCGCCGAGGGCTTCGGTGCCGTCGTTCTTGACCACGTGAAGGGCGTGGGAGAAGTCGCGGGGCCGGGTGTTGTTGCCGGCCTTCTGATGGTCGGACAGGACGTTGAACAGGTGCTTGGCTCGGGCGACACCGTCCTCCTCGCCTTCGAGGCGGACCATGCCGTCGCGGATGGTGGCCTTGACGCCCAGTTCCTTTTCGAGGGAGCGGATGTTTCGGTCGTCACTGCCGATGATCTGTTGGACGGCCCGGGCGCTCTCGAAGTGGAGCGTTTCAGTGGTCATGCGTGCGGGGGATAGAACAGTAAACGTTTCGGGGTTCAAGCGCTGGGATCGGGCGGGAAGAGGGTGTCGGGGGGCGGATGGATCTTCATGGCCGGGGTCGGGGTCCGAACAGGGCGGTGCCGATCCGCACGACGGTGGAGCCTTCTGCAATGGCGGCTTCGAGATCGCCGCTCATGCCCATGCTGAGGACGGGCAGTGGAATTCCGAGACGATCGGAGGCGAGGTCGCGCAATTCACGCAGGCGACGGAACACGGGGCGGGCTTGTTCGGGATCGGTGAAATAAGGGGCAATGGTCATGAAGCCCTGGAGTTCGAGACGGTTGAGGGCCTTGAGATCGGGGAGGGCGTCGAGGACGGCATCGGGAGACCAACCGAACTTGGAGGATTCACCGGCGACATTGACCTCGAGAAGGATGGGGAGGCGCTTGGATTGCTTGTCCGCCTGGCGTTGGAGTTCGCGGGCGAGATCGAGGGAATCGACCCCTTCGATCCGGGAGAAGAGGGTGACGGCTTCGCGGGCCTTGTTGGACTGGAGATGTCCGATGAAATGCCAGCGGGCGCGACTGGAGCATTCGGGGATCTTGCTGCGGGCTTCCTGGACGCGGCTTTCGCCGAAGAGCGTGAGGCCGAGTTGGATGGCCTCATCGACGGCGGCGGCGGGGTGATTCTTGGACACCGCCATCAACCCGACATCGGCGGGGTCGCGTCCGGCGCGTTGGCAGGCGGAGGCGATCCGGGTTTGGATGACTTCGAGATTGTCGGAGAGGACGGACACGCAAGCGAGGTTACAGCCGGAGACTGAACTGGCCAGAGGGAGAATCGATCCGCAGCAGCGGGGGGCTGAAAAGGGCGGGAACGATGGATCCCTGAACGACGGTTTGATCGGAATGACCTGCGAACTCCGCGGTTCACTCCGACCGGTTCTTGTCGATCCCTGGCTGCGGGTTCGGGCGGCCTTGCGGGATCAGGAGGGGCGTGAGGCGCGTTGGCGGAAGGCGGCGACCAAGGCGGTGTCGTCGGAGCCGGAATCCCAGGTGAGTTGGAGGAACTCGGCGAGGGAGAAGCCGGCGCGGCGAAGGAAGGGGCGGTCGCCACCGCATCCGTACATGAGTTCGGGGGGCAATTCGCCGCGGAGCTTGAGACGCGCCTTGACGATGAGGCGGGGGAGCCAGGCGATGCCGCTGATGGCATCGGTCTTGGCGGGGAGTGAATGGGCGGGGGGCGGTGGCCCGGGGGGACGACCGTCGAGGACTTCGTGGAGGTAACGATGGCGGATGCGTTGGACGTCGAGGACGACGTCGAAGTCGGGTTCACCCCAGCCTTCGTGATCCTCGACGAAGTCGAAGAGTTCCTGGGGTGAGCAACCGATCTCGTGGAGGAACCGGATTTCGTCGGGATCGAAGAGGGTGTTGGGAGAGTTGCGACCCTTGCGGAAGCGGTTGAGGGCTTGATGCCAGAGGGTGGCGAGTCTGGATTCCCAATCGGAGTTCATGGTTGGCTGGCGTAATAGGCGTCGATCTTGGTGGCGACGTCGCGGAAGCCGATGTCGGCCTCGTAGACGATCTTGAATTGTTCAATGGCTTCGTTGGGGCGCCCCATTTTCTCGAGCATGAGACCGAGTTGGTAATGGATCTCCTTCTTTTCGTCGTCGAAGACGACCTTTTCCTTGAGCGCCTCCTGGAGTTTACGGGCGGCGAGATCGTTCATGTTCCGACGGGAAAAACATTGGGCGAGGAGCACCATGGAGGCGATGCGGCGATTGGGATTGTTCTGTGATTTCTGGAGTTCAGCGATGGCTTCGGAGACGCGGCCGGCCTTGAGGTAGAGTTCACCGAGATCGAATCGGACCATGAGATCGGTGGGATTGGATTCGGCGCGTTGGCGGGCGTCATCGATGCGGAAGGCCTGACGTTCGGACTCGATGTCAGCGAGGCGGGCGGGGTGATCGGGAGCGGCGGGATCGAGTTCTTGAACGCGGAGGTCAATGGCGGCGAGTCGGGCGTCGCGGATGAGTTTGAGGATGGTGGGATCCTGGATGCCGCTGACTTCGAGGATCCGTTGGTAGGTCTGGATGGCCCGGTCCGGGTTGTTGTGCTTGAGGTGGAGATCGGCGATGTCGCGGAGAAGGCGGAGATTGTCGGGGTCGCTGGCGAGGCGGGTTTCGGCGTCCTGCAGGAGACGCTGGACGACATCGACATCCTTCACGGTGCGTTGTTCCTGTTCGAGTCGGACAGACTGGTCCTTGTCCTTGAGGATATCGCGATAGGAACCGGAGCCATCGGCCAAGGCTTCGTAACCGCCTTCGGCGAGGGTACGGCTGGCGAGGAGGTTCTTGAGTTTCTCGTTGAGGCCGGGGTCGGTGGGATCGGTGGCAAGGAGATCGCGCAGGATCTTTTCGGCCCGGGCGCGCTGGCCGATCTGGGTGGTGGCATCGGCGAGTTTCTCGGCGAGCTTGCGGTCGGAGGGATTGAACTTGAAGGCGACTTCGAGGCTGAGGATGGCGGTTTTGGGGAAGCCGGCGGCGAGGGCGCCATCGGCGAGGAGTTGGTGGGCGGCGGCGTTGGAAGGATCGTCATTGAGGGCTTCCTCGGCGATCTGGATGGCCTCGATGGGATCGGAGCGGAGGGCGAGGCGGCCCTTGGTCATGGTATTGGTGGCGCCCCAGACCCGGCTGAAGAGCCCCTTCGATCGGGTTGCGGACCGGCGGTGCTGGGTGGCGCGGAGGGCTTCGCGGGCGTCGTAGCAGGCGGGTTCGGAGCGAAGCACCTGCATGAAGAGTTCGATGGCGTAGTCGAGATTGTTCTTCTGCAAGGCGGCGACACCCTTGTCATAGAGCTCGCGGACGTTGGCACGCAGTTCGTTCAGCGACTTCTCTGGCATGAGTGGCATCATAGAAAAACCCGGTGATTCCGCCAAGGACAGGCAAGGGCTTTGACGGACCTGCGCCCGGCCCGCAGGGTGGCAGCATGTCGCGCGTCACCCCTTTCGCATTCCTGGCTGGAGTGTGCCTGGTTGGACTGATCCGGATGAAGGGGCTCACGGCCCCGCCGGAGCACACCGAGCATGAAGGTCTGGCGGATGCTTCGGCGGCGGTCCTGCTGGATGCGCGGACCCTGGCCGTGGCCGTTGGCGAGGTGAATGTCCTCCAGTTTTACCGGCTGGATCAGCCGACCAAGCCGGTGGGCTCTTTCAATCTCGACGCCATGGCCGGGGTCCTCGGCAAGTCGACCGAGATCGATGTCGAGGGAGCCGCCCGGATCGGGGACCGCATCTATTGGATCGGGTCCCATGGACGCAACAAGGACGGGAAACCGCGACCGAACCGGCAGCGGTTGCTCGCGACCCGGGTGGAGTCGGATGCAGGCGGGGTGAAGCTGGTGCCGGACGGCCGGGCGTACACCGGGTTGTTGATGACCCTCCAGCAGGATCGCCGGTATGAAGCCCTGGGACTGCGTCGGGCGGCAGCGCGTGGACCGGACGACGGCGGGATCAACATCGAAGGATTGGCGGCGACCCCGACGGGTGGTTTGCTGGTCGCTTTCCGGTCGCCGCTGGTGGCGGGGGAGGCGTTGCTGGCGCCGTTGCTCAATCCCGACCGGGTGATGCTGGGCGAGGTGGCGCAATGGGGGGATCCGATCTTGTTGGACCTGGATGGATTGGGGTTCCGGGATCTGGTGTGGTCCGGGCGCGAGTATTTTGCGATTGGGGGCGGGGTGAAGGGGGGGGGGCGATCCAGGTTGTTCCGGTGGGCCGGGCCGGGGACTGAGCCGGTGGCGGTCAAGGACACCGGGTTCAAGCATTTCAATCCGGAAGGGTTGGTGGTGTTGCAGGCGGAAGAACCGGTGGAGTTGATGGTGTTGAGCGATGACGGGAACGAGCAGGAGTCGGGAAAAGTCCCGCGATTCCGGAGCTTCCGGGTACGACCGTGACCCTTGCGGAAGGGCTGGAAGCGGGGTGGGGAGATTGGGGTGGGGAGGGAGTGAGACCCTTCCTGTTGTGCCCTTGTGAATAACTCACCCCCATTAGTAGTGGGTTTGGCCTTGCGGCTCAGGGGTTGGGTTTCTCCAATGGAGGAGTCATGTACCTCAAGAACCTCACCATGCTCGGGTTCAAGTCGTTTGCCGATAAAACCTCGGTGAACTTCCAGCCGGGCATGACGGCCATCGTCGGGCCGAATGGCTGTGGGAAGTCGAATGTGTCGGATGCCATCCGCTGGGTGTTGGGAGAGCAATCGGCGAAGGCATTGCGCGGTGGTGAGATGGCGGACGTGATCTTCAACGGGACGGACGGGCGGAAGCCGGTGGGGATGGCGGAGGTGAGCCTGACGATCGGGGATGTGGATGTGGAGCAGTTGAAGTCGTTTGGCATCCCGTTGGATTTCAACGAGGTGACCATCACGCGGCGGGTGTTTCGGGATGGGGGCTCGGAGTATTTCCTGAACAAGACCTCGTGTCGGTTGCGGGACATCCAGGCGTTGTTTGCGGGAACGGGGATGGGGAAGGCCAGTTACTCGATCATGGCGCAGGGGAACATCACGCAGATCCTGTCGAGCAAGCCGGATGACCGGCGCCTGGTCTTCGAGGAAGCGGCGGGGATCACACGGTTCAAGCAGCAGAAGCGGGAAGCGTTGAGGAAGCTGGAATCGACGGAGCAGAACCTGTTGCGGGTGCAGGACCTGATCCGGGAGGTGAAGCGCCAGATTGGTTCCCTGCAACGGCAGGCGGGCAAGGCACGGCGCTACAAGGCGATCCAATCGGAGCTGCAACATCTGGAGACCCAGTTGGCGCGCAACCAGTTCGACCGGTTGCAGGGGGAGATCCGGGATCGGGAGGAACAGTCGAAGCGCCTGACCCTGGAGATGGAGTTGTGTCAGGAAGGGGTGTTGCGGTTGGAAGACGAGATCCTGCAATTGCGCGGGCAATGGGGTGGATTGGAAGAGGAGATCTCCCTGTACCAGCAGGAAGGATTGGAACTGAAGTCGCAGGCCGAGCGGCATGAGGGCCGGATCGGGTTCAACGAGGAACGGTTGCGGGAATTGGGAGGGCAACAGGGGCGGGCGGAGGCAGACATCGCCCAGGCGCAGGAACGTCGGTCGGTGGCGGAAGCCGAGCTGGTGCTGGTGGAAGAGAGACTGGCGACGTCGGAGGAGCAGGTGCGGGTCTTCCGGGGGACGCTGGAAGAACGGCGGCAGGCTTTGCAGGGGATTGAACGGCAGGTGTCGGAGCGACAGGAACAGTTGCGGGTGGCGCAGTCCCAGGCGTTTTCAGCCGCGCAACAACTGGCCCGGGCGAGGAACGAGATCAACGCCCTGGACATGCAGAAGCAGGGGAACCGGGTCCGGCTCGAGAAGCTGCAATCGGAGCGGGTGCAACTGGAGGAGGAACAATCGCGCCTGGAAACGCGACTGGCGGAGTTCACGGCGGGGTTCCAGTCCGAGCAACAGAATGTCCAGGCATGTCGCGGCACGTTGGAAGAGCGCCAGACCCGGTTGCGGTCCATTCAGGGGGAGATCACCACGGCGGCACAGGAACTGGATGGGGTGATGCGTCGCCAGGCGGAGAAGCGGTCGCGATTGCATGTGCTGGAACAGCTCGACACCCAGCACGAGGGGTTCAGTCAGGGTGCATTGGCGGCGTTGCGGCAGAGCAGCGACGTCCTGGGTTCGATAGCGGATCGGTTGCGGGTGCCGGCCGAACACGTGACGGCGGTGGAAGCGATGCTGGGGCATCACCTGCAGGTGGTGTTGACGGCCCAACCGGATGCGGCGACGCGGATCCTGGGAGATCTCCAGGCCAACCGGAAGGGACGGGCCAGCATTGCGGCGTTGACCCTGGTTGCAGCGGGGGCGGATCCGGTCGGGGCGATGGATCCGGGTCAGCCGCCGGTACCGGGTGCGGTGGCGGCATTGGGTGTGGTGGAGTCGGATCCGGAGATCCGGCCCTTGTTGGAAGCGTGGCTGGGGCGGGCGTGGATCGTGGCGGACCTGGCGGAGGCGACCCAGGGACATGCGGCGAGCGGAGGTCGGGCGGATTTCGTGACGGCGGCGGGTGATCTGCTGACGCGATCGGGGATCTATACCGGGGGAGCGGCGGGGGCCTCGGGCAAGACGGCATCGAGCATCCTGGGGCGGAAGAACCAGATTGCGGAATTGCAGGGTGAACTGGCGGGGATCCTGGTGCAGGTGGAGGAAGCGGGTCGACGGAAGGGCGCCTTGCAGGCGGAACAGACGGCGTTGCAGGCGAGCCTGGAGCAGGCGCGGACGGAATTGCGTCAGCACGAGGTGGCGGTGGCCACGCGACAGGGTGAGTTCAACGCGTTGCAGAATTCACGGCGTTCGTTGCAGTTGAAGTTCGAGGGGACGGTCCGGGAACTGGAACAACTGACCGCCCAGGAGGCGGAGGGGATCGAGAAGCGCAACCGGTTGGCGGAAAGCCTGGCGTCGTCCGAGGTGGCGGAACAGGAGGCGGTGGAGCGGGTGGCGGATTGCACGGCGGCGGTGGAGGAATACCGGTCGGGACGGGACGCAGCGACGGCGGCTTTGGGTGATGCGAAGGTGGCGTTGGCGACGGAGGAGCAGTTGCTCGCGTCGCATGGACGCCAGCGGATTCCGCTGGAGCAGCGGTTGCGTGAGCTGGGGCAGTTGATCGACCGGTTGACGGGAGAGTTGGGGAGTTTTGATGGACGGCGGGCGCAATTCCAGACCGAGATCGAGGAGTCGCGACGTCAGGTGGAACGGTTGCGGCATGAACGGGCCACGGTGGCGGACCAGGTGGCGATCAAGCTGGAGGAGAAGTCGGCGTTGGATGCCGACATCCAGACGCGGGAGGAGCGGTTGCGGGATCATCGGGGGCGCCTGACGCAGATCCAGACGCGTCGCGGTCAGATCGATGTGGAGCTCGCGCAGAAAACGATGTCGGTGGAGGCGTTGCGGGAAAGGATCACGCAGAAGTACCAGCTCAAGCTTGAGGACATCGGGCCGGAGATCCTGCGGGTGGTGGTGGCGGAGGATGGCGGGCTTCCGAAGATCGAGGTGGTGGAGGGGGGATCCGGGGCTGAAGGCGAGGCTACGGTGGCGGGCACGGACTGGGAGTTGGTGTGGGCGCAGGTGCAGGCCTTGCAGAAACGGTTGGATGAGATCGGCCCGGTGAACCTGGTGGCGATCGAGGAATACGAGGAGACGGAGGGGCGGCACAACTTCCTGAACACCCAATGCGACGACCTGATCAAGGCCAAGGCGGAGTTGGTGGATGTGATCGGGCGGATCAACGACGAGACGAAGACGCTGTTCCTCGACACGTTTGAGAAGATCCGGGCGAACTTCCAGACGATGTTCACCGAGATGTTTGCGGGAGGTAAGGCGGACCTGCGGTTGGTGGAGGGCGAGGACGTGCTGGAGGCCGGGATCGAGATCGTGGCGCGGCCGCCGGGCAAACAGCTTCAGGGCATCTCGTTGTTGTCGGGTGGCGAACAGACCATGACGGCGGTGGCGTTGCTCTTCTCGATCTACCAGGTGAAACCGTCGCCCTTCTGTGTGCTGGACGAGTTGGATGCCCCCCTGGACGAGTCCAACATCATCCGGTTCGTGCGGGTGCTGCACCGGTTCCTGGAGCAGAGCCAGTTCGTGGTGATCACCCACAACAAGCGGACCATTGGGATGGCGGATGTCCTGTACGGGGTGACGATGCAGGAACAGGGGATCAGCCGGTTGGTGTCGGTCCGGTTCAACAAGGAGGAGAAGCCGGACCCCGGCCAGCGGGTGGCGGGCATCGCCGAATCGGTGAGCCAGCGGTCTCCGCACGCGGAGCAGGAGATGGTGATGGCGAAGTGACCGGGGGCCGGGTCAGGTGGTGGGCAGCGAGATGCTGGCGGCGGTGCCGTGGCCGGGTTTGCTGGTGACACTGAGTTTGCCGCGATGCCGTTGGGCGAGGCGTTGGACAAGACAGAGGCCGAGGCCGAGGCCCTGCTGTTCGAAGCGGTGACGTTCGAACTGTTGGAAGGCACCGATCCTTCCGAGTTGCTCCGGGGTCATTCCGCGACCGTTGTCCGTTACGGTGAGAGTGCCGGAGGCATCGAGACGGACGCTGATGGGAGTGCCCTGGCGGGAGAAACGGCAGGCATTGTCCACCAATTCCTCGACCATCATGGCGAGGTCGGAGTCATCGATGCGGAGGGAAGTGCAGGCGGTCTCCTGCCGCAAATCATCGGCGCGGGAGAAGCGCCGGAGAGCGGTCTCGATACCGGTGGTGATGGCTTCGTTGATACGGTCCGTGGAGAGCAGGGGATCAACGGCGCGTGGTTCCGGCGAGCGGTCGGATTCCAGCAGCAACAGGTAGTTGCGGAGGGTGCGGTGGAGTTGCCACCCGGCGATTTCGATCTGGCAGACCATCTCGACGATTTCGGTCTGGTCCAGTTTGGGGAGGCGGAGCCGGAGGGTTTCCGCGAAGCCAAGGACGCCGTTGAGAGGGGTGTAGAATTCGTGTGGAAGGACCGAATCGAGCCGGTGCCGCAGTGAGGCGATCACCTTGTCTTCCATCCGCCAATGGACATCCGCCCGGGCCAATCGGGCGGCGACACACCGGGACAAGCCTTCGTGACCGAAGGGCTTGATCAGGAAATCGTCGGCTCCCAACTCCATGCCGTTGCGCGGGGTGACATCCAACGGATTGCCGGTCATCAGGACGAATTGGCGGGAAACAAGGTCGGGATCAGCCCGGATCAGCTTCAGTACGCCCAACCCGTCGAGATCCGGCATGTTGATGTCACACAGGATGAGATCCGGGAGGTGCTGTCGGGCTTTCCGGACGCCGTCGAGTCCCCCAGTGGCGGTGACGACGTGGTATCCGGAATGGGTGAGGCTTTCGGCAGCGATTTCGAGCAGGGCCACCTCGTCATCGATAATCAGCACCGATTTCATGTCGAGCCATGGGACGGGGGTGAGGTTGGGGTGGGGATTGAGCGGAGGTCATCAATTGTGGTGACGGACCACAGAAAAGGGGAGGTCACGCCTGATTGCCAGAGTTCAGATTCCAACGGGGTGTTTTCCGGGGGACAAACGGGCTCTTTCACGAAGGGAAAGGAGAAGGTTGGGGTGGTCAGTGGCGAGCTGTTGGTGGGTGTGGATACGAAGGATGACTCCACGGAGGTCCGATTGGGGAGCAATCCGCGTCGGTTCATAGGGGGATCGGGGTGGGAACAGGGGGGGGCGGGCAGTTGGAACTTTACCGGGTTGCCCGGTCAACGAAGGGTGGAGTGAAATCACGCGCCCCATGCATACGGAGTTTTCCCAAGAGACGTACCTGATCCGGAGAAAGGTTTTCACCCTGTTTGGCGGGCAGTTTCATGTGTACGACGCGCACGGGCAGGTGGTGCTGTTCAGCCGCCAGAAGGCGTTCAAGCTGCGGGAGGACATCCGGGTTTACACGGACGAGACGGAGAAGGAGGAGCGGTTGTGGATCCGGGCGCGGCAGATCATCGATTTCAGTGCGGCCTATGACGTATTGGCGTCGCAGACCGGCGAGTTGCTGGGGACGTTGAGGAGGAAGGGTTTTTCGTCGTTGCTGCGGGACAGTTGGGAGTTTCTGGACGTGCGAGGGCAACCGATGGGGAAGATCATGGAAGACAGCATGATGTTGGGGTTGCTGCGGCGATTCCTGACCGACCTGATCCCGCAGGCGTTTCATGCGACGGTGTCGGGCCAGCCGGTGGCGAGTTACCGGCAGCGGTTCAATCCGTTTGTCTTCAAGTTGGAGGTCCAGTTGGCGCCGGGTGCCTCGGCGGCGATCCGCACGGAGATGCTGTTGGCGGCGGGGATCCTGTTGACGGCGATCGAAGGGCGCCAGGGGTAAGTGGAATGGGCCGGGGCAGAACCGGTGAAAGGAGTTTTACCGGGGTTGTTGCAACGCTTGGCACCCGGACCAGTTTGGCTAACCTTATCGGGGCGAGCGTCCCGCACCTGTCACTTTGAAGACCATTGAATCCAGTTCGGCATCCATGAACCGTAAAGGCCAATCCCCGTCTGAATCCCATCCCCGGCTTGCCCCGCAACTCACCCGTCACTCGCGTCCGGTCGAGGAGTTGATGGACCTGATCCTGACGGGCAAGGCGCCGGAGGAGGGGAAGATGATCCTGTCGGACCTGGTGGGAGGTCTGCGGTCACGGGGTCATGCGATTCCGGACGTCACCTCGACGCCTTACGTCAACACCATCCCGGTGCATGAACAACCGGAGTATCCGGGTGACCTGGAGATGGAGCGGTTGATCCGGGCGCACGTGCGGTGGAACGCGATGGCGATGGTGGTGC
>DITU01000011.1 GCA_002422905.1 Verrucomicrobia bacterium UBA6176
GGCTACCTCCATATCGGAGGCGCCCGCACCGCCCTCTTCAACTGGCTCTACGCCCGTCATCACGGCGGCACCTTCGTCCTCCGCATCGAAGACACCGATACCGCCCGCAATTCCCAGGAAGCCATCGACGTCATCCTTCAGGGCCTGCAATGGCTCGGCATGGACTGGGATGAGGGTCCCGCCACCAGCAATCCCGCCGGACCCAGTCGCGGCGATCGCGGCCCCTATTTCCAGAGCCAACGCAACGACCTTTACCGCGCCCGCATCGAGGAACTCCGCGACCGCGGCTTCGCCTATGACCGCGATGGCGCCGTCTTCTTCCGCATGACCCGCGAACCCGTCCTCATCCCCGACCTCATCGTCGGCGATGTCCGACGCGATCTCACCGATCGTGAACAGGAAGATCCCGACTGGGTCCTGGTCCGTAGCGATGGCCAACCCGTCTTCCACCTGGTGAACGTCATCGATGACCTCGAAATGGGCATCACCCACGTCATTCGCGGCGAGGATCACCTCACCAACACCGCCAAACACATCGCGCTTTTCCGCGCCTTCGACACCCCGCCCCCCCGCTACGCCCACATCCCGCTCATCCTCAATCCGGATGGCTCCAAGATGTCCAAGCGCGACCGCGGTGCCCTCGTCACCAACTACATCGACGACGGCTATACCCCGGAAGCCGTCGTCAATTACCTGTCCCTCCTCGGTTGGTCCCCCGCCGATGGTCAGGAAATCCTCGCCGTGGCCGACCTCGTCCAACGATTCGACCTCGATCGCGTCAACCGCAGCCCCGCCCGATTCGATGATCGAAAGCTCGAAGCCCTCCACTTCGAACACACCCGGCGCATGGAGCCCCGGCGTTTCGTCCAGACCGCCTGCACCCATCTCCTCAAGGCCGGCATCAATACCGCCGGATTCCCCCCCGGCTACGTCGGTGCCGCCCTCGAAACCGCCCGCGAAAAAGGCCGCCTCTTCAAGGATCTCGCCCCCTTCGTCGATTTCTTCTTCCTCCCCGACAACAACGTTTCACTCGAACCCGAGGCCGTTGCCAAGGCCCTCGGCGATCCCCAACGCGCCGCCCTCGCCCGCCTGCGCAGCGCCTACGCCGCCCTCTCCGACTTCACGGCCGCCCCACTCGAATCCACCCTTAAATCCGTCGCCGCCGAACTCGGGGTCAAGGCCGGCGCCCTCACCCAACCGGCTCGCGTCGCCTGCACCGGACGCCTCGTCGGCCCAAGCCTCTATCACCTCATCGAAATCCTCGGGCGCGACCGCACCCTTGCCCGATTCGACCGCGTCCTCACCCCCACATGATGCTTCGCTCCACCCTCGGCCGCGCCGCCTCCTTCCTCGTCGCAATCCTCACCTTCGCGACGGTTGCCGGGCAGCCAGCCCGCGCCGTTGACACCCTCTTGGCCGGGGCCGCCACCGCCGTCATCACCCCGGCGATCGGCACCGTCATGAACGGCGGTTCAGCCCCCGCCATCTCCACCCATGTCCACGACGAACTCCACGCCCGTGCCCTCGTCCTCGTCCAGGGCAATGAACGCCTCGCCTGGATCCAGCTCGACACCTGTCTCATCGATCGCGCCCTGGTCGATGAACTGAAAACCTCCATCCACACCGCCACCGGTCTCGACCCGGCCCGCATCGGCATCGCCGCAACCCACACCCACTCCGCCGGTTCACTCATCGGCGCCCACCTCACCGAAGCCGATCCCGCCTACCGCCGCTGGATCGTCGGGCCTGTCACCGATTCAGTCCGGCGCGCCCTTCGCAATCTCGCCCCGGCCACCGCCGGCTGGACCAACGGTTCACTCCCCCAACACGTCTTCAACCGTCGCATCCGCGTCCAACCCGGCAGCACCTACACCAATCTCCTCGGTCGCACCGGCGATGCCGTGAAGATGAACTGGTCGTCGCCCAGCCCCGACGACCATTCCTTCGCCGGTCCCGTCGATCCCCAGGTCTTCGTCCTTTCCGTCCGACATCGGGACGGACGTCCCCTCGCGCTCCTCGCCAATTACTCGCTCCATTACGTCGGCGGAACCGGTCCCGGCGAAATCAGCGCCGACTATTTCGGTGCCTTCTGCGACGAACTCACCGACCACTTCAACACCCATCGCCAGGATCCACCCTTCGTCCCCATCCTTTCCAACGGCACCAGCGGCGACATCAACAACATCGATTACCGCACCCCACGACGCCGCCAACCGCCCTACGCCCAGATCCGGCGTGTGGCACGCGATCTCGCCCAGGAAGTCGCCCGCATCACCCGCGGACTCCCCCACGTCGACCGCGTCCAACTGGGCCACGCCGCCACCGAAGTCACCCTGTCCGTCCGCAAACCCGATGCCTCCACCGTCGCCGCCGCCAAGGCCCTGCTCGCCGGACGCGGCCCTGATCAACTCCGGTCCTGGGTCGAGATCCAGGCGCGGGATCAACTGATCCTTGCCGACTGGCCCGACACCCTGAGGATCCCATTACAGGTGTTCCGGATTGGCGATGTCCGCATCGCCCAATGGCCCGGGGAAATCTTCGCCGAAACCGGGCTCGAACTGAAACAGGCGCGCCCGCCTGGCACCCTGTTCAACATCAGCCTGGCCAACGGCTGGTTCGGCTACATCCCGCCCCCACGGCAACACGCCCTGGGCGCCTACGAGACCTGGCCCCTGCGCACCAGCCCACTCGAAACCAACGCCATCCCGCGCCTCACCGAAGCCTTCCACCAACTCCTCCACCGCCTCGACTGACGACCTCCGACCCCGAAAGCGCGACCCAAGCCCCAACCCTCAATTCGACGCCTCCTTCGCGCACACGGCGAGGTCCACCAGCGTTCCCTGGAACGGGTTGGGGGGCGTGCCAGAGCCAGTCTTGTAAACGCTGCAATCCTGGGATGCCGCCCCGAACCGGGATGAGATTGTTCACCGAATTGGCGACGCCAGACCACAGCCCTGCGACACACACTGCAAGACGACAGGAGTAGGCCAGTGCATCCGTGCCGGAAGTCATTGAAAGCACGCCACCATCGCCCTGGTTCGCCTGGATTCCGCCGGGATACAGGACACGCACCAGATCCCCATTGCCGTCGTATTCGTATCCCCCCTCTTGCCCCTTCTTCCTCCGCGTTCCTTGCGCCTCCGCGCGAAACCTTCGGAGCGGCGACGTTCGGTCGCCGCTCGATGCCACCCCCCCTGATGGAGATGGCAACAGACCTTTGGCACCCTCCATCGGCTTTCCTCGCGGGAGCTGTGTCAGGATGCGCACGTTCACCGATTCAATGTCGCCTCCCCCGCACATTCACGGATGCGCCTCACCCCGTTCACCGCCATCTTCAGTCCATGCGCCGCTTCGAAAGGATCCTCTTCTCCGTCGGCATCGCCTTCGGAATGGCCGCCGCGGATCGCGGCGCACCCCGTCGCATCGTCGTCCTGGGCGATTCCCTTGCCGCCGGCTACGGCGTGACCCTGGAGGAAGCCTGGCCCGCCCGCGTCCAGGCACGCGTCGACGAGGCACAACTCCCGTTCACCGTCATCAATGCCGGAGTTTCCGGCGACACCACCGCCGGAGGCCTGCGCCGCATCGACTGGATCCTGAGGCAACCCGCCGACATCCTGGTCCTGGAACTGGGCGGCAACGACGGGCTCCGTGGCATACCGCCCACCGCCACCCGCACCAACCTCACCGACATCGTCCGCAAGGTCCGCTCCAGGTCGCCGGACACGCGGATTGTCCTCGCCGGAATGCAGATGCCGCCGTCCATGGGCCGTGACCATGCAGAGGCGTTCAAGGCGGTGTTCCCCGAGGTCGCACAGGCCGAGAACCTCACCCTCGTCCCGCACCTGCTCGAAACGGTGGGCGGCGTGCCCGGACTCAACCAACCGGATCTCATCCACCCGACCCCCACCGGCCATGAACTCATCGCCAGCAACGTCTGGCAGGTCCTCGAACCCCTGCTGAGATCCCAGGCACGCTGATCCCGTCTTCCGCACAGGAATCGCCCGACCCACGGTCGCCAACGGTTTAGCGTCGCCCCGGCGTCCGAACGTCGCCGCTCCAGTCCCCACTTTTCCCCAACCTTGACCTTGAAAACCAGCCGAGGTCGCCGCGTCATCACTCTTACATGTCCACCCCCTCCTGTACCCGGCTGCGCCCCATGCTGGCGTTGACCTCCGTCCTCTGGATGTTCTCAACCGCCCATTCCCAGCCTGCCGCTTCCATCTCGGGTCTGGCCACCCCGACCAACCAGCTCAAGACCCTGCCGGACTTCAAGGTCGAGCTCCTCCACACCGTTCCCAAGGCCGAACAGGGTTCCTGGGTCTCCATGACCGTCGATCCCAAGGGCCGCCTCATTGTCTCGGACCAATACGGCAAGCTCTACCGGGTCAACACCCCGCCCATCGGCTCCACCAGCGGACTGGTGGTCGAACCCCTCGACATCGCCGTCGGCCAGGCCCAGGGACTCCTCTACGCCTTCGATTCCCTCTACGTGATGGTCGCGACGGAAAGCTTCCAGGGCCGCGGGCTCTATCGGGTCCGGGACACCAACGGAGACGATCAGTTCGACGAGGTGAAGCTGCTCCGCAAACTCGAAGGCGGCGGTGAACACGGTCCCCACGCCATCCTTCCCCATCCCGACGGCAAATCCCTCACCATCATCGTCGGCAACCAGACCCGCATCCCCAACATGGATACCAGCCGGGTGCCGTTGCACTGGGGTGAGGATCATCTGCTGCCCCGGTTGTGGGACGGCAACGGGTTCATGAAGGGCGTTCTCGCCCCGGGCGGCTGGATCGCCACCACCGATCCCGAAGGCAAGACCTGGGAACTCGTCGCCACCGGTTTCCGCAACGAATATGACGCCGCCTACAACCGACACGGCGAACTGTTCACGTTCGATGCCGACATGGAATGGGACATGAACACGCCGTGGTACCGGCCCACCCGGGTCAATCACGTGGTCAGTGGCGCCGAATTCGGCTGGCGCGCCGGCGCGGGCAAATGGCCGGCCTATTACCCCGACAGTCTCGGGTCCGTCGTCGATATCGGGCCGGGCTCACCCACCGGGGTCGCATTCGGCTATCGCGCCCGCTTTCCAGCCAAGTACCAGGATGCCTTCTTCATCGCCGACTGGTCCTATGGCAAACTCTACGCCGTACACCTCAAGCCCGACGGCTCGGGCTATACCGGTGTCAGCGAGGAATTCATTTCGGGTTCCCCCCTCCCCCTCACCGATCTCGTCGTCAATCCCACCGACGGCGCCCTCTACTTCGCCATCGGGGGTCGCCGCACCCAATCCGGCCTCTATCGCGTCACCTATACCGGCCGCGAATCCATCGCCCCTTCCCGCGGCATCAGCGGCGGGGAAGGACAGCGTGAACAACGCCATCATCTGGAATCCTTCCACGGCAGGAAGGATCCAGCCGCGGTCGCCACCGCCTGGCCGTTCCTCGGCAGCGCCGACCGCAACCTCCGTTTCGCCGCCCGCATCGCCATCGAATGGCAACCCGTTTCCGAATGGAAGGAACGCGCCCTCGCGGAAAAGAATCCCGTGGCCTCCATGCACGCCCTCCTCGCCCTCGCCCGCGTCTCCGCCCGCGATATTCCCCATCGGAAACCCACTGATCCCGCACCCGACCCCTCCCTCCAACCCGCTGTGCTGGCCGCCCTCGACCGGATCCGATGGGATCGATTGACCGACTCCCAACATCTCGACCTGTTGCGGGTTTACAGCGTGGTCTTCACCCGGCTGGGCGCTCCTGACGCCACCACGCGCAGCACCCTGATTTCCCGATTCGAACCGCTCTTCCCGACCACCCGTCGCGATCTGAACGCCGAGCTTTCCCAGATGCTGGTCTATCTCGAGGCGCCCGGTGCCGCAACCAAGGTCACCAAGGCCATGCTCTCCGCCCCCACCCAGGAAGAGCAGTTGGACTACGCCCGGACCCTGCGCGTGTTGAAGACCGGTTGGACCCCTGAACTCCGCACCGCCTACTTCAACTGGTTCCTTCGCGCCGCCTCCTTCCGCGGTGGCGCCTCCCTCGCCGGGTTCCTGCGCGACATCAAGAACGACTCCGTTGCCACCCTTTCCGACGCCGAAAAGACCGCCCTCGCCGCGGTTCTGGATGCCAAACCGGTCGTTCGAAAACCCCTCGAATCCCTGCTCGAAGGTCGGGCCACCGTCAAGGAATGGTCCGTCAACGACCTCGTCCCCGTCCTTGAGAAAGGTCTCAAGAAACGCAATTTCGACCGGGGTCGCGAACTCTTCGGCGCCGTCGGTTGCTACACCTGCCACCGCTTCGCCACCGAGGGCGGCGCCGTCGGCCCCGACCTCACCGGCATCGCCGGCCGCTTCTCCGCACGCGACCTCCTCGAATCCATCATCGAACCCTCCAAGGAAGTCAGCGACCAGTACGCCCCCATCATCGTCACCCGAAAGGATGGCGACACCGTCGTCGGCCGTATCGCCAACCTGAACGACGAAACCCTGATGCTCGCCACCGACATGACCGATCCAGGCGGCTTCACCAACATCAAGCGCACCGACATCCTCTCCATTGAAACCTCGAAGATGTCACCCATGCCCGAAGGCATGCTCAACACCCTCAAGGAAGACGAGATCCTCGATCTCACCGCCTTCCTCATGTCCCGGGGCGACCGTAGCCATCGGATGTTCAACTGATCCCGGATGAGCCGACGTTCCCGGAACCGCGGAGGCCGTCGGCGATTGCCCTGGGGGTGGGGATTCCTCTTCACCCTTCTCCTCGCGGCGGGCACGGCGTTCTCACCCCTGCCCGCCGCCTGGGAGATCGCCACCCTCACCCGGCCCGCCTCCCTCGAACGCCTCCCCAAACGCGGCGCCAATCCTGTCCTCAACCGCACCGTCTACTGGCTCGCATCCAGTCGCGACCGCGGTTTCAACCCCACCAACACCCTGCGCCTCGGTCTCGATTGGGCCGGTGTCACCGGCCCTGCCCGTCCACTCGTCGAAGCCTCCCTCCTCCGCAACCTGGACATCGCCACCCGCCTCGGACTGGTCACCCCCGACAACCTCCAGCGTCTCCGCGATGGACGCACCGCCGTCATCACCCGCGGTCCCTATGCCGGTGAACCCGCCGAGGTGGACCACATCGTCCCCGTCAGTCTCGCCCCCGAGATCGGCAACGAACTCGCCAACCTCGAACTCATGCCCGCCACCCTGAACCGTCGAAAATCCAATCGCGTCGGCTCACGCCAGGCAGCCCATGCCCGCACGCTCCATCACGCCGGTCTTCTTTCCGATTCCTCCCTCTCCAAGGTCCTGTCCCAGCAAAGGGAATGATTCAGATTCAAAGCCACGGGTCCTCCGCTGCCTCCCCACCTGTGTCTTCTGCGAAACCTGCGGCTGCCCCCTCCGGTACCCATCCTCAAAGCCGCAGGAAGATCCCCCGCTTATACAGGAAACGGGCGAACAACAGCATCACCCCCAGTCCCGCCACTGCCAGCATCGGCCGACCCAGATCTCCCAAGGCCCCGGCCACCGGCCCACCCACCACCCGACCTGCAATCGCCTGCCAACCTCCGGTCGGACCAAGGATGTTCGCCGTGATGTAGATGGTGAGCGCATTCATCCCGATCCATTGGAACGGCGCACACCACCATCGTATCCGCCATACATCCACCACCTGATGGAACACTCCCAACAGGATCAGGCTCCAGCCGCCGGCGGTCAGCACAAAGCTCGATGTCCAGAGCTTCTTCACCACCGGAAAAACCAGCCCCCAGCCAAATCCCAACATCACCAACAATCCTCCAGCCAGGATCAGGTACAGGGACTTCCCACCCGCCCCCATGCCGTCGCGTCGCAGGAACACTCCCGCAAAAACCCCCAACACACAGGTCATCACCGCCGGAATGTTCGACAGGATTCCCTCGGGATCGGAATAGCCGTCATACAGTTTTCCGGGCAGGAACCGGAAATCGAAGTGGTTGACATAGTTGTAGCCGGGGATCGCGGCATCGCCACGGACGGTATTGGTCGCCTGCTGGTATAGGACCACCGCATTGGTCTCCCCGGTTCGTTCCATCAGGGCGGCCATGGGTTCCCGGGCCAGATGGATGTCACGGATCTGCATCCCCGACACCAGGCCCCAATACCCCAGCAGGGTCGCCACCCATACCGCCGCCAATGCCTTCACCGGCAGGAACAGATAGAGCAGGCCGGCACCGGTATAACTCAGGGCAATCCGCTGCAACACCCCCAGCCATCGCACGTTCTCCCAACCATCCTTGATCCCGCCGCTATAGAACACTCCCAGCACGAACAACAGCAGACCCCGCATCAGGACCCGTCGCATCGCCTGCGATTGCCCGCCCGTTTCCTTGGCCTTGGTCAGCGAAAACACCGACGACACCCCGGCGATGAACACGAACAGGGGAAAGATGAGGTCGTAGAAGCGGAACCCGGCCCAGTCGACATGGGTCAACTGCGCACGGATCGCCCCCAGCACTCCCCCGGGCGAGGCCTTTTCCAATGCCCCCACCAACGCCCCACCTCCCACGATCCAGAACATGTCGAATCCCCGAAGCACATCGAGGGACATCAAACGTTGCGAGGCTGCACCGTCCGGGGTCGGTTCAGGCCGGGTCGTGCTGCGTACAGATTCAGGCATGGTTGAAAGAAGTGTTCAGAGTCGGAGAAAGAGTCGGCGTCGGTATAGGAACCACGCGAGCAGGAATCCCCACCCGATCCCCACCACCGCCACCAGCAATTCCCCCAGATGCGGCTGGACCCCTTCCAGCCAGCCCAACACCGGCCCGCCCACCACCCGTCGGGACAAGGCATCGTAACTGATCAAGGCGCCGGACAGGTAGATCGTGATCGGATTCAACCCCACCCAGAGGAACGGTACGCACCAACGATTCCATCCCCTCACATCCACCACCCAATGGAACAAGGCCAGCAACAGGCAACTCCACCCGCCCGCCACCAGGACAAACGTCGAGGTCCACAGCTTCTTGATGATCGGGAACTGCCAACTCCACGCCCATCCCACCAACAACATCGCCACCCCCGCCACCACCAACCCGCCCAACCGTCGCATCGTTCCAATCTTCTCATCCTTCAACCACAAGCCGGCAAACACCCCGATCAGGCACGTTGCCACCGCCGGCAAACTGCTCAGCAATCCTTCCGGGTCATGATCCCCATCCCAGCGGCGCCCCGGCAGGAACCTGAAATCGATCCAGTTCGCGAGGTTCTTTCCCTCCTCAAAGTTTCCCGCCCCGAAACCCGGCACCGGCACAAAGGTCATCAATGCCCAGTATCCCACCAGCAATCCCACGCAGATCCCCACGCAGGTGCGCGGCTTGAAAAGGAGGAAACACAGGCCCGCCCCGAAATAGCTCGTCGCAATCCGTTGCAACACCCCCACGTACCGGACCTGGTCCCATCCCTGGGAAAGGCCCCCATAAAAGAACAGTCCCAACCCATACAGCAGCAGGGACCGCTTCAATAAACGCACGAACGCCGCATCCTTGCCCTCAACTGCCGCCGTCCGACCCAGCGACATCGCCAGCGAAACCCCGGCGATGAAGACGAAGAGGGGAAAGATGAGGTCGTAGAAGCGGAACCCGTCCCACGGCACATGCTCGATCTGCTCTGCCAGATGTCGGACCCATCCCGTCTGCCCATGGGTCAACCGATCCAGCACCACCCCGATCGAGTCCGCCCCCATGATCCACATCATGTCGAACCCACGCAGGGCATCCAGGGACGTCAGCCGTCCCGGTTTCACTGGCGGATTCGATAGGTCGGCCATCTCCGGACCAAAACACCATGCCGACACCCCATCCTTCAACCGGAAACCCGATCAATCACGGGTGTTGCCCCGATCTTCCGGCCAGTTCCCCACTTGCAGATGCGGTTCGTTGTCGTTGTTCCAACGCCGCCGCCATTCAAGGTTCCTCGGGTTCACCGCGTCCGCGCGCCGCGCCGATTCCGCATGGCCATCGGCAAACTGGAAATTGCTGCGGTCGTTGTGCCGCTTCGCCGGCCATTGATCAGCCTGCCGGGCATCGATGTTTCCGTCCCAGTTCGTGTCGGTCCGGGAATCCGCAATCATGATCATGTTGGCCGGGACCAACACCGCCGACTCACGCACCTCGGGTACGCTTCCAATGTCCCCGCCCAATCCCAGTTGCGGCATCTGGAACGGGTCCCGCAGTCCCCAGTCGTTGTACCCGTAGGTGAACGCCGCCTGCTGGTTTCCCCCGATCGGTGTCCCGATGAAGTTCATCCCCTTGCGCAAGGTACGGTTGACGTTGGTGTCCCAACGCCACTGGGGTTTGCCGGCGGGACAGAAGAAGGAATTGCGATTCGTGCCCATCTGGGAAAACAGGCGCAACGGCCACAGGTACGAACCGTAGGTCGGACTCCCGTTCCGCGTATCGATGCATCCCGGATAAACCTGGTATTCCTGGACGTACATCACCGTGGCCAACCCCATCTGCTTGCAGTTGTTCAGGCACGCCGTCGCCAATGCCTTCCCTTTCGCCTTCGACAACGCCGGCAGGAGCATCCCCGCGAGGATTGCGATGATGGCAATCACCACCAGCAACTCAATCAGGGTGAAGCCGGCCCGTTTCAACCGGCTCGGGAAAGTGGATACACAGGTCGGGTTCATACGCATGGCAGGCATACAGGGAGATCCCCTCCATCTGAACTCCAACCCCCGCCCCATCGCCATGCCGACGAGGCACGACGCCTTATCTGAAATCCAACTCCCGAATCCTAGTCACGATCACCACCAACCCCACCACCAACTCCTCCTCATCCCACCGGACCCGACTCATCCGATTCCACCCCTTCCTGGTGCAACAACAGCTCGGTTGCCGATGCCAGATCCAGTCCCCAGCGCCGGGCCAGCAAGGGAACGCGCTCGGCATTGGTGAATTCCGGGCTGGTCTGACCATACTCCAGCACCGGTGGCTCCGCCCCATACGGGTGGCATCGCAACCCCAGCAGACGTTCATCCAGCGTCATCCGCCCCTCGTTCCAGACCGCCTGCCCCGCCCAGGCATACGCCCGCATCACCCGCCCATCCTTGAGACGCGCCCATCCGTGGAACCCCAGCACCCGGTCGAGATTGAAATACTGGACCTCGCCCACCTCCAGGCTCAGTTCCATCAGGAAACGATACAACCGATCCACGTCCGTTGCCGGGTCCGGCAATCCGCCCCCCACCACCAACGTCCAACCATCCACCGGCTGGGAAACAAATACGGATCGCTCGCGCGCCCGGCTCAGTGCCTCACTCCAGGTCACCCCGGAACCTCGAAGCGCCAAAGCCTCACGGATGTGATGGGTGTTGGACGAGCGGATGGCCAGCCATTGGCAGGGCAATGGTACCCCGATCGCCCGACGCCGCACCGCCGTCACCTGGCTGAGGGGATCGATCATGCGATTCTGCCGCCGCCACTGGCGCAACAACCGACGATGCAGCGTGACCATCCCCACCGCTCCCACCACCACCACCCCGAATGAGCCCAGCAATACCAGTATGACGCCCGTCACAGCCTTCCCCTACTCCCGGAATCCAAGACGCGCAATCGTGATCTCCCACCCCTTCCCGGGAACCTCGGGGCGAAGCCCTTCCGAACCGCCAATCCGTGACACAGGAGTCCGTTCTTGCCCGAATGCGACTTCGGTCCAAGGTCGGTTGTGAGCTTCAAAGACTCCACCCTCGTTCTGGTCGGCCATGGTTCCACCCTCAATCGTGAGTCGGCCACGCCCACCCGTCTCCATGCCGATGCCCTCCGCAATCGCGGGGTCTTCGGACAGGTCCTCGAAGCCTACTGGAAACAGGAACCGTCGATCGCCGGCGTGCTCCGCGGTGCAAGGTTCCAAAGGGTGTTCGTCGTCCCCCTCTTCATCTCCGACGGCTATTTCACCGAGCAGGTGATTCCCCGCGAACTCGGGCTCAGCCCTGCCGCCTCCGACGGATTCGAACGGACCGGGTGCATCCGATCCCACACCGTCCATTACTGCGGGCCGGTGGGCACCCACCCGTCCATGACCGATGTGCTGGCACGACGCGCCATCGAGGTGGTGCGCCAACACCCGACTCCCCAAGGCGTCCCACCAGCCCGGGACCTGTCGGTCTTCATCGCCGGTCACGGCACCGGCAATTCGGAGAACTCCCGAAAAGCCATCGAAGACCAGGTCCAACGCCTGCGCGAAGCCGGTCACTTCAACGACGTCCACGGGGTGTTCATGGAGGAGGAACCCCGGATCGCCGACTGCCATTCTTTGGCCGGCACCCCGCACATCGTCATGGTCCCGTTCTTCATCAGCGATGGTCTCCACAGCTACGAAGATATCCCGGTGCTGCTCGGGGCTGATCCGGGGCACGTTCAGGAGCGGATGGCGGCAGGCCGTCCCACCTGGATCAACCCCACTTTCCAGCAGCAACATTGGATCTGGTACAGCCGCAGCATCGGGGATGAACCGCACCTCCCCGAAGTCATCCTGGAACGCGTTCGGGAGGCTGAATCCCGGCAATCCAACGGGGTTTGAAGGAGAGTTCACGGCACGAAGCCACAATTTCCAGAAGGGCGGGTTGACTTCCCCGACGTCCTTTCTAATCTGGCTTCCGATTCGGGCTGCGGGACGTTTCTTCAGCGGGGTTCTCCACCCCCACCTCCTTGGCGTTCGCAGCCCGAATCCATTTTCCAAACCACTTGGTTGAGGTCATGGGGCCTTGATTGAAATTGGCGCGCAGGTTTCTGGAAAATGTCTTTGACCGGATGCACAGGCACGGTACAAAGCGCGCCGCACCGCGGGGGTGTAGCTCAATTGGTTAGAGCGCTGCCCTGTCACGGCAGAGGTTACGGGTTCGAGCCCCGCCACTCCCGCCACTTTTCCCGCGGTCCGCCTGGGTCGAGGTGTCAGCATTCAGGCCTTCCCTCCAATACGATTCTTCTTCCCCACCGGGGCACTGTTCCTCTGACCTTGGCGTGTCCCGCATTCTGTCATTCTGAGATAGCGGCAGTCTTTGCAGCCGCAGCGCCGAATTTGCCCAGGTGCGCCTTCAGGCAAAGATCCGTCGCCCGTAGGGTTCTTGCGCAGGAGGCCAATGGAGTCACCCAACAGTGAGCCTCTTTAGGACTGCCCAAAGTCCCGCTTTCCAGTCCCTCTCCGCGTCTCAGCGCCTCTGCGCGAGATCTCTACTGCCTGGTTCCGGCTCAGACTTTCGCCGCCTTGGAGGCCCGCCAGGCCCGCCAGGCTTCAATCAGCATGGGAACCACGCTGATGAAGATGATTCCCAGCACAATCACTTCGAAACGCCGCTTCACGAACTCGCGCCCGCCGAAATACCAACCGCAGGGAAGGATCAACCCAATCCAGAGGAAAGCTCCCACCACGTTGAACATCATGAACCGGCCGTAGTTCATCGCTCCCATCCCAGCCACGAACGGCGCAAAGGTCCGGACGATGGGCACGAATCGCGCCAGGATGATGGTCTTGCCGCCGTACTTTTCGAAGAAGGCATGGGTGCGATCAATGTGACTCTTCCGCACCAGGCGCGGAAACCAGTTCTGCACCTTCAACCCCAGCTTGGCCCCCACCCAGTAGTTCACCGTGTCGCCCAGGATCGCCGCCACCAGCATCAGTCCACCCGCAACCCAGATGTTCAACCCCGATTCCGGATTTGCCGCCACCGCCCCCACCGCAAACACCAGCGAATCCCCCGGCAACACCGGGGTCACCACCAATCCCGTCTCCGCAAAAATGATCGCGAAGAGCATCGCATACACCCACGCCCCATAATTCTGGGTCAGGGTGAAAAGGTGATCCTGCAGGTGCAGCAGGATGTCCAGGAACTGCTTCAACGTCTCCATCGCGGGAGCAGACCGTGCGGGAAGTTCGCCTTGCCCCGCAAGCCGCATGTCCGCAACCGTGCCCTCCCATGCGCGCTGCCGTCCTCCACGGCCGGGAAGAGATCCGCATCCAGGCTTTTATCCCGCCCCCACTCCAACCCGGTGAACTCCGCCTCCGCATCGAGGCCGCCCTCACCTGCGGCACCGATCTCAAGGTCTATCGCCGCGGTTATCACGCCCGGATGCTCACCCCGCCCTGCCCCTTCGGACACGAACTCGCCGGCGTCATCACCGAGGTCCATCCGGAAACCATCGGTTGGTCCGTCGGCGCCCGGGTCGTTCCCGCCAATTCCGCCCCCTGCCTTTCCTGCCATCCCTGCCGCATCGGGCAACCCAACCTCTGCGATGACCTCCTCTTCCTGAATGGTGCCTACGCCGAATCCATTGTGATCCCGGCCCGGATCGTCTCCCTAAACCTGCTCCCGATCCCCGACCACCTTTCCTTCGCCGAAGCGGCCCTCACCGAACCCCTCGCCTGCGTCGTCCAGGGCCTGCGCGATCTCCAACTCAAATCCACCGAACATCTCCTCGTCCTCGGCGCCGGCCCCATCGGGCTGATGGCCGTTGCCCTCGCCCGGCAGACGGGTGCCCGGGTGACGGTGATCGGCCGCAACAAAGCCCGGTTGAAGAAGGCCCTTCGCTTGGGCGCGGAGGTCGCCCTGGAGAATCAGTCTGCCGATGGCGTGGATCATCCAGGGCTGGCGGGGCAACTGTTCGATGCCGTGTTTGAAGCCGTGGGAAAGCCGGGCCTTTGGGAAGCCGCCGTCCGCCTGGTTCGCAAGGGCGGACGCGTCAATTTCTTCGGAGGTTGCCCCGCGGGAACCGTTGTCCAACTCGACACCAGCCGCATCCACTACTCCGCGCTCACCCTCCTCGCCAGTTTCCATCATACCCCCGAAACCATCCGCCAGGCCCTCGCCCACATCACCCACGGCAGCGTGCGCGGAACCGATTTCATTGATGACGAAGTGTTCCTGGACGAGGTGCCCGAATTGTTTGCCCGGATGGCCCGGGGCAATGCCTCGGTGAAGACGCTCATCAAGAATCACCCTTCCACTCCGGGAACCCCGCCTTCAGACTGCCACCATGCGTAAGCGGCGCGAGGCCCGGGAACGGGCCGTCCAGTTCCTGTTTCAATATGATGTCAACCCGGCCGAGAATCTCGAAGCCGCACTCAATACCTTTTGGGAGAACACCCGGCTGAATGCCGCGCTGGAAGCCCACGGCCCCACCTGGGGCGAGCAGGTCCAGGCGCCTTCCCCCTCCAATGAGGAACTCGCCACCCGTCTCTTCACCGATACCCTCGTCCGCGGCGTCCTCCAGCATCGCGAGATGCTCGACGAAATCATCAAACGCCACGCCAAGAACTGGGATCTCCACCGCATGGCTGTCGTCGACCGCAACATCATGCGCCTCGCCATCCATGAAATGCTGCATCGCGACGACATCCCCCCCGTCGTCAGCATCAATGAGGCGGTCGACATCGCTAAGAAGTTCTCGACGATCGAGAGTGGGAAGTTCGTGAACGGGATCCTCGACAAGGTGAAGGACGAGGTCCTGCGACCCGCCCGCACCGCCAAGGACTCCCCCCTGCCATGAGCGCACGGACCGCCGATCTCCATCTCCATACCCATTTCTCCGACGGCACCTATTCCCCCGAGGAACTCGCGGGACACGCCCAGGACCATCGCCTTTCTGCGATCGCCCTGACCGATCACGACACGGTCGAAGGTTGCTCGCGCATGCAGGCCGCCTGCGAATCCCGCGGGATCGAGTTCATTCCGGGCGCCGAACTCACCGCTGACGTCAACGGTCAGGAAGTCCATATCCTGGGGTACTGGCTGGATACCACTTCAGCCCCGTTGCTCTCGGAACTGCAGCGGTTCCAGATCGTCCGACAACAGCGTATCCATGAGATGGTGGCCCGGCTCAATTCGGCCGGGTTTCCCCTCCAGGTGGATGCGGTCCTCGCCGCCGCCAACTGCGCAGCCCCGGGGCGTCCCCACATGGCCCGGGCACTGGTCGACGCCGGACATGCCAACGATTACGACCACGCCTTTGACCGTTTCCTCAAGAAGGGACGCATCGGATGGGTGCCCAAAGCCCGCATGTCCGCCGCCGAAGCGGTCCGGATCATCCACGACGCCCACGGCGCCGCCGTCGTCGCCCATCCCGGTCTCTATCGCAATGACGGTCTCATCCCCCACCTGATCGAGGCCGGCATTGATGGCATCGAATGCTGGCATACCCGGCATTCTCCCGGTGCCTGTGAGCATTACGCCCGGGTCGCCGCCCAGAACAATCTCGTCGCCACCGGCGGCTCCGACTGCCATGGGATGGCCAAGGGTGAACCCCTGATCGGTTCCATCCACCTACCCTATTGCCAGGTCGAGGCCCTCCAGGCCCGTCGACCCTCGCCCACTTCTCCGGTGTCCTGACCGTTTCGTCCCATGGGATTCTTTGACAAACTGAAGTCCGCCATCACCCGGACCACCTCCGCCCTCAGCCACGAGATCCAGCGCATCGTCACGCGCTCACCCCGTCTCACCGGCACTTCCCTCAACGAGCTGGAATCCGCCCTTCTCGGCGCCGATCTCGGCCTTCCCGTCACCCAACAGATCATCGCCGCCGTCCGGATCGCCTTTGAATCCCAGGGCAAGACCGGACTGGATGTCTTCGAGATCGCCGCCCGCGAGGTCGAAAGGTCCCTTTCCACCGTTGATTCAGCCCTGATCCGCCGCACGGACGGCCCAACCGTCGTGTCGCTGGTGGGAATCAATGGCACCGGCAAGACCACCACCTCCGCCAAGCTCGCCCATCTCATCAAGGGACAGGGAGGAATCGCAGTGCTCGCCGCCTGCGACACGTTTCGCGCCGCCGCCATCGAACAACTCAAGCTCTGGGGCCAGCGCCTCGACATTCCGGTGATCGCCGGCGCCTATCAGGCCGACCCCGCCGCCGTCGCCCACGATGCCATCACCGCCGCCCTGTCCCGCAACGCCACCTACCTCTTCGTCGACACCGCCGGTCGACTGCATACCAAGCACAACCTGATGCAGGAACTGGCCAAGGTGCATCGGGTCATGGATCGGCGCCTGCCGGGTGCCCCCCACGAAGTGCTGCTCGTCCTCGACGGGTCCTCGGGTCAGAACGCCATCAACCAGGCCCGTGAATTCAACAAGATCTGCAAACTGACCGGCCTGGTGATCACCAAGCTCGATGGCACCTCCAAGGGCGGTGTGGTCGTCGCCATCCAACGTGAACTCGGTATCCCGGTGAAGTTCATCGGCGTCGGCGAACAACCCGACGATCTCCAACCGTTCAACGCCCGCGACTTCGCCAACGCCCTGTTCGAAATCCGGGCCTGATCTGTATCCATCCGCGCCGCCCGGACCCACGCCACCTACTTCTTGATGTCGTCGAAGTAGTCCCGCACCGCATTCTTGTAGGCTTTGGGCACCTGCTCCTGATTCAGCGCCGACTGGGCATCCGACTGCGCGCTCGCCACCGCCTCGGCATATTGCACGCGGCTTTCACCCTTCGCGCTCACCCCGCGCAACGTGATGCTCGGCATCGGGCCGCCCGGTTGCATCTGCCCCTTCACCTTGGTCGGCACCAGGGTGTCCGGCGTGTTGATGTCGCGCTCGGTCAGACCCTTGCCTTCCATGTCCGCACGGCTGATTCCCGAGTTGTCCCAAAGATCATCAATTCCTTCCGGCATGGACCAGGCATCGTTTTCCGACCAGGTCCCCACGCCTTTGCCGCCCTTGGAACCCTTGCCCGCCTTGGGCGTCCCACCCGGATTGCCAGTCTGGCTCCAGCACTGGCCGTTGCCGATGCACATCTGGGCCTTCTGCAACGCCTGCAATGAGGCCATCATCGCTTCCGCGTCACCCATCTGTTCCATCAATTCCTTCAGCTCCTTCTCGGCCGCCGCCAGGCTTTCCGCTCCGCCTTTCTTGTCCCCCGCCTTCGCCTGGTCCGCCGCCTTCCGCAACAGCTCACCCACTTTCCCGTACTTATCGCCCGCCTTGGATGCCTTTCCAGCCTCCTCCGCGATTTTGGCCATCTGTTCCGGTGAAGTGTTGGCCAGCTTCAACTGGTCGATCATCTGGCGCAGGGTATCCGCAGCGGCTTCCGCCTGACCGTTCTTCAACTGCTCGGCCAGGTCCTTTCCGATCTTGTCCGCCTGCTGCTGCAACTGGGCCAGTTGCTGGGCCATCTCCGCCAACTTCTCGAGATCCTTCTCGGCAATCCCCAGATCCTTCATGAACTGCCCCACATCGACATTCCGCAAGGCCTCCGCCGCATCGGCCAGACTCTCCATCGGCATGTCCATTGCCGCTGCCTGACGGGAAAGTTCGGACAACGCCTTGGCCATGTCCTGACGGGCCTGCTCGGCCTCGGCGCCCGACTTGTCAGCAAGACCCTTGGCCGCCTCCTGCAACTTCTGCAGGTCCTTCTGCATGTCCTTGATGGCATCCGATTGATTGGCCTTTTCACCCAGGGCCTTCTGCAGGGAGTCGAGCTGTTTCTGGAGCGAAGCCGGGGTCTGGTTGGGGGTGCTGCCCGAATTGCGCGCAGCCTGCTCCAGCTTTCTCAACGCCGGATTCTTCGCCAACTCCATCGCCTGTTGCTTGAGATTCTCCGTGGCCTTGGCCAGATCCTTCAACGCGTCATCCCGGGTCAGCTTCGCGTTCTGCAATCGCTCACCCAATTGCCCCACCTCATCGATCGCCTTGCGAGTCTGCTCCATGGCCGGCTTCCGCTCGGCCACCTCGCGTTTGGTCACCTGGACCAGATTCTTTCCCGCATCCCGGATCACCGCTGCGTCCGTCGCCGCCTGCTGCTGCGCCTTGCTGCGGTACTCGGGCACAAATCCCAACCCCGCGCCCAATGCCAGCGTGAGGACCACCCACCGCGCCATCGATGGCAACTGGATCGGCAACACCCGTTTGGGATCCACGCTTCGCGCCGCCACCCCGGCATCCGCAATGATCAACTCCACCCACTGCTCCCGCTTGCCCTGCCGCGACATCTCCAACGCCGTGCTCAACCGCTCCTTCAACCCGGCCCTCAGATCCAGGAAACGCGCGGCGTCATCCTGACTCAGCTTGCGCAACAACCCCCAGACCAACCCGCCCACGGCGCAGGCAACACCCACGGTCAACCCCACCTGCACCACCGCCCATGGCACCGGCGCCAGCTTGTAGACCGCCAGGCACAGCGCGTACACCGCGCCTCCTGCCAGCAATCCACGCCACAACCCTTTCCATGCCCGCACCCATCGCGCCCGGGCCGACGTTCGTTTCAGGGTTTCCTCGACAATGCTCAGGTCGTTCATGGCTGGATCGTAGGAGGGTTCGGAATACAGCCCGCTACTGGCGCTCGTACTCTCCCTTTGAAGTTTTCTTGAGAACGGTGAAGCCGGCCTTCTTGGCGTCGGTGATCGAAAGCGGCTTCAGCAGGGAGGGAGTGAAGAACCCGGAGATGATCTTGCGGACCGGCTTGCGGCAGGACGGACATTGCTTGAGGTCCGGGGCAGTCACCGGCCGGCGCAGGGTGAATCGCCCCCCGCACGCAGCGCAGGAGCCATCGCAGAGTTCGTATTCGTATAGCGGCATGGCCTGAAGTCAGCTTCCTTCGAATCCTGCCGTTCCCCGTCGTCGCCGGCAAGCCCCTCCTCGGAATCCCGGGCACTCCCGGAAGAAACCCGGTGCCCGAACTTCCAATCCGCTCTCGCGAACCCTTCCGTCCAGACACCGGGCAAGTACCCATGGCAACTCCACTCGGAGCCACGTATCCACAGACACCGGTCCCGGCATTTCGTTCCAGATCAACCCCAACCAATCTGTCGGGGCAACCGCCGCGCTCACTTCTCGATCACAAACCGGTCCCGCACCGCCCCATCGATATCCTTGGCCACATAATGCAGTCGGTTGCCCTTGATCTGGATGTCCAACACCTGCCAGGTCGCCACGTTGGTCAACCCCACCTGCGTGTAATCATGCTGGGCCTGCGGATAGAACTTCGTCCCCGAAACCGAGACCACATACACCGTCCCTTCCGCAGGAGTCGCCACCGGCTTTCCCTCCTTCATCGGATGCGTCCGCAGATAGGCGTGGTCGTGCCCCTGCAACACCACATCCACATGGTACTTGTCGAAGATCGGGGTCCATTCCCGGAACAATTTCTCGTTCTGCCGGCCCACCGCCGAGGAATAGGCCGGATGATGACACGAAACGAAACGCCACGTCGCGTTGCTCGCCGCCAACTCCTTCTCCAGCCAGGCAGTCTGCGTTGATGGATCCAGATTCGAATCCAGGATGATGAAGTGGGCGTTGCTGTAGTGGAAACTGTAGGCGCGTTCAGCCTCCACTCCGGCCGGCCCGTTCCTCGGCAACGTGAAATGCTTCAGATACAGGGTCGGATGCCCCCCCTGGTTCTCATGATTGCCGATCACCGGCACCACCGTCCGCCGATCAAAGATGTCCCGGGCATTGTGGAAGAAGCTGTCCCAGTCGTCCCGATGCGCCCCCCGGTTCACCAGATCCCCCGCCATCAGATAGAATGCAGCGTCCGGACGTTCCCGAAATGCGTTGTGGACCAGGGATCCCCATCGATCCAACCCGTTCTGGGCGTCCCCCATGTAAACAAACGAAAACGGCACCGCCCCGGCCGGCGCCGTCGTGAAATCCCGATACTCATCCCAGCCTCCACGGGTTCCATCCCCCACCGAATACCGATACCGCGTACCCGGCTCCAATCCCTTGAGCTCAACGGTGTGACGATGGATCGCCGGATCGTTCAACAGTTGCTCGTCCTTGAGCACCTCACTCGTCGCCTTTACCCGGATCGGCTTCCTTGCGCGCGGCGAATCCAGGTCTGCTGCCTTCCCGTACGCCACATACCCCCGCTTCGTCACCGGCCCCGTCCGCCATTGGATCGTCTGGCTGGTCCGGGGATCCCCGCTCCACGTCAATGCCACATGGTCCGGACGGGCACCCGAAGGATGCTCCGTCCAGCGAAACAACCCCAGCATTCGGGCATCCCCACCACGCGAATGCACGGTCCGGACAATCACCTGCCCCTCCAGCTCAGGGGGCACATTGGTCACGGTTTCCCCACGGTCCGCATACGGGGCGATCCCGTTGGTGAAGACTCCCACCCGCAACTGCGCCGGGAACAACGGCTCCACCACCAACGCCTGACCCGCCGTCACCGGACGGACCAACACCAGGTAATGCTCCCCCACCCCGGACAACGAATTCACCCCCAATCCCACTTCACCCACGCCAAACCGGCGCTCCCACGCCTCATAACGCAGCTTTCCCTGCACCACTTCGAGTTCGCGCCGCTCGAATCCACGGTCCGCCAACCAGAACGGATCATTGGTCGCCCGCACATCCTTCAGCACCGTCACCAACGCATCGGTCGACACCCGGAAGGTCACATGTTCACTCCCCAGGATCTCCTTCTCGTGCCGGGTCAACTCCCGAACCACGTCCGCCAGCTTCAACTGGGTCAATTGGTTCGTCGATTGGCTCCGCACCAATCGCTGGACGATTCCCGCCACCGTGTCGTGCACCGACGCATGCGGTCCCACATGCGCCTGCGCAATGCCCATCCAGGCCTGCATCAACATCACACACGTCCACCATCTCCAGTTTCTCGGGGGCATGCCGCAGGATGAACCACAATCCTGCCCGGCAACGTCAAGAATCCGTGAAACGTCGGCGTCGAACCGATTCCCAAAACCCGAAATACCCGCCCCGCGCCAGTGGCCACAACTCGGAATCCTCCCTCCTCCGACACAGGCGCAATCCAATCCCCGCCTGCGCCAACGCATCCCGGAGGGCCGGCAACTGATCCCGCAAGGGACCCACCGCCGGCTTCATCGTCACCAGGCTCGTCCAACCCCGCCGTCGACATCCCTCCACCAATCCTGTCGCAAGGTCTTCCCCGCCTTTCCCCATCCCGAAATCCTCAACCGGACATGCGAAATGGCGCGAAGCCCGACCCAACGCATCCTCCAACACCCGCTCCATGTACTTCAACCGTCCCCCGCCCAGGCCGTGCTCCCGGGTCAGATCCCGATCCACTCCCCCCAACACCCCCGCAGGCGTCATCCCCCCCATGAGCGTGGTCTCGACCGATGCATCCTCACCATGGATCCAGATCCCGTACGATCCGGCCAATCCCACCACCGATTCCTCCAATGCCTCCAGGGGTTGCACGGTCCGATCCACCGTTTCCTTCACCTCGGCCAATTCCAATGCCCCGTCTTCCAGACGTTCCAACCCGGTCTCGTCCGCGAGGTACTCCCCATCACAGTACCGCTCCAGGTTGGAGCGACGCACCCGATACGCCTTGCCCGGCGTCTGGATGCCCGCCACCCAACGCCAGCCCAACGTGTTGCTCGCCGGATCCGCATCCAGCAGATGCCGATAAAACCAGTCCGCCCCCAATTCCCAGGGAAGCCGCTCCCCATGGATCCAATGGCTGGCCCACCACATGCGCGCGTGGTTGTGCAGGTACCCGGTTTCCATCAGTTCCCGGGCAAACCGATCCATCACCGCCACCCCGCTCCGTCCCTGGGCCACCTCCTCCGCACGCGCCAGAACAGCAGCGTCCCCGCTCTCCTGCCAACGTCGCACCGACGCCCGGTACTCCCGCCAGACCTGCGGACGCAACTCCAGCCAACCCTTCCAGTACTGACGCCACAGGATTTCCTGCACCAATTTCTCCACCCCGGACAGCCCATGCCGATCCAGCAAGCTGCGGATCAACTCCTCTTCCGACACCAGACGCGACCGGATCGCCGGGGACAGTCGGGTCACATGCGGATGACCGGTCTCCACCCGGTTGCGCAGTCCCGCGTAGTGCGTGGCCCGCGGCAGGAAGGCTTCCCAGACCTCCAGTGCCTCCGCACGGCTCCCCGCCATCTCCTGCACTCCATTGTTCATCCGATGCCACCGTGGAGCCGACTCCCCACAGGTCAACCCAACCGACCATCTCCCCCCAAGGCCTCGCCCGCCCCTTCCATATCCGGCAACGCCTCGTGACAGAACATCGACGCCCATTCCCGCGCCGCTCCCTGGTCTGACGCGTCACCCCCGCGGATCACCCGGCGTCCATCCCGCAGTCGGACCACACGACACCCGCCAATCCTCGCCAGGACCTCGCATTCCACCGTCGCATCCGCCAACCGCCAACCGTCCCGTTTCATCGTCATGCCCACACCCTCGCATCAGGGGTCGGACATCCGCTGGGGCATCCTTCAAACCAAATCAGGAATGGGCGACCAGACTGATTCCCTGCCGCACCGCGACAGCTTCGGTCTCGGGCCGGTCCAGCAGCACGGTGCGTCCCGCCTGAAAAGCCAGCACCCGGATCCCGTGGGCGGCACAGGTCTCCAGGGTTCTTGGCCCCAGGCACGGCAGGTCGAATCGGACATCGTGATCCGCCTTCGACAGCTTCACCGCGACCGCGCCCCCCTTCTTCCCCGCCAGTTTACCCCCGCGTTCCAGGCAGGCATCCGTCCCCTCAAAACCTTCCACCGCCAGGGTCGTCCCCCCCTTCACCACCACGCTTTGACCAATGTCCAACCGCGCAATCTCGGCGGCGATCCGGAATCCATACTCCACATCCGTCCGCTCCACCTCCTCCAACCCCGGTCCCACCGCATACCCCGGCCCCGGCATCCAGGGGCTCAACCAGGGCAATGGCGAAACCAATTCAATCCCGTCCTTCGCCAGTTCATTTCCGATCGCCCCGAACACCGTGTGCGCATTGCGCTCCTTCAACCTCAACAACAACGCCATGGCCCTCAGGTCCGGGCGGACATCAAACAGGTGTCGCGGCGCGATCTGCCCCAGCATCACGCATTGTTTCACCCCCGCATCCTTAAACGCTCCAATCATCCGGCCCAGTTGCCCCACCCGCAGCCAGGAGATCCCGGCAACCTCCGCAGCCAACGCCGGGTCGGTCTCACCCTCGAACGCCACCGCCACCACCCGTCGACCCTGGCGCCTCGCCTCGCCCGCAAACACAAAGGGCAGGCGGCGGCTCCCCGCAATCAGTCCCAACGGCGCATCCCCGGTTTCCATCGGATCCAGTCGCTCTCAATTCCGCTGATTGAGAAACCACAGGGCGAGCCCAAGGACTGAGGCCGCCACGATTCCCACCACCCAGGCGATCATCAGATGTTGTCGATGCTTGCGACGGGCGCCCCGGCCCTGGCCCGGCAGGAGATAATACCGGTGCTCCTCGGGATTCTTTGGTTTTCCGATTCCAAACATGTGCGGTGTGCGGGCGGCATACAGCAGCCCACTGCCCAACGCAATGTCCCAGACCGATCGGAAGGCCAAATGGGGTCGAGGCGAGGCATCGAAAGATCAGGACTCCACCCCACGCCCAGGCATCCACCTTACAGAAGGCCAAAATATTTACTTGAAGCTCCGTAAGGGTAGCCAGTACACGTTTAGCGCCTTCGGATGGTCCGTTGGTAAAGGATGGTCGGTCATCAATAACTTGGAACCTCGCTCCCGGGCCCAACCTGCCGGGTGTGTATCAGCAGGGTTCCGCAAGCCAGTTCAGCAAGCCATTACCAGACCCATTGTGAATCAGTGAACCGACGGAGATGCCCCCAATCGCAGACGGCGCCTTACCAGTTCCATCTGCCAACATTTCCAGACCGTTCAACAAACCCACATCCTTCCAACAGCGACCGTCCTCGATACACACACACAGGAACAGGACTCGAAGCCCGGACTCACGTCCGGGCTTCGTACTTTATCACCCGATCATCCCGGAATTTCTCCCGGGTGACCCCGCCGCATCAACCCGCCGGATCGTAGTACTTGCGGGTGTACTCCTGGACCATCCGCCAGGTGCTGTATTCTGAAGCCAGGGTGGCCAGCGAACGACGGATCCGCGCGACCCATTGACGCGGGATTCCATCGGCATCCCGATTGAAGAAGTCCGGCAACACCTGGGTGGTGAGCGTCTCGTAAAGGTTGGCACTGTCCACGCGGTCCTGCTCGTCGAGATCGTCCGGATGCGAGTCCGGGCCGATGGCAAACCCATTGGTGCCGTCGTATCCCTCCCGCCACCAACCATCCAGGATGCTCAGGTTGAGGCAGCCATGCGGCGTGGTCTTCATGCCGCTGGTACCGCTGGCTTCCAGCGGCCGACGCGGGTTGTTCAGCCAGATGTCACACCCGGAAACCATCATCCGACAGACATGGATGTCGTAGTTCTCGATGAACACCAGGTGCCCATGAAGCTCCGAGAACTTCGAAAGATGGATAACCTTCTGGATGAAGGCCTTTCCAGCGTCATCCCGGGGATGCGCCTTGCCGGCGAAGATGAACTGCACCGGGCGCCCGGCATCCTTCACCAGCTTCACCACGTTCTCGAACTGATCGAAGATCAACGGCGCACGCTTGTACGTCGCGAACCGTCGGGCAAACCCGATGGTCAACGCATCCGGATTCAAAAAGGTGTCGAGGGTGATGAAGTCGGATCGGCCGATGGTATGCCCCTGCATCATCAACCGGCGACGGGTGAACTCGACCAACTCACGGCGCAGCCGGTAGCGCAACGACCAGATCTCCTCGTCCGAAATCAGGGACGGCTCGGAAACCCGTTTCCAGAATTCGGCGCTGTTCGCCTCCGCCAACCAATCCAGGTCGGTCTTGTCCGGATACAACTCCGCAAACTTCGACCTCCAGAAACGCCGTGCCGGTCCCTTCATCCAACCCACCAGATGAACGCCGTTGGTCACATGACCAATGGGAACCTCCTCGGGTCGGGTGACGCCGTAGAGATCCATCCACATCTCACGGCTCACCTGACCGTGAAGCTCTGAAACACCGTTCGCCGCCCGGCTGTAGCGCAAGGCCAGCACCGTCATGCAGAACGACTCCGTCTTGTCGCCCACACGCACCCGCCCCAGATCCATCAACGTCTCATGGGTGATCCCGAGTTCCATGCCCAGCCCGTGGCCGGCGTAGGAAAGGAGATCACTGCTGAACCGGTCGTGTCCCGCTTCAACCGGTGTATGGGTGGTGAACAGGCATTGCGTCCGGGTCAACCGTCCCGCCTCCTCCATCGTCATCCCACCCGCCAGCTTTTCCCGGATCAATTCCAACGTCAGGAACGCTGCATGACCCTCGTTCATGTGGAAGGTGCCCGGTTGGATCCCCAATGCCCGCAACAACCGCACCCCGCCCACTCCCAGCACAATCTCCTGCATCACCCGCGTGGTGGAATCACCGCCGTAAACCCGCAGCGTCAGGTCCCGGAAATGCGGCTCGTTCTCCGGCCGGTTCGTGTCCAGCAGGTACACCGGCACCCGCCCCACATTCACCCGCCAGGCATGGAACCGCACCGTGCTGGCCGCGATCCGGACCGAGCAGACCAACGGTTCGCCATGGGCATCCAGCACCGGCTCCATGGGAAGGTTCTTCGGATGCAGGTGGGTGTAATACTCCGTCTGCCAGTTCTCCGAATTCACCGTCTGCTGGAAGTAACCCTCCCGATAAAACAGGCTGATCCCCACAAACGGCAAACCCAGGTCACTCGCCGACTTGGTATGATCCCCCGCCAGTGCCCCCAAACCACCCGCGGCAATCGGCAGCGTCTCGTGGAACGCGAATTCCGCGCTGAAATACGCCACCGGATTGGCCTTGAGCGACGGCGCCGCCCCCGCTGCCCAGGTGTCCGGTTGATTGAGATACGCTTCAAACTTGCCCAACACCTTCCGCACCCGCCCCGCAAATCCAGGCTCCTGCAACCGCATCCGCAGTTCGTAGTCCGAAAGCTCCCGCATCACCGCCACCGCATTGTGATGCAGGTTCTGCCAGCAGCGGGGGGCAAGCTCCTGGAAGATGTCCTGCGCATCCTGATCCCAACTCCACCAGAGATTACGCGCCAACCGGTTCAAGCCGGCCGTCAATTCCTTCAGTTCCGTCAGCAGCAGTGGGATGTTCGCCATGATGTTCAATTGGGCCGCGATCCAATCGCGGCGCCCCAACAATCAACCATGCCCAACCCCGGACAGGCCAATGGAATTCACTGTCCACCCTCACCATCCCTTGCCACTCCCCAGCACCATGAACCCCCACTCTGATTCCCATGAACCGTTTTGCCCTCAATCCATCCTCCGCCCCGTGCTTGCACCGGAAACCGCCCCCTTCCAGAGTCGGCCCCTGTGATTCGCTCCATCCACGAGATCCATGAGGATGACGTCCGCAACGGTCGCCCCTCGTTCTCGATCGAGTTCTTTCCGCCCAAGACCGACGAAGGGGATCGCAAGCTCTTCGCCGATGTCCTCCCCGCCTTCGACGGCTTTCCCGTGGGCTATTGTTCCGTCACCTACGGCGCCGGCGGTTCCACCCGCGACAGGACCCTGGACATCGTCGAGCGCATCCAGCGCGATCACGATCTCACCGCCCTCATGCACCTCACCTGTGTCAACGCCACCCGCGAGGACATCGGCCGGGTCGTCGACGAGGCCGGTCGTCGCGGCATCCGCAATCTCCTCGCGCTGCGTGGCGATCCTCCCGGTGGCGGACCCTTCATCAAGACCGAGGGCGGCTTCGAGTTTTCCTCCGAACTCGTCGCCTACCTCCATCAACGGGGCGGCTTCTGCATCGGGACCGCCGGCTTTCCCGAGGGCCATATCGCCCAGACCGCCGGACGCCTCGTCGATTGGGAACACCTCGCCGAGAAAGTCCGGGCCGGCGCCGACTTCGTCGTCACCCAGTTGTTCTTCGATAACGCCGACTACTTCACCTTCCGCGATCACCTGACCCGCAAGTTGGGGGTCGAGGTCCCCCTGATACCCGGCCTGCTCCCCGTCGTGGCCCGCAACCAGACCAAGAAATTCGTCGAACTCTGCGGCGCACGACTTCCCGCGTCCTTCCTGGCCAGGTTGGAGGAATTGGGCGACGACGACACTGCGGTCACCGAGTTCGGGATCGAGTTCTGCACCCGCCAGATCGAGGAACTGCTCCGGGAAGGCGCACCCGGCGTCCACTTCTATACCCTGAACCGTTCGCTCTCGACCTGCCGCATCTTGTCCAACCTGGGCTACGGCAAGACCGCCTGACAGCCCGGCCCAAGTCCGCGGAACGGATCGTCAGGACCTCGCCGGCACGGGGAAGATCAGCGTGAACGCTGTGCCGCGTCCGGGACAGGACCACACCCGGATCTCCCCGCCGTGCGCCTCCACCACCCGCCGCACGATGGCCAATCCCAGTCCGTTGCCCTGGGGCTTGGTGGAACCCAACAGCGATGTGAACAGGCGGGCTTTCTGTTCCGGCAACATCCCTTCTCCGGTGTCGCGAAACCGGATCACCACCCTCCCCTTCCCCGATCCATTCCGGCATCCCACCCCGCGTGTCCGGATGATCAACCGTCCCCCGTCCGGCATCGCATCCACCGCGTTCAACGAGAGATTCAGGAACGCCTGTTCCAACTGCGTGGCGTCCCCCATCAACCGGGGCAACTCCGGTTCCGACCGCAACACCAGGTTCACCCCCGCGTGCTTCAGCTTGGCCCGCAACAGGAATCCCATGTCCGTCAACAACCCCGCCACATCCACGGGCGCCCTCAACGGTTCCGCCGTCCGCGCAAAATCGAGCACCCGGTCCACGATGCGGTTCAGGTGATCCATCTTCTCACCCATGATCCGCACATCGGTGCCCCGGGGATCGCCCGCCGGAAACTCGAGGTTCAGCGAGTGATGCAACATCTTCATCACCGTCAGCGGATTCCGGATCTCATGCGCCACCTCGGCCGCCAGCAATCCCAGCGCGCTCAACCGCTCTGATTGACGCAACTCTTCCTCCAGCGAAACCAACCGGTCGTAAAGTCGCGCCTTCTCCAAGGCCAACGCCGACAGCTCCGCATAGGCCGACAACGTCCGGACTTCCTCATCCGCAAACAGGTGCGGTTGCCCCGTGTACACCGTCAGCGCCCCGATCGCCCGGTTCTCAAACAGCAACGGCACCGCCAACAACGACACCAACCCTTCCTCCCGCGCAATCACCACGTTCTGATAACGCCCGCTGACCTGGACGTTCTCCACCTGCATCGGCTTGCGTCGCCGCACCACAATCCCCAACAGGCTGTCGGCCACCGGCAACCTCGGCTTGGCCCGATACTGGGGCCCCGCCCCGTGGCTCGCCCTCAGGTCCAGCCATTCGCCCGACTCATCCACCATCATCAGCGAACACATCTTCACCCCGATCAACGCCCGGGCCTCCCGCGTGATCACCTGCAACGCATCGTCCAGGCTTACCGTCGAATTGATCCGTTGCCCCACCCGCACCAGTGATTCCAACAGACGCGCCCGTTGTCGGGCCGACTCGAACAACCAGGAATTCTGGATCGACTGCGCCGCCAACGAGGCCAGGTCTTCCAGCAACTCCTGGTCCGCCGCGGAAAATGCCGCCTGCCGATCCGAATCCACATTCAACACCCCCCGCACCTCTCCCGCCACCCGCAGCGGGATGGCCAATTCCGAAACCACCCCCGGCTTCACATGCACATAGCGCTGGTCCTTCTGGATGTCGTCCACCCGCGCCGCACGTCCCGTCCGCGCCACCCATCCCGTAATCCCTTCGCCCACCCGCAACCGGACCGCCCGGGCCTCCGGCGACAACCCTTCCGCCGCCTCGATCTCCAACTGTCCCGTCGTCGGATTGATCAGGCAGATCGAACCGGACCACGCCCGCACCAGGCGCACCGCTTCGCCCAGAATCCGTTGCAACGCCTCCCTCGGTTCCAGCGTGGAATGGATGACGCGCGACACCCGCGCCAGGGTCTGCATCCGCTCCAGTTGCTCATGCAGTCGCTCGATATCGTCGGGAGTCGGATTCGGCGCGGAGTTCATGGGAGACGCGAGGTCAGGACGATTCCAATGAGGGCAAACACCCCGTTCGGCAACCAGGCCGCCAACCATCCCGGCACCCGGCCGCTTTGTCCCAGGGCAAAGCCAAACTTCTGCAGGACGAAAAAGGCGAAGGCGATCCCGATGCTCCCCGCCACCCCGTAGAACAGGTTGCGTCGCCCGGGCGCCACGCTGAAGGGAATCGCAATCAACACCACCACCAGGCACGTCCACGGCCCCGCCAACCGCGCATGCCACTGCGTCTCCAGCGTCGCCTCCAACTCCGGGGGCACCCGCGGATGCAACCGCCGGTAATCCCGGATCTCCGCCAACGTCAACTCCGCCCGCTTCATCGTCCTCCCACGTCGCAACGACGCCACCCGCAACTCGGATCGGATCATGTCCGGCGTCTCACCCAACCCCGCCAACCCCAACTCCTCATGCGTCATCGGCATCGGATCCCCATCCGTCGCCCCCCGGAACAGGTACTCCGTCACCCCGGCAAACTTCCATTCCCCCTCACGCCACCCGCCCGTCTGCCCGATCACCAGCCTCCACGCCGACGGATCGGCAGGAATCGTCACCTCCAGCCCCACCAACTCCTGCCGCTGCGGATCCAGGCTGCCCACCCGCCATTTCATCCCGCCCGCCGTCTCCCCCACCAGGTTCGTCCGCCACAACGTCGGCGTCGGGATCACCACGTTGGTCCGCCCCAGCTCGTTGGTGATCCAATGGTTCACTGGGATCATCACCGTCAGGTCCCGGCCTTCCCACCGGAACAGTTCCTCCGGATCGACCTTCAACACCGGCAGATGCCGGTCCGCACCGGTTTCCAATGCGGGATCCGCATCGTCCGCCGAGCGATGGATCCGTTCGACCACCCCCTTGGCCTGCCAGACGCCGTTCGTCCATTTCGCCAACCGCGCCGTCAACACCCGGCGCGCCCCCGGCTCCAGCGGCGTCCGCACCCGCGGCGCCTTCAATTCCGCCGTCCCCAGATGGAAGGCCCCGATGTTCCACACCCGACGTTCCCGTGCGTTCTCCAGGTCGATCCGTTCGCGCCAGAGCGCTTCTGAAGCCGCTCCGCCCCGATCCTTCCGCAGCAGGATCTCCTGCTTCTCCTTGAAGCCCGGCATCACGTATTCGCCCAGCCCATGCAGGATCAATGAAAACACCAGGCCCAGGCCCAGATAGGGAACACACATCCGCCAGATGCTCACTCCCGCCGCCCGGATCGCCGTGATCTCATGATGCCGGGTGTGGTTGGTGAGTGCGTACAACAACGCCAGCAGGAACCCCACGGGCAACACCGTCCCCAGCAGTTCGGGAAGCCCATACACGTAAAACGACGCGATCTCCCCCATCCCCAATCCGCGCTGTTGGAATCCGGTAAGTTGTCCCAACAGGTCGAAGGCAAGCCAGAACACCAGGAAGCCGCCCAGGCAAAAGCCCAGGGGCACCAGCAACTCACGCAGGAGATACCGATCCAACAACCGCATCGCCAATCACCCTATCCCACCCACCCGATCCGGTGCCATCCGCGAGTTCGGTTCAACCCCACTCACGAGCGCGTCTGCATCCAGCACTCCAACGGGATCCGGGGAAGGTCCCCGCTCTCGCCAGCCGCCGATCTCCAACGCCAACGGCGTTCCGGCCCCCAGCCCAGGGTCGGGCCGAGGAACGAGGACCCACCTGGAAGGCCCGTCCCACAACCTCCAACCGCAAGGCGGTTGTGGCCGACCCTCTCGTCCCCCATGCCAGGGCGACAACAAGGGGAGCCAAGCCAACTGGCCACGGCACGGCGTCACGGGCGAATGGTCAATAATACGGGACTGCCCCCATTGCTTTTCCACCTGGTTTGAGGTGGCAACATCAGAAACAGGGTGGTTTTGGACAGGCTCCATCTAGAGCGAAAAAGGGGGGTGTCCCGGCGATGCTAAAATGGAGGTCTATAATAAACATATGCGCCGGGCACCCATCGGCGGCGCTTCCACCCATCTTGGGGCGGCACAAACCCAATAGAGCCTACCTCTACTCCATAGAAACCACGTCCGCTGCCACATACGAACAGAACATAACTGTTAGTCCCACTCCCCTTGTTGATTGCATTGATGCCAATCAATGAGCGCTGGAGTGGAGCTGTTCGTGCGAATTTAGGCACCGCGCCCATCGGAATATTGTGGTTTCCCTCATTCTTGTCCATATTACCCAAGACTTCTTCGGCCCAAGACCGCAGCTTTCGCGAGTCCGTAGAGCGATCCAGTTCGATCACGTAGGTCCTCAAAAACTCATCAACCCCCGTCTTAACTACCTGGGTGGCCACCGGTTCCGTCCGACGCTCAAGCTCATTGGCCTGAGATAGGCGATGACTGCGACACCCAACACTGCCAAGAAAAAAAAGGCAACTAGAACGCAATAATGGGACCGTCTCATGACTTTAACTCCCATTTATCTCTCCCCGGATGAAAGGGCTCCCAAGTCCACGTGAAGCTCGGCATCTGAGTTTTGTAACCAGGTTTGGTGAAGCACGCTTCCCTCCCGTCGAAATTCCCCAGAAACGAGCCGCCATGCCCGTAGTCCTTCAGCGCGTGTGCTTGTTGGGTGTATGTGGAACTGGTTCACAGGTTGGAGGTATATGGGTGACACCGCGCAACGCCACCGCCTCGGTATTACGCCCGGCGGCAACGGAGGTCCACCCTGTTCTGGTCCCGGCCCGACACATCCGGGGGAAGCGTCCAATCCTGACCCGGGCCATGGTCGAAGAGGTAGCCAACAACCTCCTCCTCAGCCAGACCCGCCCCAGCGTCCCCGCACGACTGCGATCCAAATCCGCACTTCAGTTCTCCTTCTTTCGGACGTCGCGCCGTTGCGTCGTTGCGTGAGACCTCCCCATCAGAACTCCCTGCACCTCACGCAACGCCGCAACGCCCGCAACGTCCCGGACACAAGGAGGAAACCATCCAGCCGAGTCCATCGATCGGACATTTGGCGTGAAAGTCCCGGGCTACAGCCGGGCGATGCAAGTAGCTCTACCAATTGGCGTATGTTCATCAGAGACCTCAGTGCCTTCACCCCCTTTTCGGACGTCGCGCCGTTGCGTCGTTGCGTGAGACCTCCCCATCAGATTTCCCTGCTCCTCACGCAACGCCGCAACGCCCGCAACGATCCGCGGAGGCAATGGGGTCACATCCTAAGCTTCAATATTTGATCCCGGAGTCGCCGGATGAACCCCTCGCATGCCGGGTCCCGGGTTTGCCGCTCCTCGATCTGTTTCACCCCTTGACCCGCCGCCGTACTTCAATCCGGCAATCCGTCCAATCAACTCCGAGAGCCTCCACCCACCAAGCCTCACCGCCACGTAAACCACCGCGTCCCGCGTCCAGTCCCCGTGTCGGACCAGCACCTTCTGCCATTCCAATCCCGGGGAGTTCGCAATGCTTAGGATGTGACCCCATTGCCTCCAGCTAATCGTCATAATGCCCCCGCGCCTGGGCAATGATCAGACTGGTCCCTTCCACCCGATAGATCAGCCGATGCTCCTGATCGATCCGTCTGGACCACCACCCGGAGAGTTCACCTTTCAGCGGTTCTGGCTTTCCCGGGCCTGCAAAGGGATCGTGTTGGGTCTCCTCGATGAGTCGCAACAACCGCTTGGCCGTCCTGGGATTCACCTGCACCCAATACTGCAGGTCCTCGAAGGCACGCGCCCTAAATTCCAAGCGCACGTTTCAAATCCTCCGTTGTTTCGAAGATCAAATGCTTCGGGGTCTTGGAGGAGATCGCTTCACGGAGCCTTTGGGCGTTCCTCGGCGATCCCATCAGTCTCGCGGTTGTGTTTTCCGACTGCGGCGACTCCGAGTCGGAAGGTGTGAGGGTCTTCGAAAGGATGAACTCCTTGATCGTCATTCCGGCGAAGGTCGCCAACGTCTTTATCTGCCGATGCTGTTCGGGTTCAATTTCAATGGTCAGCCTACTCATGCCGTTCAAATTGACAATCTTGTCAATCTTGTCAACTCCAGCGAAGTGGTGCGTGGGTTCGGCTCCCTTGAATCCGTTGGGGAGAGGCAATGGGGTCACATCCTAAGCTTCAATATTTGATCCCGGAGCCGCCGGATGAACCGCTCCCATGCCGGGTCCCGCGTCCGCCGTTCCTCGATCCGCTTCACCCCTGCCCCTCCGCCGGTCACATCCATCCGGCAATCCGTCCAACCAACTCGGCGAGCCTCCACCCCCCCCTGCCTCACGGCCCGGGGGAGTTCGCCGCGGATGCCCGGCTGACGACAGGGTGCCAGCCGTCGGACACCCACACGCATGGGGGTCGGGCCCTGGGCGGATCCAGATCCAATTCGTGGTCGGCACGCCACCAATCGCTTCATCGGTCGTGGGGTGTCCTGTACCTTCCCGACGCGGGCTTGAAACAGACCCTTATGCATAGAATCGCGATAGTGACGGTCCTCTCAACTTTCCTGGCCCACTTCGTCAGCCAGGCTGGAGCCGAGGAACCGAAGTACGTCCTCGATCCGGATACGCAGATCACCCTGCCTGAAGGCTTCGACGCGGAGCTCCTTTACTCGGTTCCCCCGTCACAGGGCTCGTGGGTGGCCATGGCTTTCGACCCCAAAGGCCGGATCATCGTTTCGGACCAGGACAGTCAGGGCGTCTTCCGGGTCACCCTGGCCAAGGAGGGAGATCCCAACTCAAGACTCAGTGTCGAAAGCCTCAAGGGTTTCCCGTATGTGCCGATCAAATGGGGCAAACGCACGGTGGGTGGAGCTCTCGGTTTCCTCTACGCCTTCGACAGCCTGTATATGTCGTCGATGAGCGGTTTCTATCGGATCCGCGACACCGATGGGGACGACACGTACGACGAGTTCACGCTGATCAAGCCCCTGGAGATGGGCTATGAGCACTCTGCCCACTCGATCATCCAGACGGAGGACGGCAAGGCCTTGTACCTCGTTTCGGGCAATCACTCCCGCGTGCCGGAGGGCGTGAGAAGCCTGCAACCGCCCGTCTGGGACCTCGACTCGTTGCTCCCGGCGATGCCCGACCCGCAGGGACACGCCGTGGGGGTGCTGGCTCCCGGCGGTTGGATCTGCCGCATCTCTCCCGATGGGAAGGATTGGACGATGATTTCATCGGGGTTCCGGAATTCCGTGGATATCGCGATCAACCGCGAGGGCGAGTTGTTCACCTACGATTCGGATCTGGAATTCGATATCGGCAGCCCATGGTATCGGCCCACGCGGGTCAACCACGTCACCTCCGCCAGCGAGTTCGGCTGGCGCGCTGGCTCCGCCAAATGGCCCGAGTACTTCGCCGACAGCAATGGCGCGGTGATCAACATCGGTCCCGGGTCACCCACCGGCCTCAGCTTCGGGCATCACTCCAGTTTCCCCGAACGGTACCGGGACAAGCTGTTCTGCTGCGACTGGACCTTTGGGACCATCTACATGGTCGACCTGGAGGAACGCGGATCGAGCTATACCGGAACCCAGCAGGAGTTCCTCAGCGGCACGCCGCTGAACATCGCGGCCATGCGATTCGGGCCGGACGGACACATGTACTTCGTGGTTGGCGGCCGGAACACCGCATCCAGGCTCTACCGCATCCGGTACACCGGCCAGAAGCTCGACGGATCGGAGAAAAGGCGGGTGGCGAACCAACCACTCCGGGACCTGCGCCACTCACTCGAGGCATTCCACGGCAGCCGCGATGGCGGCCTCGCAGCGATCGAGAAGGCCTGGCCACACCTTGCCCATGTGGATCGGGAAATCCGCTACGCCGCCCGCCTCGCCATCGAGAACCAGGACATTGCCCTCTGGCAGGAGAAGGCACTCTCCGAATCGAATCCGCGCTCCCTCATCCACGCCCTCATTGCCCTGTGCCGTCACGGTGAGAAATCCCTGTCCGGCAGGGTACTGGCGAAACTGAACAGCGTGCGCTGGGAGAATCTGGAACTGGACGATCGACTGGCGTTGCTGCGGGCCTACTCCCTTTGCCTGATCCGCCTGAACCCGGCGGCGCCCGCAGAAGCTGCTGCTGTCAGCGCCCGTTTGAACCGGTTCTATCCAGCCCAGGACGAAGTGCTCAACACCGAGCTCTGCCGACTCCTCAGCTACCTGGACTCGCCAGACGTGGTTTCAAAGACCATCGCCCTGATGAAGGTCACCCAGACCAGGACGCTCGCCTACAACCAGGAAATGCTGGCCCGGCACGAATACGGGCAGGCGATCCTCAAGACGATGGCCAACACGCCCAACACCCAGAACATCCAATACGCCTACTCGCTGAGGCGCGTTCAGTCCGGGTGGACGATCGAGGATCGGAAGTTCTACTTCTCCTGGCTCAATGACACCCTGAAGAAGAGTGGCGGACTGAGCTTTGCCGGCTACATCCGCGCGATCCGTGAAGACGCGATCGCCCACCTCTCCACGACGGACGCGGCGGCGGTGTCCTGGCTGTTGGGCGAGGTCGCCGCAGTGAACCTTGGCACGTTGCCGGTGCCAAAGGGACCGCCGGGTGGATGGACAACGGAAAAGGCCGTGGAGTTGTTCAGGAACGGACTCGCCGCAAGGAACTTCGAGAACGGCAAGAAGATGTTCTCGGCCGGCAAGTGCGTGGCCTGCCATCGGTTCCAGGGCACTGGAGGTTACTCCGGCCCCGATCTGGGCTCGGTCGCCAAGCGCTACTCCATCCGGGACATCCTGGTGGCGATCTGTGAACCCAGTCAGTCCATTTCCGAGCAATACCAGGCCAGCAAGGTCTTGCTGAAACAGGGCCGGACACTCTTCGGGCGCGTCATCTACCGCAACGACCGGGAGATCGCCGTCGCGTCCAATCCCTATGACTTCAGCGTGCTCACCAAGGCACCCATCGGGGAGGTTGAACGTGTGGAACCTTCTCAAGTGTCCATGATGCCCCCCGCGACGATTGCCCTGATGAACGCGGACGAGTTGTCCGACCTGATGGCCTACCTCGTCTCCGGTGGGGACAAGGACCATGAGGTCTTCCAGGCAAGGTGAGAACCGCTCTTCCTGCCCGGGGGGCTGGATTGCCACTCTGTCCATCCCTGGCGTCTGAAAACTCCCAGGGGCCCTGTTCCCACAACACCGGAAGTTCCTCCATCCACCATGAAGCAAACCAGGCATGCAGCGATGATCCTCGACGGGGGGCTGGCAACCGAATTGGAAGCCCGCGGTTGTGATATCTCCGGTTCACTCTGGTCAGCACGCGTGCTGCGCACGGCGCCGGAGACCATTGAGCAGCTCCATTACGACTTTTACGCCGCCGGCGCTGACTGCGCGATCACCGCCAGTTACCAGGCCAGCTATGAGGGGTTTGCCGGCATCGGTCTGGACGACGGCGAAACGACCCGACTGCTGAGGCTCTCCGTCGAGCTCGCTCGATCCGCGCGGGCGCGATACCTGCGGGAGCATCCGGAGGATGACCGCGAACTGTTTCCACGCGCTCGCTGCGGGAACGGGCAAACCCATGGTCGTCTATCCAAACTCCGGCGAATGCTGGGAAGCTGGCCATCAATCCTGGCACGGCACGCCAGGCCACAGTATCGCCGAGCTCGCGCCCGACTGGGTCCGCGCCGGCGCACGGTACGTCGGCGGCTGCTGCCGGGTCGGGCCGGGCGAGATCGCGAGGTTAAAGGCGGCCCTGCGACCGCCTGCCATCCCGCCTGCCATCCCGCCTGCAATTGCGTCGGACCAGCCCGCGATCCAGCCGTAGCTTGAATAGGGCAATCGGGGCAGATCCTGACCCGCCGCCGGGCACTTCAATCTGGCAGCCCGTCCCACCACCTCGGTGAGCCGCCACCCACCCGGCATCGCCGCCAGGGAGTTCGAACCGACAACCCACGAAACAGCGCCGTTGTCGTCGGTGCGGAAGATGCACGCACCGCGTTTGCTCCGGTTGACGACAGGGCACCCACCATCCGGCACCCACAAGCAATGCGGTGGAGCGATTGGCAACCCCCTCCAATGCACCGGCTATTGTCAGCACTTTGAATGCGGCCCTTTGCCCCCGGCCCTGGAGTCTTCCTGCGTTCGCGTGAGCCTCGATCGTTTCGACCCCATTCGGGCCGGGTCCTCCACGCAGACACCCTGACCGCGAGTCGCGCGGGTTTCGGGTTTCCCACTTCCAGTTCCGCCTTGCCTTTCATTGCGTCCCACGCACCCTGCGCGGCTTACATGAGCAACGAGACTCCGAATGTGGCGCCCGATTCCTCGCTGCAACTCGACCTGTTGAGTTGGTACGAACTCAACAAGCGTACCGTCTTCGGCGGCATCGCCCTGATTGTCGTCGCCATCGGCGCCGCCATCATCTACCGCCACTACGCCGCGTCCCGCCTCGAGAACGCCAGTCGCGACCTCCTCCTCCTCCATGCCGCCCGTGGCGAAGGCAACTCCCTCGACACCGCCCAACTCCTCGCCGTCGCCTCCCGCCACGCCGGAACGCCCGCCGCCGACCAGGCCGCCCTCATCGCCGGTCGCGAATTCTTCATCGCCGGCAAATACACCGAAGCCCGCGCCCAGTTCGATCGCCTCGCCTCTTCCCGTGGCCTCCTCGGCGTGATCGCCCTCTACGGCATCGCCGCCTGTACCGACGCCGAGAAAGGCGGCCCCGAAGCCCTCGCCGCCTACCAGGCTGTCATCGCCCATCCCGATGGCGCCGTCTACGCCGGCCAGGCACGCCTCGCCAAGGCACGCCTCCACGAAACCCTTCAGCAGCCCAAGGAAGCCATCGGACTGTATGACGAACTCATCCGCGACCAGGATCGTTCCCTCGCCAATGATGCGTTCATCCGTCGCGCCGCCCTTCTCCGCGCCCATCCCGAGCTCGACACCCCTGCTTCCATCACCAATTCCATCAATGTCACGCCCGGCACCATCAACCTGTCCCCCACCCCGGCCCTGAACCAGTAACCCGCCCCCATCCGCCGACCCCGGCTCCGCCCGCCCCGTGATCGACGTCGCCGCAGCCCTGGTCTTCCACTCGGGGCGCCTCCTCATCACCCGGCGGCCTCCCGGCAAATCCCTCGCCGGGCTTTGGGAATTCCCCGGTGGAAAACTCGAACCCGGCGAAACCTGGGAAGCCGCCCTGCGCCGGGAACTCGTCGAGGAACTTGATCTCACCGCCCAGGTCGGTGGGCTCTACGACGAAGTCATCCATCAATACCCGGACAAAACCATCCGGCTCCGATTCTACCGCTGCACCCCGCAACCCGGTTCCATCCCCCGCCCCATCGAATGCTCCGAACTGCTGTGGGTGGAGCGCCCCGATCTCAAGTCCCATTCCTTTCCCGCCGCCGATGCCCGGCTCCTCGACCGGCTCGGATCCGATCCCTCCGTCTGGGCCTGACCGGATCCCCGCGGAGCGGAAGTTTTATCCGCAGATGACGCAGATGACGCAGATGGAAAGACAGTGTAGGGGGATTGTGATTCGGGTTGCGGGTGGATCGAATCGACTTTTTCAAGTCTCCCACTGATCTGCGTCATCTGCGCCATCTGCGGATAACTGGGCCCCCATCCCCCTTCATTCACCCTTCTTCCATCAACTCATGGACCCGGGCGTCGACCACCCCGGATTCCAATCCCGCCAAACCATCGGCATGACGCAGCGTCATGAACCGGTCGCTGCGCGGGCGCCAGGTCGCTTCATCCGACGGTCCCCACAGGACCAGTCCCCGCGCTCCGGCCGCCGCCGCCAGGTGTGATACCCCGGAATCGTGTCCCACAAACAGCCGGCACGCCCCCAGTCGCCGCGCCAATTCCGGCAAGGGCTCATTGCGCACCACCTGCACCCGCGCCAATCCGCCTGCCAATCGTTCCAGTCTCTCCCCCTCCGCTTCACCCCCCACCAGTTCCACTTCCCAATCCGTCGTCCGATCCCATCGCACCAACAATTCGCGCCAGCGCTCTTCCGCCCAGTTCTTGCGGTCACTGCCGCTCCCCGGATGGATCACCACCCGTCGCGACAATCCGACCTCGCCCGGGTCCAACTCGGCCAACAATCCCGGCAGGCGCGGGGTCGGGTCCGCCTCAAAAATGGCCAATCGTTCCAACGGCCGGAGCAATTGATGGGTCGCGTGCTGCCCCAATCCGTCCTCGGGCCGATGTCGCCCCACCAACACCTGCGCCCGGCTCACCCGCGCGAGGTTCGTCTGGAAGAACAGGTCCGGATCGTACAGGTAACTCAGGACAAGGTTGAATCCGGCGAAGTACTCCGACCAGAACCGGTCGAGGTCACCTTTTCTGGCGAAGAACCCGGCGAGTTCACGCGATTCCAGGGCACGCGTCCCGTCCGCGTACCCCGCCGCCAGAGCCAATGACGTCACCCGCGGATATCCCAGGACCTCGATGTGCGTGTCCGGGAACGCCCTCCTCAACGCCGCCAACACCGGCAACGTCAACACGAAGTCGCCCATCGCCCCACCCCGGATCACCAGCATCCGGCCCTGGCTCCGATGCGTCCCGACGCTCCGCGGGTGGCTTGGGTCCGAGAGCGGTCCTGATTGCAAATCCCGGCTCATGCCGATCTCAGGAAGTGGTCGGCGGGAGCAGGTAACAGAGCAGTTCACCCGCCGCATTCCTCACATAGACCCGGCCATTGGCCACCACCGGCGGCGTCCAGCATTTGCCGCCCAACGCCTGGAAACTTCCCAGATTGCGGAACCCATCCGGGGTCACCGACGCCAAAGTCATTTCGCCCTGATCGCTCAGCAGCAGCATCCGGTTGCCTGGCCCCGCCACGAACGAACCCCAGCCAAACCCCGGTTGACTCCACTTCACCTTGCCCGTCTTCCATTCCACACATCGCAACGTGGTCTCCGTCTGCTTCACATCGCACGCGTTGATCCCGTACAGGTGCCCGTCCACCAGCACCGGCGTCACCATGAAGTTCCCAAACTCGCGGCTCTTCCATTCCACCGTCGGTTGGCCTGAGCCAAATCCGATCCGTTGCCCGCCGTGATCCGCCGAACTGATGAACACCGAGTCGCCGTCCACGATGGGATCGGATGCATGACAGAAATAGCCCTCGCCGAACGGGTGCCGGAACAGTTCGCCCCCATCCTTCATTCGAACCCCCACCAGGGCGTTGGTCGCCAGAACCATCAAGGCCGGTTCGCCCTTCACCCGAGCCACAGCCGGGACATTGAAGCTCGGCGACTTCGGCCCCGTGCTCCATCGAACCCCGCCCGTCGTTGCATCCAGCAGCGTCCCGTTGCTGCCGTAGTTCACCACCACCGAATCCCCGACCACCCGCAGGGCTCCCGAAATTCCCCACGGCGAAAGCTCCGCAGACAGCTTCGCGGCCAGGTCCGTTTCCCACAGGGTCTCACCGGTGTCCTTGTTCAAACGCAGCACCCGCGCCGGTTTCACCACCACGTAAAGGGAATCCCCGTCCACCACCGGCGTCGCGTTCGGCCCGCCTTCATACATGGTCGGAGCCAGCTTGCTCGCCCACTCCCGTTTCCATTTCACCCCGCCCGTCGCCGCGTCCAGGCACCAGACCGTGACCTGATCCGACTTGTCCAGGTTCCCCATGGTATACACGCGCCCGGCCGAGACGGTGGCCGCCGTGAACCCAACCCCCACCTGCAACTTCCACGCCCGCTTCAATCCCTCCACCGGCAACGAGTCCGGCAATGGCTCATTCAACAACCCATCCCCCTTCACTCCCCGCCACGCCGGCCAATCCCCGGCCCATCCCAAGCCCCCAAACCCCAGACACGCCGCCACCCCCAACATCAACGTCCTCTTCATGATCATCTTCATAGTCTCATCCGTTTCCCGCCCGCGCAGACTATCCCTCCACCCAGCCACCGCAAGCCACCTCCCCCCGACCCGGGAGCGGCGACGTTCGGTTGCCGGTAGCACGTTCACCCTCACCGCTTGTCCCACTGCGCCTGGTCATGGCCCTCGGGGAACTGGAATCCCAACCGACTGGTCTTCACCGATTCCGCATGTCCATCGACATGGGCGACATTGGCCCGACCCACGTGCCGGTTGAACACCCGGATGGGATCCGAAGTGTAGTACGGCTGATTGTTCGGGGTCCGGAACAGGATGTTCATCGTGGTGGGTCTGGCCTGCCAGTTGTCCGGATTGCGCTCATTGGGATTCCGGATCACCTGCGCATCTCCAAACACCACCGTGGCTGAAGGATTCCGGACCTGCGTCTCACGCACACTCGGCATGGTCGTCAGGAATTGTCCGATCTCCGGATGATTCATCCCGATTCCAAACGCATTGCTCGCCGTCAGGCTCGGGCAGTTGTGGATCCGGACATTCTTGCCGCCCATCGATGACATCAGCAGGTCCGGCCACCAGGTGACGGAACTGGGGATGATGGCGTTGGTCGGCGGCGCCCCGTCCCGGGCCAACTGCACGAACACTTCATTGTGTTCATCGGTATAGATCTTAAAGGCGAGCCCGATCTGCCGCATGTTGCTCAGGCAACTGATCGCGCGCGCCTTCTCCTTGGCCTTGGCCAACGCCGGCAACAGCATTCCGGCCAGGATGGCGATGATCGCAATCACCACCAGCAACTCGATCAGGGTGAATCCACCCCGGAACCTTCTCACCGTCATCCTCCAACCCTGCCCGCCCCATCACCGCCTCGGCAAGACCAAGGACCATCCTTCCCGAATTGGGAGCGCATCCTGAGACTGCCCCCAAGATTGGAAAGGCGATTGAGAGGGATTTTGCCCGTCATGAGCCTTCTTGTGGCGTGGGTTCAACTGGTGGCTATCAATGGCTTCGGCACTTTGGGGACAGGCTCTAGGTGGTCATATTGATGCATTCAGACGTAGAAATGACGTGCCACCACGAAGACCCCCTCTCCAGGAGAGCCACCCTCTTCGTGCCTTCGTATGAGTCCTTGCTTCGCCCTTCACTCACCCCTGATCCCGTCAAAGTCCGCTTCACTGAAATCGAGCTGATAGATCATCCCCTCATACCCCACCACATAATGTCGCCCGGCCTCATCCCGCCCAAACGAGACCAACCCCTGCGGCACCGTTCCAATCTGTCGAACCCTGCCGAGGACGCCGTCCTTCCGGGTGACACCGAAGATCCGTTTTGAGGTGAAGTCGCCACAAAGATAGACCCCGTAAAAAGACGACGCCGGATCCGCCCGGTAGACGTGGCCGCCGGTGATGGAATTGCCGTACTTCCTCCCATAGGCAAACACGGGCGGGGTATAGCTCACCCCTTCCTTCCGATACTGATTCGAGAACGGCTCGAATCCCTCGTAAACACTCCACCCGTGATTCTCCCCGCGACGCACCACCGCCACTTCCTCCACCCGATCCTGTCCCACATCCGCCAGCCACAGATCGCCATTCAACGGATCGAAACTGAACCGCCAGGGATTGCGGAAACCCGATGCCCAGATCTCAGGCGGCACACCCGCCTGATCCACAAACGGATTGTCCTTGGGCACCCCATACCCCCGGCCTGGTCCGGTCCGATCCACATCGATCCGCATCATCTTCCCCAGCAACAGTCCCATGTTCTGTGCGTGCCCGTTCGGATCATTGTGCGGCCCGGTATCGCCCATTGCGAAGTACAGGAAGCCATCCGGACCGAACTGGACACAACCGCCGCTGTGATCCTCCGCAACACTCACAATCCTGATCAGGCGCCGACCCGCCTGGCCCGAGTCACTCCGCAAATCCGCCGAGAGCAATCGCTCCACCACGACGGTGGCCACCGTGCCTTCCTCGAAGACCTGGTACTTGAGATAATACTTCCGGTTCTCCCGACATCGCGGATGAAACGCGAGATCCAGCAATCCATTAGGCCCACGATCACTGAACACTTCCCCACTTAGATCCAGGAACACACTGGAGGTCTCCGCATCTCCGCCCTTCTCCATCCGCCAGATCACACCCTTCTGATGCAGCACCAGAAAACTGTTGGATAACCCCGGCACCTGGTGAAAGGCCGTCAAACCGGTCTGGACCCGGCCCCGTGGCACCTTCAATTCCTGGCTGAAGAACGGGCGGACCTTCACCGGTCGGACCAACTCGGGAATCTCACGCGGCATCCCCTGGTGACCCGCCAACGCCGAGTCCGGCTGCTTCAACGAGGTGAGGTACTCGATCAGGTCGGTGAACTCCTGAAGCGTCAACCCGGCATGCAATCCCTCCGGCATCAACGACACGTTGCCGCCGTCCTGGGTCAGAACCTCGTCCTTGCCGATCGTCACCAACAGCCCGTCCCCGCCCATCAGGCGCAGACCGCTTGCATCCGCCTGCTTCAACACCCCTTGAAAAGTCCGCCCATCCCGGGTTTCCACCAGCACCGTGCCATAGCCCGGCGCTATCCGGACCGATGGCTCCAGGATCGATTCCACCAGATCGCGGCGCCCGAATGCGTCCCCTGCCGCAGCCAGATCAGGACCCGCCTTGCCCGCGCTGCCATCGATCGAATGACACTTCGCGCAGGCCAACCGCTGGTCATCCGCGAACAACGTGGCGCCACGGACCACATCCCCTGCCCGGGTCAAAGCGTGACGTCGATACTCGTCCACGTCGGGGGCCTTCGGAACCTGTGCCTGCGCCACGACACCCGCCACGGCCAGGCCCATCGCAAGGCTCCAGCGAATCAATGTGTTCAAGGGATTGATCCGCGCACGATGCCGACTCCCGGATGCGGGTCAATGCGCGACAACCTCCCACCAAAGACTGTTCCTCCCTTGCCCCAACGGTGCATGCTCAACCCCGGAACCATCTTCATGGCCCTCAAAGCGACCATCTACAAAGCCCAGATCCAACTGTCGGACATTGATCACCATGTCTATTGCGACCACTCGGTGACCCTCGCCCGGCATCCGTCGGAGACCGACGAACGCCTGCTCGTGCGTCTCCTCGCCTTCACCCTCAACGCCCCTCCCGGCCAGGACGAACCGCCGCTCGAATTCGCCAAGGACATGTGGGAACCCGATGAACCCAGCCTCTGGCAGAAGGATGCCACCGGGCGCATCCTGCACTGGATCGAGGTCGGGCAACCCGACGAAAAGCGCTTGCTGCGCACCTCAGCCCGGGTCGACCGCATCACCGCCTACAGTTTCACCTCCAGCACCGGCATCTGGTGGAAGGGACTCGAAACCCGGCTCACCCGGCTCCGCAACCTCACCATCTGGCAGATCCCCGCCGACCAAAGCCAGGCCCTCTCAGCCCTGGCTCAACGGGCCATGCAATTGCAGGTCACGGTCCAGGACGCCGCCATCTGGGTCGGCGACGGCACCCGGTCCGTCGAGGTCTCCCCGAAACGCCTGTGGGGAACCCAGGAAAGCGGAGCATGAAACCATCCACCCAACGATTCCTCCATCCGCTCGTCCTGCTGTTCTTTCTGGCGGGCGGATTCCTTCACGCCGCCGCCCCCCTTCCGACCTATGCCGAATGGCGCGCCGACTGTGCACGGCTTCCGGCCAACCGGATCCTTCACGGTCGCATGCCACCCCGGGCCCTGCTTCCACTGAAGACCTTCGACCCGGTCAATCACGCCCTCGACACCTTCTTTTCCCTGACCACCAACGGGCCGCTGTCCAATCCCAGCCTCTGGCTCGGCCAATCACCCCGCCGCGGGACGTTCCTCAACGTCCATCTCGCCTGGTTCAAGCCCCCCGCAATCCCTTTCGAACCCTTCGCCGCAAAGCTTGTCCTGCCCGCAAGCGCCCGGGTGTTCCTCCAGGGCGATCTCCACGGTGACATCCATTCGTTGCTGGGAGTCCTCAACCGCCTGAACGAGCTCCAGCAACTCGATGGATTCAACCTCATCGACCCGGACCTCCACATGGTTTTCCTCGGCGATTACACCGACCGCGGCAGTTATGGCATCGAGGTCATCTACACCCTCCTGCGCCTCAAGATGGCGAATCCGGATCGGTTCCATCTGATCCGCGGCAATCACGAGGATGTCAGCCTCGTTGCACGCTATGGGTTTCTGGCCGAAGGCCAGGCCAAGTTCGGCGCCGGGTTCAACGCGGAAAAGCTGCTGCGCTTCCACGATTTCCTCCCCGTCGTGCTCTATCTGGGAAGCGGGACCAACTATATTCAACTTTGCCACGGCGGCATGGAGCCGGGCTTTGCACCCGCTCCCCTGCTCAATGCCGAAGGCACCAACCGATTCCAGTTGCTGGGTCCATTGCGCCAGGCCGGATTTCAACGGGAGCATCCCGGTTGGTTGAAAGCCCCTTCGGAAGCAGCCCTCGCCCGCAGCCAGTTCGTCGATTTCACCCCCGCCGCACCCACCACACCCGCCACCATCGGATTTTTATGGAACGACTTCACCGTGTTCACCGATGAAGCGGCCTTCGCCCACAATCCCGACCGTGCCTGGGTCTATGGGAAACCCGCTGTGGAATACCTGCTGCGCTCCGCCAGCCAAGGCAATGCCCGCCTCCGCGCCGTCATCCGCGCCCATCAACATTCCGGCGTCTCAAACCCCCTCATGCGCCGGCTCGTGGCCGGCCAGGGAATGTTCCGGCACTGGCAGGAACCCCAATCCCCCGCAGCGCGCGACGCCGAACCCACTGGCCTCACCAACCGTATTGAAACCAACCGGCAACGCACCCTTCCCGAAGGCTCGGTCTGGACGATGAATGTCACGCCCGACAGCATGTACGGTCTCGGATGCGGCTTCGGGTTCGCGACGTTCGCCGTGCTGACCGTGGAATCCCGCTTCGAAGACTGGCGCCTGACCGTGGAACCCGTGGACATCCCGCTGCCCGGCCCCCGATGAGTCGGGACGGGTTCTTCCTGAACTCCGATCCCTCCACCCCGATCCTGCTGCATGGATACGGCCTGAAAGGTCAGCGCCCAGGCCCCTCCCCGGCCACGGAGCCCATGGACGCCGGTCATTGCGGTCCGGCATTTCCACCCACGTACAACGCCTGGCGCATGTCATGCACCAGCACGCTGGTCACCGGGTAGCGCCGTTCCATGTCCTTCTCCAGGCACTTCAAGATGATCCGCTCCAACCCGGCCGGGATGTCCGGATTGACCTGCCGTGGCAGGGCGAATTCCGACCGGTCCAATTGCCGGCGCAGCACCAGGTCCGGAGTGTCGCCGGGGAACGGCTTGCGATAGGTCAACAGTTCGTAGGCGGTGACTCCAAAGGCCCACAGGTCGGCCCGGTGATCCACCGGTTGGCGCAATAGCTGTTCCGGCGCCATGTACTGCGGTGTGCCGGGATTCCGGTCCATCTTGCGCGGCGGATTCGGGATGGGCAGTGCCAGGTCAAAATCGACCAAGCGGACACTCCCGTTGCGGGTCATCACCACATTCTCAGGTTTGAAATCCATGTGCATGTACCCGCGGTCATGCAGATGTTCCAGCGCCTCCGCCAGGTCGATCAGCACCTGGGCAATGTTCTCCGAAAGCACCGGATCATTGGCGGCCATCCGCAGCTTGAGGTTCTCGCCCTCGACATACTCCATCACCAGGGCCAGCTCGCCCCCGATCTTGCCGTGCTCGACATACCCGATGATGCACGGATGCGGCTGGACGGCCTGCAATGTCTCGCACCCGGTCAGGAACCGCTTCCGCTCGGTGAAGGCGGTCAGGCGGTTGTTCAGCATGAGGCGCACCGCAAAACTCTGGCCGGACCCGTCGGTCGCCAGCCAGATCTCCGACATCCCGCCGGCGTTGATGCGCTCGTGCAGGGTGTATCGCCCCAGTATGTCTCCCGTTGCTACCATTGTTTCCAGAAATGACTGCGCTGGTTAGCAAGCCACGGGCCATGAGAGCAATGCCGTTCCCCCACGAATCACCGTTTCCACTTCAACCCTTCGACTCCATCCTCCGCCCAGATGTCGTCCGATGAACGCACGCGCACCACCTTCGCCCGGGAACGGTGGCGCGCCGTCTGTTCCGGCATCATCGAGACCGCCGGCAACACCTTCCTCCTCCTCATCGCCACCCGACATTTCAACGCCGGGCCCCTCGCCAAATCCCTCGTCGCCGCCGGGGGCAGTGTCGGACTCCTCCTTACCCCGCTCGTCGTCAATCATGTCCAACGCCTCGGCGCACGTCCCTCCGCCGCCGCTGCCCGCGCCCTGCTGATCGGCGCCATCCTGCTCGTCGTCGCCGCCCTCGCCCCCGCCGCCTGGGGCCCCCTCTACGCCGTGGCCTGCGTCATCGCCATGGCCACCCCCTTCTCGATCATCCCCCTGATGACCCAGATCTATCAGGACAATTATCCCGCTGCCCAACGCGGCCGTCTCTTCTCCCTCACCGTCATGCTGCGCATCGGCTCCGCCATCCTTTTCGCAGCAGTCGCCGGTTGGTGGCTCGATCCCGTCCTGCCCGCTTTCCTCCCCGCACCCCTCCGCCATGCCCTCGATTTCCTCCCCGGCATGCCCGGACGCGACCGCGCCCTCGTGCTCGGCTTCGCCCTGACCTTCGCCTTCGCCGCCTGGAACCTCGCCCGGATCCCCTCCTCTCCCCTGCCCCCCGCCGCCGGAACCCATCCGCTCCATGCCTGGCGTTACGTCCGCTCCGACCGCCTTTTCCGGCAGGCCCTCATTGCCTGGATGCTCATGGGCTTCGCCAACCTTGCCATGTTGCCACTCCGGGTCGAATACCTCGGCAATCCCCGCTACGGCCTCTCCAAGTCCGCCGGCGAAATCGCCCTGCTCACCCTCATCATCCCCAATGTCGCCCGGCTCATCATCAGCCCGGTCTGGGGTTGGCTCTTCGACCGCATGAACTTCTTCGCCCTGCGCGTCACCCTGAACCTCGGGTTCGCCCTCGGCATCTTCGCCTTCTTCACCTCCAGCTCCCCAGCCGGCCTCGTCTGGGGCTCCATCATCTACGGCATCTCCAATGCCGGCGGCGATGTCGCCTGGTCGCTCTGGGTCACCAAGTTCGCCCCCTCCGATCGCGTCGCCGATTACATGTCCGTCCACACCTTCCTCACCGGCATTCGCGGTGTCATCGCCCCCTTCGCCGCCTTCCAGTTCATCCAGCATTCCGCCCCCTCCACCCTCGGATGGTACGCCGGTGGACTCATCCTCATCGCTTCCCTCATCCTCCTGCCCGAGATCCGATCCCCCCGCGCCCGGCCCAGCCCATGAATCCGTCCCGTCCCGAAACCCCGTTACAACCGCTTCCCCTTCGGTTCCTCCACCGGATTGTCGCCCTCTTCTGCACCCTCCTGATCTCCGCCGTCCGCGCCGCCGACTTCACCCCGCTCGACAACTTTCCCTTCAACCCGGACCAGACCGCCCCGCTCGCCCGGAGCCTGTCCCTCCTCCGCAGCGCGGGACCCAACCATCATCCGACGATCCGCGTCCTCTTCTATGGCCAATCCATCACGGCCGGCGCGTGGTGGATGAGAGCCTCAATGGGGTCAGTCCCGTAAAGTTGACAAAGGCGTGACCACGGTGCCGACGGCGTTTCCGTCGACCTGACCTGTGTGGGTTCATGAGGGGCAGGCGAGCTGCGAGGATCTGCTTTGTTGACCGTCGGATGGAAGCGGGAGCGGCATCCTTATGGCCGCGGAACGGTCGGAGCATCGTGAGTTCCGGCTCACGCTACTTGACCCATGGCAGTCCGGAGGCTGCCACTGTGATCAAAGCGGGAGAGCCTCTCTCAGCATCACGGAGATCCTTTCGTGTGTTTCGTGGTTCAACACCCAGTAAAAGTTTCTGCCCACGAAACACACGAAAGGACACGAAAGCGGAGGGATGCCGGGAGACTCGAAACCCTCCCTGACCTCCGATCCATCCATGCCCATCCGTGTCATCCGTGGTTCCAGAAGGCCGGCATTGTAACCACGGATTAGACGGATGGACACGGATGGAACCAGACCCAGGCAACCCGGATTGGCGGACGCTTTCGTCCCGGAGACACGGCATTCCCTTTTCGTGTGTTTCGTATGTTTCGTGGTTCAACACCCAGTAAAAATTTCCGCCCACGAAACACACCAAAGGGCACGAAAGCGGAGGGATGCCGGGAGACTCGAAACCCTCCCTGGCCTCCGATCCATCCGTGCCCATCCGTGGTTCCA
>DITU01000064.1:0-144 GCA_002422905.1 Verrucomicrobia bacterium UBA6176
ACGAACCACACGAAAAGGGAGGGGAACAAGATCCACCCAACTCCCGGGTTTGTTCTCTCCGCGCTCTTGGCTCTGTCCACCCCGGAGGGGTTAGAGCCATTAGCCCGGGGTGCGGAGCAACCCCGGGTATAGATCCCATGACGA
>DITU01000064.1:155-5138 GCA_002422905.1 Verrucomicrobia bacterium UBA6176
TTTGCGGCTTCGCGTGAGACCTGCCCTCGTCCCTTCTTCCTTCTCCTCACGCAACGACGCAAAGGCGCAACGTCTTCGAGAGGTCCGAGGGACAGGCTCCCCAGACCGGAGGTTTGAACCACGAAATTCACGAACCACACGAAAGGGGAGGGGACATGATTACCGTCCCCCTTTCTGTGTTCTTCGCGTTCTTTGCGGCTTCGCGTGAGACTTCCTTCTTCTCTCTTCCCCACTTACATCACGGAGCAGCGACGTTGGGTCGCTGTTGTGGATCAATCCGGCGAGTGAACCTGGCTGATCCTATGCCCAAGCCCGTTCTGACTTCCCAGCTCAGTCTCGGGGGTGAGGTCGTTGTCCGTAATCCCCCGCAAGAATTCCCCGGATGGACAAATCCTCATCGAGATCCGGCCAGTGAATCCCGAGGGGAGACAACTCGATGTTGGCAAGTTGCTGCGGTGTGCCGCGGGCCAGACGGGGATTGTTGCCGACCGGGAAACGGACTTCGACTCCGCTTTCCATGGTCAGCAGGATCTTGCCATTCTGGTAAACCGCTGATTGCGCACTATCGGTCAAGGTGCTCATGCCACTTGCTGATAATCCATTCCCTGTACTCCAATGCAAGCGCCTCGGCTCTCGCCAACTCTTTCAGTTTAAATCCCTGAGACTCCCGCAATTCGACAACCGGCTCCATGTCGAACACCGCCTCACCTCCGCCTCGTCGTACGTGGACATGGATTGGGTGATGCTCATTGCTGTAGAAAAAGAACACGAATCCATCCCTCTCAAGAACTTTAGGCACGCAATTGCAAAGGCTTGCTGCGATTGAAAGGTCTGTGGTCTGCAGGATTGTGCGGGTCCCCAAAACAGTCTCTGCAATCATCCGACGGAGCGGCGACGTTCGGTCGCCGTCATGGATCAACCTGGCGAGTGAACCTCGCCGCTCCAGGTCCCCTTTTTTTCTTCTCCGCGTGCTCAGCGCCTCTGCGTGAAAACCTGCCTTCGTCCCTTTCCCGTTTTCCTCACGCAACGACGCAAAGGCGCAACGTCTCACAAAGGGTCCAAGGGACAGGCTCCAACCCCGGATTCTTGAACCACGAAATACACGAACCACACGAAAAGGGAGGGGACAGGATCAACCTCCCCCTTTCTGTGTTCTTCGCGTTCTTTGCGGCTTCGCGTGAGACCTGCCTTCGTCCCTTTCCCGTTTTCCTCACGCAACGACGCAAAGGCGCAACGTCTTCGAGAGGTCCGAGGCACAGGCTCCCAACACCCAACCATTCCCCCGGGGATCTGCGTAATCTGCGAAATCTGCGGCGCTATCCGCCCATGCGTTCCACGATCATGGGCAGGGTCAATCGGAGCAGTGCCCAACCGAGGAAGGCGAAGATCAGTCCGGCGCCACTGACCAAGAGGAACGGGACGATCTGTTCATGCGGTTGACCGGTGAGCCAGGCGCGGGCGGTGGTGATGATCGGGCTGGCCGGGTTCCAGGTGGCGAGAAATCCGATGAGCCCGGTGGTCTTCGGCACATAAACCACGGGGGTCAGGATCATCCAGAAGATGGAACCGATGTTCACCGCCTTGGAGACATCGCCATAAAGCATTCCCACGGGCGCGACCCAGAGCCCGATGGCGAGGCCGGTGATCAGGACGGCGGCCAGACCCAGGGGAGCCAGGGCGAGATGCAGTCCGACAGGGATCTTGAACACGAAGAGCAGGAGGGCGAGCAGGACCACGGTGCGGATGACGAGGTTGAGGAGGATCTGACCCAACTGCGCCACGATGAGGGCTTCCCGTGGAAAGTTGATCTTGGACATCATCGAACGGCCGCCGTTGAGGGCGTTGATGGGGCAGTTGATGGCCTCGATGAACACCGTCCAGAGGGTGGTGCCCGCCAGGACGAAAAGGGCATAGGGCATCCCGGTGTCGCCCCCGGAAAGGATGTTCTGGGAGGAAAGGAAGATCCACGGCAGGGCCGCGATCAACGGGGGGACGAACATCCAGAAATAGCCGAGGTACGACTGGCGATAGGCGGCGGAGAAATCCCGGACGAACAGGCGCCAGGCCAGTTCGCGACACGCCATCAGGTCCCGGAACATCTCGCGGAGGAACTTGCCGGGATGGCGGACGGGCGATTCCGGGGTGTAGATGCGGACGGGGAGTTCTGCGGGATCGGAGGTGGTGTTCATGGGGAGAGGACGGTTGATCCGGCTTTGTTTACCCCGGAGGGGTTGGAGCCATTAGCCCGGGGTGCGAAGCGACCCCGGGTATAGGTCCCAGGAATGAAATCCAACCCCGGAGGGGTTGAACAACCCGCTTGAACCCAATCGACCGGCGTCACTCGCGTCTTTGTGCTCCTCGTTCAACCCCTTCAGGGTTGGGGAAATCCAAATGGGGCTGTGACCTGGGGTGGCTTCGCACCCCAGGCTGATTTTGTGGAACCCCTCCGGGACAAAAGCCACCTGCGCCTTCAACTCCCAAAACATCTGCGAAATTGGCGAAATCGGCGGCTCAACCTACGGGCCCCTCGATGATCCCGGAGCTCACCGGATCATGCAGCCATTGAGGATGGGGGCTCCTGATTCTTCCTTGGGGATGTCGCGGCTTCGACCCAACCGCGAATCCAGCGCATCATCGGCTTCTCGACAAGCCGATGAAACATCAGACCGGAGAATATGCAAACGATGGCGAACAGCACGAATAGGACTTCGACACTGAGCCATCGCTCAATGGCAAATGCCTTGGCGGCCTTGGCAAGGACCGACAACAGCGGGTAGTGGAAGAGGAAGATTGCGTAGGAAGCTTCGCCCCAGGTGACAAGCAGACGCGGGGCCTGGAGGGAGTCACCCCTCTCCCATTGGGCAAGTCCGGCGAGCGCCACAGCGGCCGCCCCGCAATTGACCATCAACTGCCAATCATATCCCAACGGATACCGTTCAAATCCATTCAGCGTCTGGAATCCCAACAGGATTCCAGTTCCCATCGTGAACCAAACCTTCGGCCATCTGATCCAGTCCCGATGAAAGGCCCAAGCGGCCAGCCCTCCGGTAAGAAATCCGACATAGAGCGGACTGAGGAGGAAACGCGTTGGAAATCCATGGTTCAGGGACAAAATCTCTCCGGCGACAACGCAGGCCTGCCACAGGCCAAAGATGAGCAGACCCGGCAGCTTCCGCCACACTCCCAAGGCAAAGACCAGATAGAACAGGAGCATGGATTGCAGGGTCCAGGCGACGGTGAGCAATGGAAATCCCATCTCCGGCCAACCCGCCTTTGGAATCAGGAAGACATAGCGGGTCCATGTCCATGCATCGACATCTGCATTGCCGCCACCGAGCTCGGGCCGCACCGCGTAGGCCGGAAGCAGGATCAGCAGCATGAACCAATATAGGGGATAAACCCGGGTGATCCGACCTATCAGGAATCGTCTAAGGCGGCGCGGTTGCCCCAGATCCCGTTCATGGACGATCACCATTAGAAAGCCGCTCAAGGCAAAGAAGATGGGCATCCGCGCGCCATCCAGCCCGAAGAAGCCACCGAACGGTGACTTCCCAAAATATTTCGGCGCCTGCACCACCGCATTGCAGTGATATAGCATCACCAGGATGGCCGCGATGCCACGGGCGGCATCTATCGCTAACAGCCGTTTCATGGTTTCAACCGGATTCCAACCCAGCGCGTTGCGCTGGGCTAAGGTGTGCTGCCCCTTCGGGGCGTCGGAAAATTACAAGGGACAAGCTCCCCAACCCGGAGTCTTGAGCCACGGATTTCACTGGCCACATGGATGGGACCTGATCCCAGTCTTCTTCTCGTTTTCCCTCTACCAATGAGCTGAACCGCAGATGTGAGCCTTTTGGGCCTTTTCTTCGAACGTCGGCTACGCTCGATCTACCAAATTCATTGCAGCAAAACACCTCGATTGATCGAGGTCGGTTCTTCGCATGAAACCATTCCACCGTCCCCTTTCCGTTTTTCCTCACGCAACGGCGCAAAAGCGCAACGCCTTCCAGAGGGTCCGAGCTCACCTCGATCCGTCTTTCTAAATTGGTGTACTTCGCGCCTTTCGTGGCTTCGCGTGAAATCTGTTTCGAATCGACTTTTCCCCTCCGCGTCTCCGCGTCTCGGCGGGAGAACCCCTGAATCGCATGAAGGTATGCGGACAGAAAACTCCGCGCGCCCCGGGGCTTTCGCGTGATTCGTGGTCAAAGTTCTCAACTTAGATCCGTCGCTCCATGGGATATCGGCGGACCGGTTTACAGCAGCCGTTCCAACAACGGGAGCACGTCCCGGATCTGGGTGTGGATGCGGCGGATCTGATCGAGTCGGGCCAGGGCGGTGGCGTGGGATGAGTCATCGATGCGACCCTCGGCGTGGTCGGTTTCGAATCGGGTGACGAGGGTGTCGAGCCGATCCTGGGCGCGTTCGAGCGGGGGTTTGATGGATCCGAAGTAGTTGGCCTTGAGCACCTCGCGAAGGTCGGTGCGGGCCTCGTAATGATCCTTTCGCTCGCCCGGAGGCCAGACCTGACGGATGGCGCTGAGTCCGAGCAACTCGCGGGTGGCGGTCGAGACGCTGGTCTTGCTGAGGGTCAGGGCCTCGGCGATGGCGTCGAGGGACAAGGGATTGGTGGCGGTGAACAGGAGGCCATAGACCTGGCCGACGGTCCGGGGGAAACCGAGACGCTGGGCCAGGGTGGCGGCGAGTTCGATGGCCTCCAATCGGGCCGGAGCAAGGGGATCAGTGGATGCGGTCATGGGACGCCGCCGGGTTGATGGGGGCGGAAACCGGTGGGAGACACTTCGTGCCGGTCAATTCGCAGGGCGAAACGACAGGACCAAGGCCGGGTCGGGAGACATCGCGCTTTCGGGTTCTTTCCGTTTGAACGGAGAAAACTTTTTGTTTCGTACAGGAAGCGGATTGCGATGGCAACGGGTATTGGGGGGTTTGGTGGGTTCCGAGGGACAGGCTCACCAGACCGGAGTT
>DITU01000072.1:0-35229 GCA_002422905.1 Verrucomicrobia bacterium UBA6176
TCCCCTGAATGGAGCCTGTCCCCTGGCGATTTCTGTCAGGACAGAAATGTCTGCGATCCGAGGGGGTTGCTTTTCATTTTCGGGGACGGCTTACAGGGTGAGGCATGGCTGGGCGCATTCTGGTGGGTGAGGGGTTGAGGCCGGGGAAGAAACCGTTGCGGATGGTGGGGGTGATGTCGGGGACGAGTGTCGATGGGGTGGACTGCGTGTTGTGCCGGTGCCGGCCGGGTTCGGTGGAGCCGGAGCGGGCATGGTCGCGGCGATTCCCCAAAGCCATGGCACTGCGGATCCATGCGGCGGCCCGGGGGGAATCGGGGTCGTGGGAGTGCGGCCAGTTGCATCATGACCTGGGACGATTCTATGCCGACGCGGTGGCGGCCGGGTTGAGGGGGGAAGCGGTGGATGGAATCGGGTTGCATGGACAGACGGTGTTTCATCGGCCGGAACGCGGACGACCGGCGACGTGGCAGATCGGGGAACCGGCGTGGTTGGCGGAGCGGTTGGGGGTGACGGTGGTGTCGAATTTCCGGGTGGCGGATCTGGCGGCGGGCGGACAGGGGGCACCGCTGGCGACGTTGTTTCATCGGGTGGTGTTTGCGAAGCGGGACAGTTGGACGCTGGTACAGAACTTGGGCGGGATCGGGAATGTGACCGAGTTGGATTTTCGTGGAGCGGTGGATGAACCGGCGGTGCGCGCCTTCGATACCGGCCCGGCCAACGTGTTGTTGGATCTGGCGGCACGAGCGGTGTCGGGGGGACGCGAGGCGTTTGATCGGGATGGACGTCGGGCGGCGCGGGGGCGGGTGGATGAAGCGCGGTTGAAGTGTTGGCTGAGGCATCCGTTCTTCCGGAGAAAGCCGCCGAAGAGCACGGGGCGTGAGGAGTTTGGTGAACCGTTCTTTCGCGCGGTGCTGGAGGATTGGCCGGGGGCGGTGGAGCGGGAGGGGGATGACCTGCTGGCGACGCTGACCGAGTTCACGGCGGCGAGCGTGGTGGAGAATTATCGGAGGCATCTGGCAAAGCCGTCGGGTGGAAAAGAGGCGCGGGTGATTTTGGCCGGGGGTGGTGCGGCCAACTCCCATCTGGTCCGGCGACTGGGGGTGTGGCTGGCGCGGTGGAATCCGGGGGTGCAGTTGGTGACGGTGGACGAGTTGGGCTGGGGGAGGCAGATGATCGAACCGGCGGCCTTTGCGTTGCTGGGGGCGTATCGGATGTGGGGATTGCCAGGGAACCTGCCGGCAACAACGGGTGCAAGCGGGCCGCGTTTGCTGGGGCAGATCACGTGAAGGGCGTGGGGATGAAGTCGGTGAAGGACGGAGGGTATGTGGAGCTGCACGCGCGGAGTGCGTTCAGCTTCCTGCGGGCGTCGTCATTGCCGGAAAGCCTGGCGGACACGGCGGCGCGGTTGGGATTGCCGGCATTGGGATTGTGCGACCGCATGGGAGTGTACGGGATCCCGCGGTTGTCGGGGGTCGCGCGCGAGGCGGGGATCCGGCCGATCGTGGGAGCGGAGTTGGTGATGGAAGATGAGTCGGTATTGCCGGTGCTGGTGGAGAACCGGGTGGGGTATGAGAACCTGACGCGTCTTTTGACGACGGCGCATCTCAGGTCGGAGAAAGGTGCGGGTCGGGTGCGATGGGAGGAATTGGAGCCGCACGCCCCGGGACTGGTGGCATTGACGGGGGATGAAGAAGGGCCGTTGCGACGCGGGTTGCTGGGGATGGGCGCAGCGCCGCAGGAGGTGTTGGGCCGATTGCGTCGGGCATTCGGGGAGAAGGGGGTGTGGGTGGAGATCCAGCGGCATCGGTGTCGGGGTGAGGATCGGGTGAACCGGGCGTTGACGGATCTGGCGGCGGCGGAGCGGTTGCCGTTGTTGGCAACGAACGGGGTGTTGCATGCGGGGCCGGAGGGAAGGCTGACGTTGGATGTGTTCACCTGCCTGCGACATCACACCCACCTGGATGCGGCGGGGGCGAAGTTGTCGGTGAACGAAGGGCGCCACCTCGTGGGCGCGGCGCACATGGGCGCTTTGTTTGCGGATCTGCCGGAGGCGGTGGCCAACACAGTGCGCCTGGCGGAACGGTTGCAGTTCACGTTGGGCGACCTGGGATATGAATTCCCGACCCACCCGGTTCCCGCGGGGGGCACGATGGCATCGGAACTGGAAGCGTGGACGCGGGCGGGGGCGAAGCAGCGATATCCGGGCGGGGTCCCGGAGAAGGTGCGGGCATTGTTGCGCAAGGAACTGGCGTTGATCGCGAAGCTGGGATTTGCGGGATACTTCCTGATGGTGGCGGACCTGGTTCGGTTCTGTCGGGAGAACGGGATCCTGGCGCAAGGCCGGGGCAGCGCGGCGAATTCTGCGGTGTGTTATTGCCTGGGGATCACGGCGGTGGATCCGGTCCGATTCAACGTGCTGTTCGAGCGTTTCCTCAGCGAGGGCCGCAAGGGATGGCCGGACATCGACATTGATCTGCCCTCGGGCGAACGGCGGGAACGGGTGATCCAGGAAGTGTATCGGCGGTACGGGCCGCGCGGGGCGGCGATGACGGCGACGGTGATATCGTATCGGGGAAGATCGGCGGCGCGGGAGATCGGGAAGGCATTGAACCTGCCGACGGATTTGCTGGACCGGTTCTCGGCGTTGTTCTCGCACGGGGATTTTCCGCACACGCTGGAATTGGTGGGGCAGATGGAACAGGCGGGCCTGTCGCGGACGCATCCGCGTGCGCCGGCATTTGTGGAGTTGTATCGGCAGATGCGGAGATTGCCGCGGCACCTGGGACAGCACACGGGTGGGATGATCGTCTGCCAGGGTCGGTTGGACCGGATCGTTCCCCTGGAGAATGCGGCGATGCCGGGTCGGGTGGTGTGCCAGTGGGACAAGGACGACTGCGAAGACCTGGGGATCATCAAGGTCGACCTGCTGGGCTTGGGGATGATGTCGGCGATCCAGGATTGCGTGACCTTGTGTGGGGAACGGGGACGACCGGTGGACCTGGCGCAACTGCCGGAGAACGATGAAGGAACGTTCGAAATGTTGCGGGCGGCGGACACGATCGGGGTGTTCCAGGTGGAGAGCCGAGCGCAGATGGCGACATTGCCGCGATTGAAGCCCCGGGTGTTCTACGACCTGGTGGTGCAGGTGGCGATCATCCGACCGGGACCGATCCAGGGCGACCTGGCGCATCCGTATCTGAGGCGACGGGACGGGAGTGAGCCGGTGACCTATTACGACGAACGATTGAGGCCGGTGCTGGAGCGGACGTTGGGGGTGCCGTTGTTTCAGGAACAGATGTTGTCGATGGCGATGGTGATGGCGGGTTTTGACGGGACTGAAGCGGAGGAACTGAGACGGGCGATCAGTTTTCATCGGTCGGACGAAAAGATGATCCGAGTGACGGAACGATTGCGGTTGGCGATGGCTGGGCGCGGGGTGTTGCCGGAGGTGGCGGAGCGGATCGTGCAGGCGGTGGGATCGTTCGCGCTGTACGGATTTCCGGAATCGCATGCGATCAGCTTTGCGCACCTGGCGTATGCGAGTGCGTGGTTGAAGCGGCATCGGGCGCCGGAGTTCTACTGCGCGTTGCTGAACAACCAGCCGATGGGTTTCTACAGTCCGGCGACCCTGGTGCGGGATGCGCGTTCGCATGGGGTGCGGGTGCGGCCGGTGTGTGTGGTGCGGTCCGGGGTGGAGTGCAGGGTGGAACCGGACGGGCACCTGCGGTTGGGATTGAACCAGGTGCAGGGGTTGCGGGCGGATGGGGCGGCGCGGTTGGTGGAAGCGCGGGAGAAGGCGCCGTTCAGCTCGTTGGACGACCTGCGCAGCCGGGTGCGGATGAGTGCGGATGAGTGGGGGAAACTGGCTTCGACCGGGGCGTTGAATTCACTGGCGCCGCATCGGCGTGCGGCGTTGTGGGAGATGGGAAAGCCGGTGCGGGAAGGCGAACTGCCGGGGACGACAGCGGGTGGGGGTACGGAAGGGTCGCCCTTGCGACCCATGGATGCCCTGGAGCGGTTGCGGGCGGATTATGCGGGGTTGCGACTGACGACGGGGGGGCATCCGATGTCGCTGATGCGGGCGGGTCTGCCGGAGGTGTGGACGGCATCGGACCTGGTGCAGGCGGCGAACGGAGATCGGATCCGGGTGGCGGGCCAGGTGATCTGCCGGCAACGGCCGGGGACGGCGAAGGGCGTGTGTTTCCTGAGCCTGGAAGACGAGACGGGAATCACGAACGTGATTGTGTCGTCGGCGTTGTTTGAGGCGAACCGGCTGACCTTGACGACGGAGCCGTTCCTGTTGGTGCAGGGGTTGGTGCAGAGCCGGCACGGAACGATTCATGTGAAGGCGGAAAAGTTCGAGTGGCTGGACTTCCGGCTCGCGACGGCGGCATCGCATGACTTTGCATGAGGACATGTCCGATGAGTGTTTGCCGGGAGCCTGGATGATTGGCCGATGCCTGCGAGGGATGGGATGGGTGTTGGGAGGTCTCACGGGGGTGTTGATGGGAGCCATACCGGGGACGCATCCGGCGCCGCGGACGATTGCGGATGAACCGTATCTGCAGGAGGTGGGGTGGCAGGTGCCGTGGGGCGAGCCGTTGACGACGGTGGCGGTGCATCGGGGAAAGGTGGTGGCGGGGACAGGGCGTGGACTGTTGCGGTTGGAAGGGCGCCAGTTTGTTCCCGACACCGTGTTGACCCAGGCGGTGACGCGGTTGGTGGGTGGATCGGATGGGCTGTGGGCCATGACGGCGGCGGGGTTGTATCGGGAGGAAGCGGCGGGATGGAAGCGGGTGACGACGGAGCGGGTGACGGATGTGTGCCGGTTCAGGGGGGAATGGTGGGCGTCGGTGGGAAACCAATTGTGGCGGGTGGGAGCGGATGGGTTGGAGGAAGTGACGCAACAGCGGGCGCGTTTTCCGATCACGCGATTGGTGCCGCACCAGGAGACGTTGTTTGTGCATGGCACAGGTCGGTTGGCGCCGTATGCGGCGGGGATGTTTGGTGGGGTGGATGCCTATACGTGGCCGTCGGACCAGGCGTGGGATTGGGGGGCATTGCCGTCGCCGGTGACGCGGGATGCATTGAGTGTGGGACCGGCGTTGTATGTGGCGACGGAGCGTGGGTTGGGGGTGATGCGGGGGATGTCGATGGTGGGATTGCGGGGCGGGGATGGATTGCCATTTGAGGACGCACTCTGCCTGGCGGCGGGGTTTGCGGAGGACCTGTGGATCGGGACGAGTCGCGGGGCGATCCGGCGGGTGGGGAATAGGTATGATTACTTTGCGGGACGCCGTTGGGTGCCTGGGGAACGGGTGCAGGGAATGGCGGTGGACGGGCGCCGGGTCTATCTGGCAACGGATCGGGGTTTGGGGGTGATCGAGTATGAACCTTATACGCTGCTGAAGAAGGCGGAGTATTATGAGCGGCATCTTGAAGAGTGGGGACAGAAGCGGTTGGGCTTCGTGCACAAGTTGGAGTGGGATGCCCCCAGCAGTCAGTTCGTGCGCGAGGTGAGCGACAATGACGGGGGTTATTCGGGCAATTACCTGGCCAGCCAATGTTATCGGTACGCGGTGACAAGGGATCCGGCGGCTCGGCGCGAGGCGACGAACACATTTCATGCGATCCGCTGGCTGGAGTCGATGACGGGGATGCCTGGATTTCCGGCCCGTTCAGTTTGGGTGAAGGGTGAGCGGGGGCATCAGGCGGGGCATGGCTCGGGGAATTATGCGGCGGAATGGCATGACACAGCGGATGGGTTGTTTGAGTGGAAGGGGGACACGTCGAGTGACGAGATCTGTTCGCATTTCTATGCGTTCACGTTGTTCCTGGACCTGGTGGCGGAAGGGGAAGAGGTGGCGCAGGCGAAGGCTTATATAGGCAGTGTGGCGGGGCACCTGGTGGGCAATGGATGGCGGTTGATCGACCGGGATGGAAAACCGACGCGATGGGGTCGATGGGACCCGGAGTATTTCCTGACGGATGAAGGAAAATATGACCGTGGATTGCAGGCGGTGGAGTTGTTGTCGTTCATCAAGACGGCGGAGGTGGTGACGGGAGAGGGACGGTTCCGTGATGCCTATGCTGAGTTGGTGAAGCTGGGTTACCCGGGTTATACGCTGCGGGCGAGGAACACATTTCCGCCGGAGAGCATCCTGCATTTCCTGGATGAACTCGCGTTCTGGAGCCATTGGAACCTGTTGCGGTATGAGAAGGATCCCGACCTGCGGGCGTTGTATCGGCGCAGTTATGAACGGAGCCATGAAGTGGTGCGGGTCGAGCAGAATCCCTGGTTCAACTTTCTCTATGGGGCATTGACGGGAAATGACGCCGAGCCGGTGGAGTCGGTGGAACACCTGCGGGGCTGGCCGCTGGATCTCAGGGTGTGGTCGTATCAGAATTCGCATCGGAGCGATCTGCGGACGCCGCCGGGTTATGTGGCGTTGAAGGGGGGCAGTCGGACGTTTCCGCCGCGGGAGACGGAGCCGTTGCGATGGGATCGGTGGTTGATGCAGATGGATGGGGGTGCGGGTGGAAACGACGTGGTGGAACCGGGAGCCTGGCTGCTGGCGTATTGGATGGGGCGATACCATGGGTTCATCGGGGCACCGACGGTGACGGATCGGGGTTTGCTGACGGTGGAACAGACCCATGGGAATGAACTGGGAGCGAAGCGGTATGAGGGACCGGCGCGCCCGCCGGTGAAGTAGGGAGTGGCATGGGAATGGATTGACCGGCGGGGAACGGGTTGATGACAAGACAGGCGGGGTGGCGGACGGCGATGCTGAGGGGGTTCAGGACGGCATTTCATGGCACACATCTGCATCGTTGGGTCGGGGATCATCGGGCTCTGCATTGCGCATGCGTGCCAGCAGCGGGGGCATCGGGTGACGTTGCTGGACCGGAACGGAGTGGCGCGGGACGGATGTTCGTTTGGGAATGCGGGGATGGTGGTGCCGAGCCATTTCGTGCCGCTGGCGGCGCCGGGGATGGTGGCGTTGGGATTGAAATGGATGTGGAACCCGGAATCGCCGTTCTACGTGAAGCCGCGACTGGATCGGGAGTTGATGGCCTGGGGTTGGAAGTTCTGGAAGGCGTCGACGGCGGAGCGGGTGCGGGCGGCGGCGCCATTGATCCGGGATCTCAGTCTGGCGAGCCGGGAAGCGTTCGTGGAATTGGCTCGGGAAGGGGGAATGGATTTTGGGTTGGCGGAGCGGGGTTTGCTGATGTTGTGCCGGGAGCAACACACCTTGGAGGAAGAGGCGCGCATGGCGGTGCAGGCGCGGGAACTGGGAATCCCGGCGGAAGTGCTGGATGCGGGGCAGGTGGCGGAGCTTGAGCCGGGAGTCCGGATGCAGGTGGCGGGTGGAATTTATTTTCCGAAGGATTGTCACCTGTCACCGGGCTTGTTGATGGCGGGATTGCAGGCGCGATTGGTGGCGGGCGGGGCGCGGTTTGTCTGGGGGCGCGAGGTGACGGGTTGGAGGACGGAAGGACGCCGGGTGGCGGCGGTGGAAACGGCTGGGGGATCGGTCGAGGCGGATGAGTTTGTGCTGGCGGGTGGGGCGTGGTCGGCAGGGTTGGGCCGGGCATTGGGGCTGGATCTGCCGTTGCAGGCGGGCAAGGGATACAGCCTGACCTTGGAGCGACCGCGTCAGTTGCCTTCGATCTGCGCGATCTTCACCGAGGCGCGGGTGGCAGTGACGCCGATGGGGTCGACGTTGCGATTCGGGGGAACGATGGAGATCGGGGGATTGAACGAAGACATCAACCCGGTGCGGGTCCGGGGAATCGTGAAGTCGGTGCCGGGGTATTATCCGGATTTTGCGGTGAAGGATTTTGAAGGGGTGAAGCCGTGGCGGGGATTGCGGCCGTGTTCACCGGATGGATTGCCGTATGTGGGGCGGTCCGGGGGGCACGACAACCTGTTGGTGGCGACGGGGCATGCGATGATGGGGTTGTCGCTCGGACCGATCACCGGGAGATTGATCGCGCAATTGGTGTCGAGTGAGAGGCCGACGATCGATCTGGGGTTGTTGTCGCCGGACCGTTACGGGGCGGGGACGGCGATGCGTTCGTAGATTTCCTCGTATTGGGCGGCGACGTGGGGGGCGCTGCGGTGGGAGACGGATTCGCGGATGCGTGCTGGGGAGGCGACGGGGCAGGAACCGCGGAGGATGGATTCGAGACGGGCGCGGAGGGAGTTGGGGGAATCGGGATCGAAGAAGGCGCCGTTCAGGTTTTCGCGGACGATGTCGACATTACCGCCGGAGGAGCTGACGAGGGCAGGGACGCCGCAGGCGAGGGCCTCGATGAGGGCGACGGAGCAGGGTTCGTTGGTGGAGGGGAGGACGAACCAGTCGGCGCGGGAAAGGACCCGTTCGACCTCGCTGGTGGGACCGGCGAGCCGGATCTGGTTCTGGAGGCCGTAACGGAGGATTTCGGCGCGGAGTTCCTCGGAGTACTGGCGCGAGGCGCGGTCATTGGGGATGGGTCCCCAGAGGGTGATCTGGATGCGGTTCAGGAGGAAGGAGTCGAGGCCGTGCAGGGCTTCGACGAGAAGATCCCACTTTTTCCAGGAAACGATATTGCCGATGCCGACCATGCGGATGAGGCGGGAGGAAGGGTCGGGTTTGGGGGTGGGGAGGGGAGTTTCGAAAAAGGGACGGCGGCCGCATTCGGAGATGACGTGGACCCGGAAGGGGGTGGGTTCGATCCGGTAATGCCGGGCCATGGCGGGGGTGAGGAGGACGGTGGTGAGGCCGGGGATACGGGCGGCGGCGCGGTAGAGGCCGGTGCGTCGGGCGTAGGCGTGGTTGGTGAAGAGGACGGGGACGTTCTTGCGGGCGAGGAAACAGGCGAGGGGGAGGGAACCGCGGGAGTGGGCATGGATGACGGCGGGGGATTCGGCCTCGATGAGATGCCGGAGGTCGGGCCAGGCACGCCATGCGGCGAGGAGGAGTCGGAGATGGGAATTGGATTCGTCGCGGACGTGGGGGGAATACCGGCAGGAAAGGGAAGGCTGCCGGGATTGGACGAAGGAGGAATTGACCCAGAGCAGGTGTTCCCAGACGGCGGAATCTCCGCCGGAATCGAGGCCGCGGATGGTGGAGAGGATGCCTCCGTTGTCCTCGGAAGCACCGACCAGGTGGAGCACCCGATGGGGGGATTTCCGTCTGTGATTCACACCAGATTGGGACGGGGCAGGAGGGCCGAGGAGGGGCGCCGCGGGCGGGTGACGGGGACGGGAGTGGTGGGATTGGCGGCCTCGATTTCGGCGGCGGCGCGGGTGGCGGCGCGGGAACGGGCGCGGAGTGCCCAATCGGCGGCGAGCACAAGGCCGGAATGGAGGCCGAAGGTGTTCATGGCGAATTCGGCATCGCCGTGGAGGAAGGCAAAGATGACGACGTGAACCATCCAGAAGGAGTTGTTCACGCTGACGAATCGCAGGAACCGGTCTTCGGCACCGAACTTCCGCACATGCCGCAGGCCGCGTCCGGCGATCACGGTGGTGACGGAGAGGAAGCCGAGCAGGCAGAGGGTTCCCGGGATGCCGGTATTGACCATGAGCCCGATGGGGCCGTTGTAGAACCGGCCGAGGTTGACGTGTTCGGTGATGATTCCGTAGGCGTCGTAGCCCTGGTAGGGAACCGGTTCTGACGCGGGGCCGAACCCGCGCCCGCGGAGGAGGTAATGGGGGATGAGCTGGATGCCGATATCGCGCATGGTGGTGCGGCCATCGAGGGTTCCGCGGGCGTCGGCGACGGCGACGGCGTCGAGATTGATGCCGGGGAGCACGGCGAGGGTGCGTTGGGCGGCGAGGGGGAGTTGGTTGCCGACGGCGTAGACGAACACGAGGCCGACGCTGAGGGAGAGGATGCCGATCATGACCCGCATGACGTTGAAGATGCGTTGGCTCCAGCCCACGAACAGGAGAAGGCCAGCGAGCATGACGAGGACACCGCGATGTCCACCGGGCAGGCCGATGCCGATGATCAGGGTCATGGTGGGGACCATCCAGACGGCGCTGGCGGTGAAGAGTCGGCGCAATGGCACCTGGATGAGCAGGAACTGCATGATGGCGACCGACACGATGGCGAAGGATTGGAAGCGTCGGATGCCGGTTGATTCGCTGCCGAACTCGAAGCTGATGGCGTCATTGGCGAGGTCGAGGAAGTAGAACACCCACCACAGCTCGGATCGACCCGCCAGGGCGATGTCCGAGATCACGAAGGTGAAGCTCAGTGCCAGGTGGATGGTGAAGAGCTTGAGGAGTTGTCGTTCCGAGAACTGGAGCATCGCGAAGACGAACGGGAACGAGGCGCAGGCCAGCTGCTGGATGTACACACGGCCACCCATCTTGTCGCCGCCCATCAACCGCAGACCCAGACCATGGGTGCGCATGAGGTAGAGCAGCACCAGCACGTAGCCGGCGGCGAAGAGGAGGATCCATCGATAACGCCGCAGATTGTCGGGGAAATCCGACGAATACCGGCGTAGGGCGAACAGCACGGCGGCACCCGACCAACCCAGCAGGGCTGCGATCTCCCAGACAAACGGACGTCCGGGCATGAGTGGAACCATGAGGGCTGATCCGTAGGTGGTGATGCCAAGGACGGCGGATAGCCGGGCGTGATAGGGGAGGGTTCCGAGCCATCCGATCCCGGCCGCGGCCAGGATGAGCAAGGGCGCATTGCTCGCCATGTAAAAGCCGAAGATCACGGCGCCCAGCAGAACGCCGACCCAGACAAAACCCTTCTGGACCTGCATCCGTGCTTCAATGGCCGTCATGTCGGCCTCTCCCCTACCTTGCCCGGCCCATGGCAGCAAGCCGCGAGGCGGGGTCCCATGCCACCTGAAGCGGCATGGAAATCCGGATTCGGTCGGCTCGCGCCCATCCGGGAGGCATTACTGCGGATTGAACCTGCCCTTCCGGACCGACTGATCCGAGAGGACGATCCCAGGGGACAGGCTCCCAGGGGACAGGCTCCTGAAAGGGGGGGCTTTTGGGGATGGAGGTGGGTAGGGCTGGCAGGGACAGGTTCGTGAGTTTGGGAACGGCCCGGATGGAGCCATCCCTGGGACGGACTCCCAGGGGACAGGCTCCTGAAAGGGGGGGCTTTTGGGGGTGGAGGTGGGTAGGGCTGGCAGGGACAGGTTCGTGAGTTTGGGAACGGCCCGGATGGAGCCATCCCTGGGGACAGGCTCCGTGGACAGGCTCCGTGGACAGGCTCCGGGGACAGGCTCCGGGAATGGCTTCCACGCGAAGCCGCAAAGAACGTGGAGAACGAGAGGAGTCTCGTAGGGACAGGCTCCTGAGGCTCTGGGGACAGGCTCTGGGGACAGGCTCCGGGGACAGGCTCCGGGGACAGGCTCCGGGAATGGCTTCCGGCTCCGGGAATGGCTTCCACGCGAAGCCGCAAAGAACGTGGAGAACGAGAGGAGTCTCGTAGGGACAGGCTCCTGAGGTTGCGACCCTGGGGACAGGCTCCGGGGGAATCTTGGGGACAGGCTCTGGGGACAGGCTCCGGCTGATTATGTTCGGGGTGGCCGGCGGCAGGGGGGTGACGGCGCTGGGTGGGCTGGGCGGAAGGTCGGGGCTTGGAATCAAAGGGGGATTCCCGGCAGGGTCTCACCATGACTCCTGAATCCCGGTTGGCTGATCTCAAACTGGAACTTCCCCCTGCACCCCGTCCACTCGGTCTCTACAAGCCCGTGGTGATTGTGGGCAATCTCGTCTACGCGTCCGGCCATGGCCCGGTCCGGTCGGACGGCACCCTGATCCAGGGGGTGGTTGGGGGTGATCTTGATCTCAATGCGGGCAAGGCGGCGGCCCGGCAGGTTGGCCTGACGCTATTGGCCACGTTGCGGGCCAATCTCGGTTCCCTCGACCGGGTGAAACGCGTGATCAAGACCCTGGGCATGGTCAATTCCGCGCCGGACTTCTACGAGCATCCCAAGGTCATCAATGGATGCAGCGAACTCTTCTCCGAGATCTGGGGAGCCGATCTCGGGATCGGCGCCCGATCCGCCGTTGGTCTCGGCCCGTTGCCCGGCAACATCGCGGTCGAAATCGAAGTCATCTTCGAACTCGCTTGAATCCGGCAACCTCCAGCCTGGCCTGGCCGGAAGTGTTGGATCCGGACGGGATAGCGTCGCCGGCCCTGCTGTTGGATCTGGGGCGGGTGGAATTGAATCTGGGCCGGATGCTGGCGATTGCGGGGGATCCGACCCGGCTGCGGCCGCATCTGAAGACGCACAAGCTGGGGGAATGCGTGGCGATGCAGGTGGCGGCGGGGATTTTGAAAGCCAAGGTGGCCACGGTGGCCGAGGCGGAGATGGCGGCGTTGAATGGGGTTCGGGACGTGTTGTTGGCCGTGCAACCGGTCGGACCCCAGGCACTGCGTCTGGCCCGATTGGCCCGCCGATTCCCGGAGGTGACCTTTTCAGCGGTGCTGGACGATGCCGACGCGCTCGAAAATCTGGCTTTGGCCATCCGTGCGGTGGGATCGCCGAAGATTGGGGTCTGGGTGGACCTGGATGTGGGGCAGCATCGGACGGGGATCGAGCCGGGGCCGGGAGCGGATCTGTTGGTGGAGCGGATGCAGCGCGAGGGTTCGGTGATTTTCCGTGGGTTGCATGCCTATGACGGGCATCTGGGGATGGCGGATGTGGTGGAGCGGGAACGGGCGTGTGAAGCGGCGTATGGACCGGTGACGGCGCTGCGGGAGAGGTTGGAGTCGCGTGGGATCCGGGTGCCGACGGTGGTGGCGGGGGGATCACCGACGTTTGCGCTGCATGCGCGTCGGGAGGGGGTGGAGTTGAGTCCGGGGACGACGCTGTTCTGGGATGCGGGGTACGGGCAAAAGCTGAAGGATCTGCCGTTTGAACCGGCGGCATTCCTGTTGGCGCGGGTGATCAGCCGGCCGGGGAAGGATCGGATCTGCCTGGATCTGGGGCACAAGGCGGTGGGATCGGAGATGCCGCATCCGCGGGTGGTGTTTCCGGAGTTGGGCGAGGTGGAAGTGCTGGGGCACAGCGAGGAACATCTGGTGTTGCGGACGGAACGGGCGTCGGGGATGCGGGTGGGGACGGTGGTGATGGGGATCCCGTGGCATATCTGTCCGACGGTGGCGTTGCACCAGGAGGTATGGGTGATCCGGGACGGGGTGGTGAAGGATCGATGGGCGGTGCAGGCGCGGGCGCGGCGGTTGACGGAGTGAGGGGTGAAAAGGGGGCGAATCCGTGTGCCGGACCTGGCCCGGGGGTGAGGATTCCGATTGGAAAAGCGTCGGGAGTTCATTGTGGTGGGGCGGTAATCCTCCTCGCCCATGAAACGCAAAGCCTTCAACTGGACCCTGCCATCGGAAATCGAGTCGCGACTGGGCGACACCAGCTATGGCCGGCAGCGGGCGATCCTGGGTGGGGATCACCTGTTGATCGTGCTGCATCTGGTGCCGGCGCCGGGGGAGACCGAGCGGGAAGCGTTGGTGATCCTGCGCAAGCCGGATGGCCGGTTCCTGGCCAACGGATTCGAAGGAGGAGACCATCAGTTGCGCAAGTTGCTGTCGGATTACCGGGCCCGATTCGAGCAACTCGATTCGATGTATGATGCGGCCAACACACCGGATGCGTTGTTCGCTTTGCTGGAACAGTTGGTGCCCGTCAATCGCGCCTCGACCCACCTTGCCGATGCGTTGCAATCCGCCCGGGATCTGGTGAAGGAAGATCGGTTTCTGATCGCGGTGCGCGACGAGGCGTATGAGGTCTCGAGGTCGTTCGACCTGTTGGTGGCGGATGCGCGGTTGAAGTTGGATTACCGGATGGCGAAGGACGCCGAGTTGCAATCGATGCAAGGTGCGCGGTTGGCGGCGGCGCAACACAAGTTGAACGTGTTGGCGGCCTGCACGCTGCCGGTGACGGCGTTGGCCGGCATCCTGGGAATGAACATCGCCCACGGACTTGAAGACCGGTCGCCATTGGTATTCTGGGTGGTGCTGGTTCTGGGATTCCTGATCGGGTTTGCGGTGAAGGCCTGGGTGGTGGCCCGTTCAACGAAATCATGAGGAGGACGGGGGATCGGTGGAGGGTCCTGACGTCCGCTGCCACGGGGCGGGCGAAGGACGGGCGAAGAGCAGCAGCGCGGAGCACGCGATGAACACAAGGGCGTTTGGCGTGCGCGTTGTCCACGTGGCCCAAGGCCAGGGGAAGTCGAAGAAGGCGTAGTTCAGAAGGAAATAGAGGAGGGTGCTGAAGGTCAGGGCCGGTCCCAGCCAACGTTGGGCGGGTGTGTCTGTAGGTCTTCCCCAGCGCCAGGCCAGTGTGATGGCGAGTCCGATGGGGATCACGACATAGAGCAGGGCGCCCGGGATTTCGCCCATCCGCCCGTTCTCGATCACGAGATTGCGGAAGGTCTTGCCGGCGATGGGCAGCGCGGTGATCGGGAATGCGAGCAGCCAGGGCCAGAGACGACCTCCGGCGATGCCCAGCACCGGGATCAGTCCGAGCATCAGGCCGAAGTCATAGACGGTGTCCACCCATGCCACGGAAAGGAACTCGACGGAGATCAGGAGTCCGAGGTGAAGGAGGAGCAGGGGGATTTCGGTCGCGCGGGACAGTTCCGGTGCGGCGCCGGGTGCGGGACGGATCCGGGCCCGATTCTTCCACAGGCCGAAGGCGAGCATGGCGCCCATGACGGCGCCGAAGATTGTCTCCATGAAATTCCACCAATTGATGAGTCGGGCGGCCCGGGCGGTGGCCCCGGTCTGGAACAGTTCCGGATGCCAGGCATGGAAGGATTGCAGGCATTGGCCGAGGGGAAATCCGATGGCCCCCCCGAGACATCCCCACAGGCCAAGGCGCCAGGCGAGCCCGTCGCGTTTGACCACTCCGACCCAGGCGAGCCATCCGATCAGTGCGAAGAGGAATCCGCCCCAGACTTCGCGCCGGGGTTTGAGGGTTGCGCCGGGTTCCCATCGCCAATCGGCGGAGAAATAGAATCGGGGAAGGATCTGACGGGCGGGATCGTGGGGTTCATTGAGGGTCCAGATGCCCAGGGCGCACAGGGCGAGGAGGCCGGCATAGGCGGGTAACAGGTCGCGGAGGCGGTATCGGATCCCGCCGAGGCCCATGCCGAGAAAGGTGCCGGCGAAACCGATCCAGAGGGAGCCCTTGATGCCGAGTCCGAGCAGACCCCAGAGCAGGGCGTCGGTATTGCCCACGACCCCGGCGTTCTGGGTCAGGCCGATGGTCTGGCCATAGGTCATGGATCCGCCGAATCCCATGGCAACGGTGGTCCAGGCGACGGTGCGGATGAGGGTGGATGAAGGGAGGTGGGGAGCGAGCAGCAGACAGAGGACGAGACTGACGAGGAGGCCGGCGATCATCGCGCCGGTTTCATGGCCGTACTGACCGCGGATTCCCCAGGCCATTCCGCCTGCGGCGGCACCGAGCAGGAGGGTCCGGAAGGGACCGGACACTGGGGGTGATTCCGGGGGTGCAAGGATGTTGGCGGTCATGGTGGAGCGTTGCGGCCTTTGCGGCGTGGCGTGAGGAGATTGGGGCGGGGAGGGTTTCACGCAACGGCGCGAAGCCCGCAACGGAGAGGAGGGGTTTTGGTGGGTTGTTGTGGGGAGCCGCGGGGAACGCGGAGCCTGGGTAATGGGGTTGGGTCTAAATATTTAACACGACCCCATTGGCTTCCCCTGCTGAGGATGGCGAAAGGTTGTTTCGTGGGTGGTGGGGTGGGTGCGCCCTTACCCCTCGGGTTGGGTGGGGACGGCCGGGGAACGATCGGGGATGACGACGGTGAAGGTGGATCCTGCGCCGATCTGGCTCTTCACGGTAAGATCACCGCCCATCATCTGGGCGAAGCCACGGGAAAGGGCGAGGCCGAGGCCGGTGCCGCCGAACTTCCGGAAGGTCTCGGTGTCGGCCTGTGAAAACACCCGGAAGAGGCGGGACATCTGTTCCGGGGTCATTCCGATGCCGGTATCGGAGACCTCGACCACGAGGTGGGTTGCGGAGGTGGGGCCGGGGTCGTTGGAGGGAGTGGTGGGACGGGTGACGCTGAGCTGGATGAGGCCGTTGTCGGTGAACTTGGCGGAATTCGAGAGGAGATTGAGGAGGATCTGGCGGAGGCGGGTCTGGTCGGTGTGGAATCGGCCGATGCCCGGGGGGCAGCTGACTTCGAGACGGTTTTTGTTTTTCTGGATCAGGGGGAGGACGGTGGCTTCGACATCCTGGATGAGGGATGGGACATCAAATTCCTCGACGGACACGGTCATCTTGCCGGCCTCGATCTTGGAGAAGTCGAGGATGTCATTGACGAGGGAGAGTTGGTGGCGGGCGGAAGCGTTGATGCGTTGGAGGTCGGGGACGAGGTCGGCGTGGTTGGCATCGATGAGTTCCTCCTGGACGAGTTCGCTGTAGCCGATGATGGCATTGAGGGGGGTCCGGAGTTCGTGGGACATGCTGGCGAGGAACAGGGACTTGGCCTGGTTGGCGGACTCGGCGGCTTCGCGGCCCTTGCGTTCCTCTTCGAGGATCTGTTCGCGGAGACGGACGGTTTCGGTGCGTTTGCGCAGGAACAACATGCCGGCGTAGATGCCCCAGCCGAGGAGTCCGAGGTTCAAGCCAATCAACGGCACCATGACCGATGCGCGTTGGAACCACGGTGCCTTGACCCGCAGCGTGAGGGTCCGGGGCGGGGACAGGTTCAGGTTCCTGTCGATGAACTGGACGGCAAGCGTGTAGTTGCCTGGACGATTGGTGGACCATTCCAGTTCCGATCCGGTGAGCACGTCGCTCCAGGCGATCCCCTGGGGTGGTTGGTTGGTGGGCCCGGTGTTCTTCCAGGTGGTCCAACGGAACTGGCGAAGCTCGGGTGGGGTGCGGAACTCGGTGAGTTGCCAGTTGAAGGTGGAGGGAGGGTCGGTGGGGATCTCCGGAAGGTTGCCGGCGGGAACGGCGCCCCGTCGGTTGCGGAGGAGGAGACTGGGAATGGGTGGCGATTCAATCCCGCGTCGGTGACGGGCCAGACCGCGATCGGTGCCGAGCCAGACGAAACCCTGGGCATCCTCGACGATGGTATGGACCTGATTGTCAGGGAGGCCATCCCGGTCATCGAGCATGGACCAGGCGGTGCCGTCGTAGAACCGCACGCCGGATTTCCGTGCCACCCAGAGAAGCCCCTGTGAGTCGTGGAAGATCTGACGGATGGCTTCGCCGCCGGCCTGTCCGCGCCGGTTGAATGCCGAGATGCCATCGGGGCCGACCCGGCTGAGGCCGGTGGCGCCTCCGACCCAGATGGCGTTGGCTGAATCCCGGCCGATGGCCATGCCGTAGTCATCGGCGAGTCCGTCCCGGGCCTTGAAAACGGTTCGGATCTCGCGGGCATTGCCGACGCCGGGGAGGGGCGGCGCGATCCGGACCGCCCCCCCACCGCCGTCGAGTCCGATCCAGATCTGGTTGGAGGCAAGGCACAGGATGGAGAGGACGCGCTGGAACGGGCCGTCTCCGATCTTCTGGACGGTGGCGAGTGCCTCCGGTGTCTGCCAACGGAGCAGTTCTCCGCTGAAGGTTCCCGCGACGAGGGTGCCATCCGGTGCGGCAGCCAGGCGGGAGATGTTCCGGGAAAGATCACCGGAAGCTGGCAACGGGATGAACCGTTGGCCGTCGAAGATGCCGGCCCCCAACGGTGTGGCCACGCAAACGGATCCGTTCGGGAGCGGTGCAATGGCCCGGATCTCGTTTGCAGGAAGGCCGTCCAGTCGGGTGAAGCTGCGGAAGGCATCGCCTTCCCGACGCACCAGTCCGCCATCCGTCGCAAACCACGCTGTTCCATCCGATGCGCGGCAGGAATCCCACACCCGGTTGGCTGGAAGACCATCGGCGGTGGTGTAGGTCCGCATGGAATCGGGGTCGTACCGGGTCAGTCCGGCCTGGGTGGCAAACCAGAGCAGTCCGAGACGATCCCGCAGGATCCTGGAAACATGGTTGTCGGCCAGTCCGTCGGTGCGGATGAAATTGACGAAGCCGGCGGTGTCCAGGCGGGACACGCCTCCCATGGTGGCGACCCAGGCCGTGCCATCGGGATCGAACTCGACCGACCAGGCGAAATCGCTGACGAGTCCGTCGGCGGTGGTCCAGTTGCGGAGGGAGGGACCGTTGGTGGGGGAAGGATCGAGCCTCCAGACGCCCCGACCCCAGGACCCGAACCAGACACTGCCGTCCGGCGCGACCCGTGGGCCGTCCACCACGAAGGGTTCCAGGCCGGCTTCGAGGGTCCGGTTCCGGAACTGCGATCCGTCGTAGGACACCAACCCGGCGTCGGTTCCAAACCAGATCGTTCCATCCGGACCCCCGGTGATCTTGAAGACCTGTTTTGCGGGAAAACCGTTGGTGTCGGAGTAGTGGGTGACCTGTTTGCCCGAGACCAGGAACAGCCCGGGTCCACCCACCCAGATCCGGCCCTGGCGATCGGCGTGGACTGCCTGGAGGGCCGACGAGAGCGGTTGGCTGGAGAGTTGGACCCGGGAGAAGCCGTCGCCCGAACTCCGGCTCAGTCCGCCGCCCTCTGAAACCACCCACAACACTCCATCGGCATCCCGGGCGATGCTGGCGATGTCATTGCCGGCGAGTCCGTCCTCGGTGGTGAAGGTCTGCACCACACTGCCATCGAACCGGGCCAGGCCGTTGCGGGTGCCGATCCACATCATGTCGTCCGGATCCTGGAACAGGGTGCGGATCCCGACGCTGGGCAGACCGTCGTGGGTGTTGAAGGTCCGCCAGGTACCCTTGCGGAAGGGTGGGATGCGGAATGCGATGTTCGTCACCGCGGTGGATCCGGTGAGGACGATCGAACCGGACCTTGGGTGTTCGATCCGATTTCCAGGGGTATGGATGCGGATCCCGTAGGTGCCGGGGCGCAGGTGGGCGAACCGGAAGCGTCCCTGGGCATCGGTGTGGGTGGTGGATTCGGGAACGGGTGCGGGTGGATCGGTCGGACTGGTGCGGGTGGCCTCAACCACGACACCCCGGATGGGGGAATTGTCCAGGGCGGTGACCTGTCCGGAGATGTGGTTGATCGGTTGCAGTGGGAGATCGATTTCGAGTTGTCCGCGGAGGCTGGTGACGATGCCTGTCTGCCAATGACCGGATGCGGCGAGTTCGGCCCGCACATCGACCGGTGATTCACCGGGGAGGAAATGCAGCCGATAGGTTCCGTCCGGAGCGCTGAGGGTGGAACGGAGCGGGGCCCGTCCCGAGAACAGCCGGACGTCGGCTCCAGCAACCGGTTGGCCGGTGCCGTCCATCACCCGACCGTGGAGGAGGCCACGATGCCCTGGACCGGCGACGGTGGGATGGGGTGCGGCGAGGAGGGAGGCCTTGCCTTCAAGGCGTCCGTGGTGTTGGTGGGGGGAGGAATCGTGGGCGTTGCCGGTGTCGAATCTCCAGAGGCCCACCAGTCCAGGTTCGTCGCCCCGGAGCCGGTTTCGGAGCGAGGCGCGGATCTGGTCCGGACTCCTTTCATGATCCCAGACGGCGACATCATCGATCTGGCCGACGGTGTCGGGATTGTCCATGAGATCGCCCTCGGACCAATTGCTGCGACCGAGCCGGTTGTGGGAGCCATCGCCGATGGCGGTGAAGCTGCCGGTGTAGGAGTTGCTGCCGATGGGGTCCCCATTGAGGAAGAGCTTCATTCCACCCGGGCCCGACACGGCGGCCACGTGGCACCAATGGTTGGTGGCGACCACGCCGGCGACGGTGATGCTGTGAAGCCGGTGATCGGCATCCCAGATTTCGAAGGTCAGATCCGGCTGGAATTCCACCGTGCCGACCGTCATCGCCTGTTCGCGGCGGCCGAAGTCGAAGAAGCGCCCGCGCGCCAGGCGATCAAACCGGATCCAACCTTCCACCGTGGCGGCGGCGAGCCCGTTGAAGCGGTCTGGAGGAAGCTCCACCCAGGCGGGGGTGCCGCTGAGCTGGAGCACCTGATTGTGCGGGGAGAGTGTCCGGGCGGGATCCGGATCCTGACCGTGGACCGGGCTCAACAGAAGGAGACATGCCCCCAGCCAACCGGGCCTGGCCCATCCGGGGAATGGGTTGCCCGACGATGATGGGGATGCAGGTCGGGTTCCGAGCATGGATGTGCCGCAGTGATGGGTGGAACAGGGTGGCGCGACGGGTTTGGATGAAGCGGGACCGGAGGTGGAAAGTCGAGCGTGTGGAATGGTCCCGGGGGGGCGCAGTTGCACCCTGTGTACCGATGGGTTCGTACTCGCCCCCTTCATCGTACTCGTACCCGGTCCCACACTCGCAGTCTCCCAAGACCCGGTCCCGTACCCAACCCGATCAAAAATTTCATCCGGGGGAGGAGCCTGTCCCCAGAATCGGAGCGGCGACGTTCGGTCGCCGGTGAGGTGGGGGGGAGGAGCCGGGGGAGGAGCCTGTCCCCAGAATCGGAGCGGCGACGTTCGGTCGCCGGTGGGATGGAGTCGGTAGCCTGTCCCTCATCGATCCTCACCGCATCTTCGTGCCTTCGTGTGAGGGAATTTCCCCGGAGCCTGTCCCCAAGCACGTTCCAGGGGGGAGGAGCCTGTCCCCAGGGAATCCTCCTCCCGGGTGCGACCGGGGGCAGGTCGGGAGTCAGCCCGGTGGAGTGAGGTGCGGAGAAGCGGCTTTGGCTTGGGCGGGCGTGAGGAGCGGGGCGGCTCCGGCGTCCAGGTAGAGTTGGATCCGGCGGATGACGTCTTCGGCGGAGATCAGGTCCATGCAATGGGGCAGGGAACCGACGACATCCAGGCAGAGGCGATTGGGTTCATCCCGGATGTCACCGTCCTGGAGGGGGAAGGTTCTGGCACGCCAGCATCCTCCGGTGGCGCAACAGGGGAGGGTGCCGACGGTATGGATGAACTGATGTCCGGGGTAGGCTTCCCAATGCGGGGATTCCCGACCACCGGCCACGACCACGCAGGGGCGGGAGGGGAAGCGTCCGGGACGGACCGGAACGGCGGCGGCGAGGTGCATGACACCGGTGACGGGGCAGACGACACCCCGGGCATGGTGGATGAGTCGGACGAGTTGTCGGAGGGAGGTGCGGCCGCGGAGATCGATGACGCCGCGGAGTGCGGGATGGTGATGGGCGTCATTGCCGACCTGCGCGAAGAGCAGGCGTCCGGCGAAGTGATCCACGACGGCCTGGTAACGGGAGGGATCCCACCACTTGATGGTGTAATCGAACTTGCCGCCGGCGACGATGATCCAGAAGGGGAGATCGTGGCCGGTGCGGCGTCGGACCTGGGAGGGCAGGGACTGTTCGTGGGGGGCGAGATGGATATCGCCGTGGGGGAGGGAGATGGGGCAGGGGACGTTGAGATGCCGGGCGAGGAATTCGGCGAAACCGTTGAGGCAATGGACGGGCCTGCGATTGCAATCGTTGATGAGCGGATACTCGCAATCGATGACCTCGACGCGGCGTTGGCGTTCGCCGAGGGGAGTGAGGTGGGGGTTGAATTGCCAGAGGTCCGGACAGGCGGTCCGGACGTCGGTGAGAAAGGCCCCCGGGTTGGCGCGATGAAGATCCCGCACCGCCGCCGTGAGCATGACGATGTCCCCCGGCGACCAGCTGTTGCGAAGGATGAGGCGGCGGGGAGGGGAGGGGAGGGTCGGGGTCATCCGAGCCTCGGATACGGGTCAGAAGCCTGAGCTGGGGCTGGGGCTGGGGCTGGACATCGGGCTGGACATGGGGCTGGACTGGGGACCGGAGCCGCCCTTGACGGCCTTGCGGGCCTTAAGGTCCTTGAGTTTGGGTTTGGCGTCGGCTTTCGGGGTTTGTTTCTTGGGCATGGTGACGGGTGTTGGGGGTGATCCTGTATTGATGGCGAGGTGGCTTGTTCCTTGGGGGGGCCGGTACCAATGGACTCATGGACCATCCGGAGAACCTCCAATCCCTCGGTCATTCCGAAGTATCAGTCGTGGGGGCGGCATGCCAGTCCGAATTGGGCGGTATGCATGCAGACGGATGGATCGCCCGACCGGACCTGGCGGAGGCTCAACGGTTTTCTTCGCGGAGACCGCGGAGGGGGGCGAAGACCGACTCGATCAGGGTGCGGCGACCGATGCGGATCCGTGCCTCACCCAGCATTCCGGCGCGGACGGGAAATTGCTGGCCGGCGGCGTTGAATTGCAGGTGATCGAGTTCGGCGCGGGCCCGGAACCCGGACTTGTCGCCGTCCGCCACGGCGGAGGGGCTGAGCCAACGGATGCGGGAGGAAAGGGTTCCGTAGCGTTGGTAGGGGAAGGCATCGAAGAAGAGCCGGGATTCCATGCCGGCGGAGATGCGGTCGAGGCCTTCCTGCTGGAGTTGGAGTTCGGCGATGGGTTGGTCGTCGGCGCGGGCGAGTTGGCAGAGTTCCTGGCCGGGTTGGACGACGCTGCCGGGGGAGTGCTGGGAGATGGAGAGGACGGTGGCGCGTTGGGAGGCGCGGATGGTGATGAGGGGGCCGACGGCGCCGGCGAGTCGGAGTTGGAGGGTATCGATGAGGTGGCCGCGTTTGCCGACGGCGGCGCGTTCATCGGAGCGTTGGCGGGAGCGGTCGCTTTCCATGCGGGCGAGTTCGGAGGCGAGTCGTTGAAGGGCCTGGCCGGCGACATTGAGATCCTTGTCGGCATCGGCGAGTTCCAGTTGGGCCCGGAGCATTTCGACTTCGGAGACGAGGCCGGAGGCCTTGAGTTCCGCGGTGCGCCGGACGAGGTCGGTGACGGTGTCGCGGTGGCGTTTGCGGAACTGGAGTTCCTGTTCCACCTGGGCGCGCTCGGTTTCCTTGATGCGGAGTTGGGACTGATGGGATTCCTCGTTGCGGAGGGCGGTTTCCTCCCCGGCCCGCTGGTCCTCCAGGGCGGCCTTGAGTTCGGTCTGCCAGGTCAGGACTTCGTCCGACCGGATCTCGAAGAGGGCGGAACCGGATTCGACCTCGGAACCTTCGGTGACGAGAACGCGGTGGAGGGTGCCGTGGACGGGGGACTGGATGGGGTCGGCGCCGGACCTGGGGATCAGCTGGAAGCGGCAGCGGACGATTTCCGGGAGACGGATGGTGACGGAGGCGAGGAGTGCACCGAGGAAGAGGGCGATGACGATCCAGCCGGTGAGGCTGGCGAGTCGTGGGGACGGTTCCTGGGGCAGCCAATCGGAGTCGGATGCCGGGCCTGAGGATCTGGGAATGCCGGGGGTCACAGTGCGAGTTGCTGGCTGGACAGGTGGAAGTAGAGCCCCTGGGCCTGGATCAATTCCGCATGGGTGCCGGACTCGACGATCTGACCGCGTTCCAGGACGACGATGAGGTCGGCATCCCGGACGGTGCTGAGGCGATGGGCGATGACGAAGCAGGTGCGGCCCTTGAGCAGTTGGCGGAGGTTGTTCTGGATGGCGCGTTCGGACTCGGTGTCGAGGGCGCTGGTGGCTTCGTCGAAGATGAGGACGGGAGGGTCGTGGTAGAGGGCTCGGGCGATGGCGATGCGCTGGCGTTGGCCGCCGGAGAGGGCGAGGCCGGTTTCGCCGATGCGGGTTTCGTAGCCGAGGGGGAGGCGGGCGACGAACTCGTGGGCGTTGGCCAGTTGCGCGGCGCGCAGGACGCGGTCGAAGTCGGGTTCCCGATCCCCGAAGGCGATGTTGCCGAGGATAGTGTCGTCGAAGATGTGGTTCTCCTGGAGGACGATCCCGACATGACGTCGGAGGTCGCGATAGGAGACGGTGCGGAGATCGACGTTGTCGTAGAGGATGGAACCGGTGGTGGGTTCGATGAGACCGGCGAGGAGTTTGATGAGGGTGGTCTTGCCGGAGCCGCTGCGTCCGACGATGGCGACGGTTTTTCCCGGGGCGACCCTCAACTGGATCTTGCTGAGGATGGAGGCGGATTCCGGTCCGCCGAAGCGGAAGCCGACGTCGCGGAATTCCACCTGGCCCTCGATGGACGGCACGGGCTTGAGGGTGCCGGAGGCGATGTCCTGTTCCGGGCGGGCGTCGAAGATGTCGTCGAGGCGGTTGAGCAGGACGGTGACCATCTGGAAATGATCCCAGGTGCCGAGGGCGCGCACGAGGGCGGAGGAGGCCATGGCGAGCAGGGTGTTGAACGCGACGAATTCGCCGACGGTGAGCCGGGAGTCGAGGACCAGCAGGGCGCCGAACCAGAGGAAGAGTCCGCTGGAGATCAGGCCGATGGTCTGGATGGCGCCCTGATAGGACATGATGACGAAGTTGCCGCGGAGCAGTCCGCGCGACGCACGCAGGAACTGGTTGAGCAGGGCCTCGCGGAATGCAGGTTCGGCCGCCGCCGCCTTCACCGCCTCGATACCCTTGATGGCATCGATCTGGAACGAGCTGTAGCGGGCGAGACCCTCCTCGATCTCGGCGAAAAGGGGACGCAGGACCCGACGGGAGAACCACATGAGCCCGAAGTAGAGCGGGAGCACGGCGAGGAACAGCAGGCTGAGCGTGGTGCTGTAGAGGGCCATCAGCGCGACGCATCCCGTGAATTGCAGCACGGCGAGCACACTGCCAATGCCGTGTTGGACCACGAACTGCCGGATTTCCCGCGCCCCGTCCAGGCGACGCTGGATGTCGCCCGTGCGCCGGTTGTGGAAATAGGACATGGGCAGGTCCAGGAGTCGCCGTGTGAGGAAATCCAGGATGGCGGTGTCGACGCGGACCGTGGCGAAGCTCAGGAGGTATTGCTGGAGGAGGTTGGATCCCACCAGCCCAACCAATGCGGCACCCATCCCCAGGAAGATGCGACGGAGGAGATCCGGTTGGCGGTCCACGATGACCGTATCCACCACGACCTGGGTGGCGATGGGCAGGATCAACTGGAGGAGGCTGGCGACGAGTGCCAGGAGGAATGCCTGGAGGAAGATGCCGCGGTGCCGGGCGAAGAAGGGCAGTACCCATGCCGCTGACGGGCCGCTGACGGGTGCCTTCTCGAACGCCTCGGTGTAGTCGAACAAGGCCGCATATCCCGACCACTTCTGTTCGAACTCGGCCCGTCCCACCTTCCGGTGACCGGTGGCCGGATCCGCCAGCCAGACATGGGAATCCGTCACCCGCCACACCACGACCCAGTGACGGGCCTCCCAGTGGGCAATGGCGGGAAGGGGCATGCGCGGCAGGTTGCGCAACGACGCCTTCACCCCGCGCGCGGCGAGACCGAGATGCGCCGCTGCGGAACACAGTCCGTCGAGGCTGGTGCCGTCCGACGACACATGGCAGAGCTCCCGGATGCGCGACAGGTTCACCTTCCGCCCGAAATGCCGGCAGACCATCGCCAGGCATGCCGCGCCGCAGTCCATGGCATCGACCTGCTGGACGAATGGAATCCGCGACCGGGGTTGCCTGCGGCTGCGGAAGAATCCCTTTTCATCTGCGAACGGATCGTCGGATCCATCCTCGGAAACCGTTTCCGGTGCCGGTGGCTGCTCCGTCCCGGCCGGCAACAGTTCCTGGGAGAAATCGAGGGGCAGTCGGGCTTCGGACTTGGCCCGGTAAAGCGCCCGGCGTTCCTCCAGCAGTTGGTGGAACTCGGGGAACTGACGCTGGAGTTCCTCCACCTCGTGCGGCTCCAGGGCAAGCAGTCGGCAGTCGGTCACCGCCTCCGCCGTCGCCGCCCGGGGTTCCCCGTTGAGGATGGACAATTCACCGAAGAAATCCCCCTCCCGCAGGAAGGCCACGTTGACCGCGTCCGAATCCGGTCCGGTGAAGATACGGACCCGGCCGTCACGCACGATATACATCGGGCCGGCCGGATCGCCCTCGCGGATGATCTTCCGGCCCTTCTGGAATTCAGCGGGATCCAGCCGCGACATCAACGCGCGGAGTGCGGGTTCGGGGAGCCGCCCGAAATGGCTGAACGCATACAGGAATCCGTGAAGCGTGCGCCAGCGCGACAACAGCTCCAGCATGTTCAGCATTTCAGGATACTCCAGGACCAGGGCCTTGAAGCGTTCCCGGTCCAGGCGGAGGACATCCGCCGCCGTGCTGCATCGGACAGTCGATGTCCGCGTCCGCGTCTCCAACAGTGCGGACTCACCGAATTCATCACCGGGTTGGAGACGCTGAAGGGTGATTTCCTCACCATTGACCTGCTCCTTGAGCACCCGCACCCGGCCCGCCACGAGCACATAGAAGGAGTCGGCTTCATCACCCTGCCGGATGATGACCTCACCGAAGTCGTGATGGATCTCCTCGAACTGGTCGCGCAACCGTTCGAAGTGCCCGGGCGGGACGAAGCGGGCCAGGGAGGTGGAACGGAGGATCTGTTCGGCGCGTGCGGTCATGGGGGGTTGTTGCCTCCGGTCCGCCATCGGATCTCGCGGAGTTCGGCCTCGCCAAAGTGACGTTGCCAGAGGGCGTGATCGACCTCCGCCCGGACGACGGGATCTTCCAGGCCGGGGTGGATCCGTCGGACGAGTCGCACGAGGGAAATTGTTTCCGGACCTGCCAGGGGTTGGAGCACCCGACCGGGCGATGCCGAAAGGATGGCGATGCGCCAGGGTTCCGGCAGGTCACGGAGGAACCCCGACTGGGATCGGATGGAGAATCCGGATTCCACCGCCACCGTTTCCATGCTCAAGCGATCCGATGTCGCGCACAGAAAGGCTTCCTGGGCCGCGAATGGATTGTCGAACTCGATGACTTCCAGTTCGGCGCGGCAGAGGTCCGAGCGCATCTGGCCGAGCATCTGCACCCGGGCCGGGTCTGTGAGCACCGCCAGTTGATCCGCGGCGTGCTGCGCCTGGCCGTGCAACAGGGCCAGCAGTCGTGCCCGGTCCATCTGATGCCTGGCCAGCCAGTCCTCACAGTCCGCTTCCCCCAGTCCCATCCGTTCCTGGAACCCTTCCAGCAGGGCATCGGATTCAGGTCCGGTCGGGCCCGGGCGATCCAGGATGGCGATTTCCTCGCCAGCCAATAGCCTCGCCAGCCGCGTGAATTCGCCGGACAGGATCAGATCGGCCGGCCAGGGCGGGGGTTCATCGCCATCCCCTCCGGAGACATCGGACATCGCGGGATGACCCGCGGCGTTGAACCAGAACCGGCGGAGGAAATGCCCGGTGAGGTCATCCACGTCCAGGCCCCGGTCACCCAGCCAGCGCTCGGTCTCCTCCACCGTCACCAGATCACGCGCATACCGGAACTCCTCGATGGCGGTTTCCACCGACGCCATGTCCAGGTCGAGGCCCGATTCACGGGCATGGACACTGCCCTGATACAGGCGCGCAGATCGTTCGATGAGGGGGGCGAGATCGCCGCGGACTGCAGCGGCGAGAGCGACGTCGAGAAAGGTCCGGGACTGGTCGCGGATCTCAAAGGCGATGCGATCGCGCCAGGCTCCGGCGGAGGGGATGGTGGTCCCGGATTGATTCATTCGAACGGGGTATTGGTCAGGCTGCTGCCGTCGCGGGGTTCGGAGCAAGGACCAAGCTGAGACATGGTGTGTTGCCGGAGGCATCGATTCCGATTTTAATCCGTCGCAGAAAATCAGCCTGACCATGCAAATCCAAAAAATCATTACCGGAGACACTCATGAATTGTTGGTAGGGGGACGGGTGGACGGACCGGGTGCCAACGAACTGGAGATTGAAGTGTTGGCGGCGATCCGTGCCGAGGCGAAGTCGGTCTACATCAATCTGAGCCAGGCCACCTTCCTGTGTTCGGCCGGGCTCCGCGTGCTGTTGCAGTACTGGCGCCAGATGAAGAACCAGCAGCGTCTCCTGCTGGTGACCAATCCTTCTCCCGAAGTGGATGAAGTGCTGACCTTGACCGGGTTTCGCGATCAGATCGTGGAAAAGATCTGACGGATGACCGGGAGCGGCCATCTCGAGATCGTTCTCAGGAACCTGCCTGCGGACCGGAAACGGTTGGTTGGGGAATTGACCGGGTTCGCGGCTTCCCGCCACGTGCCGGATCGGGCGATCCATGCGGTGGATCTGGCGTTGGAGGAGCACCTCACCAATGTGTTTCATCACGCCTACGCAGGTTCGATCGAGGGCGTGGTCCGAGTCCGGCTTGCCTGCACCGGAAGTTTCCTGGAGATCGAGATCGAGGATGAGGGCCCGCCGTTTGATCCGACGGGGAGCGGTGAGGTGGATGTGTCGGTACCCCTCGAACAGCGCGCTATGGGCGGGTTGGGGATCCATCTGATGCGGCAGTTCATGGATGTGTTGGAGTACCGGCGTGAGAAGGGCCGGAACATCCTGAGGATGACCAAGCGGTTTGAGAGCCCGCCTGAAAACTCCCAGTAGCGCTGTTCCGGCGCAGGAGATCCGATTTCCAAACCCGGGATGGCCAGCCAAGGCCAGTTGAGACTGACGTCTGGTTTCGCCCAGGGCCTCCTGCCGGTTCAGCGGAAGTTCAATTCGATGAGCGAGAAGTCATCGGGCAGGGTCTCGCCGCCGATGGCGCGGGCATTGGCGAGGCGTTCGGTGGGGCGGAGGGCGCGGATGCCGGGTTGGGAAAAGGAGAGGAGGAATTCGGTCCAGCCGCCGACGGAACCATCGGGTTTGAAGATTTCGAAGACACCGTCGCTGAACACCAGCAGGCGTGAGCCGGGATCAATGACGAGGCTGGTTGCGGAATAGGTGGCGTCGTCGAGGCAGCCGATGGCGGGTCCCGGAGTCTTCAGCGGGATGACCTGGGTGGTGTCGGCTGATTCAGGGCCAAGGAGCAGCGCCGGGGGATGTCCCCCGTCAGCAAAGGTGAGTTGGCGGTCGGAGACCCGGTAGACGGCGTACCAGAGGGTGAAGTAGAGGAAGTTCTGGTCCTCCATCCGGAACGCCCGGTTCATGGCCGACAACACGGCGGAGGGTTGTCTGAAATCGACGTCGGGCAGTGTCTGTGTCCGCAGCGTGTTGAGGGCTGACACCGAGAGCAACGCGGCGCCAACGCCATGGCCACAGACATCGAGAAGGTAGATGGCGAAGTGCTGGGGATCGATCCAGTGATGGCCGAAGGCGTCTCCACCCAGGGCTTCGCTGGGTTGGAAACACCATTCGGTCGCGATGTCGCCGTGCAGGGGTGGAGGCAGCAGCGAACGGACGTATCCGGCGGCCTTCGCCAGTTCGGCGGCCAGATGGCGTTGGCTCAGTTCCAAAGCGTTGTGCATGGCACGTTCACGGTCCTGGAGCCGCTTCCTTTCGAGGCAGGCCCCGATGCGTGCCCGGAGGAAGACCGCGTTGAACGGCTTGGACAGGTAATCCTCGGCGCCCAGTTCGATACAGCGCGCGATGCCGTTCTCCTCGTCGAGGGCGGACAACATGATGACCGGCGTGGATCTGAGGCTGGGATCCGACTTGAGCTTGCCGAGCACCTGAAAGCCGTCCAGGCCGGGCATGATCATGTCCAGCAGGACGAGGTCGAACGATTGGGCGCGCAGCATGGTGAGCGCTTCGAGCCCGTTCGCTGCGGAGGACACGGTGTATCCGCTGTGACGGAGTCGTCGGACCAGCATCTCCCGACTCGATGGATCGTCGTCCACCACAAGGATGGCACCCTCGTCCCGGAAGGTTCCCAGGGCGCTGCGCGGTTCGGGAACCTGGAAGGTGAAACCGAGATTGAGGGCGATGGTTTTCGGTGTCTGGACGAGTCCGTTGGATCCCGGTGTGGGTGTGGGTTCAACCAGGTAGGCCTCCATCAGGGCAAGCCAGCCGGCGGCAGCATCACGGATCCGGAGGAGGTCGGGGACGACGGCCTGTGCCTGGGCGTCGGAGGCCTGTTCGATGAGGAGGTCGGAGTAGCCGATGATGTGGTTCACCGGCGTTCGAAGTTCGTGGTAGAGCTGGTGCAGGTCGCGTTGCCCGAAGAACTGTTCCTCGTCGAAGTAACGCCCGATCAACACCTGCAGTTCGCGCCCGCCTGCATGGATGCGCTGGAGATCATCCCGATGTCCCTCGGGGATCCGGCCTTCCTCCAGCAGGAGTTCGCTGTATCCCATGATGTGGTTGATCGGAGTGCGGAGTTCGTGGCGCATCCGTGAAAGGTCGATCTTCGGGCCGGGGGCCCCCGTTGGGGGCGGATCCGGCGGCGCGGTCCGGCGGGATTCATCCTTCATGGGCGGAAGGCTCGAGAAGCTTCGTCATCTTCTTCAACAACCGGTCGAGCTCCACGGGCTTGGTGTCGTAATCGTCGCAACCCGATTCGCGCGCCTTGCGCTCGTCCTCGGCCATTGCATGGGCGGTCAGTGCGATGACCGGGATGTGGCGCGTGACGGGGTCTTCCTTGATCAGGCGGGTGGCCTGCCATCCGTCCAGCACGGGCAGACTCATGTCCATCAGGATGAGGTCGGGCGGTGACCTGCGCGCCAGTTCGACCCCTTGTTGGCCGTCCATTGCGCAGATGACCACATATCCCCGGCGTTCAAGCCTCCTCGAAAGCATGTCGCGATTCATTTCGTTGTCCTCCACCAGAAGTATTGTCGCCATGGGATTTCGCAGGTTCACCTGCTCCGTATCAGTCCCGGATCCCGCGGTCACGGAATACGAGCAGGGCCGGAAGAACGGGGGGCTTCCTGAGTGCACGAAACCCGGACGGATCACATCCCGGGCTGCATGGGCTGAAAACAGGGCGGTTGGCCGCAGCGCGTGGGGTCGGAGCGAACGAAACCGATCCATTGGATGGTGCCGCGAGTTGGTTCACCGCAAAGGAAGGTGTGCATTGGCCAAGGGATGGCGGGTCGTATGACGGGCATGTGGCAGGGGCGCTACGATTGGCGGGTGAACAGGGACCGCGATTCACGGGACGCGTTCCGGGGGGGTAATCTGCGATTGAGATGAGGCGGGGATGTCCAGGCTGGTCCGGATGGCGGGTTTTCATTGCCCTGCTGACGGTGGGAATGCTGCTGGGATGTTCGCCACGTGAGGCGGCTGGGCCGCTCATTTTGGGTAAGGGATCCGATACCATGGTGAACCTGGCCCAGGCCTGGGCCGAAGCCTATGCAGGGGTTGAACCCGGGGTGCGGGTGGAGGTCTCCGGCGGTGGTTCAGGGGTTGGGGTGGCTGCGCTCATCCGGGGGTCGGCCGACCTGGCGAACAGCAGTCGGGATCTGAAGGCGTCGGAAGCGGAGGCGGCGTTGAAGGCGACTGGCAAGGAACCGCGGGAGTACGTGGTGGGGTACGATGCCCTGGCGATCTACGTTCATCGCGACAATCCCCTTGAATCCATCACCCTGGAACAATTGCGCGAACTGTTCGCGGTCGATGGCCGGATCAGTCGTTGGTCCGAGCTTGGGGTGCGCCTGCCGAACCCGCGTCATGACCGCATCGTGCGCGTCGGTCGGCAATCGAGTGGTGGGACGTTTGAGTTCCTGCGGCATCGGGTTCTTGAAGACCGTGATTTCCGGTTGGGCACATTGGAACTGAATGGATCGAAGGAGGTGGTGGAGCTGATTGCGAATACGCCAACGGCCATTGGGTACAGCGGCATGGGATACGCAGTGGCCGGCGTGAAGCTGTTGCGGGTGGCAGAACGGGTCGGCGATGAAGCGGTGGCCCCGTCACCGGAGGCGACCATCAGCGGCCGGTATCCCATCGCCCGCTCGCTGCTGGTCTATGGACTGGGCGAGCCGCGTCCGGAGGTGAAGGCCTACCTTGCCTGGATCCTGTCGGATGCCGGGCAGGGTTGGTTGACCGTCACCGGTTTTGTCCCGGTGCCGCCGGAGCGTCGCCAACCGGGCGGCCGATTGGTGGAGGTGTCGCGATGAAACCGATTCCGGACGGGGCGACGCGCTGGAGGACGTGGTGGGTGCGATCGACCGAGGGGGTGATCGAATTGTGGATCCGGGTCTGTGGCTTCAGCTCGGTGATCCTGGTGGCAGCCATCCTGTTCTTCATTTTTCGGGAGGCGTTCCCCGTGTTGCGCCAGCCGGATTTTTCGATGGCCGAGTTTCTGGGAAGCGTGGAGTGGTATCCGACCTCGGTCCAGCGGGTTCGTTTTGGAGCGTTGGGGTTGATGGTGGGCACGGCGGCGGTCACCGGGGTTTCCCTCCTGCTTTCCGTACCCGCGGGGTTGGGGGCCGCGATTTTCCTTTCGGAGTTTTGCCAGGGCCGGACGCGGGAGGTGCTGAAGGTGGTGATCGAACTGCTCGCTGCGATCCCGTCGGTGGTCTGGGGCTTTGTCGGTCTGACAGTGATGAGCCGGGTCCTGGTCTGGGCAACGCCTGCGGCGGTGGGAGTCAACCTGTTGAACGGGGCGTTGATCCTCGCGCTCATGAGCCTGCCGGTGATCGTTTCGCTGGCGGAAGATGCGCTTCGGGCGGTGCCGGACGCGCATCGGGAAGCGGCCGAGGCGTTGGGGGCGACGCGTTGGCAATTGACCTGGCGTGTGCTCCTGCCCGGGGCGCGTCGTGGGATCCTGGCGGCCGTCCTCCTCGGGACCGGGAGGGCGGTGGGCGAGACGATGGCGGTGCTGATGGCGACGGGGAATGCGGTGAACATCCCGACCAGTCTTTTTGATCCGGTCCGAACGTTGACGGCCAACATCGCCGCCGAGTTGGGAGAGGCGCCGGCGGGTTCGGACCATTATCGGGTCCTGTTCCTGACCGGTGTCCTGCTGTTCGGGATCACGCTGGTGATCAACCTGCTTGCCGAACGACTGGTCCGGGGAGGAGCGAAGTCCCGATGAAGATTCAGGCCGATGTGGGAAATCCTTTTCGGGAGACGCCGGCGGGGGCGCATCAGCGGCGTTTTGAAACGGGAATCCGACGGGCTTTGGCAATGTTGACGGTGCTGTTGATCCTGCCGCTGGTGGCCATCCTGGGGCATCTGCTCATCGAGGCCTGGCCGGCGCTCCGGTGGAGTCTGCTGTGGGAATCACCGCGCAACGGGATGAAGGACGGTGGTCTCTGGCCGGCATTGGTGGGAACGCTGTACCTGGTGGGATTGTCGTTGGCGGCGGCGACGCCCGTCGGGGTGGCAGCGGCGGTTTACCTTCATGAATATGCCCGGGATTCCTGGTTGAACCGGGTGATCCAGATGGCGGTGATCAACCTGGCCGGTGTGCCCAGCATCGTGCACGCGTTGTTCGGGTTGGGGGCGTTCGTCTATGCCGCCCGCCTCGGATATTCGGTGTTGGCGGCATCGCTGACCCTGGCAGTCATGACCTTGCCGGTGATCATCACCAGCACCCGCGAGGCGCTCGCGGCCGTGCCGATGAGCTTCCGGGAAGCCTGTTGGAATGTGGGCGCCACCCGATGGCAGACGCTGCGGGCCGTCGTGCTTCCCAACGCACTTCCGGGAATCCTGACCGGCGTGATCCTCCAGGTCAGCCGCGCCGCGGGCGAAACGGCCCCCATCCTCTTCACCGGCGCCGTCTTCTATAAGTCCGTCCAGTCCGGCGACATTTTCGCCTATAGGTTGGACGAACAATGCATGGCCCTCGCCATGCATCTCTATACCCTCGCCACCCAGGTTCCCGGAGTCCGGCCCGCCCTCCCGGCCGCCACCGCAATCACGCTTCTCGGTGTCGTCGTTTTCGTCAACGCCGCCGCCATCCTCGTCCGGACCCGCACCCGTTCCCATCGCCGTTGGTAACCGATGACCGCGCCCGACCACATCCTGACGGTGGATGGCCTGAAGGTCTCCTACGGAACCCAGGTGGTCCTGCGTGAAGTCAATCTGGGCGTCGTCCGACACGAAATCCTGGCCGTGATCGGTCCCGCTCAAAGTGGCAAGACCACGCTGCTCCGTTGTCTCAACCGGACCATTGATCTCATCCAGGGAGCACGGGTGGATGGAGCGGTCGCCCTGAACGGGCAATGCATCCGGTCAGGCGGAACGGTGGAGGATTTGCGGCGACGCATTGGCCTCGTGGCGCCGTTGCCAGTCGGGCTGCCGCTTTCCATCTACGACAACGTGGCGTTCGCTCCCCGCTGCGCCGGCATTCGAAACCAAGCCGAGCTGGATCATCGGGTGGAACAAGCCCTGCGCCGGGCCGCGCTGTGGGACGAGGTCAAGGATCGGCTGGGGCAGTTGGGCACCCGCCTCTCAGGTGGGCAACAGCAGCGACTGGCCCTGGCGCGAGCCTTGTCCCATCGCCCCCAGGTTCTCTGTCTCGACGAGTTCTCCATCGCCATCGACCCCGTCACCACCATGCGGATCGAGGAGATCCTGCGGGAGCTCCGTTCGGAACTCACCGTGGTGTTGGTCACCAATCTTCTCGCCCAGGCCCGTCGCCTGTCTGACCGCACCCTGTTCCTGCTCGCCGGAGAACAGGTGGAAGTGGGGCCGACGGCGGTGCTCTTCGGTGGGGGAGGTACCGAGCGGACCCGGGCGTATGTGGAGGGGAGGTTCGGATGAACCCTTCGCTTCCATCCAATTCCGGCGGGGTCGAAGTCGAGGATCTGGATTGTTGGTACGGTGGGTTTCAGGCGTTGCACGGGGTTACCACCCGCTTTGAACGGGGACGCATCACCGCCCTGGTGGGGCCGTCCGGTTGCGGCAAGACCACCCTGCTGCGCTGTCTCGACCGGATCCATGAACGCAATCCGGCCGCCCGCACGACTGGCCGGATCCGGATCATGGATCAAGACATCTTTTCGCCAGAGGTCTGTGTACGGGAACTCCGGCGCCAGGTGGGCATGGTCTTCCAACGCCCGAATCCGCTGCCCTTGTCCATTTTCGATAACGTGGCGTTCGGGCTCCGTATCCATGGGGAGGCCGAACGTCTCGGTCGATCCGGCGTGGCGGCGGCCGTGGAAACAGCTCTGCGCTCGGTTGAACTCTGGGAGGCAGTCAAGGACCGCCTGCTCGGGCCTGCCGCAAACCTCTCGCTGGAACAGCAGCAACGACTCTGTTTTGCCCGACTCCTGCCGCTGAAGCCGTCCGTCCTGCTTCTCGATGAACCCTGCTCGGCGCTCGACGCAGCCAGCACCGAAGCACTCGAGGGATTGATGCGGACCCTCTGTCCAGGGCGGGTGGTGGTGCTGGTCACCCACAGCCTGGCTCAGGCCCGCCGGGTGAGCGATGACACCGCGTATCTGTTGTTGGGGGAACTGGTGGAGCAGGGGCCGTCCGAGGTTCTCTTCCAGCAACCGCGCGATCCCCGGACCGCGAACTACCTGGGCGGTCACTACGGTTGATTCGCGATTCGCGTTTGTCCCGGGGAATGGGCAGGGCCATCGGGCAGTCTTCGGTTTTGTTGAGCCTGTCCCCAGTCGTGGAGCCTGTCCCCAATCGTGG
>DITU01000072.1:35284-55254 GCA_002422905.1 Verrucomicrobia bacterium UBA6176
CCCAGTCGTTGAGCCTGTCCCCAATGGGAAATGCCATTCCGAGGGTGCCGGGGCACCCCAAGGACTCAGGCGTCGGAAGAATGGCGGGGAATGGTGGGGAGAAGTTGTCGGACGGAGGACTGGATGGTGGTGCAGATCGATTCGAGGGGGAGATCGTTGGGATCGGTGCCGAACGGATTTTCGATTTCTTCGGCGATGAGTTCGAGGCTGGCGAGTGCGTAGAAGACGAGGACAACGACCGGGATGACGAGCCAGTCGAGGAGGACGGCATAACTGATGGGGAGGGTCATCACGAAGAGGAAGATGAACTTCTTGAGAAAGACACTGTAGGAGAATGGGATCGGGGTTTTCTGGATGCGTTCGCAGGCGCCGCAGACTTCGGAGAAGTTGCGGAGTTCCGGGTCCAGCAGCAGAAGGCGTTCAGGGGCCAATCCGCACTGGGTGAGCCGCAGGTAAACCAGGGCGGCGATCTGGTTGGGAAGATGTTCGCCGGGGATGAACGGATGGGGAAAGACGAGGGAATCGGGAGCGGGATGGGGAAGGCCGCGAAGATGTTGCTGGAGGGCGGAGGGGTAGGCGGCGAGGAGGGTGGCGAGATCGGTACGGATGACAGGATCGGTGATCAGGGCATTGAGCTTGATGGCGAGGCTGCGGGAGCTGTTGACGAGGGAGCCCCAGAGTTTGCGGGCTTCCCACCAGCGTTCATAGGCGGTGTTGGTCCGGAACACGAGGAGCATGGAAAGGGCGAACCCGAGCAGGGTGTGGACGAGGGAGACATGCCGGACCTTGGAGGTGTCGGTCAGGTGCAGGAAGCCGATCTCGAGATACTCCACAGCGCCGCAATAGGCGGCGATGCAGAGCATCATGGGAAGGAGGCGGCGGAAGGTGTCGGCGCGATGGAACTGGAAGATGAAGACGAACCATGCCTTCGGGTTGTACTCGATCATGCGGGATCCCGGCTACCAGAGGCGCAAGGAGGGTTCGTGTGAGATGGGATCGCGGAAGTGATGGGGAGCGGGAGCGGTGCCGGCATCGCGGAGCGAGGTTGGCGAGGCGGCATCGATTGCCTTCCGGGTGTCCATGGGATGGGCGAGGGACCGATAGGAAGTAGGCACGGGAGCCAGGGGATCGAACAGGGCGTAAACGGCCTTCCACGACCGGTCGCGTTGGAGCTTTCGGATTGCGCCCCCGGATTCCTCGATGCTGCGGGGAGCATCGCTCTCCTTGAGTCGTTCCGTGGTGGCAGCCTGGTTTGCGGAGCTGATCTGGGACGCGAACTGACGGCGGGACATGTCGACCAGGACCTCCTGGGCGGGCTGCGTCATGATCGGGTCCGGGGCGGGCACGGAAATGACGGTGGGCGTCGGGGCGGCTGGGGCAGCGGCGGAGAGTTCAGCGGCCTGAGCCAGGGCAAAGCCCGGCAGGGAGACGAGGGTGATCGCAACGAATCGGGCCGTGATTTTCATAGGAGTGTGTTTTTGGAAACGGTTCAGTCGAACCAGGGATTTGCAGATTTCTCTTCAATCATGGTGGAAAGCGGTCCGTGCCCGGGGCAGACGAGGGTGGGATCCGGCAATGAGAACAACTGCTCACGGATCTTCTGGCGTGCAAGCTCAAGATGTTCCCGTGCACCCCCGATGGATCCGGCGAAAAGGGCATCCCCGACAATCGCCACATGAGGGGCATCATCGGGCCAGTTGCCCACGATGTAGGTGACACCGTCGTCGGCATGACCGGGAGTATCCCGATGACTGATGCGAAGTGAGCCCAGCACGATGAAGTCGTCCGGACGATTGCGTTGCTCGACGGGTGCGTGCCGGGAACCGGAGTGGAGTCGTACCTTTGGATGGGCCTGGCGGATGGGCGCCAGGGCGGCGACGTGATCCGGATGGGCGTGGGTGATGAAGATGTGGCGGAGCGCGAGCTGGTTTGACGCGATGAGATTGAGAATGGGGGCGGGGTCGAAGCCGGTGTCGAAAAGGGCGGCGTCGCGGGTGGCTTCATCCCAGACCAGGTAGGCATTGACGGTCATGTCGTCGCCGGCGGAGGTGATGACCCGGAGTTCGCGCCATCGGGAGAGGTCCGTGGGTTTGGGGAGCCAGCCATCGTACTGTTTGCGGAGCCGGGAACCGTTGAGGGTGAGACGGGAACCCAGGGCTTCCCAACCGACCGGGACATTGACCCGCCCGGTGGATTCCAACTGCTGATAGAGTTCCGGGGAAAGCCCGGCGACGGTTGCGGCGTCTCCGAGTGCGGTCTCGGTCGAGATGCGCGCCTTGCGGAGGATGTCGCCAATGGAGTCTTCGAGGTTCATTGCGGGGAGGGCAGTGTTACGGGCGGGACGAAATTCCGCAATGGGCTGGGCCCACGCTCTGACTACGCGGCGAACCGACCGGAATTGGAATGGGGTGTAATGCGGGGTGTCCCGGGACGAGGTCGGTGAGCCCGAAGAGCGAGGGGAACGCAAAGAATCCAAGGGACTCCCACCAACGCGTTCACTGAGGGCCTTGCGGCGGATGAAATGGAGTCAACCTGGGTGCGAGTACGCGTACGACGCACGAGTACGCGTACAACGATGGAATCGAGCGGCTCTGCGCGTCGGTCGATCGGTCAGCGCGGAAGTTCCACGGCGCGGTAGAATCGGGTGGGAGCGGTGGGATCCACCAGGATCTGGGTGCCGCCCTCGGCAGCGGTGACTTCGGAATGCATGGACCAGGTGCCGAGGACGTCGGTGGTATCGATGCGGTATCGGCGTCCGACAATTCCGCGAAGGATCAGTTGGACCTGACCGCCGGCGGTGAGGAGGGGGATGTCGAAGGCGGGGGTCGGGCTGACGAGGGAGACGTTGATCCCGCCCGGCGTGGGCAGCAGTTCTTCGAGCGTGGGCATGATTCCGTCGGGGAATCGTCCGGAAGCGATGTCAGGCAGGGTGCCAACCCGGGTGTGGAGGTAGTCGAGCACCTGGATGGAGAATCCGTTGAGCCGGCTGAGGGTGATCCGCAGGGCGGCATCGGGTGTCGAGGTGAGTCGGAAGGACGTGTGCAATTCCGCCGGGCTGGACTGCTGGGGTTGACCGTCGGCGAACACGGTGAGGAATCCGCGTGGGGGGATGACGATGCCGTTGGGGAAGCTCCAGCGGGTCAGGTCCAGATCCGAATCTGAAAGGAACAGCCCATCCAGGGCGACGGCTTCGGGACTGGTGTTGACGAGTTCAATCCACGGCTCGGGGGTATTGGAGGCATCGCGAAGGCCTGAGGTATTGCGGGCGAGGACTTCGTTGATCCGGACGGGCGGGATGGCAGGAAGGACGGGAGAGACGTTGTTGGCGAGTCCGGGCGTGGACGGGGTGGTGATTCCACCGACGAGGACGATTTCGAGACCGAAAACGATGTCGGAGCTGCCGGTGGCGTTCTGGTGCACCTCGACGGCGAAGGTGTTGTCGCCGGGAACCAGGAATGAGCTGGGGATGGTGAAGGGACCTTCGAAGGTGGCGTTGTCGACCAGACGATTGGCGAGGGTGTCGTGGGTGGGATTCTCGTTGCCCATGCCGAGGGAATGGGCGCGGTTACCATTGATCCAGAGGACATAGCCATCGTCGAGGACGGTACGGATCCGGAGTTGGGAACCGGCCGGCATGGCTGGGAGGGCGATGTTCTTCCGGAAGTAGTAGGTCAACTGGCCGAGGACCAGGGCGGTGGTCTTGTTGGTGGGCAGGGCGGAGTTCTCGACGTAGAGCAGGCCGCCACCGGAAGGCCAGGAAGCGTCATTGAAGCCGGGACGTCGCCAGTTGGTGCCGCCTGCGGGAGGTCCGCTCTGGAAGTAGCGCCAGGTGTCGGTGAACTGGATGAGGTTGCGGTTGCCGGTGAAATCCACGGATGCACCCCAATTGGCGACCCGATTCCGGTCCTGCGAGCTGTCGATGAGCTGGAGCGAAGTGTCGGTGGGAGCGGTGGACGCCGGCCAGGGAGCGGCGCCGAGATAATCGACCCGGTCCAGGATTCCCCCGGCTTCGGCATCGTCCAGGAACACGATGGAATCGGACAGGGCACCGAGGGAACCGGTCCAGGCCCCGGCGACGTTGGCGCCGGAGCCGAAGGCCTGACGAAAGGCTGCGAGATTCTGTGCCACGACGAGGTGGCCGCGCGGGGCGATGACCGTGCCCTGTGGGAAGGTGAAGTTCAGATTGGAACCGGAGAGCTGGAAACCCTGGAGATCCCATCCGGTGGATGCGGAGCGGTTGAAGAGTTCGATGAACTCCGTTCCCGGTGTGGCGGGTCGGCGAAGGAATTCGTTGATGACGACCTTGAACCGGGCGCGCGAGGTCACCTCGAAGGTGCGGGTGGCACTGAGGGACCCGGGTCCATCGTCGGTGACCCGCACGGTGATCGGGTGGACACCGGCGCCGAGGTCGTCGTCGGTGACCCAAACGAATTCACCGGTGCCGGGATCGATGAAAGCGCCGCTGGGGGCACCGGGATCGAGGCTGAAAGTGAGGTTCTGGGCGGGACGATCATTGTCCGAAGCCTGGGCGACAAACGCGACCGTCTGGCCTTCGTCGAGGGTGACGGAGGCGATGGGCGCGAGGATGGGCGGTTGATTGACCTCGTGCACGGTGATGAAGAGTTCGCGCACGGTGGAAACCTGTTCCGGTGAGGAATCGGTGGCGCGGATCAGAATCACGTAGGAGCCCGGGCCCTGGGATTCCGTGGGGGTCCAGGTGATGAGACCGGTGGTGGCATTGAGTTGGAGTCCGGCCGGTGGAGTGGAATCGAAGTTGAACCGGATGCTGGTGCCCTCGGGATCCATGGCGGAGAGCTGGACGGAGAGTGGGGAAAGTTCGTCGACGCTCACCGGTTCGGGTTGGGCAAACACGGGCGGATTGTTGACTTCAGCAACCGCGATTCGGACTTCGCCTGTGGCAGAAAGCGGAGGTGATCCGTTGTCGGTCACGCGGACCAGGATGGTCTGGAGGGTGTTGCCGAAGTTTTCCTCGGGTATCCAGGTGAGGATGCCATCGGTGGAGACGGCGAGGCTGCCGGGGGCTGGACTGGCGAGGGTGAAAGTCAGGTCATTGGGGGGGAGATCAGGGTCGGACGCGGAGAGTTGGAGGGACAGCAAACTGCCTTCGGCGGCGTCGACGGAGGTGAGGGCGGGGACGACAGGGGGCCGGTTGACCTCGGAGACGGTCACGGTGAAGCGGGCAATGCCGACGCGCGGCGGCGTGCCGTTGTCGGTGGCGCGCAGGGAAAAGGTATAAGTACCGGGTCCATCGGACTCCGCCGTGAGCCATTCAAACCGACCGGTGACCGGATCTATGGAAGCTTCCTCGGGTGCATCGGCACCGAGGCTGTAGGTGAGCTGCTGTCCGGAATCGGGATCCGTAGCGACTGCGATGAACGAGATCAGGGTCTGTTCCGGGGCCGTGACATCGGCGACGGGATTGAAGCTGGGCGGGAGGTTGCCGCCGGGGAGGAAATTGGCGGTGCCCGGGGTGGGGGAATCCATGGCGATGAAGGGAGGTTCGGCGCCATCCGGGAACCGGCCTTCGGAAACGTCGTTTGCCTGGGAGCCAAACGTCAGGCCATCGACGAGTGCGCCGACCGGATCGAAGAGGCCGATCTGTTCGCCGCTGCGGGCAAGGGCGAAGTCGACGTGGAGATGGGTGTTGGTGGGCGAGTTCTGCTGGGGTTGGTTGTCGGCCCAGACGAGAAGGAAGCCGCCGGGAGCAATGGGATAACCAGGAGGAATGCGGAACATGGCCCCGGGCGATGCGGCGAGGTTGTCGGTGAGGAGGTACCCGGTGAGATCGACGGTGTTGGTGCCGGCGTTGTAGAGCTCGAACCAGTCGTCGAACTGGTCATCGGCGGGATCCCGGAGGGTGCTGGTGTTCTGCGCCATGAACTCATTGATCACGACCTGGACCGGAGGCACGGCGGGATTGTTGGCGGCGCCGGGGGTGGGAAAGAAGAGGGCGCGTCGGGTGCGGGGTTCGCCATCGGGGAGGGAGCCAAAGCTGCGACCGGCCGGCAGTTGATTCCATGAGAGTTCATCCAGGACAGCCGGGGTGCTGGCAGATCCCTGAAGCCGGACCAGTGCGATTGAACCGGTGGTGGGATCGATGCGGAAGGAAGTGTGCGGAATGCCGGCGACGGATTGCCCGGGTTGGCCATCGAGCCAGACGGTGAGGAATCCGCGTGCTGGGATTTGAAGACCGTTGGGGAAGGGCCAGCGGGTGAGGTTGGTGAAGGAGTCGGTCAGGAAGAGTCCATCAAGGCTGACGGTTGAGTCGCCCGAGTTGAAGATCTCGACGAAGGGATCGCGTTCACCGGCATTGTCGACGGGACCGGCGGGGTTGTTGGGAAGGACCTCGTTGAGCCAGAGGGTGGGGAAGGGGGTGAGGGACTGGGCGACCGCATTGGCGCGGCCGGGGGTGGTGGCGTTCGGCGAATTGGTGGCGGTGGCGGACCAGTTGGCGATGCGCCAGGAACCGCGCGAGGGATCGATGAGTTGAAGGGAAGGGCCGAATCCGGCGGCATTGGTGGGCCACGGCAGGCGATTGTCGTAGCGAACATCGGTGATCAGGAACTCGGCATCCTCGGCGGGGCGCAGCAGGGAGAGACGTTCCCCGTTGTTGGCGAGGGAACCGGGGAACTGGTCAAAGACGGTGACGGAAGGCCCGTAGACGAGGCTGAATGCGGCGCGATCCCGGACCAGGAGCAGGAAGGCGCCGGGCGACAGGACTGAGCCCGGGGGAAAGGTATAGCCGATGCCATTGAGCCGGTGACCGGAGAGATCGAAGGCGGTGGAGGTGGACCGGTTGTGGAGTTCGAGGAAGGAGGCGCCGGGCTGGACCGGATTATAATGGATCTCGTTGATCACAATGAACTGTTCAGCGGCCTCCAAAGTGCCGTTGAAACGGACGGTGATGGAACGGGCGAGATCGGGAATGCTGGTTCCGTCCCGATCCACACCGGTGATCTGCAGGACGTTGATGGCCTGGGTAAGGGGAACGCGGATGCGGAAACGGTTGGCAGCGGTCCACTCGACGGGGACGGGGGAACCATTGACGTGAAGTGTGACGACGGAGAAGGGGGCGGTGCCGTCGAGCACGGCGATGGCGGTGGGCGAGGTGAAATCGGTGCCGCCGTTGCTGGTGATGGCGAACGGAGAGGTATCGTTCAGGTTGAGTTGGCTGCGGATGAATTCGCGTCGGGCATTGAGGTAGGAGGCGATGCCGGATGGATTGCCGGTGCCGGTGATGCGGTTATAGGCAAGGGCGGTCGACCGTGCGTCGAACTGGGGCTGGTAACTGGCGGGCTGGAAGGGGCCATTGATGGCATCGCGATAGGCGCGCCAGGCCATGCGACGGAAGGCGGGATGATCGAACATGTGGTTCACATTGGCATCGTTGCCGCCAAACAGCCGGCGATTGGTGGGATCACCGAGGCCAAGGACCCAGTCGAGATCCCAGGGCAGGATGCGCCAGCGTCCACCGGGCTGGTAATAGACGTATTTGTTCTGGCCATTGCCGGTGCCCCAGGTGTCCCAATTGCCCATGCATCCATCGTAGGCGAACGAGCGCATCCATTGCTCGATGTCGGCGATGTTCAGGAGGTCGGAGGTATAGGTGGTGGCGCGGCTGTTGGCGGCCGTGACCAGCGCGAAGAAGTTGGTGAAGTCGTTGGCGGTGGTGCCAGTGGGGCGGCCCTGCCAGTTCCAGCGGTAACGCGACAGGTTGAACTGTCCGTTTGGATTCCGGTAATTGCCGAGGTCGGCCGCCGTGGGATTGAAGCCCCCAGTGGCATTGAACTCGAACCAGAGGGCGACCTTGCGCAGGTCGCCTTCTCCCCCGTCGGGAAACCAGGACTCGGCATAGTAATTGTTCGGCTGCTCGAAGTCCTCTCCCACGGCGCCATGGGCGACGCCATTGCGATGAAACCGGATATAATGGGTGTTGAGATAGGGCAGGCCCATGGAACGGGCGAACCAGTTGGCAACTTGATTGCGCATGCGGGTCGCTTCCTCCCCGCCATTGCCGGTCAGGGCATAGACCCGGTCGGCGACCCCCAGCAACAGGTCGTCCCGGGGAACCGTCACCGTGAAATCGGCCTGACCGGTAAAGGGGCTTCCCTTGCGTCGGATCCCAGCGTTGTAGATGACCCGGAGATTGCCATGGACCAGCGTGCTGTCGCGATAGGTGTTGTCCAATCCATCGGCATTGAGCGCGGTGTCAACCGACGGTGTGGTCCAGGAATGAATATGGGTGAAGGTGCCGAACGGGACGGGATCACCCCAGCGGATGAGGGCTTCGGTCACGGCAGGAGTGGCCTGATAGAGTGATCCGGATGGAAATGCGCTGGAGGCAACGGTGGGCGAGGCGTTGTCAAAGGCCTCGATGCGGAACTGGACCCGGGTGCCGGCGGTACGGCCGATGAGCGTGGCCGACCACAGTCCGTCGCCCGCGATGGCATCGCCACCCAACCCGTCATCGCGCAGGACGGTGGAGGAAAAGCTGCCGGTTTCGCCATTGCGGAACCGGAGGCTGGCGGAAGCGACGCCGTCGGGATCCGAAAAGCGGGCCGTCACGACGACCGGTTGGTTGGCGTCGGGCACGGCGGGTGTGTGCGTGACGTCGTAGATCGCGGGTCCGGCGTTGGGGACACGACGGCTGTTGGCCTGGCCCGGTGTGCCGAGGTGGGTGGGGACATTGAGACGGGCGGTCATTTCAAGCCCACCCCCACGCGTGCGGAACAGGACCTCCGGCCAACCGGCCTGCCAACGGACGCGGGCTCGCAGGGTGCCGGACAGGTTGTTGGCCAGGGCGGGGGAAAGCGGTGCATGGATGACGTTGCGGCCCGCATCGAGATCGCCGGGGGCAATGATGCGCAGGACGCGCGAACCGGCGAAGGCGCCGGAGGATTCGATGCGGGAGCGCGAATGATGGCCTGCAAGGGTCCATCCAGTGGCGCCGGTGCCAGTTCCGGATTCAAAACCGCCATTGGCGAGCACCGAGGTTCCCCCGGCGTTCAACACCTGCACGTCATCGATCAGGCATTCTCCGGCACCCATCATGCCGACATGGATGCGGTCGGGAGGCTGCGAACCGAACCGGAGAACATCCGTGATGCTGACCAACTGCCAGGCGGCCTTGGCGGTTTCGTCGGAGTCAGCCCAACTGGATGGGCGCCGGGGATCGGCCCGGGGATCAATGAGTTCAAGTGAGGAGCCTCCGCCATCCGCCCATTTGCCCCAGCGCCCGGACTTCTCATAGGTGAAGTCGCAGATCGGAACATGAACGGTGCGGACGGTGACCTCACCCAGTTGGTTGGTGGAGACGACCTGGTCCGGTTTGCCGAGGATGATCCTTTCCCCGCGATTGCGAAGTGAGCCGGACCAGTTGCCGTGGGCGATTGCGGGTGGAAGGGAGGGATGATTGGCCAGGAGCCGGTCGCGGTCGGGACTGACGACGATATAACCGCCGGCGGCAATCGAGGTGCCCTGGGGGAAGGTGAAACTGATTCCCTGCGTGAAGCGCCAGCCCGAGAGATCAATGGCCCCTCCTGAACGGTTGTGGAGTTCGATGAACTCGTCGGAATCATTCTGGGAGATCGGATTATACATGATCTCATTGATCACAATGTCCTCGATGCGCCACGGGGCGTTGGGAGCTCCCGGAGTGCGGTCGGCAAGACGACGGAATTCCGAGGAGCCGTCGGGCGAGCGCCCAAACGCCACCCCGTTTTCCTGCGGGCCGAACTGGACGGCATCCAGGACGCGGAGACCGTCCGGGCTGATGAAGAAGACGGTCTCGCCGGTGGAATCGAGACGGAACCCGAGCTGGGATTCGTCGAGCGCCAGGTGTCCCCGGGGAGGGATGGTGGAGCCGGGCGGAAAGCGGAATCGGTTGGTGGCGAGATTGTCGGTGATGACGTGGCCGCTGAGATCGACGGAAACATTGCTGCGATTGTAGAGCTCCAGGTAGTCGACGAGCGGGAGGTCGGTATGGGCGAGGAATTCGTTGAGGACGACGGCGGTGGCGGGGTTGGGGACGATGGGATCCAGGTTGCCGGGATTGCCGCCGCGGAAGGCGCTGGCGGTCCAGGCCCGGGGATCGGCTTCGCCATAGGATGGATTGACCAGGACCAGGGAATGACCGGAGCCATCGGCCGCGACAGGCCATGGATCGGAGGATCCGTACTCCACTTCCAGCTTGAGGGCGCCGAGTTCATCGCGGACCTGGATGAGTTCGCCGGCGTTGTTCAGGCTTCCGTCATAGGGACCCAGGATGTTGGCCAGACCGGATTCAGCGGTAAGGGCCGCGGGATCGGCAGCCACCACGATGAATTGGCCGCCACCCAGAATGAGGCCATCGGGAAAGCGGTAGGTGACGCCCCCGGCCAGGCTCCAACCGGAGAGGTTCTCGGGGATGTCACTGGCATTATAGAGTTCGATGAATTCAGAGGCGGATCCGGGTCCCGACGCGGCAGTGTTATAGTGGATCTCGCTGAGGACGATGCGGGTGCGGCGGCTGGAGATGCCGAGGCCCTCCCGGGTCTGGACCAAAGGTGCGATGACGGGCGCCGGGGAAGTGGAATAGTCACGGAAGCGGGCGGTGGCGGCCGCATTGGTGGCCACGCCGGAAACGGCAAGACCGACGGGAATTTCGGCAGGGAGGGTCAGATTGACGGAGCCGAGTTGGGTCCAGTTGGTGCCATCCAAGGAGGCGAAGCCGGTGAAGGCGTTGCCCACGCGACGGAGCCGGAGCCAGGAATGGGGATAGTTGACCGGGAACCCGCCGCGACTGGAGGCCAGAACGGCATTCGCTCCGACACTGGCGCGGGAACCGAAGACGCTGCCGGCGAGTGCAGAGGACGCAAAGGAGCCGGCGAAGGGCGATCCCGGGGCAAGATCGGCGCGGGCAACGAGGCCGCCCCGGGCATGGGGATGGGTGATGGCGAGGTCGGCGACCCGGACGCGAAGGTCAAAGTTGCCGGAGACATTCTGCCAGGCGTAGGCGCCCGAATCAGCATTGCCACCGATGTTGCCGCCCGTGGATGAGACGTCGTAGTTGTTGGCACCCACCTGGAGGACGACGGCGCCGGTGGAATCGTTGCCGCCTAGGTTGGTCGGGGCCAGTTGGGACAGATTGAATGGGGCGGTGCTGCCCGGGGTGAGGGTGTTGGCTGAGGCAGAGCGATCCTGGATCCCGGAGACAGTGAGGGTATAGGCAGTACTGAAGCTCAGCGTGGAAACGGTGAGGACCATGCGATGCGGGCCGTCGCCGGCTTGTACGGAGGAAATGGTAACCCCGCCGTTGAGTGTGAAGTGGGTGGACGGTGGACCGGCGGGCACGAGGACCGGTTCGCTGAACTCGACCACGATTTCGTTGAGGCCGTTGTTGAAGGCGCGGACCAGGGTGGGCGGGGTGGAATCGGCGGTGACATTCAACAGCACTTCATCACTGAGGGTGGTGCCCACGCCATTGGCGACGGCAACGCGGATCCGGGTGCTGTTGGCCGAAAGGGGGAGGTGGGTGAGATTCAGATTGGAGAGCGTGGCGCCGGGAATGGGCACCGAGTTGCTGGTCCATTGGAAGGATGCGGCCTCGTTGTCGACGGTGGCGACGGAGAAGGAGACATCGCGCCCCTCAACCACGGTGGCGGGTTGGGGTTGAAGGGCGATACGCGGGGATGTCAGCGGCATCAGGATGAGGTAATCGCAATCCCCGCTCTGCAGATTCATCCGGAGTGTTTCGGTGCCGCCAAATTGGAGGATGCGTGCGATGCCTGAGTTGTCCCGCAGCGGGACGAGGCGGTTGATACCCCAACCCCCCGTCCCTTCGCCGCTGAAGCTCCCGAGATCTTCCAGGGTCTGGGCGGCGATGTTCGCCGGACTGGTTACGCGCGACAGCGAGGCGCGGAGGGCGTCGGGCGAGCTGTCACCATGGCTGATGGCGGCGAGCACCCGGTAGCGTCCGGCAGGAATGGTGCGCGTATAGTTATACCACTGACCTTCACCCACCCAGCCAAGCTTGAAATTGGTCGTCATGGACCATGCCCCATCACCCCGGCTGACATCGCTGGTCTCGTCCATCGGAATCCGCTCGTCATTACGATAGAACGGGCTTGAAGAGTCGGGTATCCGGTTGAAATCAACACCCAGGGTGGCGGTCCTGCCGGCATAGGCACCGCCGGTATAGGGCATGGTGCTGGCAATCGGAAGGGTCTGGCCGGACCCGAAATTGAAATCTTCGATCTCAATGACGAACGGAGTGGTCGACCCGCCGCTGAAGGTGGATTGCGTGTTGTCCGCGATTCGGTTGGGATTCTGGGCGCGGTCGGTGACGCCATTGATCGTCAGGGTATAGGAGATCGAAGGATCCAACGGTGTGACGGTGAGTCGGAGGCGACGTGGATCAACCGGATCCTCCTGGACAGCGGTGATGGCGATCGGCGGGGTGATGCTGAAGCTGGAAGCGACGGGGCCCGCCGGAGCACGGACGGCTTCGCTGAATTCAAGTTGGAGTTCGGTGATGGAAACCGCAGTGACCGAAGCGAGGGAGGGGGCGACCGTGTCCACCTGGACGGTCAACAGCACTTCGTTCGAGTTGGTGGTTCCCAGACTGTTGGTGAGGAAGGCCTGGATCCGGGTTCCAGTGTCCGAGAGTTGGACCGGTCCAAAATTCAGGGTGGGGCCCGTGGCACCGGGAATGAAGGCGCCGTTCCTCCGCCAGAAAATGTCGGTGATTCCGGAATTGTCGTAGTCGGTGGTGAATACGGCCTGCCCCCCTTCGATGACGGTCAAGGGCTGGGGCTGGAAGGCGATCCGGGGCGGTTCAGGATCGGAACCCCAGGCGATGAAGGCATCCAATGGGATGGGTCCCTGATCCACATTGTCAGGGCGACGCCAGCGCACGGCGAGGTTGTCACCCCCACCCTCCTCCTTCATCAGAGCCTCGATGTAATAGCGGTTTCCCGCGACAAGGGTGATGGGTTCGGATTGTTGCTCGGGGAATTGGTCCCATACCCGGGAAGGGGTCCAGCCAGGTACTTGGGCGATGACCCGGCTGTTGGCAGGGGAAGCAGTGCTGCTCAGCAGAAGGACGGAATAGTCGTCGCTGGCAATCCAGAAGGTGTAGTCGCCCGAGAGTGGAGCGGTGAAGGTGCCGCGCAGTCGTTGACCGTAGTTCTCGGCGACGTCGGTCGGCGCCTCGAAAAGGGTCGTCAGCAGTTCGGAGGAACTGGGCGCATTCGGAAACGAGGGATGATTGGTCAGGTCGGCGACGGTTAGGCCCGGGATGTCGAGGAAGACCTCGCGCAGGAGGGATCCAGCCCGGAGGGTCAGCCCTGACGAGAGCAGTAGAGCCAGCAATGGTGCCAGCCAACGGATGGAAGTGGAGGGGAGCATCTTGGAGTTGGATGGGGGAATTTCCCTGATTCGGGAGGTCGGGGTGAAAGGGACGCGCCGCGCGGGGTGGAGGTGGACCGAGAATGGACCCAGTGACCGGACACGGACTCTCGGTGATCGGACAAACATGCGATGCCGGAGAAAGTAGCAAGAGCCATGCGAAGTGACCAACTACGGACTTGAATGTGGCCGATGGGTGACGTGCAGACGGGTGGGCAAAGCGATGCGATTCGACAGTTGACCGCCCCCCGTCGTGGGTCGCGCCTGGGTTGGGCAGTGCCCTTTGCCGTCGCCGCACGATGGATCTTGCCGTCCCACCCCGGACGACAACGGGAGCCTGTCCCCACGGCATTGATCGGGACAGGGAACGGCCGACCAAGGGAGCCGCGACCAAGGGAGCCTGTCCCCAGCGACCAAGGGAGCCTGTCCCCAGGGCATTGATCCGGACCGGGGATTGCCGACTGGGGGAGCCTGTCCCCCCGAAAGGAGGAGCCTGACCCCTACTTCAATGGATGCAGCGAGCCGGATGCAGCGAGCCTGTCCCTGGATGCAGCGAGCCTGTCCCTTGACCGTCCGTCCCCTAGCCCGGCGAAGGGAGCCTGTCCCCAAGGACTGCGGCAAAGTGAGGGAGCCCGGGAGCCAGAGGGAGGGAGTCTGCCCCTCGACAAATCAGCCGTCCGAGCGCGGTATGATGCGGACGGGCGACCGCTCCATGGGTCCATCTGGAGCGAATGGAGCCTGTCCCCAGCGCATTGATCCGGACCGGGGTAAGCCGACTGGAGAGCCTGTCCCTCGACAGATTGGCTTTCGAGCGCGGTGTTGGAGGTACGGGCGACTGCTCCTTGGTCATCTGTTGTGAGGCTTGGCATGCCGGGTGACCATTGGATCCTGTCCCCTACTTGAACGGAGCCTGTCCCCAAGGATTGCCCCAAAAAATTTGGGAGGCAGCGAGCCTGTCCCCTGCCCCGGTCCCGTCCCCTGCCCCGGTCCCCTGTCCCGTCCCGTGTCCCGTCCCGTGTCCGGTTGACCGGTGCCAATCCTGAGGGGAAGGGGTTGGGGTCCGGAATCACATCCCTGTCGCCGGGAATGGAGCTTGGGGTACAGTGGTCCGCATGGCGGCGGAACTTCGGGATTCACACGGACGGATCATGCGCGACTTGCGGGTCAGCGTGACGGACCGGTGCAATTTCCGATGTCTGTATTGCCTGCCGGAGACCGAAGAAGCGGCGAATTTCTATCGGACCCGATGGGAAGCGGGACGGCAGCTCAAGCCGGTGTCGGTGGAACCCATTGCGTACGAGTGGAAGCCCAAGGCCCATTTGTTGACCTACGAGGAAATCGAGAGGGTGGTACGCGTTGCCGCTGGGCTTGGGATCAACAAGGTGCGGGTGACGGGGGGTGAACCATTGTTGCGTCGGGGTGTGGAGCAATTGGTGGGGCGCCTCAGGCGTTTGCCGGGCGTTGAAGACCTGGCCCTGACCACCAATGGATTCCTTTTCGCCCGCAAGGCCGAAGCCCTGCACGCCGCGGGATTGAACCGTGTCAGCTTCAGCATGGATTCCTTGGACCGGGAGAACTTCCGTCGGATGACCGGACGCGACGGTCTCGGCGAAGTGTTGGAGGGGATTGCGATGGCGCAGCGGATGGGATTCCGGCCGGTGAAGGTGAACGCGGTGGTGATCCGGGGAATGAATGACCACGAACTTGAATCCCTGGCGGCCTACGCGCGGGAACGGGACCTGTCATTGCGGTTTATCGAGTTTATGCCGTTGGACTCGAGTCGGGCCTGGCAAAAGGACCTGGTGGTGACCGGACGCGAGATCCTTGAACGGTTGAACCAACGGTTTGACCTCCGGCGGGTGGACCAGAGCTCGCATCCGAGTGAGACGGCGCGCCGGTGGAGTTTCGAGGATGGACGGGGCGAGATCGGGATCATTGCTCCGGTCAGCGAGCCGTTCTGCGGGCATTGCAACCGGTTGCGACTGACCGCTGACGGCAAGATCCGCACCTGCCTGTTCAGCATCGTGGAGCATGATCTCCGGCCCCTGCTGCGTGGCGAGGCAACGGACGATGACCTGGGTCGGCGTCTGACGGAGATCGTGCTGGGGAAGGAACCCGGGCATCGGATCGGGCAGCCGGACTTTGTCCAACCGGCCCGGACGATGAGTTGCATCGGGGGTTGAAGTCCGCCCGGCAGATGGGTTGGAGGGGGCAGCTATTTCACGCCGGACAGGCGTTCCTTCCAGATGCGGTAGAGCTCGACGGTGGCGCGGACGTCGCGGAGGCAATACTCGGCAATGTCCCGATGACGTCCCTCGGCGAGGAGGTCGTTGACGTCGCGACCGGTGATGCCGTCAGCCTTTGGAGAGGGGATGCCGAAGGCGCGGCAGTAGAAATCGAGGTTGAACTTGCGTGCTGCGCCGTCGCGTCCGCTGACGTTGTAGAAGGTGAGTTGCTCGGCGAGATCGCAATGGGGTTCGGTCTGGAAGCGGTATCCGAGCCAGTCCTTGCGGGAGATGGGAACGTTGAGGAGGGCGGAGCGCAGGTAGAGGAAGGGGATGTCGAAGCCGCGCCCATTGAAGGTGACAATGGCGTCGTAGCGACGGGCAACATCCCAGAACGCGGTCAGGAGTTCCTGTTCATCCACCTGGGGAGCGAATTCCACCGGGCCGGAGGACCCAATGGCCTCGTCTTCGAAGTCGTCGGATTGGAAGAGGACCTGGCCGCGGCCGGTATCGGCATTGACCATGGCGATGGTGACGACCTGGGCAGTGAAGGGCCAGAGGTTGAACTGCTGCTGGATGTCGGCGCGCTTGAGGGCGCGGGCGGTGTCGTCGGGTTGTTTTTCGGCGTCGCGAAACAAGTACTCGAGCTGGGCTTCGTCGAAGTTCTCGGGTCCGAGGGCGGACGTTTCGATGTCGAACACGAGTCTGGCCATGTGATTGGAGGGCGACCGTAGACGAGCGGGTGGCGTGGTGAAAGCGCGGACATTGCCACGGGCACAGCGACCGGGTACCCACAGCCGGTGCAAGAGCGTCCATTCCGTCCGCAACGACCCGGTCCATCGCGTCGACCGCTACCCGACCGGGCTGGCGGCGAGGTTCCTCAGGGATCCGAGACCTGGGCACGTCCCTGGGTCCAGTTGCGGACCTTCAGTTATCATCCGTCGCTGTATCCGGCCATGCTGGGGGCGGTGTCGCAGGGGGCATTGCCGGGCGACTGGGTGCATGTGTATGACCGGAACGGCCGGTATTTTGGCAGTGGCCTGTTCAATCCGAATTCGCGGGTTCCCCTCCGGGTGTTGCGTCACGCCGACACTCCCGAGGACGATTCCCATCTGATGTTCCTGTTGGATCGGGCGGTGGACCTGCGGCTGGGACCGCTGGGATTGGCGGCGCAAACCGATGCCTTCCGCGTGGTACATTCGGACGGCGACTCCCTGGGTGGCCTCATTGTCGACAAGTTTGGCGATGTCCTGTCGGTGCAGGTGCACAGTCTTGGGATCTGGAAGCGGTTGAAGGGCATCATCGCCCGTCTGCATGAACGCCTGGGAACCAGTCGCACGGTCATCGATATCGATCCCGGGGCGGCCCGCAATGAAGGGATCCGGCCCGGGGAGATTCCTTCGGACTCGGTACGCACGGTACGCATCCGCGAGCATGGGATCCGATACGAAGTGGATTTCGGGACAGGGCACAAGACGGGCTTTTTTTGCGATCAACGGGAGAACCGGAAGCGATTGACGCGGTGGACGGAGGGGAAGCGGGTCCTGGATCTGTGCTGTTATACGGGTGGATTCGCATTGGCTGCAAAGGTGGTGGGGAAGGCAGCTGAGGTGACTGCGGTGGATCTGGACGAGAACGTGGTGGCTTCGGCCAGGCGTAACGGGAACCTGAACCAGGCACGCATCGAATGGGTGCATTGCGATGCCTATGCGTATGCGCGGCAGATGCGGAAGGATGGGAAGCAGTTCGACGTGGTGATCCTCGATCCCCCGAAACTGGTGGAAGGACGGGAAGAATTTGAACAGGAGGAGGGGATGGTCCGCTACGAGGATCTCAACAGTCTCGGCATCGTCATCACCGCCCCGGGTGGATTGCTGGTCACCTGTTCCTGCTCGGGCCAACTCGCAGCCGAAGACTTCGAACGGATGGTGATCCGTGCCGCCCATCGGGTGGGACGAAAGCTTCAGTTCCTGGATCGGACCGGAGCCGGGGAAGATCATCCGGTGATGTCGAACTGTCCGGAGAGCCGTTATCTCAAGTTGCTATGGGCGCGGGTTTTCTGAGCGGAGCGAAAGGGGAGACAGGCGTTTGGTTGGAGGCAAACCGGAGGGGATCGTTGCCAAGGTTTGCGCCGGTCCCGTAGGTTGCGCGGACCGGAAGGGACGTGGTTCACCGGGCATGGGCATGGCGGAATACCGAGTACAATTCGAGGTCTTTGAGGGACCGCTCGACCTGTTGCTTCACCTGGTGAAGAAACAGGAGGTCGACATTTATCAGGTCAACCTCACCCGGATCGCCACCGAGTTCGTGACCTACATCGAACAGATGCGGGAGCTGGATCTGGAGGTGGCCGGTGAGTTTGTGGTGATGGCCGCGACCCTTCTCTACATCAAGAGCCGGGAACTTCTCCCGGTCGACAAACAGGTGGTGGTCGCGGAGGAGGATGAGGACGAAGAGGATCCGAGGTGGGAACTGATCCGGCGATTGGTCGAGTACAAGAAGTTCAAGGATGCCGCCGCCAGGTTGCAGGTGCGGGAGGGAGAGATGGATTCCCTGTATGAGCGTCGGCCCGCCCGTCCGGACCTGCCGTCGGAGGAGCCGGCTCGCCGCGGGGCCTTGTCAGTGTTCGATCTCGTCAATGCGGTGGCGACGATCCTCAAGCGGTACAACGACCGCACGGACGTCCGGGAAATCCAGGCTGATCCCTTCACGGTCAGCGAGAAGATCGATTACCTGCGGCACCTGGTATCGGGGACACCCCGATTTCGGTTCAGTGAACTGTTCGCTGCGGCGCGGACCCGGGCCGAGGTGGTGGTCACGTTCCTCGCATTGCTGGAACTGATCCGCATGAAGTTGCTGGTCGCCACCCAGGGCGAACAGTTCGGCGAGATCGAGATCGAGATCGCGCCCGGTCCCCAGCCGGCCCCTGCCGCCATCGACCCCGGCCCCGAAACTGTTTCCGGGCCGTTGACCGGATCCGAACCCATTCCGGGCGCCACTCCGCCGGCAGACATCGTTGTGCCGATCATGCCACCCGCCCCGGATGTCCTGCATGATGCCGCGCCTTTGGCCGATGATTCCAACCGTTCCGAGATCGTTTGACCCATGGAGCTGAAGTCCATCCTTGAAGTGTTGCTGTTCACCTCGTCCAAACCTCTGTCTCCGGTCGAGCTCCGCGATGTGTTGACCCGGGCAGCCGACGAGGAGGGGGCTGAAGAATTGGCGAAGGCATTCCGCAAGGCTCCCTTGGAGAACATCGTTGAAGCGCTGGAAGTTCTGGCTGCCGAACATGACGCAGCGGGTCGCAGCTACCGATTGATCTGCATCGCGGGGTCGTGGCAGTTCGTGACCCAACCCGAGTTCGCCCCGTGGCTGAAGACCCTTCTTGGGGTCAAGAGCCGGCCTGCGCGCCTCTCCCAACCCGCCTTGGAAACCCTCGCCATCATCGCGTATAGGCAGCCCATCACGCGATCTGAGATCGAGCAGATCCGGGGTGTGGCGGTTGATGGTGTCATGGGCACGTTGAAGGAACGCAATCTCGTGGTGGAAGCCGGGCGGGCCGATGTCATCGGACGGCCCATGCAGTTTGCAACGGGCCCTGCGTTTCTGGAGTATTTCGGGTTGGCTAACCTTGACGCCCTGCCCGCTGCCAGTGAACTGCGCCGGATTCCGGTTCAGCGTCCGGATGCGTTGATGACGGTCGACAATCACTTGGCCACGGCGCCTGCGGAGCCGGTCCAGACGGAGCTTCCTGTCGAACAGGTCGATCCTTCCGTGATGGATAGCCCGCACGACCCGAAGCCGGAGATGGTGGAGGGCGCAGAGCCCCGCCTGCCCGGTTGATGTGATGGACTGCATACTTGGTGGAAGAGGGGTCGCCTCAAGAGGAGAGGCAATCCCTGATTGCACCCGTGAGGCCGGTTGGATGAATGACGGATCTCGTTGGTAACAGTGTTTTGGGACAGGCTCCCCATCGCCCACGCTCACCTAAAGGGACAGGCTACCCGGTTACTGCCGTGCGGCCGGTTGGTTGGAAGGGCGATTCCCGGGACTACGACCGGGGACAGGCTCAAGGAGTCTAGGCGATCTACTGAGGGACAGGCTCCTTGCCCGCCTCCGCCACCTGATTCACAGCCAAACTCAGGGACAGGCTCTTAAACTCAGGGACAGGCTCTTTGTCGGAAACCCCGCGCCAGCCTTGGCGTATCCATTGGGCAATATCCGGGGCCCAACCCTCGCCCCGCATGCACCCAACCCGCTTCCGCCACCTGGTTCACGACGACCCCAAACTTCCCGCCATCCCTCATGCGCGCTCCACGTCTCACAGCTCCCTCCCAC
>DITU01000050.1 GCA_002422905.1 Verrucomicrobia bacterium UBA6176
GCTCCCTCAGCCCTGGGCTGAATTCCGGGTCCCCGCTGGGGACTCAGCCAAGCTTGCGCAACTCCGAGAGCGTCCACCCACCAAGCCTCACCGCTACGTACACCACCGCAACCCGCGTCCAGTCCCCGTGTCGGACCAGCGCCTTCTGCCATTCCAATCCCAGGGAGTTCGGAGAGGCTGCCGGGAAAGCGGCGCCGGTCGTCGTCGGTAGGGAAGATACGTTCGCCGCGGTCGCCCCGGTCGACGACAGACTGACAGCCGTCGCGTACCCACATGCGAAGCGGTCAAGCCCTGCGCGGTTCCGTCCCGTCAGGTGGCCATTGTCAATGCTTAGGATGTGACCCCATTGCCTCCCCCCGCCTTCTGCTTTGTCCCTTCGCCCCTTCGTTGTTCATTCCCGCGGCGATTGCGGGAGCTGCACGGTTGTACTGTGGATTTCCCCGAGGATCGTTTCCGGTTGTCGGATACACCGCCCCCTCTGTGCTCTCTGTGTCCTCTGTGGTGAAGAATTCCCGCTGGGAAGGGCGGGGAGCTGAGATGGGTGAAGTGATTGTTCCGGTTTTCAACCACAGAGAGCACAGAGTTCACAGAGGCCGAAAAGCGGAGGCAATTGGATGGGCCGCCAGGGTTTGGGAGGATCATCCGACTGCAAGAGAGCAATGGGGTCGCCTCTAAATCATTGACATTTGAGCCATCCCAACAGCAACCCGAACCTCCCCCCCCACACAGGGGCCTGCACGGGGCGCGACACCGCACGAGGAAGGCCCGCAACCGGGACCAGTCCACTTGTCAACTGTTGGGACACGACCCTACTACCTTCTCCCGTCAACCCAACGCCGTTCCCACAAACTCCACCGCCCGGCGTTCAGACCAGTAGTCGCCATCCGGTGTGAATTGGACGAACCCCACGTGTCCGCCCCGGATCGGCGCTTCCAGATGCAGCCATTGGCTTGCCACCGCTGTTTCCCGGGGGAAACACGACTCCGACAGGAACGGATCATCCACCGCATTCACCAGCAGCGTCGGCACCCGGATCCCACCCACATGAGCCGCCGATCCCGACCGACGCCAGTACTCCTCCGCATCGGCAAACCCATGCAAGGGTGCGGTGAAACGGTCATCAAACTCCCGGAACGTCCGCATCCCACCGATCGCCGAGAGATCCAGCCGACCCGGGAACTGCCGCGCCTTGGTCTCCATCCGTTCCCGCAGGTCCACCAGGAACCGTTTCATGTACAAACGGTTTCCCCACGACCCCATCCGCTCCGCCGCCCCCCGGAGATCGCACGGCACCGAAAACGTCACCGCCGCCCGCACCTCGGAAGGCACGTCGTCTCCCCGTTCCCCCAGGTATTTCAACGTCAGGTTCCCCCCTAGGCTGAATCCCACCAGCGCCAGACTCCCGTACCGTCCCCAACCCCGCACCGCTTCCACCACCGCCGCGAGGTCATCCGTCGCGCCGCTATGCGTGAACTTCAGCAACCGGTTCGGTTCCCCCGACGATCCCCGAAAATTCCACGCCACCGCATCCCAACCCGCCCGATTGAAGGCCCGCACCATCCCCAGCACATACGCACGACCCGAATGCCCCTCCAGACCGTGCGACACCACCACCACCCGCCCTGCACCCACCTCCGAAATGTCCAGGTCCAGGAAGTCGCCATCCGCCAATTCCACCCGACTCCTCCGATACCGCACGCCCTCCACCCGACGCGACAAGGTCGGGAACACCGTCAACGCATGGCCATCCCTCAACAACGGCGGCGCCTCATACGTCGACACATCAATCAACGGCATGGCGTCCCCTATCCCGTCCCGCGCATCCCGACAAGCCCCCGATCCAGGAAGGAACCACAACAAAGGGACAAAGGGTGCAAAGAAGACCACTCCAGTCTGCTCCGCCGTTACCTTCGCCCCTTCGTTGTTCATTCCCGCGGCGATTGCGGGAGCTGCACGGTTGTACTGTGGATTTCCCCGAGGATCGTTTCCGGTTGTCGGATACACCGCCCCCTCTGGGCTCTCTGTGTCCTCTGTGGTGAAGAATTCCCGCTGGGAAGAGCGGGGAGCTGAGATGGGTGAAGTGATTGTTCCGGTTTTCAACCACAGAGAGCACAGAGTTCACAGAGGCCGAAAAGCGGTGGCAATTGGATGGGCCGCCAGGGTTTGGGAGGATCATCCGCCTGCCGTTCCATGACCTCGCGACCGCTCCCGTTCAATCTGCCTTTCCTTCGCCCCTTCGCCCCGTCGTTGTTCATTCCCGCGGCGAACGGGGTCTCACCCCATCTCACACCGGCTCAAGCACCAGTCGGTTCTCCGGCTTTGCATCCGGTCGCAGCACCCGTTCCGCAGCTGAATCCGCGAACCGCAACCCCAACCGCGTCAACCGGAACCGATCCTCCAACCGCTCGCCCCAGCCGCATTTCTCCAGCATCGCCAGGTCATCCGCCCATTCCTCCCGCAGATCGAACCCCGTGCGTTCCTTGAATTCGGCAAAGGGCCAACCCGCATTCATCCGCAGACCGAATGCCGCCAGTTCCCCGGCCCGGGCCAACGGTCCCAACGCCTCGGCAAACTCCTTCGCCCGACGCCCCTTATCCAACTGGTCGCAGTAGAGATTCGTGTTGGCCCAGTTCCTGGAACGCAGTCCGTCGACATACTCACTCGCACTCGGGCCACATCCGAAGAAGTCCTTGCCCCGCCAGTACGCGACATTGTGCCGGCACGCGAACCGCGGCAGTTCTTCCACCTGCTCCTTCGGCAACGCAGGCGCTCCCATCCGCACATCCCGCGCCCAGTTCGCCACTTCATACTGCCGGAACCCGGCTTCCCCGGCCCGATCCACCAGGGCGTCGTATTGCGCACAGGCCAGGTCCTCATCCACATCGAACTCGCCCGCCGCCAACTGCTCGAACAACGGCGTGTCTTCCTCGTAGATCACCTCGTAACAGCTCAGGTGGTCGGTCCCCAAGGCCAACGCTTCGTCCAGGGTCCGTTGCCACAGATCCATCGTCTGACCCGGGATCGCGAACATCAGATCGATGCTGACGCCGTCAAAACCCGCTCCCCGCAAGATGTCGAGGCTGCGGAAGACCATCTCGCGCGTGTGGATGCGTCCCAGTCGCTCCAGCAGGGACGGGTCCAGGGACTGCACCCCCATCGAAATCCGGGTCACCCCGGCCGACCGCAACAGCTTCGCCTTGTCCGCCGACACTGTTGCCGGATTGCATTCCACCGAAAACTCCCGCGCTCCGAGCAGGTTCAGGCGCCGCATCGCTTCCAAAAGCGTTTCCCACTGCTTCAACGTCAGCAGTGAAGGTGTGCCCCCGCCGAAAAAGATGGTTTCGGGCCGGCACCGGGGCGCCACCAGTTCCAGTTCCCGCACCACGGCATCCACATATCGGTTCACCTGATCGCCCGATGGCGGCGCCGAATAGAACGCGCAGTAATCACACTTGTGCGCGCAAAACGGCACGTGGACATACAGGTGCCGCACTGGATCGGTACCGGAACGCATGCCGACCGGCAGTGCCGACGGAGGAGAAAGGAGATTCATGACTGGAACAGATGCCATCAACCCGGTCCCGTTCCATCACCCAGGCCCAGGTGCTCCCAGAGCGTCGCCGGTTCCAGCCTCAGGTTGATGTAAAACGGTCCGAAGTCCCCGTACCGTGCCGTCACTTCGTCAAAGCGCATCTCGTAAACAATCCTCTTCACGTCATCGAGCTTGTGCGCCATCAGCGTCACCCCCCACTCCCAGTCATCCAATCCGGCTGATCCGGTGATCATCTGGGAAATCCGTCCCGCATACTTCCGCCCGGTGCGCGCATGCGCCCCCATCAACTTCTTCCGCACATCGAACCCGAGACTGTACCAGTTGTCGGCCCCATCCCGCTTCTTGCTCATGGGATAGAAACACAGGATCGGCCAGTCCGGCATCTCGGGATAAAGCCGGTAATGCTGGTATTCCCGGGCCTTCTCCCTCGCCGCCACCAGGGCCGCGTCGAACTCCGGCGTCCCCGGTTCCAACTTCTTTTCACCGCCGGTCAGCATCCGATGCAGGTCTTCCTCCGTCGTCACGTACTCGGGAAGTTCGGTGACGCTGAGGTAGCTGAACACGGTCTGGAGAGTGCCCGCAGGGAAAGCGCGTTCGACTGCGCGTTGCAGGGTGCTCACCTGCTGCAATTCGGCGGCGAACAGCACCATCGCGATGTCCGCCTTGCCGCCCACATTGGCGTAGGTCATCACCCGGGGCTGGGCTGGTCCCGGGTTCGCCCGGCACACCGTTTCAATTGCCGCCAGGGCCGCCGCCGCCGCACCCGGTGGAAGGGTCGCCCATCGGGCACGATCAATCCGGTAGAACAGGTGGACGACATGGATGCCCTGGGAGAGGGGAACAGAGGGAAGGTTCATGCTTTGAAAAGGATTCATTCCACCGCGAGGACGTGGTCCAGCAACTCGGGAAACTGGTCCAGGATGCCCGCCTCGGCCGCCACCAGTCCGACCCCGGCCTTCACCGCCGCCTCAGCCAGCTTGCTGTTGGCCGGATCCGCATAGCCCAGCACCGGGACATGGCTGATTTCAGGATCCTGCTTCATCTCCACGATCACCGCACAGAGGTCTCCGACCCGCAACGCCAGTTCCGCCACCACCACCACCGGCTTCTGGGCCCGCACCTGCGCCGCCAGATCCGACGCCCGCTTCACCTCCGCCACCCGCCACCCCAGATCCGTCAACTGATGCCCGATCCGACTGCCCGGCAGCAGCCTCTCATAAAACACGATCGCCAGCGGTTTCGTCACCACGCACCGCACCGTGAAGAACCCCTTCCCCGAACGCAAAAGGTTAGTGTGCCATCCCTTGCCCCCGTAACTTCCCACCGTGTTCCGACCCTGCATCGATCTCCGCGGTGGACGAGTCGTCCAGATCGTGGGTGGCACCCTCTCCGATTCCGGTGAGGGTGTCCGTACCCGCTTTGAAGCCGATCAATCCCCCGCCTGGTTCGCCCACCTCTACCGCCAGGACCAACTCGATGGCGGCCATGTCATCGCCCTCGGTCCCGGCAACGAATCCGCCGCCCGCGAAGCCCTCGGTGCCTGGCCCGGTGGCCTCCAGTTCGGCGGCGGCGTCCATGCCGACAATGCCCAAGCCTGGCTCGATGCCGGCGCTTCCCACGTCATCGTCACCTCCTGGGTCTTCAGCCAGGGCAGGATCAATTGGGATCGCCTCCGCGAACTCGAACGCCTCGTCGGCCGCTCCCGCATCGTCCTCGACCTCAGCTGCCGCCTGCGCGACGACCAATACTGGGTCGTTACCGACCGCTGGCAGAACTTCACCGAACTGTGCCTGGGACCCCATGCCTTCAAATCCCTCGCCGACTTCTGCTCCGAGTTCCTCGTCCATGCCGTCGATGTCGAAGGCCTCTGCACCGGCATTGATGTCGCCCTCGTCCAGAAGCTCGCCGACTGGTCGCCCCTTCCCGTCACCTACGCCGGCGGCGCCCGTTCCATCAGGGATCTCGAGACCGTGCACCGGATCGGAGGGGGGCGCGTGGACCTGACCATCGGTTCCGCCCTCGATCTGTTCGGCGGCTCCGGGGTGCGTTACGCCGACTGCGTGGCGTTCAATCGTCTGGCTTCGGATGCCTCCGTCTCGATCCCGGGAACCCGATCCGTGGGGGACACGGATTCCACCGATCCCTCTCCCAGGACGGGTTGAGAGCTGTCTGGATCGGAGGATTGGGATTGCAGGAGACGCGGTTGCAGGCTGCAAGCCTACCCGAAGCACCACTTGCCTCATTTTGAGACTTTTGAAAGTGTCGAAGAATGAAGCAGGTATCCGTTTCTCCCGCCCTCCCCAGGCGACCCGCCGATTTCCGCGGTGCCGCCGATGTCTTCAAGGCCCTCAGCAACCCCAATCGCCTCGTCATCGTCGATGCCCTCGGTCGGGGCGAACAATGCGTCGCTGAACTCACCGCGCTCGTCGGGCTCACCATGTCCACCGTCTCTTCCCACCTCTCCGTCCTGCGCCATGTCGGCATCGTCAAGGACGAGCGACGTGGTTCCCAAATCTATTACTCCCTCCGTAAACCCTGCCTGTTGAACCTGTTTTGCTGCCTGGACGAATTCCAGGCCGTCGACTGCGCCTGAGCCCCACGACCGACCCCTCCTTCCCATGAGTGAATCCCCGTCCAACCCCGAATCCCCCTCCAAACCCATGGGCCTCTTCGAGCGTCAGCTCACCCTCTGGGTCACCCTCTGCATCCTTGCCGGCATCGGCCTCGGCAAACTCGCCCCCAACCTCGCCCGCACCCTCGACGACATGTCGATCCGGGTGGACGGCGCACCGGTGGTCTCCATTCCCATCGCCATCTGCCTCTTCTTCATGATGTACCCGATCATGGTGAAGATTGATTTCGCGGAAGTGATCCGGGCCGGACGCAGTCCCAAGCCGGTCATGCTCACCCTGCTGGTCAACTGGGGGATCAAACCCTTCACCATGCTGGCGATCGCCACCTTCTTTCTTGGAAATGTCTTCCGCGAATGGCTTCCCGGAACCGAGGTCGTCAAGGACGGCACCACCGTCGACCTATACCGTTCCTATATCTCGGGCGCCATCCTGCTGGGCATCGCCCCCTGCACCGCCATGGTGCTGGTCTGGAGCCATCTCGCCCGGGGCAACCAGGGCCATACCCTCGTGATGGTCGCCGTCAATTCCCTCACCATGCTGTTCCTCTATGGCGCCCTCGGCGGCTGGTTGCTGGGAGTCAATCGCATGCCCGTGCCCTGGCAGGCCCTGCTCCTCTCCGTGGCCATCTATGTCGCCCTGCCATTGGCCGCCGGCTACGCGTCCCGTCGCTGGATCCTCCGCGTGAAGGGTTCCGAATGGTTCACCCAACGCTTCCTCCACATCCTCACCCCGATCTCCATCGTGGCCCTGCTGGCCACCCTGATCCTCCTCTTCAGTTTCAAGGGCGAAACCCTGATGGCCAACCCGCTCACCATCCTGTGGATCGCCATCCCGCTCACCGTGCAGACCCTCCTCATCTTCGGACTCACCTATGCCGCGGCCCGGTTCCTCAAGTTCTCCTACGCCGACGCCGCACCCTCGGCGATGATCGGTGCCTCGAACCATTTCGAGGTGGCCATCGCCACCGCCGTGATGCTCTTCGGCCTCAGCTCAGGCGCCGCCCTCGCCACCGTGGTGGGGGTCCTCATCGAGGTGCCCCTGATGCTTCTCCTCGTGCGTGTCTGCCAACGCACCCGCGGTTGGTTCACTTCCTGATCCCGACCTGCGACAGCATCCACGCGTATTCGAATCCCACTTCCTTCAACCGATCATAGCGGCCGCTCGCCCCGCCGTGTCCCGCGCCCATGTTGCACTTCAGCAACAGGGGCCGGTCGTCCGTCTTCAAGGTCCTCAGCTTCGCCACGTACTTCGCCGGTTCCCAATACATCACCTGGCTGTCGTTCAGGCTCGTCGTCACCAGCATCGCAGGATACGCCCCGCGCCGGAGATTGTCGTAGGGACTATAGGAACGCATGTAGTCGAAGGCTTCCCTCGTATTGGGATCCCCCCACTCCAGGTACTCACCCACCGTCAACGGAAGGTCGGCATCCATCATCGTGTTCATCACATCCACGAACGGCACCGCCAGATGGACAGCGCGGAACAGGTCCGGTCGCAGGTTCACCGCCGCCCCCATCAACAGGCCCCCTGCACTTCCACCCTCGATCACCAACCGGTCCGGTGCCGAGATCCGATTCTGGATGAGCCACTCCGCGCAATCGATGAAGTCATGGAAGGTGTTCTTCTTCTTCATCAACATGCCGTCATCGTGCCAGGCCTCCCCCAACTCGTTGCCGCCCCGGATGTGCGCGATCACATAGACCATGCCCCGATCCACCAACGACAGGCGCGCAATCGAGAACCCTGCATCCATCCCGATCCCATACGAACCGTAGCCGTAGAGGAAACACGGTGCCGTCCCATCCAACGCCACCCCCTTCTTGTACAGTATTGAGATTGGAATCCGTACCCCGTCCCGCGCCGTCACCCAGCGCCGTTCCGTCACATGATCCGCCGGATCATATCCCCCCAGGACCGGCGTCCGTTTCAACAGGCGGAGGCTGCCGTCCGACAGATTGCAGTCATAGACACCCGCCGGTGTCGCCATGGATTGATATACCAACCGGAAAGCCGGTGACCCGATCTCCGGCGTGCCGGTTGCCCCTGCCGAGTAGGCCGGTTCGGGAAATGTGACCTCGATCCAGGTGTTGCTGCGCCGGTCATGGATGCGCAACCGGGTCAATGCCTCGCGTTGTTCCTGAACCACCAGATGATCCCGGAACACCTCAATCCCCTCCACCAACACGTCCGGCCGATGCCCCACCAACTCGGTCCAGCGTCCCGGTTCGGAGACGGGCGCCGTCACCAACCTGAAATTCTTTGCGTCCCGGTTGGTCCGGATGAACAGCAGACCGTCCCGATGTTCCAGGTCGTACTTGTGCCCCTTCTCCTTCGGCAACACCTCACGGAACGATCCGTCGACGTCCGATGCCTTCAGCATCCATTGACCCCAGGTGTCGGTGCTGTGACTCGAGCAGATCAACCACTCACGATCCTTGGTGCGGCTGATCCCCAGGCTGAACAACTCGTCCGGTTCCTCCATCAGCAACTGCGCCGGGCCCGCTCCCAGGCGCAACCGCCACAGCTGGTTGCTCCGCTTCGTCACCGGATCCTCCGTCACGTAGAACACGGTGCGCCCGTCGCGCGCCCATTCAAGGCTGGTGACCCGTTCCGCCAGGGCTCCACCGGTTACACCCGTCACCAGATCCTTCACATACAGGGTGTATTGCCGGAATCCCGTCGTGTCCGTGCTGTACAACAACCGGTTTCCATCATCGCTGATCTCGAATCCGCCCAACCCCAGATAGGAATGTCCTTCCGCCAGCTGATTCAGATCCAGCAGCACCTCCTCCACCGATCCGTCCGTCATTTCCCCATCAACTCCCGAAGCCTTCCGGCAATGGATCGCGTACTGGCGACCCTCTTCGGTCCGCGAGTAATAGGCATGCCGCCCCCGCAACAGCGGAACGGTCAGGTCTGTCTGCTGGATCCGACCCAGCATCTCGGCATACAACCGGTCCCCAAACTCCTCCTCGGCCACCGTGCTCGCCTTGAGGTACGCATTCTCCGCCTCCAGATACCGGATGACCTCCGGATCCGACTTCTCCCGCAGCCAGAACCAAGGGTCTTCCACCCGTTCACCATGCCATTCCACCGTGTGCGGACGTCGCCCCGCCACCGGCGGTTGGACCTGTGAATCCTCCTTCTTCGTTTCGGCTCCCGGACCTGTGTCGGACATCCGCGCATTGAAAAGGCTGACAGCCACCAAGACGAGCCCGATGCCGGCTCCCCACATCGCAGCCCGCTTTCGCACCCCGCCCGCGCCCGTGCCGTTCATCGCAGGAAAGGTTGGGGCGCGAGGATGGTGTTGCCCGGGGGGCGGGGCAGCATCTTCCAACTCGACAACGCACCGTTCCGGAAAAAGAGCTCGGCGCTGATATAGATCCGGATGTTGATGTCGCGATCCATGAAGCGGTCGAGGTAGGTGGTGCCATCGCGCCGGGTCACCTCGCGGAAGTTCCACGACAGGTAATCATCCGTGGTGGTCCCCTCGAACAACCAGGTGGTGACCTCGCCCGAGGCATCCCCGCTTTGCAGCACCTGGGCCGGGGCTCCCCACGCCATGTACACCGCATCCTCACCCATCCCGACCCGGAGCTGGCCGAGATCCACCAGTGATTTGTGTTCCTCGGTCAATGCGGCATAGGCACCGGCCCGTTCGACCTTGCGCTTGGCGATCTGCTTGGGGTCCGTGTTGGACGGCGTGGAACATCCGGACAACAGGAACAACAGTCCCGCAACACACCCGGGCAGAAGGAAGCGCATCAGGTTGAAACAGCGGGAAACGGGCGACATGCGGTGCACGGAAAGGGCGTATCCGACAATCCGGTTGCTGACAAGTAGGGGTCACCATATCGTCCGCACACGTATGAATTCGGCGCCCCCCTCGTCCGGCAACACCTGGTTGCTCCTCACCTTCCTCACCGTGTTTTCCTGGGGCGTCTACGGTATCCTCCTCCACAAGGGCCAGACCCTCATGCAACCCGCCGGAGGCCCGCCCATCAGCCCTTCAATCCTCCGCTACAAGGCCTTCCTCTTCGTCGGCATCGCCTACTTCCTCGTCGCCGTCCTCGCCCCCCTCGCCGTTCTCGTCACCCAGAAACAAGCCTTCACCGGATACACCTCGTCCGGCGCCATCTGGTCCCTCATCGCCGGAATTGCCGGTGCCATCGGAGCCTTCGGGGTCCTCCTCGCCTTCGCCCAGGGCGGCAAACCGCCCGCCGTCATGTCCATCGTCTTCGCCGGTGCTCCCCTGGTGAATGCCCTCATCGGTTCCATCCTACATCCCCCCGCCAAAGGCCTCGGTTCCGTCGATCCCCGCTTCTGGATCGGCATCCTCCTCGCCGTCTCCGGCGGGTTCCTCGTGGCGAAGTTCAATCCCGGCAGCCCGGCCCCCGCCAAACCCGCCGCCGTTGCCGCCGCCAACCCGCCCCGGGCCTGATCCCGTGTCTTCCGTCTCTTCCGTCACCCGCGACGCCAGCGCCCTCGCCAGCGTCCGGGGACTTCTCGTCGAGTTGCGCGACCGCAATCCGTTCTACCGGCAGAAACTAGCGTCGGTGACCGCGCCGCCCATGCCGGGTTCCCTGTCCGATTTCGCCGCGCGTTTCCCCTTCACCACCAAGTCCGAGTTGGTCGCCGATCAGGCGGCCCATCCCCCCTACGGCACCGCCCGATCCGAACCGCTGCCCCGGTTCACGCGCTGTCATCAGACCAGCGGGACCACCGGAGCACCATTGCGCTGGCTCGACACGCCGGAATCCTGGGCGGCCATGACCGATGACTGGGTCGAAGTGTTCCGGCGCGCGGGACTGCATTCGTCCGACCGGGTGCTCATGGCGTTCAGCTTCGGACCGTTCCTCGGATTCTGGCTGGCGTTTGAAGCCTCCCTCCGACTGGGGGCCATGACCATTCCCGGCGGCGGCATGAACACCGCCCTCCGCGCCCGGGTTCTCGCCGAGAACGCCTGCACCGTCCTGTGTTGCACCCCCACCTACGCGCTTCATCTCGCCGAAACCCTGAAAGCCTCCCCGTCCGGGGCCGCGGTGTCCTCCATCCGACTCCTCGTCGTCGCCGGTGAACCCGGTGGAAGCCTCCCCGCCACCCGCGCCCGCCTTTCTGCCGCCTGGCCCAATGCCCGCATCTTCGATCATCACGGCATGACCGAAGTCGGCCCCGTCACCCACGAAGACCCCGACCAATCCGGCAACCTCATTGTCCTCGAACGTTCGTTCTATGCCGAGGTCGTGAACCCCGCCACCGGCAGCCCCGTAAACCCCGGCGAATCCGGCGAACTCATCCTCACCACCCTCCGCCGCCGCGCCTGTCCCCTCCTGCGCTACCGGACCGGCGACCTCGTCCGCGGCGCCTATACCCCCTCCGGATTCACCCTGTTCGGAGGCATCCTCGGTCGGGTCGATGACATGATCGTCATCCGCGGGGTCAACATCTACCCATCCGCCATCGAGGAGATCATCCGGGCCTTTCCTGAAATCGCCGAGTTCCGCGTCACCCAGGATTGCCGCAACGCCCTCCCTGAACTCCGGGTCGAGATCGAGGCCGATCCCACCGTTGCCGCCACCCTCGCCAACCGGTTCCTCGCCGACCTCGCCCTTCGCATCCCTGTCACCGCCATGCCGGCAGGAGCCCTTCCCCGATTTGACCTCAAGGCCCGACGCTGGATCCGTCTCCAGGACTGACCTCCAGTGACTCAACCCCGCCTGGATCAACGCATGGATCCCTTCAGATCAGGCCCCCAACCCACTGGGTGAAACCGACCCAGGAGACATTCCCCCAAAAAAACCCCTTTCCCCGAAACCCAAGCAACCCCACATTCGCGCGTCTTTTTCTATGGACGTAAAGCTCCCCAAAATCGCCGACGGCACCGAGGGCGTCGTGGTCAGCATCATGGTCAAACCCGGTGACACCGTTCAATCGGGTCAGACCCTCCTGGAGGTGGATGCCGGCAAGGCCGTCGCGCCGGTGGCCTCCACCGCCGCCGGCAAGGTCACTGCCGTTCACGTCAAGGAAGGTGACAAGGTCACCGTCGGCATGAACCTGGTCAGTCTCGAAGCCGAAGCCGGCTCGGCCGCCCCAGCCGGTTCTCCCGCGCCCTCCGCTCCGAAAGCCGCAGCCACCAGCCGTCGCCCCGCCGCTGTACTGGAGGACGATGACGATGAGGCACCCGCGCCGGACGCCGGCGAGGAAGGGCCGATCCCCGCCGCCTCTCCCTACGTCCGCAAGATCGCCCGCGACCTCGGCATCGCCCTCTCCCGCGTCCGCGGTTCCGCCCCCGGTGGCCGGGTGACCGTCGAAGACCTCGGCCGCTACATCGCACGTCTCGAACGGCGGGTCGCCCGCGCAGGCCAGTTCGCCGAGGAACCCAAGGGCCTGGTGTTCGAACCGGTGAATGTCGATTTCGCCCAGTTCGGACCCGTCACCAGCGAAGCCCTGACCCCCCTCCGCAAGGTCATCGCGGCGCGCATGGTCGAAAACAAGGTGTCCCTGCCGCACGTCTACCAGTTCGATGACGTCGACATGTCCCGCATCGAGTCGCTCCGGGCCGCCCACAAGGCCTCCTATGAAAAAGCCGGCGCCAAACTCTCGCCCACCCCCTTCATCATCAAGGGACTCGTCGCCGCCCTGAAAAAGCATCCCCGCTTCAACAGCAGCCTCAACGAGGTCACCCAGACCCTCTTCCTCAAGCAGTACTTCCACATCGGCATCGCCGTTGATACCGACGCCGGTCTCGTCGTTCCCGTCATCCGCGATGCCGACCGCAAATCCCTCCTGGAAATCGCCGTTGAACTCAGCGGGATTGCCGAGAAGGCGCGGGACCGGAAGCTCACCGCGGCCGACATGTCCGGAGGCTCATTCACCATCTCCAATCAGGGCGCCATCGGCGGCGGCCACTTCACCCCCATCATCAACAAGCCCGAAGTCGCCATCCTCGGCCTCGGCAAGACCTCCCGGAAGCCGGTCGTCACCGACAAGGGCATTGAACCCCGTCCCCTGATGCCCATCACCGTCAGCTATGACCATCGGTTGATCGACGGCGGTGCCGCAGCCCGTTTCACCGTGGATCTCGTCAAGGCCCTCGCCGAGTTCCCTGAGGCCGACGTCCAACTCTGAATCCCCTTCCCATCATGGAAACTATCGAGACCGACATCGTCGTCGTGGGTGCCGGCCCCGGCGGATATGCTGCCGCCTTCTACGCTGCTGACCTCGGCAAGAAGGTCATCCTGGTTGAACGGGATTCCCGCCTCGGCGGAGTCTGCATGAATCGCGGTTGCATCCCCTCCAAGGCCCTCCTCAACGCCGCCCACGTCATCGACGCCGCCCGCGAATCCGCCCACCGCGGCATCTTCCTCGGCGAACCCCGCATCGAAGTCGACAAGTTGCGCGCCTGGAAGGAATCCATCCTCGCCAAACTCGCCCAGGGCATCGCCGGCCTCGCCCGCATGCGCAATGTCACCGTCATCCACGGCAAGGGCCTGTTCGAGGACTCCAACACCCTCCGTGTCGAAACCCCCGAAGGCCAACAGTACATCCGGTTCGGCAAGGCCATCGTCGCTGTCGGTTCACGCCCGGCCCTTCCCAAGGCATTCGACCTCGGCAATCCCCGCGTGATGACTTCCACCGAGGCCCTCGAAGTCCCTGATATCCCCGAGTCACTCCTCGTCATCGGCGGCGGTTACATCGGCATGGAACTCGGCACCGTCTATGCCTCCCTCGGCTCCAAGGTCACCGTGATCGAGGCGATGGACGCCATCCTCGCCGGAGCCGATGCCGACCTCGTCCGCCCCGTCGCCGCCTATGCCCGCAAGGCCTTCAAGGAAGTCCGGCTCAAGGGCAAGGTGCTGCGCATGGCCTCCGCCGGGAAACAGATCAAGGTCACCTCCGAAAACGAGGGCAAGACCGTCGAGGAACTCTACGACCGCGTCCTCGTCTCCGTCGGCCGCATCCCCAACAGCGAGGACCTCGGCCTCGGCAACACCCAGGTGCAACTCGACGAAAAGGGCTTCATCAAGGTCGATGAACGGATGCAGTCCACCGATCCCAACATCCTCGCCATCGGTGACATCGCCGGTGGAATCCTCCTCGCCCACAAAGCCTCCAAGGAAGCCCGCATCGCCGTCGGCAACCTCGCTGGTGAAGGGCATTCCGTGAACCGCGATTACGCCATCCCCGCCGTCGTCTTCACCGATCCCGAGGTCGCCTGGGTCGGCCTCACCGAAAACGAGGCGCGCCAGAAGAACATCGCCATCGAGGTCGCCAAGTTCCCGTGGGGCGCCTCCGGCCGCGCCCTCACCTACGACCGCACCGACGGTCTCACCAAGCTCATCCTCGAACCCGGTACCCATCGCGTCCTCGGCGTCGGCATCGTCGGGCATGGCGCCGGCGAACTCATCGGTGAAGGCACTGTCGCCGTCGAAATGGGGGCCACCGCCGAAGACCTCGCCTCCATCGTCCACCCCCATCCCACCCTCTCGGAAACCGTCATGGAAGCCGCCGAAGCCTTCTTCGGGCATGCCACCCATGTCTTCGCCCGCAAGCGCGATGCCCATTGAGGTCCGGCCCGACTTCCATTCCCCATGCTGCTGGTCATCGACAACTACGACTCCTTCACCTTCAACCTCGTCCAGTATCTGGGAGAACTGGGAGTCGAACTCGAGGTCCATCGCAATGATCAGATCACGCTGGAGGAAGCCCTCGCGCTGAACCCCGAACGACTCCTCGTCTCGCCCGGCCCCTGTTCACCCCGTGAGGCCGGTCTCTCCAACGACCTCATCCGCACCTTCGGCGAGCGGGGCATCCCCATCCTCGGTGTCTGTCTCGGTCACCAGTGCATCGCCCATACCTTCGGTGCCCAGGTGGTCGTCAATTACCGCATGATGCACGGCAAGGTCTCCCCCATTCATCACAATGGACGGGACCTCTTCAATGGCCTCCCCAATCCGTTCCAGGCCACCCGCTACCATTCCCTCGTGGCCCGGCGCGATTCCATCCCCGATACCCTCGAGATCACCGCCTGGACGGCCGAGGATGAAATCATGGGGCTGCGGCATCGCACCCTTCCCATCCATGGGGTCCAGTTCCATCCCGAAAGCATCCTGTCCGAACATGGACAGGATCTGCTCCGGAATTTCCTGGCCATGCCTTCCTCCCGTTGACGCGGCCGGGCTTCCGTCATGCGCCCCGCCCCGCTCGCCGTCATCTTCTTCACCGTCTTTGTCGATCTGGTCGGTTTCGGTCTCGTCCTGCCCCTGCTCCCCAATTACAGCCGTTCCTTTGGCGCCTCCGCCTTCGTGGCCGGTTGCATCATGGCGTCCTACTCCCTGATGCAATTCATCTTCGCCCCAGCCTGGGGCGCCCTCTCCGACCGCATCGGACGCCGGCCCATCCTCCTCGTCAGCACCGCCGTCGCCTCGCTCTCCTACGCCACCTTCGCCTTCGGTTCGACCCTGTCCGGCAACTCCGCCCTCCTCGTCATCGTCCTGTCCCGCATGATCGCCGGCATCTGCGGCGCCAACATCACCGTCGCCCAGGCCTACATCGCCGATGTCACCCCGCCCGAAGACCGGTCACGTCGCATGGGACTCATCGGCATGGCGTTCGGCCTCGGATTCATCGTCGGGCCCGCCCTCGCCGTCGGTGCCCAGATGGCCGTCGAATGGGCCGGGGGCGGGACCAGCGCCGTCGCCTCCGCTCCCGGATGGCTCGCTTCCGGCCTCTGCGCCGCCAATTTCATCTCCGCTTTCCTGCGCCTCCCCGAGAGCTGGAAACCCGGCTCGAACCCACCGCCACGCCGTCCCCGCTGGCAACTCATCACCACCACCTTCTCCCGCCCCACCATCGGCTTCCTCGTCCTCACCTTCTTCCTCGCCACCTTCGGTTTCACCTGCTTCGAAAGCACACTCGGCCTCCTCATCCAGATGAACTTCGGCATCACCGATGCCGCCGCCGCCCGCACCAACAGCCTCCTCTTCTGCTATGCCGGCCTCGTCGGCGCCCTCGTGCAGGCCGGTCCCATCGGGCGCCTCCTCAAATCCTTCGGCGAAGCCCGGCTCATCGCCGCCAGCCTCCTCCTCTTCGGCCTCTCCCTCCTTCCCATCCCCTTCATCCACGGATCCACCCGACTCGCCTGGTCCGCCTTCCTCCAACCCGCTGGCCTGCCCTGGATCGCCCTCTTCATCGCCGTCGGCGGCCTCGCCCTCGGCTCCGGCATCACCCGCCCCCCACTCTTCGGTCTCATCTCACGCCTCACCCCGCCCGATGAACAGGGCGCCACCCTCGGCATCGTCCAGAGCGCCGGTGCCCTGGCCCGCGTCTTCGGCCCGCCCACCGCCGGTTATCTCTTCGATCTTCATCCCTCCTATCCCTACCTCTCCTGCGGACTGCTCGCCGTCGTCACCGGTCTTCTTGCCTGGCAACGCCTGGTCCGCACTCCGCCCCCCTCCTTGAGTTCCCCATCCATCCCCGCCTAACCTGACCCCATGATCGATCTCTCCGAAGGCGCTCCCACGACCGTCGACCGCTTTCCCACCCGCCCCGTCCAGACCGGTGTTCCGGTCGATTCCCTGTCCCGGGAGATCCTCGCCCTCAAGAAGCAGCTCAACGCCGTCATCCTCGCCCACAACTATCAGATCGCCGAGATCCAGGACGTGGCGGATTATGTCGGCGATTCGCTCGGCCTGTCCCAGCAGGCAGCCACGACCGATGCCGATGTCATCGTGTTCTGTGGCGTCCATTTCATGGCGGAGACCGCCAAGATCCTGAACCCGGGCAAGATCGTGATCCTCCCCGATCTCGATGCCGGTTGCTCCCTCGAGGCCAGTTGCCCCGCCCCGAAGCTCAAGGCGCTCCAGGACACCAATCCCAACTTCTACACCATCGCCTACATCAACTGTTCCGCTGCGGTGAAGGCCATCTCCGACGTCATCTGCACCTCCGGCAATGCCGCGAAGATCGTCCGCAACGCCCCCGCCGACCGCGATCTCCTGTTCGTCCCGGACGAGAACCTCGGGAGCTGGGTGATGGAACAGACCGGGCGTCCCATGACCCTCTGGAAGGGCAATTGCTACGTCCACATCGAGTGGACCCACGCCTCCATCACCCGCATCCGCCGCGAATTCCCCGACGCCCCCCTCATCGCACATCCCGAGTGCACCCAGACCGTCCGCATGCTCGCCGACGAAGTCTGTTCCACCGAAAAGATGGTCACCTGGTGCCGCAACAGCCCCGCCTCGGCCATCATCGTCGCCACCGAGGCCGGCATGCTGCACCGACTCCAGAAGGAATGCCCCGGCAAGACCTTCATCCCCGCCCCCACCGACAACTGCCGCTGCAACGAGTGCCGGTTCATGAAGATGAACACCCTCGAGAAACTCCTCGCCTGCATGCAGAACCTCGCCCCGCGCGTCGAACTCCCTCCCGACCTCATCGCCAAGGCCCGCGCACCCATCGAACGGATGCTCGAGATCTCAGCCCTCCCCGAAACCCCGTCCGGCCGCATCGCCTGACGTCTCCTCCTACCCCGCCTTCCCCGCTCCCCGCAGATGAGCCCGGGCCAGGTCGCGCGCTTCCCGCACCAGGTCCCCGTCCTCCAACAGATCCCCAAACCTCAGCGCCGGCATCCCGCTCTGATCCTGTCCCAGGAACTCGCCCGGCCCCCGCAACCGCAGGTCCGCCTCCGCCAGTTCAAATCCGTCCGAAGTCGATCCCACCACCCGCAACCGTTCCTGTGCCGCTTCCGTCTCCGCATCTGAAACCAGGATGCAATGCGACTGCGCCGCCCCACGCCCCACCCGGCCACGCAACTGATGCAGTTGCGCCATGCCGAACTGTTCCGCGCTCAGGATCACCATCACCGACGCATTCTGCACATCCACCCCCACCTCGATCACCGGCGTCGCCACCAGCACCTGGATCCGTCCCGACCGAAAGCCTTCCATGACCCCGTCGCGTTCATCTCCCGGCATCTGGCCATGTACCAATCCCACCGGCGCCGGCGCCAGGGCCCCGCTCACGGCCACATGTTCCCGGGTCACCGCCCGGACATCGTCATGCTCCGATTCCGCCACCCGCGGACACACCACATAAGCCTGTCGACCCGCGGCCAATTCACCCTTTACGAAATCCCATACCCGCGGCAACGCCCCCGCATTCCGCACATGGGTCCGGATCGGTTGCCGTCCCTCGGGTGATTGATCCAGCACACTGACATCGAGATCGCCGTACAGGGTCAGACCCAACGTCCGCGGAATCGGTGTGGCCGTCATTACCAACAGGTGCGGATGCCGCCCCTTCTTCAGCAAGGCTTCGCGCTGGACCACGCCGAACTTGTGCTGCTCATCGATGATCACCAACCCCAGCCGCTCGAACCCGACTCCGTCCTGAACCAACGCATGGGTTCCCACCACCAACCGCGCCCCAGCCCCGTCCGGTCGCCCCAGTTGTTCCACCCGACCTCCCGCCCTCAATTCCACCCCGATACCCATCCCGCCCAGCCACCGCCCGAAATTCGTCGCCAATTGCCGCGCCAGGATCTCCGTCGGCGCCATCAACGCCACCTCATGCCCACTCTCCAGCGTCATCAACGCCGCACACGCTGCCACCACCGTCTTTCCCGAACCCACATCCCCCTGCAACAACCGCCGCATCGGCACCGCACCCCCCAGATCCGACCGGATCTCCCGCAACACCCGCGTCTGCGCCGTCGTCAGCCGGAATCCCAATCCCGCCAGGAATGGCCGGATCCAGCGATTGTCCCCGCCACACCCCCAGGCCACTGCGTTCCGTTCCAGGTTCAATCGCCGTCGCTGGATCTCCAGTTGCAACCTCAGGAACTCTTCCAGCGCGAATCGTTGCCGCGCCCGTTCCGCCGCCTCGATCTCCCCCGGAAAATGCAGGTCGCGCACCGCCTCCACCCGACCCGGCCAGGCACGCCCATCCACTGACCTCACTGGGACCAAATCCGGGTCCGCCGCCGGTGCATCCCCACCAAACTGCTCCAGTCCATTCCACACCAGGGTCCGCATCACCCGCGCACTCAATCCCTCGGTCAATCCATGGATCGGGACCCATCGGTTCAGGTGCACCCGCGGATCATCCTCACCCTCGTATCGCTCTACCTCGGGATGATCCATCGACGTCGGGCGGATCGCCTTCACCCGACCAAACACCAGGACCGTCTGGCCCACCGCATAAACCCGTTGCAACTGCGGCACATTCCACCAACGGCAATGCAACCGCCCCGTCCCGTCATCCACCACGAACTCGAACACCGACCGCGTCTTGTTGCGGAACAACTTCAATCCACACGCCACGATCGGCCCGGATACCGTCGCTGCCGTTCCCAATTCCAGTTCCTTCACCCGCACCAGTTGCCGGCGATCCTCATGACGCCGCGGTCGCTGCATCAAAAGATCTCCCACCGTCCGGATCCCCAACCGCTCCAGCAATCCCGCCCGCTCCACCCCAACCCCGCGCACCGCCGTCACCGGCAACCGCCATGTCGCCCCGGATTCCATTCCGTTTCCACTTCGCATCGGGACTTCCTGGATCACTGCCGGGTTCATGGGTGACGCCATCGTCGGAGACGCTTTCTTCCACGGCAAATCAGCACGCCAACCTGCTCACACCGGTTTGAAATGCCCGACATAGAGGCCGAACAACCGGTGATGTTCCTCGATGCAGTAACGGTCGGTCATGCTCGCCAGATAATCGCACACCGCCCGATGCAGCCCCACCTTCGCCTCCCGGCGTCGGGCCGCCGCTCCCATCTGTTCCGGATGCGCGATATAATAATTGAACACTTCACCCAGCATGCGGATGGCCCGGGTGTTCGGCTCCGCCACCACCGGATGGTAATAGAGGTTCTTGTACAGGAACCGCCTCAACTCCTGGTTCTGCCGCTTCCGCTCCAGGCTATAGGTCACCAACGGCCTCCGGTTCGCCCGGACCGCATCCGCCGATTTCACATCCGCCGCCCGCAACCGTTCCTCCGTCGTCGTCACCACATCCGTCACCTGGCCATCGATGATTTCCCGGATCGTGTAGTAACGACGGCTTTCCGCCGGCAACCGGCCGAACTTCTTCTTCACCGCGCGCGCCGCCCCCTTCCATACCTCCACCTCCCGCAACAACTTCTTTTCATCCAGCAACCCCGAATCCAGGCCGTCATCCAGATCGTGACTGTAGTAGGTGATCTCATCCGCCAGATTGGCGATCTGCGCTTCGAGCGAAGGTTGATGATGGGTGAAGGCGGCTCCCCCCGGCGGCACATCGAATCCGGTCTGATGCTTGGCCAATCCCTCCCTCACCTCCCAGCTCAGGTTCAACCCGTCAAACTGGGGATACTTCTGCTCCAGTTCCTCCACGATCCGCAGGCTCTGGCGATTGTGATCGAACCCGCCGTGCTCGCGCATCAGACGGTCCAGCATGTGCTCACCCTTGTGGCCAAACGGCGGATGTCCCAGGTCATGGGCCAACGCAATCGTCTCCGCCAGGTCCTCGTTCAATCCCAATGCCCGTGCGATGTTCCTCGCAATCGCCGCCACCTCCATCGTGTGCGTCAACCGCGTGCGCAGATGATCCCCGCTCCCGTTGAGGAACACCTGCGTCTTGTACTCCAATCGACGGAACGCCCGACTGTGGATCACCCGATCCCGATCCCGCTGGAACTGCGTCCGCCACGTCGGCGGATCCTCCTGATGCTCCCGCCCGCGCGTCTCCACGCTCAATTGGGCATAAGGCGCCAGGATCCGACGCTCCCGATCTTCCAGTTCCAACCGATCCACCGGCATAGGTCCCGATCATGGGCCGGTTTCATCCCGAGGCAAAGTCCCGGCATTTCCCTCCCTCCCACGGAGCGGTCGAGTTCCACTCGCCGTCCCCAATCCCCCCGGCGACCAACCCGGGCCGCAGCAAAAACCCGCTGTCCGTTGGGTTGCAACCCCACCGTTTCCACGCAAGCATGCTTCCACCCGATGAAGCGCTCCCTTTCCACGCCGGATCCGGCTCGCGCAGTCCGTTGGATTCGTCGTCATTGCCCGATCCAGCCGCGCCTCGGCATCGTGTTGGGATCCGGATTCGGTCCCGTGGCCGATGCCCTCCCCAATCCCATCGAACTTCCCTACTCCGACATCCCCGGGTTTGCCGTGGGCTCCGTCATCGGACACGCCGGTCGCCTTCTCCTCGCCGACTGGCACGGCATCCCCATCGCCGTCCTCGCCGGACGCGCCCATTACTACGAAGGCTTCGACTGGCCCCAGGTCCTGTTCCCCGTCCGCGTCCTCGCCGCCCTCGGCATCCGCGAACTCCTCCTCACCAATGCCGCCGGCGGCATCCGTCGCGGATTCCGTCCCGGCGATTTCATGATCCTCACCGATCACCTCAATTTCATGGGGGCGAACCCCCTGCGCGGCCCTGCCCCGCCCGGATGCCCCCGATTCATCGACCTTTCCTCCACGTACGATTCCGGGCTGCAGAAGCGACTCGCCACCGCCGCCAGAACGGCTGGCATCAAGCCGCGCAAGGGCGTGTATGTCGCCGTGTCCGGGCCGTCCTTCGAAACCCCCGCAGAAATCCGCGCCTATCGCACCCTCGGCGCCGATGCCGTCGGCATGAGCACCGTTCCCGAGGCCCTTGCGGCCCGGGAATGCGGCGTCCTCGTCGCCGGTCTCAGTTGCATCACCAATGTCGCCGCCGGCCTGCCCGGTGGCACCAGCGAGGTTTCCCACCAGGAAGTCCTCGACACCGCCCGCGAGGTCGCACCCCGCGCCACCCGTCTGGTCTCCGAATTTGTCTCCATCACTGCCCACTCCCCGATTCCATCCACCTCGCCGTGAAATCACTCCTCACCTGCCTGTTCATCCTGCTGGGGTCCCATTCCCTCTTCGCCCAGGCCTCCGCCGAACTCCTCGAACGCATCGCCCCCGGCATGGTCCGGGTTGAAATCGATCTCCAGTTCGACAAGGGCGAACCCCCCGTCGGCGTGGTGGATCATGACGCCGGGTCCCGACAGCAACCCATCCACGCCCTCTCCGAACTCGTCAGCGAGGAACGTCCCCTCGAAACCACCGGCTTCCTCATCGCCGAAGACCGCGTCGTCGCCCTCGACTGGACCGTTCATCCCCGCTTCATCAAGGCCATCCACATCCGCACCGCCACCGGCGAAACCACCGCCACCGTCGAGGGCTACGCCCGCGATCAATGGGCCGTCTTCCTCAAGCTCAAGAGCCCTCTCCCCGGCGCCCGCCCCCTCACCTTCGCCCAGGGCAAGGCCGCCCATGTCGCCACCTTCTACCGCGTCGAGGGTGTCATGACGCGGGAACTCCTCCCGTTTTCCCCACGCATCCAGCAACCCGAAGGCGGCCCCGTCTGGCGCGTCCTCGAACATCAGGGCCTCGCCGTCACCACCAATGGCGTCCCCCTCGCCGTCCTTCTCGGTCGACGCCTTCCCTCCGACGACTCCTGGCAGGTCCACCCGGATGCGTGGCCCCGCATCGATGCCCTCGCTTATCAGGAACAGTTGACCCGCTTGGGAACCCTCGCCGATTCGACCCTGGTCCGTGTCCATCTCAGCTTCCGAAGCCCCAATACCAAGGCCGGCGCCGGCATGAACCGGTTCCGCATGGATGACGAGGAAGACTCCGGCGATTCAGGCGGCACGGAACGGGACTACCTCGGAATCGTCCTGGCACCGAACCGCGTTGCCGTCCTCGCCCCCCTTCGCCCTTCGCTCACCGCCCGTCTCCAGCGCATCCAGATCCATCCCGGGTCCGGTCCCGCTGTCAGCGCCCGCTTCATCGCCTCCCTCAAGGATCACGGCGCCCTCGTCATCGAGCCCGAAACCCCGCTCGCCACCGTCCTCAAGGTCGCCAATCAACCCGCCGCCCAGTTCATCGAACGCCTTTCCTACCGCGTCGATCTCCAGTTGCAGGGCGAATCCCAGGTCCGCTTCCTCCACCATTCCCGCATCAGTTCCGTCCGCATCGGCCAACGTCTCGAAGCCTTTCCAGAACTCTCCGACATGTCCGATGCCGCCCGTGCCCACCTGTTCACCCCCGACTTCGAACTCATCGCCCTGCCCGTCCCCCGACGCGACCGCGCCCGCGGGCCCATGGGCCGGTTCAATCCGCCGTTCGACTTGACCCCAGCCCGATTGCTCGCACGGGCCGTCCAGGCCCTCCCTGAAAGCGCCGATCCCGCCAATGTCCCCGTGTCCGAGGCCGAAGAGAACCGTCTGGCCTGGCTCGGCACCGAACTCCAACCCCTGAGCCGGGAATTGGCCCGTGCCAATGGCGTGTCCGACCAGACCCGCGACGGCGATACCGGCGCCATGGTGACCTACGTCCATCCCGGCTCTCCCGCCGCCCGTGCCGGCATCACCCCGGGAACCATCCTCCTGCGCCTCAAGGTCCCCGGCGAACCCCTCCCCATCGAAGTCGAAATGGACGGCGATCCATTGCGCGGTCAGCCCTTTCCCTGGGATCGCCTCGATGAATTCCCCGAACAGATCTTCGACCGGTTGCCCACCCCCTGGCCCGCTGCGGAGAATTCCTTCACCCGCGCCCTGACCGATCTCGGGTTCACCCGGCCCTTCACCCTCGAACTGGCCGAGGAAGGCAAGCTCCGGAGCATCGAAATGAAGGTCGAAGCCGGCCCCACCCACTACGAATCCGCCCCCCGCTACAAGACCGATGCCCTCGGCCTCACCGTCCGGGATCTCACCTACGACGTCCGCCGCTACAAACAGCGCAAGTCCGACGATCCCGGCGTCGTCATCTCCAAGGTCGAAGCCGGGGGACGCGCCTCCGTCGCTGGCATCAAGCCCTTCGAGGTCATCACCCACGTCAACGATCAACCCGTCGCCAATGTGAAGGAGTTCGAGACTGCCATCGCTGCCGGTGGCGAATTGCGCCTCTCCCTCAAACGCATGGCCAAGGGTCGCATCGTCACCCTCACCGCCAACTGATCCACACACACCACGAACCGGAGCGGTGAGTTCCACCCGCCGTCCCAATCCCCGTTCCGGAGCGGTGAGTTCCACCCACCGCTCCGACTCTCGTTCGCCCCCCGGAAATTTTGGGTGGCAACCCCCACGGTCCAAGACACATTCCCCCATGGCCTTCATCCACATCCGGCCCACCTGGAATCTTCCCGACCACTGCATCACGCCGGAAGCCATCCACCAGGATCGCCGACGTTTCCTCCGCCAGATGGGCTTCCTCAGCTCCGGTCTCCTGCTCGGCCCCGCCGCCCTTGCCCAGGCCCCCGCCACCAACACCGTTCCCCGGAATCCCGCCTTCAATCCTGCACTCGCCCTCACGCCCGAGAAACTCGTCACCACCTACAACAACTATTACGAGTTCAGCACCACCAAGGACCGCGTCCATCGCCTCGTCGGCAACTTCAAGGTCGATCCCTGGACCCTCTCGGTCGGGGGTCTCTGCGAGAAGCCCGCCAACTTCAACCTCGACGACCTCGCTGCCCTCGCCCCCGCCGAGGAACGCGTCTACCGGTTCCGCTGCGTCGAGGCCTGGTCCATGGTCGTTCCCTGGACCGGCATTCCCCTCGCCAGACTCCTCGAAAAGGTCGTCCCCAAACCCGAGGCCCGTTTCGTCCGGTTCCAGACGGTCCTGCGCCCGGCAGAAATGCCCGGCATCGCGCGCCTCGCTGATTATCCCTGGCCCTACACCGAAGGACTCCGCCTCGACGAGGCCATGCATCCCCTGGTCCTCCTCGCCACCGGTCTCTTCGGCAAACCCATGCCCAAACAGAACGGTGCACCTGTCCGCCTCGTCGTCCCCTGGAAATACGGGTTCAAATCCATCAAGAGCATCGTGAAGATCGATCTCATCGATCGCCAACCCGCCACCCTCTGGGAAAGCCTTTCCCCCACCGAATACCCCTTCGAATCCAACGTGGAACCCAACGTGCCCCATCCCCGCTGGAGCCAGGCCACCGAACGCGATCTCGGCACCGGCCGCCGCATCCCCACCCTTCCCTACAACGGCTATGCCAGGGAAGTCGCCAACCTCTATCCCAATCGCTGACAGGACCCGCCACAGCCGATCGGACGTGACGGTCCCCGGTGGCCCCCGGATGGCAAAAGGAACCGCAACAGCTCAACAAGCCGTTGTCCTGCGTCCATTGGTTTGATCTGCGTAGTCTGCGCAATCTGCGGCTGGAAACGCCGCTTTCAGCATCACCCGCGCTTCTCGTCCGCATCGATGTAGTCGACAAACGTGTCGAGATCCGTCCGATGTCCCAGTCCGGATTGTTCCTTCCTCAATTCCAGGCGGGCGCGCAGTTCCGGATCCCCGTGGCGTCCGTGATTGAACAGGTATTCCCGATGGGCATCCCGGACCGACCCCGGTTGGTTCACGTTCTTCGCCACCCAATCACAGACCTCGCCGTCCGTGATGGATTGCCGGACCACCTCGACCAGTTGCTCAGGTCGGATCCCCGCCCGGTCAAACCACAGACGGTCGAATCCCTTGTGCAGGAAGTTGGCCTGGTAATCCGGATGCAATCGCCCTGCCAGATTCAACCGGATCTTGTCCACCAATCGTGGCAGGTACGCCCATCCCGCCATGATCTCTTTCGGGCTTCGGGGAAAGATGATGTCGCTCACGGGTGCCGATAATGGAAAGCGGTCCGGTCGGATGCACGCGCAAGTTGCAGCAAACCCCCTGCACCGGGAATATCAGCCCCATGTCCCAGTTCGATTTCGATGCCGTGATCCTCGGTGGCGGCTCCGCCGGTTACGCCGCCGCCCGCACCCTCGCCGCCGCCGATTGGAAGGTCGCCGTCATCGACGGCTCCGAAACCCTCGGCGGCCTCTGCATCCTCCGCGGTTGCATGCCCACCAAGGCCCTCCTTCATGCAGCCGAACTCCGGCATGCCATCGAACAGGCCAAGGTCTGGGGCATCACGACCTCCGGCATCGATCTCGATGCCGCCCGTCTCTTCGATCACAAGGACGCCCTCATCAGCGAGTTCGCCCGCTACCGCCAGGAACAACTCGAGAACGGCCCGTTTGAACTCATCCGCAGTCACGCCCGCTTCACCGATCCCCAGACCGTCACCCTCGCCTCCGGTCAATCCATCCGCGCCCGCCATTTCATCATCGCCACCGGTTCCCAGATCGCGCCCCCCCCATTTCCCTTCCTCGAAACCGCCAACGCCCTCAACAGCGATTCCGCCCTCCGCATCCATCGCATCCCCGAATCCCTCATCGTCCTCGGCGGGGGCGCCGTCGCCCTCGAATTCGCCCAGTTCTTCTCCCGGATGGGTTCCCTCGTCTCCGTCATCCAACGCAGCCCTTCCCTCCTCAGCGGGATGGATCCCGATCTCACCGACGAACTCGAAACCGCCCTCGATCGCGAAGGACTCCAGATCTACACCGACACCCGGATCCGCGACATCCGTTGTCTCCCCAACGAAAAGGAAATCGTCTTCGACGAGGCCGGCCGCGAAGTCACCCTCGCCGCCGAGGAGATCTTCAACGGCCTCGGCCGTCGCCCCGCCACCCGCCATCTCGGCCTCGAAAACGCCGGAGTCGAACTCCTTCCCTCCGGCCATGTCCGCGTCGACTCCCATCAACGCACCACTGCACCCCACATCTTCGCCGCCGGCGATTGCTGCGGTCCCCACGAGCTCGTCCACGTCGCCATCCTCCAGGCCGAAGCCGCCGCCCGTACCCTCCTCAATCCCTCCGAACCCGCCTCCCTCGATTCAAGGCTCCTCACCCAGGTCATCTTCACCGATCCCGGTGTCGCCGTCACCGGCCTGACCGAACGCGCAGCCCACGCGTCCAACACCCCCATCCGCGTCGCCCGGTACCCGTTCAACGATCACGGCAAGTCCATCATCCTCGGTTCCAAGGAAGGATTCGTGAAACTCCTCACCGCCGCCCATACCGGTGAGATCCTCGGTGGCGCCTGCGTCGGTCCCCATGCCGGCGAACTCATCCACGAAATCACCGTCGCCATCGCCGCCCGCTTCACCGCCCGTCAACTCGCCGCCATCCCCCACTACCACCCCACCCTTGCCGAGATCTGGACCTATCCCGCCGAGGAATTGTCCCAGCCCGTGGCTGGGTGATCGGCTGTGTGGCCATGGACCCGGGCTATCGGCCCTATAAGTCCCATGAGTCCTATTCACACCACCCCCCTGCCCTCAATCCCGCGCCAGCGTGAACAGCCGCCTCGGGGCATCCCGCCTCAAGGCAACATGCCCGTCCGCAAAGCCCAGGTTCGCCCGGAACTTCCCACGCTTCGGCGCTCCCGCCACCCCGCGATCCGTCTCCGCACTGCGCTCGTTCCCGCCGCTGTGCCGGTAACACACATTCGCCCCGTTCCCCCCATCCGGATACAGGCACGCATCCCAGCCATCTGTGTCCCCATACAAAACCGTGTCCACCGGATCCAGGATGTCCTTCGATCCCACGGTCCGTTGCCCGTTGTTGATGAAGGTGTTCTGCGCGTAGGCCAGGTAACCCCAGAACCCGCCCGCCGTTGAAGCCGCCCCGGTCCGCTGATCCTTCCGCTGGATCGAACCCGGGCAGATGAAGATCCCCTGCCCAGCCACCGACGTCTTCCGCCCCACATAAGGCTGCAACTGCCGATACCAGATCGGCGGCGTCGGTGCGTTCAACCACTCCGCCAGCGGCCATCCGATCGGATACACCCCGTGATCGCCATCATACATGGTCGCTGCCATTCCCAACTGCCGCAGGTTGCTCTGGCATACCGCCGCCCGCGCCTTGTCCCGCGAACGTCCCAACGCCGGCACCAACAGTCCCGCCAGGATCGCAATGATCGCAATCACCACCAGCAACTCGATCAGGGTGAATCCCTGCCGGCCACCCATCCCGTTCCATCCCTCTGAAGGCCTCATGACTGGTCAGAAGCGAATCACGTGCCAACCCCGTTGACCAGACCCGGCATCAGTTCCTGCAACCGCCTCGTCCGATCGCGCAGCCCAACAGAACGATTCACCAACCGCCGCAGAACCCATACCCTCTCCACACCCACGGAAGAGGCGCCCCGGCGAATCCCGTGTGCGGTCGAAACGATGCTCCCTCCATGAAGCTCACTGCATACACCCTCCTCGCGTTCACGTGGGGCGCTGCGGCCGGGACGATCCCGATCCCGGACATTCCCCCGGATCATGCCCAACGCATGGAACGGGGAATCGAAATGTTCCAGCACCAGATTCGCCCGCTCCTCACCGAGCATTGCGTGAAGTGTCATGGCGGCGGGAAAACCAAAGGCGACTTCGACCTGACCACGCGGGAAGGACTTCTCCGGGGTGGCGCCGAAGGACCCGCCGTCCAGCTGTACGACGGACCGGCCAGTCGCCTGTTCCAGTTGGTCTCCCACGCCCAGGAGCCCCACATGCCACCCAAGGCCGACCGACTGCCCGAAGCCGCCCTCCGACAGATCGCGGCCTGGATCGATCACGGCGCGCCCTATGACCAACCGCTCGTCGAAGGCAAATCCACCGAACAGAAGGACCGCGGCGCCATCACCGACCGCGACCGGCAATGGTGGGCCTTCCAACCCCTCCAACGCACTGATCCCCCACCGCTCCAGTCCACCCACTCGGCGCGGAATCCCATCGACCCCTTCATCCTCGCCCGACTGGACGCCCAGGGCCTCACCCTGAACCCGCCCGCGGATCGGCGAACGTTCCTGCGTCGCGCTTCGTTCGATCTGCACGGCCTGCCGCCGACGCCCGAAGATCTGGACACGTTTGTCCGCGACACGTCGCCGGACGCCCCACAGAAGGCCATCGCCCGTCTGCTCGACAGTCCGCGTTATGGCGAGCGTTGGGCGCGACACTGGCTCGATGTGGCGCGCTTCGCGGAAAGCTCCGGCTTCGAACACGACAATGACCGGCCCAATGCCTATCACTATCGCGACTTTGTCATCAAAGCCCTGAACGCCGATCTCCCCTATGATCAGTTCATCCGTTGGCAACTCGCCGGCGACGAATTCGAGCCGGAGAATCCGTTGGCCCTGATGGCCACCGGTTTCCTCGGCGCAGGTGTCTTTCCCACCCAGATCACCGCCAACGAAGTCGAACGTACCCGCTACGATGCCATGGACGACATGCTGGCCACCACCGGCACCGCCATGCTCGGCCTGACCGTCGGATGCGCCCGGTGCCACGATCACAAGTTCGATCCCATCCCGACCCGCGATTATTACCGGATGCTGTCGACCTTCACGTCCACCGTGCGCAGTGACATCGATCTCGACCTCCAACCGGAGGTGCATCGGCGCGCGAAGGAAACCTTCGATCTCGACCACGCTCCCCTGCTCGCCGCATTGGCATCGTATGAACAACACGAACTGCCTTCGAAGTTCGACGCCTGGCTCTCCGCAGGAGCTCCCCAACCGACACCGGCAACCTGGGAATTGCTGGAAGCCGTCGAACTGAAATCCCGGGCCGGGGCCACGTTCAAACACCTCGACGACGGTTCTTACCTGGTCGAGGGAACGAATGGGGATTCCGATGCCTATACCTTCACCGTCATTCCCAAAGGCCGTGAACTCCGCGCACTCCGGTTGGAAGCACTCTCCCATCCCAGCATGGTGATGGGCGGACCCGGCCGAGCCGGGAACGGCAACATCGGCCTGAGCCGCATCCGCGTGTGGGCATCCCCGTTGGACGGTGGTCAAACCAATGAGGTCAAACTCCTCCGCCCCCGCGCCACGTTCGAACAGAATGCGGACTCGCTCTCGATCGCCGCCGCCATCGATGACCAACCGAAGACCGGGTGGGCCGTGGACCCCCGGTTCGGCACGAATCACATCGCCATTTTTGAATTCGAGAAGCCAATCGGGTTCGCCACCGGTACACGCCTCGTTGTCCAACTCGAGTTCGACCTGAACACGCGCCATAACATCGGGCGCCCGCGTCTCGCCGTGACCAGTGCCGAGACGCCGGACTTCGATGGCGATGCCTTGCCACCGGCCGTGTCGACAATCCTTGCGACACTCCGGGACTCCGGGACGACGCCGTCGTTGCTTTCGGCTGCCGACCGTCCCGTGCTCTTCAACTTGTGGAAGGCATCCGATCCCGGCTGGCGGGCGCGGCAATCCAAAGTTGAAAGCCACGCACGGCAGGTCCCCAAACCGACGCTCACGAAAGTACTCGTCTGTGCCGAAGGGTATCCGGCCTTGCGCATGCACACGCAGGGGGCGGACTTCTTCAAGGAAACCCACTTCCTCCACCGCGGCAGCACCGACCTGAAACGGGGCGTTGCCACCCCGGGTTTCCTCCAGGTCCTCTTGCGCGACACCGAAGAGGAGAAGCGATGGCACTGGCAGCCGCCGGAGGGGGCGAAGTTCTCCGGACGCCGTCGCGCATTGGCGAACTGGATGACCGACACCGATCAGGGCGCCGGCCACCTGCTCGCGCGCGTGATCGTGAACCGACTCTGGCAACATCACTTCGGCCAGGGTCTCGTCGCCACTCCCAACGACTTCGGGCTTCAGGGTGCCAAACCCACGCACCCGGAATTGCTCGACTGGCTCGCCACCGAACTCATCCGCGGCGGCTGGCGGCTCAAGCACATCCACCAGCTCATCATGGGCAGCGCCGTCTACCAGCAGGCAACCGGCGCCGATCCCTCCAAACTCAAGGTCGACCCCACCAACACCCTCCTCTCCCATAGGCTTCCCCAACGTCTGCAAGCCGAGGCGGTCCGCGACTCGCTCCTCTTCGTCTCCGGCGTGCTCGACCCCCAGATGTTCGGACCCGGCACCCTCGACCAGGCCAGTCGCCGGCGCAGCATCTACTTCACGGTCAAACGCAGCCAACTGGTCCCCGCGATGCAGGCCTTCGACGCCCCGGAACCGCTCGTCAGCCAGGCCACACGACCCACCACCACCGTTGCACCACAGGCCTTGCTCCTCATGAACAGCCCGCACGTCCGTTCCTGGGCTGCGGCCTTCGCCAAACGCCTTGCTCCCGTTCCACAGCCCTCATCCGCCGGAGCCGTCGCCCGTGCCTATGCCCTCGCATTGAATCGGCCACCAACCCCGGTTGAACAGGCCGATGCCGTTGCCTTCATCGAACAACAGGAATCGCGGTATCGGGCGGAACACAAATCCGATTCCCTTGAACTGGCCCTGACCGATTTCGCCCAGGTCGTGCTGGGCCTCAACGAATTCATCTATGTCGACTGATCCCCTCCCCTATTCGCGTCGGGAAATGCTCCGGCGCGCCGGCGGCGGTGCCGGGTTGCTGGCATTGGCAGGCCTCTTTCAGGACAACGGCCTTCTCCTGCCTTCCGCGCAGGCCGCCGCCAACAATCCGTTGGCGCCGCGCGCATCGCATTTTCCCACACGGGCCAAGTCCGTCATCTGGCTGTTCATGAACGGCGGTCCAAGCCAGGTCGACACCTGGGATTACAAACCCGAGCTGGCACGACAGGACGGCAAGAAACTCGACGGTTTCGACAACAGGACCGGCTTCTTCACCGAATCGGTCGGACCCCTGATGAAGTCGCCCTTCGACTGGGCGCAACACGGCCAGAGCGGCACCTGGGTGAGCGATCTCTTCCCCCACCTGGCCCGGCACGTGGACAAGATGGCGTTCATCCATTCCTGCCATACCGAGTCGAACAACCACAGTCCGGCCCTGTTCATGATCAACACCGGCTCGACCCGCATGGGCTTCCCGTGCGTCGGCTCCTGGTTGACCTACGGGCTGGGCAGTGAAAGCCGCAACCTGCCGTCATTCGTCGTGATGAGCGATCCCCTCGACCGCGGCCTGCCCAAGGGTCACGCCAGCAATTGGGGCGCCGGCTTTCTGCCCAGTGTCTATCAAGGCACCTGGCTTCGTCCCAAGGGTCAGCCCATCGACAATCTCAATCCGCCGGCCGGCATGGGTGCAGCCGCCCAACGCGCCCAACTCGATCTCCTCGCCCGGCTCAACCGTCATCACCTCACGCAATCCCCGGCGGAAAACGAACTCAGCGCGCGCATCGAAAGCTTCGAGCTGGCTTACCGCATGCAAACCGCCGCACCCGAAGCCTTCGACATCGAACGCGAGCCCGATTCCCTCAAGCAGCTCTATGGCCTGGACCAGAAACATTGCGGCCATTTCGCCGCCCAATGCCTCATGGCACGGCGCATGGTCGAGCGCGGGGTCCGCTGTGTGCAGATCTATTCCGGTGGAATGGAGAACCAACGCAGTTGGGATGGCCACGAGGACATCGTTGGCAATCACCGCGGTTTCGCCCGTGAAACGGATCAACCGATTGCCGGCCTGCTCGCCGATCTGGAGCAACGCGGTTTGCTCGACGAAACCCTGGTGATCTGGGGAGGCGAATTCGGGCGCCTGCCGGTGTCGCAGAAGGGCAACAATCCGGGTCGCGACCACAATCCGCATGCCTTCACCTACTGGCTGGCCGGCGGCGGCGTGAAGGCCGGCGTCCATCACGGCGCTACCGACGAACTCGGCCACAAAGCCATCGTGGACAAGGTCAGCGTCAATGACCTGCACGCGACCCTCCTCCACCTGCTTGGCTTCGATCACGAACGACTCACCTACCTGCACGACGGCCGCAATTTCCGCCTCACCGATGTCGCCGGCGACGTCGTCCGATCCATCATCAGCTGACACGATGCGGATCGTCCGCCAGATATTCTCCAGCCCATGAAACGCATCTCTTCAACCGTACTGTTCCGTCTGACCACCTTCCTGCTCCTCTTCAATCTCTTCGTCACCGCTTCCGTGCATGGCCTGACGTTGGAATTGCAACGCCGCGATCCTGGGACGGGTGCAGCCATTCTCCAGAAGGAACATGTCGATCCAAAGCGGGTCGGTGTCATCGCCGTGGATGTGTGGAACTTTCACTGGTGCAAGACCGCGACGATGCGCGTGGATGCATTCGTGCCGCGGATGAACAAGGCGCTGGAATCCGCGCGCGCGCTCGGCATGACGGTGATGCTCTGCCCGAGCGACGTGGTGGAAAGCTACGCGGGCTACCCCCAACGCGAAGCCATCTTCGCGCTGCCGAAAGTCACCGTGCCCAGGATCATGGACGTGACGTGTCCGCCGGTTCCGGACGCTGGCGGTTGCGCGTGCGGGCGTGAGCGGTGCGCGGTGAACTATGGCTGGGATGGCATGCACCCGGCTCTGAAGATCGGTCATGATGACCTGATGCCCGACACCCAGGCCGAGGTTTTCGCCATCTGCAGGAAGTACGGACTGACGCATCTGATCTATGTCGGGTTTCACACGCAGGTTTGCCTCCTGGGCAAACCAATGGGCCTGCGCGCCATGAAAGAGGCAGGCCTCATCTGCGTCCTCGCACGGGACATGACCGATGCCCATCCGGGTTACGATCCGTCCCGCAACTTCACGCCGGACCTGAACACGGAACAGGTGATCGAGCATTTCGAAAAGCACCTCGCACCCACCATCCATTTCCAACAGGAGCTGATCCGGTTGGGGATGTGGGATCCCAATTCGGTGGTGGACCCGGTGCGCATGGCGCCCTGGGGCACGCCGATGCGCCCACATCTGTTCGAGCAACCCATCACCGTCACGCTCACGGCTCCGCTCAATCCCGACGCGCAGATCCGTTACACACTCGATGGTTCCCAGCCGTCACCCGCCGCCAAGCTCTATACCAAGCCGCTCGTGTTCACCAACACCACGCATCTGCGCGCCGCCGCCTTTCACGACGGACGGGTAGCTTGCCTGGAATCGGAAGGATCCTTTACCCGCATGATCCCGATGCCGCCAGAACCCGACATCGCCATCGGCGACTTGCAACCGGTCCGCAACGTCGGCTTCGGTCACACCTATGGCGGACAGGTCCGCTACTCCGGGAACACCCAACCCCCTCAGAAGAACAAGTCCAACCTCGGCCACCCCTTGAAGATAAACCGCCAAACCTACCTCACAGGCATCGGCGTCCACGCGCCCTGTGCGCTGATGTATGAAATCAAGCCCGGGTACAAGCGATTCGTCGCGCTGGCCGGTGCGGATGAAAACCTGGTCTCCATCAGCAACGGTTCAAACCTCGCCATGCACCCAAGCGTCGTCTTCAAAGTCTTCATCGACGGCAAGGAAGTCGCTGCCAGCCCCGTCATGCGGGTTCTTTCTCCGGCGTGGCGGTTCGATGTGGCGATCCCCGAGGGCGCAAAGCTGATCAGCCTCGTCGCCATGGATGCCGGCAACGGCTCCCGCGAAGATTTCGCCAACTGGGCCAACGCCGGATTCATGGTGCAGAAGTAAGACCCTGCCAGGTACACCCCGTTCCGGCGACCCACGAGGTCCTCGATCACGCCACGCCGCAAAGCCCGCAACGTCCCTGCAAAACAACCGCCCACCAGCAACCCGCCTGCCCCCCTCTCTCCCGCGTTGCGAGCGTTGCGCCGTCGCGTGAAACCCTTCCCCCCTCCGCGTTCCCTGCGCCTCCGCGCGAAATCTCTTTTCCCGGAATTCCTCACGCCACGCCGCAAAGCCCGCAACGTCCCCGCAAAACAACCGCCCGACAGAACCCCTCTCTCCGGCGTTGCGAGCTTCGCGCCGTTGCGTGAAATCCTCCCCGTTCCTTTTCATCCTCCGCCTCCTCCCTTTTCGTGTGTTTCGTGTCTTTCGTGGTCCCCAACTTCCCTGAGTCCGGCGGGTCACCCGCGCCAGTCCAGTATCTCTGTGCGGCAGGCCGTTCCCATCCGTGTCCATCCGTGA